>NZ_POQT01000006.1 GCF_002938435.1 Blastococcus saxobsidens
CGAGCCGGCGGTACCCCCGCCGGGGGCGCCGCCGGAGCCGGCCCGGCCCGCGGCGACGGACCCGGCCGAGCCGGCGGTCGCACCGGGGGAGGTCGGACCCGGCCCGCTGCGCACGGCCCGCCGCCGGCGGGACCTGGTCGCTGCCGCGCTCATCGGCGTCCTGTCGCTGCTGCTGGGCTTCGCCCTCGCCGTGCAGGTCCGCAACGCCGACGAGGCCCAGGTGCTGGCCGGCGCGCGCGAGGAGGACCTCGTGCGCATCCTCGACGAGCTCAACCTGCGCGAGGACCGGCTCCGCCAGCAGCTCTCCGAGCAGCGTTCGGCCCTGCAGGAGCTCAACGGGTCCGGCAGCCGCACCGGGACCGCCCTGGAGGAGGCGCGGCAGCGGGCGCAGGAGCTGGGCATCCTCAACGGCACGCTGCCCGCGCAGGGGCCGGGGATGACGCTCGCCATCCGCGATCCCGCCGGCGACGTGCGGGTCACCGACCTGCTCGAGGTGATCCAGGAGCTGCGCGGCGCGGGGGCCGAGACGATGCAGGTCGACGGCGTCCGGATCGGGCTGTCCTCGGCGGTCACGGGGAAGGCCGGGGACCTGCAGGTGGACGGCACGGACCTCAGCTCGCCCTACGAGTTCGTCGTCATCGGAGAGCCCCAGAACATGGCGACCGCCATGAACATCCCCGGTGGGGTCGTGCAGCTGATCGGCGGCCGCGGTGGCAGCGTGCAGATCAGCCAGTCCGACCTGCTGGTGGTGGACGCGTTGCGGCCGCTCGACCGACCTCAATACGCTGCCCCCGACACCGAGTAAGGACCTCGGTGCCCCCCACCTCTCGCTCCGCTCGAGGCGGGCCCCTGCACCGACGCCGTTCCATTCCCTCACGAGGAGACGCCGCCGCATGAGCACGCCCGACGACCGCCGCTACACCGACCAGCACGAGTGGGCGCTGGTCCAGGGCACCGACGGCACGTCGACCGTCGTCCGGATCGGCATCACCCACCACGCGCAGGACGCGCTGGGGGACATCGTCTTCGTCCAGCTGCCCGAGGTCGGCGCCCAGGTGGCGCCGGGGACGGCCATCGGCGAGGTGGAGTCGACCAAGTCCGTGTCGGACTTCTACGCGCCGGTCGCCGGCACCGTCGCCGCGGTCAACGAGCGGCTCGCCGACGCCCCCGAGACCGTCAACTCCGATCCCTACGGCGAGGGCTGGCTGGTCGACATCGCCGTCCCCGGCGAGGGCGGTGACCCGCTGGGTCAGCTGCTCGACGCCGCCGCCTACCAGGCCCTGGTCGACGGTTCGTGACCGGGCAGCCGGGAGGCTGACTCCCGGTCGGCCTCACTATGATCTCGAAAGGGGCGGATCCACCCGGGTCACCTGCGGGAAACCCATCCGCCCCGCACTGCACGTCCGGTTGACCCTCGGGCCGACCGGCTGGTTCCATGACCCACGGTCCGCCGCTCCCGCGGCGGCCGACCACGGAGGGCTGACCGGCCCACCGTCCGCCGGCCGCCCGCGGCCCGTACCGAGGCCCGCGGCGGGCCCCTCGCACCGGAGGAGAAGCAACGTGCACTGCACTCGCTGTGGCCACGAGAACCCCGAGGGCAGTCGCTTCTGCGCGCAGTGCGGCTCGGCTCTCGCTCCCGAGCGCGTCGGCGAGTCGACCAGCGTGATCCCCAAGGTCGGCGGTGACGACTCCGGCGAGCAGCCGGAGGCGACCGAGACCCCGGAGGCGCACGCCGCCGTCGAGTCGCTGCCCGCCGGGTCGGCGCTCCTGGTGGTCAAGCGCGGCCCCAACGCCGGCAGCCGCTTCCTGCTCGACCAGGACGTGACGACCGCAGGGCGCCACCCCGACAGCGACATCTTCCTCGACGACGTCACGGTGAGCCGCCGGCACGTCGAGTTCCACCGCGAGGGCGGTGGCTTCTCGGTGCACGACGTCGGCAGCCTCAACGGCACCTACGTCAACCGTGAGCCGGTGGACGTGGCGAACCTGGCCGGCGGCGACGAGGTGCAGATCGGCAAGTTCCGGCTCGTGTACCTCACCGGCCCGCGCACCGGCGAGCCGGCCGCTCGCTAGTGGGCGTGCCCGAGCGCGACCGCGCGCTCGGGGACGCCGCCGACCAGCACACGCCACGCCTGACCATCGGTGAGGTGCTGGCTGTTCTTCGCGACGACTTCCCCGACGTGACGATCAGCAAGATCCGCTACCTGGAGTCCGAGGACCTGGTCCACCCGCAGCGCACGCCGTCGGGGTACCGGAAGTTCTCGCGGGCCGACGTGAGCCGGCTGCGCTACGTGCTGACCGCGCAGCGGGACCACTACCTGCCGCTGCGGGTCATCAAGGACCACCTGGACGCGCTGGACCGCGGTGAGCCGCTGCCCGGCACGTCGGCCGCCGCCCCGCCACCCCCCGCCTCGACGGGGGAGGGGGAGGAGGCGCCGCTGACCCCGGAGCAGTTCGCCCGGGCCGCCGGTCTCGAGCCCGGGCAGCTGGCCGACTGCGTCCAGTTCGGGCTGCTCTCGACCGACGCCGACGGGCGGCACCCGGCCGGCGACCTGCCCATCGCCCGGGCGGCCGCGGGGCTGGCCCGGCACGGCATCGAGCCCCGCCACCTGCGGGTCTACCGCAGTGCGGTGGAGCGCGAGGCCGGGCTCGTGGAGCAGCTCGTCGCACCGGTCCTGCGGGCCCGGTCCGAGGAGGCGCGCACGCGCGCCACCGAGAAGCTGACCGAACTGGCCGCGCTGTCCGCGCAGTTGCACACGGCGTTGCTCGAGACGCGCCTGCGGGACCTCCTGCGCCCCTGACCGGGCGTACCGTGGAGCCGTCGCCGTCCGATCCCGTCGACGGCCCGACAGTGACCGGCCGCCTGTCCAGACCGTCCCGCCCGACCCCCCGGGCCGCAGCCGAGGAGCCGCACCGTGCAGGAGCTTCGAGTCGTCGGCGTCCGCGTCGAACTGCCGGGCAACCAGCCCATCCTGCTGCTCAAGGAGACGCAGGGTGAGCGCTACCTGCCCATCTGGATCGGCGCCGTCGAGGCAGCCGCCATCGCGTTCGAGCAGCAGGGTGTCCGCCCGGCCCGCCCCATGACGCACGACCTGCTCCGCGAGGTCGTGCGGACGCTGGGCGCGGAGCTGGAGGCGGTCAACATCACCGAGATGCGCGACGGCATCTACATCGCCGAGCTGGTCTTCGGTGACGAGCGCGTGGTCAGCGCCCGGCCTTCCGACGCGGTGGCGCTGGCGGTGCGCACCGGCGCACCGATCTACGGCGCCGACGACCTCCTCGACGAGGTGGGGATCGAGATCCCCGACGAGCAGGAGGACGAGGTCGAGAAGTTCCGCGAGTTCCTCGACCAGATCTCGCCGGAGGACTTCGGAGCCGGTTCCGGCTCCGGTGGCAACCCCACCTGAGCCCAACAGGTTCCTATCGGCAGGTGCGCCCCGGACCATCACTCCAAATGGGGCAGGTGTGGCGACACGCCGCCCCGCTCAGTTGACCGGCCTCCTGGCCCGGCTTACCGTCGGCGGACAACAACGGTGTGACACCTGGGTTCCCGGGCGATGGACCGTCGACCTGCTGCTGACGGTGGCGGGACAGAGGAGGACGCTGGACGTGAGCGACCAGAGCAACGGCTCCCAGGGTCAGCTGTTCAGCGACGCCGCCGTCGGGGCACCGCAGTACGACGAGGTCGACACCGACCTCGTCGGTTACCGCGGCCCGACCGCCTGCGCCGCTGCCGGGATCACCTACCGACAGCTGGACTACTGGGCCCGCACCGGCCTCGTGGCCCCGTCCGTGCGCAGCGCCACGGGCTCGGGCACCCAGCGGCTGTACTCCTTCCGCGACATCCTCGTGCTCAAGGTCGTCAAGCGGCTGCTGGACACCGGGGTCTCGCTGCAGAACATCCGCAAGGCCGTCGACCACCTGCGCCAGCGCGGCGTGAAGGAGCTGGCCAACGTCACGCTCTTCTCCGACGGCGCCACGGTCTACGAGTGCACCTCGGCCGAGGAGGTCGTCGACCTGCTGGCCGGCGGCCAAGGCGTCTTCGGCATTGCCGTCTCGGGCGCGCTCCGGGAGCTGTCCGGCGAGCTGGCCGAGCTGCCCGCCGAGCGCATCGACGGCGGCCAGGTCGTGCCGTCCGACGACGAGCTCTCCATGCGCCGTCGTCGCCGCGCCGCCACCGCCTGAGGTTCGCGGCTCGGGCACGGGTTCCGGCCCCGTGACGCCGGGCCGCACCTGAGCCGCGCTCCTGCGGCAGCACGCCGACGCCCGGTTCCACCTGCGCTCGCTGCGGGTCTCCGACCGTCGTCCCGCCGCTGCCACGGGTCGGTCCCCGCGCCACTCGGACGCCGCCGCCGGCGGGCGGGCCCATGGCCGCCGAGCTGCCCGGCTGACGCCCGGACGGGCGCGCCCCGGGGCGGTCGATCGACGCGGCCGGATACGACAAATGTCGCTGGTAGCGTCGGACGAATGGTGCACCGTGCCGAGGCCGCGGGGGAGGCGACGGGGAAGACCCCTCCGCCGCTCGCCGGGCCGTTGCCTTCCCTGACCTCCCTGGACACAGCCGGATCCTTCGCCGGCCGGCACATCGGGCCCCGCCCCGGCGAGACCGCCGAGATGCTCGCCGTCGTCGGCCATCCGTCGCTGGAGTCGCTGGTCGACGCCTGCGTGCCCGAGGGCGTCCGCGACCGGGAGCCGCTCGCCCTGCCGCCGGCCGAGGACGAGCCGGCGGTCCTGGCCCTGCTGCGGGAGCGGGCGGCCGCCAACGAGGTGTTCACCTCGCTGATCGGTCTGGGCTACTCCGGCACGGTCACCCCGCCGGTGATCCAGCGCAGCGTGCTGGAGAACCCGGCCTGGTACACGGCCTACACGCCCTACCAGCCCGAGATCAGCCAGGGCCGGCTCGAGGCACTGATCAACTTCCAGACCATGGTCGCCGACCTGACCGGCCTGCCCGTCGCCGGCGCCTCCATGCTCGACGAGGCGACCGCCGCGGCCGAGGCGATGACCCTGGTCCGCCGTGCCGGCCGCGCCCGGCCGGACTCGGTCTTCGTCGTGGACGCCGACACCCTGCCGCAGACCCTCGGCGTGCTGCGGACCCGCGCGGAGCCCCTCGGCATCCGGCTGCACGTCACCGACCTGTCCGCGGGCTGGCCGGTCGATCTGCCCGAGGCGGGGGCCTTCGGCGTCCTGCTGTCCTACCCGGGCGCCAGCGGCGCGGTGCGCGACCACCGCGCGCTGGCCGCCGCCGCGCACGAGGCCGGTGCCGCCGTCGTCGTCGCCGCCGACCTGCTGGCACTCACGCTGCTCGAGGCGCCGGGGGAGTGGGGCGCCGACGTCGCCTGCGGCACCAGTCAGCGCTTCGGCGTCCCCCTCGGCTTCGGCGGTCCGCACGCCGGCTACCTGTCGGTCCGCGAGGGCCTGGCCCGGCAGCTGCCCGGGCGGCTGGTCGGCGTCTCGGTCGACGCCGACGGCGACGTCGCCTACCGGCTGGCGCTGCAGACCCGCGAGCAGCACATCCGCCGCGAGAAGGCGACCAGCAACATCTGCACCGCCCAGGTGCTGCTGGCCGTCATGGCCGGCGCCTACGCCGTCTACCACGGGCCCGAGGGGCTGGCGGCGATCGCCGCCCGCGTGCACCGCAGCGCCACCACCCTGGCCGGCTGGCTGACGGCCGGCGGGCTGCGGCTGGTGCACGAGACCTACTTCGACACCATCGCGGTGCGCGTGCCCGGGCGCGCGGCCGAGGTCCTCGCCGAGGCCGCCGCCCGGCGCGTCAACCTGCGCCTGGTGGACGACGACACGGTGGCGGTTGCGTGCGACGAGACCACCACGACGGCGGTCCTGCGCGCCGTCGCGGAGTCCTTCGGCGTCCCTCCCGACGACGCCGTGCCGGACGACGACGGCGCGGACGCGCTGCCGGCGGGGTTGCGGCGCCGCACGCCGTTCCTCACCCACCCGGTCTTCGCCGCGCACCGCTCGGAGACGGCGATGATGCGGTACCTCCGCGCCCTGTCGGACAAGGACCTGGCGCTGGACCGCACCATGATCCCGCTGGGCTCCTGCACCATGAAGCTCAACGCCGCGACGGAGATGGCCGCCGTCACCTGGCCGGAGTTCGCGAACCTGCACCCCTTCGCCCCGGCGGAGCAGACCCGCGGCTACACGCGGCTGATCGACGAGCTGTGCACGGCGCTCGCCGAGGTCACCGGGTACGCGGCGGTCAGCGTGCAGCCCAACGCCGGCTCGCAGGGCGAGTTCGCCGGGCTGCTGGCCATCCGGGGCTACCACCGGTCCCGCGGCGAGGCCGGGCGCGACGTCTGCCTCATCCCGAGCTCGGCGCACGGCACGAACGCCGCCAGCGCGGTCATGGCCGGCATGCGCGTGGTCGTGGTGGCCTGCGACGAGGCGGGCAACGTCGACCTCGCCGACCTGCGCGGCAAGGTCGAGCAGCACGCCGACCGGCTCGCCGCGCTGATGATCACCTATCCGTCGACCCACGGCGTCTTCGAGACCGACATCCAGGAGATCTGTGGCGCGGTGCACGACGCCGGCGGCCAGGTGTACGTCGACGGCGCCAACCTCAACGCCATGGTGGGCCTGGCCCGCCCCGGCCGGTTCGGCTCCGACGTCAGCCACCTCAACCTGCACAAGACGTTCTGCATCCCGCACGGCGGCGGGGGACCGGGCGTCGGCCCGATCGGGGTCCAGGAGCACCTGGTGCCGTTCCTGCCCGGCCACCCGGTGGTCGGGACGGGCAGCGAGGGGCCGGTCGTCTCCGGCGCGCCGTGGGGTTCGGCGGGCATCCTGCCGATCTCCTGGGCCTACCTGCGGCTCATGGGCCCCGACGGCCTGACCAGGGCCACCCAGCACGCCGTCCTCGGGGCCAACTACCTCGCGACCCGGCTGCGGGAGCACTACCCGGTGCTCTACACCGGGGCCGGCGGGCTGGTGGCCCACGAGTGCATCCTCGACATCCGGCCGCTCACCAAGGCCACCGGCATCACCAACGACGACATCGCCAAGCGGCTGATCGACTTCGGCTTCCACGCCCCGACGATGAGCTTTCCGGTCGCGGGGACGCTGATGGTGGAGCCCACCGAGAGCGAGGACAAGGCCGAGCTGGACCGGTTCGTCGAGGCGATGGTGCACATCCGCGGCGAGATCGAGAAGGTGGCCACGGGCGAGTACGACGCCGACGACAACCCGCTGCGCAACGCCCCGCACACGCTGGCGATGCTGGCGGGGGAGTGGGGCCGGCCGTACCCGCGCACGGAGGCGGTCTACCCGGTGCCGGCGCTGCGGGGCCGGGGGTACCTGAGCCCGGTCCGGCGGGTCGACCAGGCCTACGGCGACCGCAACCTGGTCTGCTCGTGCCCGCCGCCGGAGGCTTTCGCCGACACCGGCCCCCAGGAGCCGGAGACCGTGCCCGACCGGGCGCAGGGCGCTCCGGACGACCTGGGCACCGCCGCGGACGTCGTGGGCGCCGGGGTCTGACCCGGCCCGCCGCTGCACGCCGACGCCGAAGACGGTGCGGCGTGCTTCTGCGCCCATGCGCCTGGATGCGGTTGTCCGACGCGCACAACTGCATTCAGGCGCATGGGCGTGCCGTGCAGTGCCTTGCGGTCCTGCCGACCCGAGGACTCAGGCGCTGACGGGCTGGGGGGCGAGCCACACGTGGTGGTCCCCGACGGCGCTGCCGTCGGGGAGCAGCTCGCCGTCGTCGTCGAAGAGGACGACGCCGTTGCACAGCAGCCGCCACCCCTGCTCGGGGTGGCTGCTGACGACGGCGGCGAGGTCGCGGGCCTCGCTCGTGGCCTCGGGGCAGGGCGTGCGGTGGGCGCACATGGCGATCACATCCATTCGGCCGGGAGGAAGCCGGCCAGTCACTAACAGTACGTGGTCGCTTACGCGACACCCATAGTGTCGGCACGTCGAGCGGTCCAGGTCACGTGATCCAGGTCACCTGATCACCCGAAGGGGTCGTCACTTCCTGCCATAGCGGTACGGCGCGGCGCGTGCGCCGCCCGCTCGCCACGGCGTGTCGCGCGGTGTCAGAGCTTGCGGAGCAGCACCCGGCGGACCGAGTGGTCCGCGGCCTTCTGCAGCACCAGGCGGGCGCGGGAGCGCGTGGGAGCGATGTTGTCCCGCAGGTTGGGACCGTTGACCGCCGACCAGATGTCCAGAGCGGTCTCGCGGGCCTGGTCGTCGGTCAGCCCGGCGAAGCGGTGGAAGTAGGCGCCGCTGTCCTGGAACGCCGTCCGCCGCAGGGCCAGGAACCGCTCCACGTACCAGCGCTGGATGTCGGCCTCGGCGGCATCGACGTAGACGGAGAAGTCGAAGAAGTCCGACAGGAACACCTCGGGCGCCGAGCCGTCCTGGCGGCGGCCGGCCTGGAGGACGTTGAGCCCCTCCACGACGAGGATGTCCGGCCGGTCCACGGCCTGCGCGCCGTCGGGCACGATGTCGTAGGACTGGTGGTCGTAGACCGGCGCGAAGACCTCCTCGCGGCCGGACTTCACGTCGGCGAGGAAGCGCAGCAGCGCCCGCCGGTCGTAGCTCTCCGGGAAGCCCTTGCGGCCGAGCAGCCCGCGCTCCTGGAGCGCGCTGTTGGGCAGCAGGAAGCCGTCGGTGGTGACCAGGTCCACGCGGGGTGCGCCGGGGCCGGCGGCCAGGAGCGTCTGCAGCAGGCGGGAGGTCGTGCTCTTGCCGACGGCGACGCTGCCGGCCACGGCGACGACGAAGGGCACCTTGGCCGTGGAGTCCCCGAGGAACTCGCTCTGCGCGGCCCACAGCCGGCGGCTGGCAGCCACGTGCAGGTCGAGGAGCCGGGCCAGCGGCAGGTAGACCGTGGCGACCTCGTCGAGGTCGATCCGGTCGCCGAGGGACGCCAGCTCCTCCAGTTCGGCCTCGTCCAGGGGCAGCCGGGACCCGGCCGCGAGCGCCCGCCACGAGTCCCGGTCGAACACCGCGTAGGGCGAGATGGAGCCGCGCGTCCCAGCCGTCACGGCGACCATCGTGCCGTCTGACCCGCCGGCGGCCTGCGCGCGGGTCACCCGGGCGGGTGTGGCCGGCTGCCGCCGGGCGGTGCGCGGACCCCCGGACGGCGCCGCACGTCTAGGGTTCGGGACGTGCCTTCCCGCCCGGGACTGCTCGAGTGCATCGAGCGCTACTTCGCCGCCGCACCGCTGCCGGACGCCCGCGTCGAGCGTGCCGGCGCGCTCGACGTGCCCATCGCCGATCCGGCCTGGCCCTTCCCGGCCCGGCCCCGCCGCGACGCGGACGAGAACCCGGTGACCGTCGAGGACGTGCGTGCCGCGATCGTCCTGCAGCAGGCCGCCGGCCTGCCCGCCGCGCTGGAGTGGATCCACGAGTGCTCCCCGGAGGTGGCGGCCGCGGCGCGCGCCGCCGGCATGCCGGTGGAGGACCTCCCGCTGCTGGTCGCCGACGACCCCGTCGACCTGGTGCTGCCGGTCGGCGTGCGGCTGTTCCTCGTGGGCGCCGACGACCCCGCACTGCCGCGGTTCCAGCAGATCGCGGCCATCGCGTTCGCCCACCCCGGCGGCGCGGCCGACGTGGGGGACGCGCCCCTGGACACCTCGCCGGAGGCCGCGGCGCGCACCGCCGTCCTGCGCGAGCGGATCGCCGACGGCCGCACCGTGATGATGGTGGCGATGGAGGACGGCGAGCCGGTGGCGGTCGGCTCCCACCAGCCGATCGACATCGACGACGACTCCCAGGTCAGCGAGGTCGTGGGGGTGGCCACGCTGCCCCGCCTGCGCGGCCGCGGACTGGGCGCCGGCCTGGTCTCGGCGCTGGTCGCCCACGCCCGCGAGACGGCCGACCTGGTGTTCCTCGCCGCCGGTGACGACGACGTCGCCCGCGTCTACGAGCGGATCGGCTTCGCCCGGATCGCGACCACCGGGGTCGCGGAGCTGCCGGCGCCCGAGGCCTGAACGCCGGCAGCCCGGCTCACTGCTGCTCGTACGTGAGGACCAGGGTCGCCCGCGCGAGCGTGTGGAAGAAGAGGTTGAAGCCCAGGACGGCCGGGGTGGTGTCGCCGTCGACGTCCAGCCGCTCGGTGTCGACGGCGTGCACGACCACGAAGTACCGGTGCGGCCCGTGGCCGGCCGGGGGAGCGGCGCCTACGTACCCGGCGAACCCGCCGTCGTTGCGCAGCTGCAGCGCCCCCTCGGGCAGCTGCGGGGAGTCCTTGTCACCGGCTCCGGAGGGCAGCTCGGTGACCGAGGCCGGGATGTTGGCGACCGCCCAGTGCCAGAACCCGCTGGCGGTCGGGGCGTCGGGGTCGTAGACCGTGACGGCGAAGCTCTTCGTGCCCTCGGGGAAGCCCGACCAGGACAGCTGCGGTGAGCGGTCCTCGCCGCCGGCGCCCATCACGCCGCTGACGTGCGGCACGGGCAGCACCTGCCCGTCGGTGACGTCGCTGCTCGTGACGTCGAAACCCGGCACCTGGGGCAGGAAGTCGTACGGGTTCGGCGGGGTGGGCCGGTCGGCCATGGTGGTCTCTCCCTCGATCGCTGGGGGAACGGCCTGTCGGGTGCGGTGTGCCGTCCCGTCGCGACCCTAGGCAGCGGCAGCCCCGCGCGCCCGTCGGCCGCCCGCGCCGTGGACACGGGGACGTCGCAGGTCCACCACGTGCGTGTCATCGGTCGCCGGTAGCGTCGCGCCGTGCCCACTCCGCGAGAGCTCGGTCTGCCCGCCGGCGTCCGTGCGTGCCTGTTCGATCTCGACGGCGTCCTCACCCGCACGGCGACCGTGCACATGGCGGCCTGGAAGCGGACCTTCGACGAGTTCCTGCGCGCGACCGATCCGGCGGCGCCGGCGTTCACGCAGGAGGACTACAACCGGTACGTGGACGGCAAACCGCGCGCCGACGGCGTCCGGGACTTCCTGGCGAGCCGGGGCATCACGCTCCCCGAGGGCGCGGCCGGCGACGCCCCGGACGCCGCGACCGTGGCCGGCGTGGCCACCCGCAAGAACGAGCTGGTGCTGCGCGAGCTCGAGGAGCAGGGCGTCGAGGTCTACGAGGGCTCGGTGCGCTACCTGCGCGCGGTCAAGGAGGCCGGGCTGGCCACGGCGGTGGTCACGGCGTCGGCCAACGGCGGTCAGGTGGTGGCCTCCGGCGGCTTCGCCGACCTGATCGACACCCGGGTCGACGGCGTCGTGGCCGGGCGGGAGGGGCTGCGCGGCAAGCCGGCGCCGGACACCTTCCTCGCGGGAGCGCGCGCCCTGGGAGTCGAACCGCGCGAGGCCGCGGTCTTCGAGGACGCCCTGGCCGGCGTCGCCGCGGGCCGCGCCGGGGGTTTCGCCTTCGTGGTGGGGGTCGACCGGGTGGGCCAGGCCGACGGCCTGCGCGCGGCCGGCGCCGACGTCGTCGTGACCGACCTGGACCAGCTGATGGGGGAGGGGCGGTGACCGAGGGGCGCGCGGTCTTCCCGATCGAGCCGTGGTCGCTCACCGAGGTGGGGCTGGACCACGCCTCGCTGGCCGTGCACGAGTCGGTGTTCGCCCTGGCCAACGGGCACATCGGGATGCGCGGCTCGTTCGAGGAGGGGGAACCGGTCGTCGTCCCGGGTACCTACCTCAACGGCTTCTTCGAGGAGCGGCCGCTGCCCTACGCCGAGGCGGGCTACGGCTTCCCCGAGATGGGGCAGACGGTCGTCAACGTCACCGACGGCAAGCTCATCCGGCTGCTGGTCAAGGACTCGCCGCTCGACCTGAACTACGGCGAGATCATCGACCACCGCCGGACGCTGGACCTGCGCGCGGGGGTGCTGCGCCGGTCGACGGAGTGGCGTTCGCCGGGTGGGCGCTGTGTGCGTGTGACCAGCACCCGGCTGGTGTCGCTCGCCCGGCGGTCCATCGCCGCGATCGAGTACCAGGTGGAGGTCACCGACGACCTGGGGGACCTCTACGTCGCCCTGCAGTCGGACCTCCTGGCGAACGAGGACGGCACGGCCGCCGATCAGGACGACCCCCGCGCCGCGGCGGCGCTGGCCTCCCCGCTGCAGTGCGAGCTGGCCGCCGCCCGCGGCCGCCGGGCGGTGCTCGTGCACCGCACCAAGCGCAGCCGGCTGCGGATGGCTGCCGGCATGGACCACGTCATCGACATCCCGGACAGCTGCACCGAGGACATCGAGGCCGTCGGCGACCTGGCGAGGTACTCGCTGGCCGCCCGCATCCCGCCGCGCGGATCGCTGAAGCTGGTCAAGTTCCTGTCCTACGGCTGGTCCTCCCGCCGGTCCGGCCCGGCGCTGCGCGACCAGGTGGAGGCCGCGCTCGCCACGGCGAAGCTGGCCGGCTTCGACCGGCTGCTGCAGGAGCAGCGGGAGCTGCTCGCCCAGCACTGGGACGAGGCCGACGTCGAGATCGAGGGCGACGACGAGCTGCAGCAGGCCGTCCGCGTCGGGATGTTCCACGTCCTGCAGGCCGGTCTGCGCGGCGAGCGGCAGGCGATCCCCGCCAAGGGCCTCACCGGGCCCGGGTACGACGGGCACACGTTCTGGGACACCGAGACCTATGTGCTGCCGGTGCTCACCTACACCGCGCCCTCCGCCGCGCGGGACGCCCTGCGCTGGCGGCACTCCACGCTCCCGCTGGCCCGGGAGCGGGCACGGGAGCTCGGGTTGCACGGCGCGACGTTCCCCTGGCGCACCATCCGGGGCGAGGAGACCTCCGGGTACTGGCCGGCGGGGACGGCGGCCTTCCACATCAACGCCGACATCGCCGACGCCGTGGCCCGGTACGTGCACGCCACCCTCGACGACGACTTCGACCGCGATTTCGGCGCCGAGCTCCTCGTCGAGACGGCTCGGCTGTGGGCCTCCCTCGGGCACTTCGACCCCGAGCACGGCTTCCGCATCGACGGCGTCACCGGGCCCGACGAGTACACCGCCGTCGTGGACAACAACGTCTACACGAACCTGATGGCGCAGCGGAACCTGCGCGAGGCGGCGGCCGCGGTGAGCCGCCAGCCGGAGGTGGCCGCACGCCTCGACGTGACCGGGGACGAGGTCGAGGAGTGGCTGCGGGCCGCCTCGCTCATGGCGGTGCCCTACGACACCCAGCGCGGCGTGCACATGCAGTCCGACGGGTTCACCCACCACGAGGAGTGGGACTTCGAGGGCACGCCGCAGAGCCACTACCCGCTCCTGCTGCACTACCCGTACTTCGAGATCTACCGCAAGCAGGTGGTCAAGCAGGCCGACCTGGTCATGGCCCTGCACCTGCGCGGCGACGCCTTCACCCTCGAGGAGAAGATCGCCGACTTCGCCTACTACGAGGCGCGCACCACCCGGGACTCGTCGCTGTCGGCCAGCCAGCAGGCGGTCGTGGCCGCGGAGACCGGGCACCTGGAACTGGCGCACCAGTACTGGGCCGAGGCGGCACTGACCGACCTGCAGAACCTGCACTCCAACTCCGGGCACGGGCTGCACATCGCCTCGCTGGCCGGCGGGTGGACCGTCGCCGTCGCCGGGTTCGGCGGCCTGCGCGACCACGGCGGCGAGCTGACGTTCGCCCCGCGGCTGCCCAGCCGCATCACCCGGTTGCGCTTCCGGGTCGTGTACCGCGGCCGCAAGCTCACCGTCACCGTGGAACCGGACAAGGCCACCTACCGGCTGGTCGACGGCGACCCGCTGGACATCCGCCACCACGGCCGGCAGGTGGTGGTCGACCACGCCGACCTGGTGCTGGGCATCCCGCCCGCGCCGAAGGTGGACCCGGTGCGGCAGCCCCCCGGCTGCGAACCCCGCCGGCGCTCCCGCCTCTGAGCGACGCGCCCCGCCTACCGCCCGCCTCCGGCTCACCGGCTGTGGGGGTGCGGCACCTGCGCCAGGGGCGCTGCACCTGCGCCAGGGGCGCTGCACGATGCCCGCAGCAGGTGATCCACCCGCACAGCGGTCGGGCAGCCGTCCGCAGCGCACCGCCCCTCTGCACCGTGATCGACCGTTATCCCCAACAACGAACCGACTTTCGCCGGGGTTCAGCCGAGCAGCCACCTCGCGCCCAGACCCAGGGCAGCAACGTCGACGACCAGGAAGACGCCCACCCAGAAGAGGGCGGGGAAGGGCGTGAGCCGGGCCAGCTGGTCGGCGTCGGAGTCGGTGCCCCCACGTCGGCGCCGGGCTGTCTGCAGCTCGAGCACGGCACGGGGCGCGGCCAGCAGCAGGAACCAGGTGGCGAGAGCGGCGAACGCCGCCTGCCCGGCCGGGGGAAGCCACCAGGTGGCGGCGAACACGATGCCGCCGGTGACCAGCACCGACCACAGCCCGTACCAGTTCCGGATCTGCACGAGGAGCAGCGCGAGCAGGACCAGCAGGGCCCAGAGCAACCCGATGGCGTGACCGGCCGACAGCAGGGCGGCGGCGCCCAGCCCGAAGAGGCCGGGGCCGATGTAGCCGGCGGCGCAGGTGAGGACCATGCCCAGGCCGGTCGGCCGGCCGGCGGAGACGGTCAGGCCGGAGGTGTCCGAGTGCAGCCGGATGCCCGACAGCCGCCGCCCGGCCGCGAGCGCGACCAGCCCGTGGGCGCCCTCGTGGGCGATGGTGACGACGTTGCGCGCCGGACGCCACAGCGTGGGGGAGAGGACCAGGACGGCCGCGGCCGCCGCGGTGCCCAGGAGCACCGTGGTCGAGAGGTCCGGCACCGTCGCCGTCACGCGCTCCCAGAACCGGGCGAGGGCCTCCACGCCCGGAGTCTCGCGCACCGACCTGGGCGCGGCGGGGGAGCGGCGGGGTGTCGGCGCCGGAGGGAGGCCGGACTCACACCGCCGCGGGTGACACCTCGATCGGCCGGAGGCCTGATATTGGAGGCATGACGACGTCCGCACCTCTCATCCGGGACGACCTCCCGGTGACGGTGTCCTTCACGCGCCGCGCCGACCCGGCGCACGCCCGGGAGATGACGGCGTGGATCCGCGCCGGTCTCAGCATGGCCGAGAGCTTCCCCGGCTTCCTCGGGGGCGGCTGGGTCCGCTCCCGTCGCGACGCCGACGAGTGGCACATGCTCGCCCGCTTCGCCGACCAGCCGACGCTGGCGGCCTGGGAGGCCTCCTCCGAGCGGCAGTGGTGGCTGCGTTCGGCCCAGGGGCTGGCGGAGGTGACCCGCACCGAGCGGCGCACCGGCATCGAGGGCTGGTTCGACTCCCCGGTGGCCGAGGAGGTCAGCGCCGTCCCGGCCGCAACCGCCCCGCCGAGGTGGAAGCAGGCCGTCACGATCTGGCTGGTCTTCTTCCCGGTGAACCTGCTGGCCACGGTCACCCTGGGTGCGGCGCTGGCGGACCTGCACGTGGTGCTGCGGGTCCTCGCCGTCACCGTGGTGCTCACGCCGGTGATGACCTACCTGCTGCTGCCGTGGATCACCGCGCGCCTGCAGTGGTGGCTGCAGGGCCGGCGGTGGCGCGACCGGTAGGGGGCGACGCCGGGGGACGGTGCGGCGCGTCACCTCGATCGGGGCACGGCCAGGTCGGTCGCGGTGAGGATCGGGGGCGAGCATGACGGGCTTGCACGGCGTCTACCTGCCCGCGCAGGACGTGCGCCGTGCGCGCGGGGCATGGCGGACGGTGGCGCCGATGATCCCGCTGCTCTTCGCCGAGTCCAACCCGATGCCGCTGAAGTACTGCCTCTTGCGGCTCGGGCTGCTCCGCTCACCCGAGTGCCGGTTGCCGCTCACCCAGGTGTCGGCCGGCGTGGCGCGGACCCTCGACGCCGTCGTCGCCGGTCTGGCCCGGCCCTGACGGCTGCTAGTTCCCGGGCTTGACGGCCTTGCCGCGCTCCTTGTCCGCCTCGTCGGCCTGGTACGCGCCCGGCACGACGCCGGCGCCGTCGCCGCCGGGCGTGGCCGGCTTGTCGATCAGGTTTTCCGGCCCGGGCGACGGCGTGCCGCCCGGCTCCTGCTTCTCGTCGGTGTCGGGCCGCTGCTCCGTCATGGCTCCTCCTGGCAGATGGGACTTCTGGACAGCCGCTACCCGTGCGCCACGGGTGGAACCGGGGAACGGGTCACAGCTGCTGCGTCAGGTTCCCCGCGTTGCCGTCGGGGTCTCAGACGTGCGCGACGCGCTGCCCGCAGGGCATGTCGTTCGACGGCCCGGGAGAGCGGCCGCACGGTGCCGGGCACGGAGACCTCCGGGGGAGCAGGGCGAGGTGTACACGGGGAGGGAACCGGCACGGGCGGCGGAAGTGAGCGGTCAGCCCGTGCGGGTGAACAGCCACCGGGCGAAGGCGGCGTCCTGGTAGAGCTCGGTGCGCCACCGGACCGACAGCCGGAAGGAGCCCGGGGGGACGACGAGCAGCGGGCTCGCGTCGGTGGCGGTGTCGTCGTCCAGCTGGTCGGAGTCCGGCGTCGGGCCGGGGGACTCCGGCAGCAGGAAGGCGCCGTCGTCACCGGTGCCGTCCAGTGCCGCGCTGACGAAAGCCAGCCGCCCGCTGGGCACCGGGACCACGTCACCGCCCTGGTCGTCCGTGGCCGGGAAGGCCAGCGCGGCGTCCAGCGTGCCGCGGTAGTCCTCGGCGTCGACCTGGACGACGGCGACGCTGCCGTCGTCGGCGCGGAAGACCTCCAGCCAACCCTCGTCGCCGATCTCGGGGTCGGTGAGCACGAGGCCGGCGGTGCCGGGGCCCACCGCGACGGCGGTGAGCTCGTAGGTCAGCTGCGGTACCAGCGCCTCGTAGGCCTGCCCGGACATGCCGTGCCAGGACGGGAGGAGGTCTGCATCGAGGGCGAGGAACGGCTCGCCGTTGGTCCAGCAGCGACCCACGTAGGTCCACGCGACTGTCATGCGGTCATCCTGCAGGTCACGGGAACTGGGCGACGCCAGGCGACCGGTGCCGGCGTGATCCGAGGAGGGCACCGACGTAGCGCTCGTCCAGACGAGTTGACATAACGTTGATTATCGGCGTCGTGGTCAGGCTTCGGGAAGGGGGTCATGATCTCGGGCTTCTGCGCGCCCCCCGGTCCGGCATCGTCGCGTGGACAGCCGGTGCAGTCCGAGTCGCGTAGCCGTCGTCGTCGACCGCGCCGGGCACCCGCCCACCCGCCCGCTCCCGGCTCTCCGTCGCCCCAGCGGCGTGGCTCGGCACGATCCGGGTCGCCCGACGACTCTCAGGGTCCCCGTCTCACTCCCCCGCATGTCGATCTTGATCCTTGATGATCTTGATAGCGACGTACGTGCAGGACCGGATGTGCACCCGTCGAGCGCCGTTCGGCCGACAGGCGGCGCCAGGGACCCTCCTCCCCCTGTCTCGCTACACCCGTGCACTTACGTAACAGTGACGTAAGTGCACGGGTGTAGCGGGCTTCGACGGGCGGTTGGCAGCCGGTGTTCGTAGGGTCGAGCCATGCAGATCCGACGACCGCTTGCCGCGCTGTTCGCCGCTCTTGCGCTCTTCGGAGGGGGCGCCACGATGACTGCGTGCCAAGCTGCAGGACAGGACCAGAACGACGGGTCGACCGACGACAGCGAGAACACCGGCGGGAGCGACCCGGGCAGCGAGGACCAGGGGAACCTGCCGGACAACAGCAACCCGGAGCAGGACCAGGACGACCTGGACGACGACACGACCGACCCGGACTGACCGGAGGAGCTCGTCAGCTCGAGCGCTCGGTGACCCACAGGCGGTCGAGCCGACCGGTGGAGCGCACCAGATCGGCCAGCGAGCGCTCGAGCTCGGCCTTGGTCGGGCGCTCGCCGAGCATGGTCTGCACGTCCTCCAGTGCGCAGCGCAACTGGAACAGCCGGTCCTGCAACCCGTCGAGATCGGCGCGGGACACCAGCACCACGTCACCGGGCAGGCCGGCCTTCTGGGTGGCCGCACGCTGCTCGTAGGCCCGCTGGCGGCAGGCCTGACCGCAGTACAGCCGGGGCCGACCGACCGAGCCCTGCTCGGGCAGCACCCGCCGGCACCACCCGCAGCGCCGCTGCTCGCCGCTCCCCCGGCTGGGGAGGGGCGGGACGGGGAGGGACGTCGTGCTGCCGGACGCGTGCTGCTGTGCCACGCCTCGGGACGGTAGACGCCGGTGCTGACAGCCGGGGGTGACACGCCACAACGGGCCGGCGGAACCACGACGCCTGGGGTCCTGCACCACCCGCACCGGGGCCTCGAAGGCGCGGGCGGGGCTCCCACTAGCGTGAACACGTGGTTCCCGCGCGGTTCGCCTACCTCGACGCACCGACGCCACTGGCCATGGCCCACCGCGGCGGGGCGATCGAGCACCTGGAGAACACCATGCCGGCCTTCCAGGCCTGCGTGGAGATGGGCTACCGGTACCTGGAGACCGACGTCCAGGTGACCGCGGACGGCGTCCTGGTGGCGTTCCACGACCCGACGCTGGAGCGGGTCACCTCGCAGCCCGGCCGCATCGACGCCCTGAGATGGGCGCAGATCAGCGAGGCGCGGATCGGCGGCCGGGAACCGGTGGTGCGGCTGGAGGACCTCCTGGCCGCCTGGCCGGACGTCCGGTTCAACCTCGACATCAAGGCCGCCGGTGTGCTCGCCCCCCTGGTCCGCCTCGTACGGCGGATGCAGGTGGCCGACCGCATCTGCCTCGGCTCCTTCTCCGACGCGCGGATCGCCGCGGCCCGGCGGCTGTTCGGGCCGTCGGTGTGCACGTCGCTGGGGCCCCGCGGGGTCGCCGCGCTGCGGCTGTCCTCCTACTCCCCCCGGGCGGCGGGCCTGGTTCGCATCCAGGCCGGCTGCGCGCAGGTGCCGCTGCAGCTCGGCGGGCGCGCTCTGGTCGACGAGCGGTTCCTGGCGGCGGCGCACGCGCGGGGCCTGCAGGTGCACGTGTGGACGGTGGACGACCCGGTCGAGGCCGAGGCCATGCTCGACCTCGGGGTGGACGGGATCATGACCGACCGGCCGGCCATGATCCGCGAGCTGCTGGAGAAGCGCGGCCAGTGGGCGGGGCGGTGAGCCTCGGCGGGCGGCTGCGCAGCTGGCACCCGCGCACGCCGCCCCTGCCGCAGGACCTCGCCGACCTGGTCCGGCCCGACGACCCGGAGTGGTTCGCCCGGGAGCTGGCGATCGCGGTGGCGCCACCGTGGTGGCTGTGGCGGCTGCTGCTGCGCCGCTTCTCCTGGCTGGTGAGCATCTTCGGCCGGGTGGAGGTCACCGGCAGCATCCCCGAGGAGCTCCGCCGGGGGCCGCTGCTGCTGGCGGCCAACCACATCGGTGACTTCGACCCGTTCGTCGTCGCCGTCGCCCTCGCCCGGCTGGGCGTCATGCCGCGCATCATGGCGACGGGCGGGATCATGTCCGCCCCCGTGGCCGGCCCGCTGCTGGAGCGCACCGGCGCCATCCGCGTGGAGCGGGGCACCGAGCTCGCGCGGCACGCCGTCCGGGTCACCGAGGTGGCGCTGGTGCACGGTGGGCACGTCGTCGCGTACCCGGAGGGGCGGGTCGGGCTGGCGCCGGACTTCTGGCCCGAGCGGGGGCGCACCGGCATGGCCCGGTTGGCCCTGGGTCTGCGCGTGCCGGTCATCCCGGTCAGCCAGTGGGGCGCCCACGAGGTGCTGCAGTACGGCAACGACTGGGGCAAGCTCCGCACGCTGGTGCGCGCGGTCGTCCGGCGGCCGGTGCTGCGGGTGCACGTCGGCCCGCCGGTCCACTTCGACGACCTGCAGATGGGCCGGGTGGGTGACGCCAACCGCGCCCGCGTCCGTATCGCCGCAGCCCTCACCCGCGGGCTGCGGCCCTTGCGCGTCGGCGAGCTGGACGCGCCGGCGTTCGCCGACCCCACCCGCCCGACCACCGCCGTCGCCGCCTTCCCGGGCGGGGTCGTACCGGAGGACATCCCGTGACCGAACCGCTCCGGTGCTGGACCGGCCGCCGCCGGACTGGGAATCTGCCGCGGTGACCACAGCCCCACCCGCCGCCGACCCGTCGGTGCCGCCGGCCGACCGCGCGCTCCGGCGCGAGCGCTTCGGCTGGTATTCCTACGACTGGGCGATGTCGGTCTTCAACACCTCGGTGACGACCGTCTTCCTGGGCCCGTACCTGACCGCCATCGCCCGGGACGCCGCCGGGCCGGACGAGCGGCTGTCGTTCCTCGGTCTGTCCATCGCGGCCGGCAGCTGGTTCTCCTACGTGCTCTCGGCGTCGGTGGTCCTGCAGGTGCTCGTGCTGCCGCTCACCGGCGCCGTGGCCGACCGCACCGGGCGCAAGCGGGAGATGCTGCTCGGCTTCGCCCTCCTCGGTGCGCTCGCGACGACGTTGCTGTTCTTCGCCGGGGACGGCCGTTGGCTGATGGCGGCACTCCTCTTCGTCCTCGCCAACATCAGCTTCGGCGCGGCCACCGTCGTCTACTACTCGTGGCTGCCCGACCTGGCCGGCCCCGACGACCGGGACAAGGTCTCCAGCCGGGGTTGGGCCTTCGGCTACGTCGGCGGTGCGCTGCTGCTCGCCGTCCACCTCGGCCTGGTGATCGCCGCCGAGGACCTGGGGCTGACCACCGGCGAGGCCGTCCGGATCTGCCTGGCCACCGCCGGCCTGTGGTGGGGTGCGTTCACCCTCTTCTCGGTGTCCCGGCTGCGCAACCGCCCGGTCGCGGCCTCGGCGATGCGGTCCGGCAGCAGCTTCCGGCAGCTGGCCACCACGTTCCGGGAGATGCGGGCCTTCCCGCTGACCCTGTGGTTCCTCGGCGCGTACCTGCTGTTCAACGACGGCGTGCAGACCGTCATCTCGCTGTCGGCCACGTACGCGACCGAGGAGCTGGACCTGGCGCAGGACGTGCTCACCGGCGCGATCCTGATGGTGCAGGTGGTGGCCATCTTCGGCGCGCTGGGGCTCGGTCGCATGGCCGGGCGCTACGGGGCCAAGCGCGTGGTCCTCGGCGCGCTGGTGGCGTGGATCGGCGTGCTGTTCGCGGCGTTCTTCCTGCAGACCGGGGCGGTCGCGCAGTTCTACGCCCTCGCCGCGGTCATCGGTCTCGTGCAGGGCGGCACCCAGGCTCTGTCCCGGTCGCTGTTCAGCCAGCTGATCCCGGCGGGCAAGGAGGCCGAGTACTACGGCTTCTACGAGATCAGCGACCGCGGCACCAGCTGGCTGGGCCCGCTCGCCTTCGGCCTCACGTACCAGCTCACCGGGTCCTACCGGCTCGCGATCGTCAGCCTGGTGATCTTCTTCGTGGGTGGCTTCGTCGCGCTGGCCGCCCTCCCGATGCGCCGCGCCGTCCTCGCGGCCGGCAACACCCCACCGGAGCGCCTGTGAGCACGGCCGACACCGGCCTCCAGACCCCTCCGCCGCTCCCCGCACCGCACGTGGTGCCCGCATCGGGTGACCGGCGCCGGCACCCCGCCCCGGCGCACCTGCGGTTCTTCCACGGGCCGATGGACTGCGGGAAGTCGACGCTGGCGCTGCAGGTCGACCACAACCAGAGCCGGCAGGGCCGCCACGGCCTGCTGGTCACCCAGGGGGACCGCTCGGCCGTACCTCAGGTCAGCTCCCGGGTGGGGCTGTGCCGGTCGGCGACCGAGATCGACGGCGGCACGGACCTGCGGCTGCTGGTCCGCGACCGCTGGGCCGAGGGGCACCGGGTGGACTACCTGATCGTCGACGAGGCCCAGTTCCTCTCCCCCGGGCAGGTCGACCAGCTGGCCGAGCTGGTCGACGAGTCGCACGTCGACGTCTACGCCTTCGGGCTCACCACCGACTTCCGCGCCCGGCTGTTCCCCGGCACGCAGCGCCTGCTCGAGGTGGCCGATGACGTGCAGCGGATCCAGGTCGAGGTGCTCTGCTGGTGCGGCCTGCCCGGGCTGCTCAACGCCCGCGTGGTGGACGGGGTGATGGTGCACTCCGGGGAGACCGTCGTCGTGGCCGACACCGCGCCGGCGGAGCTGCCCGGCGAGCCCTCCGGCTCCTCCCCCGCCGTCCGCTACCAGGTGCTCTGCCGACGGCACCACATGCGCGGCGAACTCGGCCCGACGGCGGCCGGACCCGGGCAGCTGGCACTCCCCTGAGCCCGGGCTTCACCCCTGCGGGGGGCGCCCAGGGGCCGCCGGAGCCCGTTATCTGACCCCATGCGATGATGAGCAGCCGATTCGGCGGAATCTCTCCGCCTTTTTGGTCGTTCATCTCTCTGACTCCCCGGTTTCGTGGGTATGCCCTGCGGCGATCGGACGTCGAGTCCAGACCGACACAAGACGAGAGGACGGTGTGCCATGGGTGAGCGTTCCTTGCGCGGCAGCCGACTGGGCAGCGTCAGCTACGAGACCGAGCGGAACACCGCTCCGATCGAGCGGCAGTACGCGGAGTACCGGTGCGCTTCCGGCCACCTGTTCACGGTTCCGTTCGCGGATGACGCCGAGCTCCCCGACACGTGGGAGTGCAAGTTCGACGGCTCTGCCGCCAAGCTCGTCGGGGGGGCCGAGCCGGCCCCCAAGAAGGTGAAGCCGCCGCGGACCCACTGGGACATGCTCCTCGAGCGTCGCAGCGTCGAGGACCTGGAAGAGGTCCTGGCGGAGCGCCTCGAGGTGCTGCGCGGCCGGCGTACCCGCGCCAGCTGACGCACTGACGACGGAACGGCCCCGGTGGATCTCACCGGGGCCGTTCTGCGTCCGCGCGCGGTCGGTCAGGGGCGCCGGTGCGGATCCCCCAGGACCTCGCCCTCGATCACCGGTCGGCGCTGCCCCGCGTCGTGCTCGCCGGGCACCTGCGCGGTCCGCACGCTCTGCACGCGCACCGTCCCGCGCATGCGGTCGGGCAGCCGCGACAGGACCAGCCGGCCCAGCGCCCGGCGGACCAGGCCGCGCGTGCCGGGCAGCAGGCACAGCAGGCCGACGACGTCGCCGAGAAAGCCGGGCAGCACCATCAGGAGGCCGCCGGCGGCGACGAGGCCCGCGTTCCCCAGCTCGACGGACGGCGACCGGCGGGTCCGGGCACGCTCGCGCAGGTCCGTCAGCGCCCGCGTCCCCTGCCTGGCGAGCAGCACGACGCCCAGGGCACTGGTGGCCAGGGTCGCCAGCACCGTGGCGCCCACGCCGATCCAGGTGGCCACGAGCACGAACACGGCCACTTCGGCGAGGGTGGTCAGCCCGACCACCAGTCGCAGCCGCCGGCGCACCAGGTCAGCCACGTCGGTCTCTCCTCACGGTCGTTCCGCCTCTCCGTCGCGGGGCCGGGTGTGGGGGTCCCGGTCAGCGACGGGTGTCGCCGTCCGGGCCCGGGACGGGAGGGGTCACCCTCCCGGGCAGCCAGCCGGCCAGCCGGTCCTGCACGCCCCACACGGTCACCCGTGCCCATGCCTCTCCAACGATCGAACTGCTCATCTTGCTCCGGCCGTACGCCCGTTCGGTGAAGGTGATGGGCACCTCGGTGACCCGGGCCCCGGCCCGCAGGGCGCGCCAGGCCCAGTCGACCTGGAAGCAGTAGCCCTCGCTGGCCACCTCGTCGAAGGGCAGCCGGTCGATCAGCTCGGCACGGGCGGCCCGGAACCCGCCGGTGGCGTCCTGCAGCGGCAGGCGCAGCGCCCAGCGGGTGTACCTGTTGCCCACGCGGGAGAGCAGCAGACGATGAGCCGGCCAGTCCTCGACGCGGCCACCCTCGACGTACCGGGAGCCCAGCACGAGGTCGGCGTCCTGCAGCGCTGTCAGGAGCCGGGGCAGCTGCTCGGGCGGGTGCGAGCCGTCGGCGTCCATCTCGACGAGCACGTCGTAGCCGCGTTCGCGGGCCCAGCAGAAGCCGGCGACGTAGGCGCGGCCGAGACCGGCCTTTGCCGCGCGGTGCAGCACGTGCACGCGCGGGTCGGCCGCGGCCAGCCGGTCGGCGATGGCGCCGGTGCCGTCGGGTGACCCGTCGTCCACCACGAGGGCGTGCGCGGTGGGCACGCTGTCGTGCAGCCGCTGGAGGATCCGCTCGACGTTCTCGGCCTCGTTGTAGGTGGGGACGATGACCAGCACGCGGTCGCTCACGCGGCGGTCCCCGCCCGGCGCCGGGCACGGTCCCGCCGGACGACCACCAGCACCGCACCGAGTCCGAGCGCGGTCAGCACCCACTCCGGGCCCGAGCCCACCCGGGAGGCGAGCGTCCGGTCGTCCCGCTGTGCGATCTCCTCCACGAAGACGTCGGGGGTGAAGAGCTCGGAGGAGCGCACGACGGTGCCGTCGGGCGCGACGATGGCGGAGATGCCGCTCGTGGCCGCGATGGCGACGGTGCGGCCGTGCTCGACCGCGCGCACGCGGCTCATGGCCAGCTGCTGCTCGCTCTCGTCGGTGTAGCCGAAGGTCGCGTTGTTCGTCTGGACCACGAGCATCCCGGCGTCCGCGACGTCGCGGACGAGGCCGTCGTAGACGACCTCGAAGCAGATCAGGTCGCCCAGCCGGACGCCGCCGACGTCGAGCAGGCCGACCTCGTCGCCGGCGGCGAAGTCGCGGCGGACGAGGTCCACCTGCTCGCTGAAGAGCCGGAAGAACGACCGGTAGGGGATGTACTCGCCGAAGGGCACGGGGTGGCGCTTGACGTAGGTGTCCCCCGGTCCGTCCCGGGGGTCCCAGACGATCGCGGTGTTGCTGACGTACCGGCCCGGCCCGTCGACCACCGCGCCCACGAGGACCGGGACGCCGATGGTCGCCGCCGCCCGGTCGATCTGCCGCGCGGCGTCGGCGTTGGTGTACGGGTCGATGTCGGAGCTGTTCTCCGGCCAGATCACCAGGTCCGGTTGCGGCTGCTCCCCCGCCGCCACCGCTGCGGCGAGCTCGAGGGTCCGCTGCACGTGGTTGTCCAGGACGGCCCGGCGCTGGGCGTTGAAGTCCAGTCCAGCGCGGGGCACGTCCCCCTGGATGACGGCGACGGTGGACGTCGGTCCGCCCTGGGTCAGCGACGGCCCCGGCAGCGGCAGCCAGGCCACGGCTCCCACCAGGGGCACGGCGACCGCGGCGGCCAGGCTACCTGCGGCCGCCCGCAGCGCCCCTCCCCTGCCGGCGCGGAGCACGGCCAGGACGACCGCGGCCAGCAGGGTGCCGGTGAGGGCGACGGCGAAGCCCAGCAGCGGCACCCCGCCGTACGCGGCGAGCGACAGCAGCGGCCCGTCGGTCTGGCTCAGGCCGAGGCGACCCCACGGGAAGCCGCCGAAGGGGGCCCGGCCGCGGAGGGCCTCCTGGGCCACCCACAGCGCCGCCGTCCACACCGGCCAGGCGGGCAGCCGGGTGACGAGGGCGCTGACGCCGCCGAGCAGCGCGAGGTACAGCGCCTGCACGACGGCCAGGGCCAGCCACGGGAACGAGCCGACGTAGATGCCGGTCCAGGAGAGCAGCGGGACGAAGAACGCCAGGCCCATCACCAGGCCGAGCCACAGGCCCGAGCGGACGCCCCGGCCGTGCACCGCGAGGGCCAGGGCCATGGGGCCGAGGACGGCGAGCGGGACGAGGGCGGCGCCGGGGAAGGCGAGCATCATGCCCAGCCCACCGACGGCGGCCAGCAGGGTGCGCCACGGCAGGGTGCGGGCGGCCCGGGGGGTGCCGGGCTCCGGCGTGGCACCGGGTGGCGCCGGGGGTGGCAAGGTGCCCGTCGCCGGCCCGCCAATGCCTGCAGGCACGCGCTTCCTCCTGATGCTGCCGCGCCCGGACGGGGCGGATCCTCCCCGCACCGTTCGGGCGGGGTCCGGACCGCGGTGGTGCGCGGTCCCGACCCAGCATCCCATTCCGGCCCGGATGACGGACGCGTGTACGCCGACGCCCCCGGACGGACCCCTGACCGGAGAGCGCCGGTGGGTGCACCACGGGGGCAGCGCGCCTTCGGGCCGGACGGCCGCTCGCTGGCTGCGAGCGGCGCGACCGTTGTCTGATGGCGCGGGTCCACGCGGGCTCCACCGGGAGGCCCGCCACGCACTCCCCCGGCGGCCCGCCGCTCCTCCTCGGCCCGGTGCGGCGACGGCGGCCCCGGGCCGCTCGGCGCCGGCCAGGAGGACCGGACGCGCCCGCCCGGGAAGCACCAGCGGTGCGACCGGTCAGGAACTCCAGGGACTGTAAGAAGTGTGCACCGGCGGAATCGAGACCTTCGGGGGCTGAGAGTCGGAGTGTGACCAGATCGTTACCCTCTGGCGTCCGGAGCGGGCGCCGAGGCGCCGGTCAGGGCCGTTTCCCCAACGGGACCCCGTCCACGACCAGCCGCCGGCACGCGGGGCGGGCACGGTCAGCCAGGACCGTGGACAGCCCGTCGGTCGTGGCCCACAGCGCCAGGTCGGCCGGCGCTCCCACGGCGAGCGGGCCGGCCGGGTGCTCCGCGCGCACGGCCGACCAGCCGCCGTGGGTGGCGGCGTCGAACGCGTCGAACGGTCGGAGGCCCGAGCCGGGCGTGCGGTGGTCGACCGCGGCGTGCACGCCTCCCCAGGGGTCGAGCGGCGTGACGGGGGCGTCGCTGCCGAGGGCGAGGGTGACGTCGCCGTCGGCCAGGTCGGCGAAGGGGTTCGTGGCGAGGGCCCGCGTCGTGCCCAGTCGTTCGGCGTACATGCCGGCGTCCCCGCCCCAAGCCGCGTCGAACCCGGGCTGGACGCTGGCCACCATCCCCCAGGCGCGCATCCGGGCGATGACGTCGTCGGACACCATCTCCAGGTGCTCCAGCCGGTGCCGGCAGGACCGGACGGCGGCCACCCCCAGCTCGGCGACGACGGTGCCCACCGCGTCGAGCACCTGGTCCACAGCGGCGTCGCCGATGCAGTGGAAGCCGGCCTGGATGCCGGCGGCCGTGCAGTCCCGGACGTGGGCCACGAGAGAGGACGTCTCGAAGCGCAGCGCCCCCGACGTCTCGGGCCGGTCGCTGTAGGGAGCGCTCAGCGCGGCGGTGTGCGACCCCAGGGCGCCGTCGCAGAACAGGTCTCCCCCGGCGCCGGCCAGGCCGAGCTCGCGCACCAGGTCCAGCCCGCCGCGCTCGGACAGCTCGCCCCAGTAGCCCAGCACCCGCGGGCCCGGGCTGCCGTCGCCCAGTGCCAGGACCTCCCGCAGGTCCTCTGCCGACGACACCTCCGGCCCCGCCATCTCGTGCAGGCTCCCGATGCCCAGCGCCACCGCCGCGGCCCTGGTCGCCTCCTGCGCCGCGTGCCGCTGCACGGCGTCGACCGCGCCGTAGGCGGCTTTGCGGGCGGCGTGGTGCGCGTCCAGCCGCAGCCGGCCGTCCGCGGAGAAGCCGGGCAGCCCGCTGATCCCGGGGACGCGGTCCAGGAGCGCCGTGGAGACGGTGGCCGAGTGCACGTCCACGCGCGCCAGGTAGGCCGGGCGGTCGCCCACGGCCGCATCGAGGTCGTGCCTGGTGAGGCCGCGCTGCTCCGGCCAGCCGGTCTCGTCCCAGCCGGTGCCCAGGACGATCCCGCTGCGCGATCGGGCCACGTGCGCACGGACGCCGGCGATGGCATCGGCAACGCTGAGGCTCGAGTGGAGGTCGAGGCCGGTCAGCGCCAGCCCGGTCGCGGTCATGTGCACGTGGGCGTCGACGAAGGCCGGGGTGAGCAGCGCCCCCTCCCCCGCGATCACCCGCGGCGCGGAGGGAGCCTCGGCGGCGTCGCCGAGCCAGGCGATCCGGCCGCCGTCGACGAGGAGCGCCCGGCCGGGGCGGTCGCCGACGGTGACGTCGGTGACGAGCAGGCTCATGCCGGTCCGCCGGGTGCCGACAGTGCGACGTCCCCGATCAGCGTGGTCATCCCCAGCGTCCCTTCCCCGTCCGTCGCCGCCGGTCGGCGGTCCGCGCGAAGAAGATCATGGTGCCCATCCGGGGCGGGCGCCGACCGGGGTTCCCCGGTGGGGCGGGACGGTGCATCCTCGGCGGCCATGGGCCTCGTCGTCGTGCACATGGGGATCTCGATGGACGGCTTCATCGCCGGACCGGACGGCGAGATCGACTGGCACGTGGTCGACGGCGAACTGCACCAGCACATGAACGACGAGTTGCGCGGCGCCGCCGCCTTCTTCGAGGGTCGGGTCGTCTACGAGCTGATGGAGGGCTACTGGCCGACCGCGGACGACGACCCCGGCGCCACCGCCGTCGAGCGTGATTTCGCCGCCGTCTGGCGGGCCACACCCAAGGTGGTCTTCTCCCGCACCCTGCAGCGGGTGGGGCCGAACGCGGAGCTGGTGCGGGACGTCGTCCCCGAGGAGGTGCGGGCCCGGGTGGCGCGGCTGGACGGACCGGTGGTCGTGGGTGGTGCCGTCCTCGCCGCCGCGTTCGCCGAGCACGACCTGGTGGACGAGTACCGGCTCTACGTGCACCCGGTGCTGATCGGCCGCGGCCGGCCCATGTTCCCGCCGACGGACCGCCGCACCTCGCTGCGGCTGCTGGGGACGCGGGCCTTCGGCAACGGGGTCGTGCTGCTGCGCTACGGACGCGCCTGACCATGTTTGCCGTGCGGGCGCGGCGGTAGGCATCCGCGATGGCCGGGGACGTGCTGCTGTGCACCGAACGGCTGCGGCTGCGCGCCTGGACCACCTCTCCCGCCGACCTGGCACGTCTGGGCGATCTCTACGGTCGTGAGGAGGTCACCCGCTGGCTCGGTGGCCCGCCCACGGTGCCGGTGCCCGAGCTGGTGACCCGCTGGCAGGTGATCCACGAGACCGACGAGCGTTTCGGGTGCTGGGCGGTCGAGCGGCCGGACGGGGTGCCCGGCGGCACCCTGCTGCTCAAGCCGCTCCCCCACGGGGTCGGCGAGGTCGAGGTCGGCTGGCACCTCCACCCCGACTCGTGGGGGCACGGATACGCGACCGAGGCGGCCCGGGCGGTGATCGACCGCGCCTTCGGGCAGGGGCTGCCGGAGGTCTACGCCGTCGTCCGACCGGGCAACGAGCCGTCGATGGGCGTGTGCCGGCGGCTGGGCATGGCGCCGCTGGGCCGGATGTGCCGGTGGTACGGCGTCGAGCTGGAGGCCTTCCGGCTCATGGCGCCGGTGGTCGTCGACTGAGGCCGGCTGATCGACGCCTCAGCGGCGGCGGAGGCGGTCTCTCACCCGGGCCAGCGGCGACTTCTTCCGCTTCCGCACCTCCTGGCCGGCGGCGCGCACGGCGTCGGCGGTGGCGGCTTCGGCCGGGGTGGGCGCGGTGCCGCCGAGGTGGGCGGGCTGCCACCAGCGCTCGTCGTCGGTCGCCGGCTGGTCGGGGTAGGTGCGCTGCGCCTCGTCGAGCAGCGCCTCCATGGCCGCGCGGGTGCGCCGCAGCAGCACCTGGACCTTCTCCCCCGGCTCGGGGATGATCGACTCGCCGACGATGACGGTGACGGGGATGCCGCGGCGCAGCTCCACCTTGTGGTTCTTGGTGGCCACGCGGTGCCCGCCCCAGACCGCGGCCGGGAGGATCGGGACGCCGGCGTCGATGGCCATGCGCGCGGCGCCCGCCTTGAGGTCCTTCACCGTGAAGCTGGTGCTGATCGTCGCCTCGGGGAAGATGCCCACGATCTCGCCGTCCTTGAGCGCGCGGACGGCGGTCTCGAAGGCGGCCGTGCCGACCCTGCGGTCGACCGGGATGTGCCGCATGGCGCGCATGAACCGCCCGGAGAATCCGTGGTCGAACACCGCCTTCTTCGCCATGAAGCGCACCAGGCGGTGCTGCGGCAGCGCGGCCAGGCCCAGGAAGGTGAAGTCGAAGAAGCTGACGTGGTTGCTGCAGATGATCGCGCCGCCCGTGGGGGGCACGTGCTCCGAGCCGCGGACGTCGAACCGGAAGCGGAACAGCCGGAAGACGACGAGCGCGATCCGGATGATGATCCGGTAGGGCTTGTCCTTCGGGTCCGGCGAGGCGCCGTACAGACCCGGCCGGACCACGTCTTGCCAGCTCGCCGTGTACATGCGCGGAATCTAGCCGGTGCCCCAGGAGGCCGCCTTCCCGGTGCGTCACCCCGGGTGCCCGGACGTGCCGGGGTCAGACGGTGCGCTCGCCGTGGGTCACGGCGACGGCGGCGCGGACCACCGCCGTGAGCTCCCCGGTCTCCTGGTGCACGCGGCGCTGCAGGTCGGCGCCGGTACCCCGGGCGAGCAGTGCCGCCACGCCGTCGCCGACGAGCTGCTCGTCGCCGGCGTCAGCCAGCGCCGGACCGACGTGCTCGAGCAGGTCGCCGAGGACGTCGGCGGCCGGGGCGGGGCGACCGGTGCGCGGGTGGACGAGGTCGCCGCCGAGTCCGGACCGGCCGGCGCGCCAGGCGGCCAGCCGGAGCACCTCGGGCCGCATGTCCGGAACGGCGCCGCCGGCACGGGCGTCCCGTGCCGCCGTCTCCACCAGTCCGCGCACCAGTCCGGCGAGGGTGACGGCGTCCTCGACCCGCAGGACGACGTCGGCCGTGCGCACCTCGACGGTCGGCCACTTGGCCGACAGGCGGGCATCGAAATAGACCATGCCGGTGTCCAGGACCGTTCCGGTGGCCAGCACGTCGTCGACCAGCCGGTGGTAGTCCGCCGCACCGGCGAACGGGCCGTTCGGGCCGGCGGAGGGCCACCGGTGCCACACCTGCGAGCGGAAGCTGGCGTAGGCGGTGTCGTTGCCGCGCCAGAAGGGGCTGTTCGTGCTGATCGCCGTCAGCACGGGCAGCCAGATCCGGATCCGGTTGAGGACGTCCACGCCCTCGTCGTCGTCCTCGACCGACACGTGCACGTGGCAGCCGCAGGTGAGCACGTCGCGGGCGGTCTGCCCGAAGGCGGCCTCCAGGCGGGCGTACCGCTCCCCCGCGGTCGGGACGGGCTCGACGGCCACAGGCGAGGTGGCCAGGGCCGCGACGCGGGCTCCCACGGCGGCCGCCGCGGCATCGGCGCGGCCACGCCAGTGCCGCAGCTCCCGGCACACCTCGTCGAGGGTCGTGCAGACGGCGGTTCCGAGCTCCAGCTGCTGGGCCTTCAGCTCCGGCATCAGGTGGGCGGTGTCGGGAGTGCCGGCCTCTCCGCGCTCGGCGCGGTCGTGCTGCTGGACGTCCTCCCCCTCGCCCGCGCGTGCCGCGACGGCCAGGGCCTCCGGTCCCTTGGGCGCCGGGCGGCCGGTTCCGTCCACGACCAGCAGCTCTTCCTCGACACCCACGGTTCGCACGAACCCATCATCTGCAGCCGGCGCCGGGACAGCAGCGCCGGAGGGGGCCCGGCACCCCCATGGAGGGGTGCCGTCCGTCATGCCGCCGTCGGCACCCGAGCCCGCCCTGGGCCCCCGTCGTTGCCGCCCGGCGCCCGTAGGGTGCCGGTGACGTCGATCTCGGCAGGTGACCACAAGCAAAAGTCGCATTGTTGTTGGGGATAACGGTAGTATTCGGTCATGGCACGTGCCTGGCAGCAGCCGCTGCCCGACATGCCGGCCCCTCCTCCGTCTGCGGCCTGGGGCCGGATCGCACCGCCGTCCGGCTACGAACCGCAGTGGCGCCGGCTGGTCGACGCCGCGCTCGAGCTCGACCTCGGTCCCGACGACCTGGCGGCGGGCGGGTTGGACGCCGTGGCGCAGGCGCGCGAGTGGAAGCCCGCCACCGTGGCGCTGTACAGCAAGGTGGCCCGCTACGGGGGGCTCGCGCTGCCGTTGCCGGCGACACCGGAGCCGGATCCGGTCGCGCTCGACCTCCGCCCGCTCACCCTGGTGCGGGGCGAGGACCCGGAACACCTCCGGTCGGTCGCCTGGTGCGCCCTGGCGCTCGGCTGGCCGGCCCCGGTGGGCGTGTTCCGGTCGCTGCGCCGGGACCAGGTCCGGGTCACCTCCCGCCGGCTCCTCATCTCGACCGACGACGGCGAGTGGGCGGTGCCGGGCGCGCTGACGGCCTGGCACGCGTGGGAGGCCTGCCGGAACCGCTTCCCCGCCCTGGCCGCGAGCCCGTGGGTGCTGCCGGCGCTGCGCCGCGGCCCGGGCCTGGACTCCCGCATCGGCGGCCGGCTGTCGTCCCAGGCGCTGCAGGCGACGTTCACCAAGCATGCGCGCAGCACGGTGGGGCACCTGCGCGCCACCGTCACCCCCTCGCGCCGGGAGGCGGTGGAGCAGCTCGCGGTGGACTACCGCCGGCTGTCCTATGACACCTACCGGCGGCTGGCCCTGGCGGCCGGCGCTCCCCCGGTCACGGCCCGCGGGGTGGTGCGGGCTGCCCGCACGGTCTCCCGGTCCGCACGCGCCGGCCGCCTCGCCGGCTGACGGAGCACCTCACAGCAGGCTCAGCTGCTCGGGGATGTCCTTCGGCGGGGCCGGCCGCCGGGTGCCCGGCGGTTCCACCCCGGGCAGACCACGGGTCGGCAGGCTGCCGTTCGGGAAGCCGATCTCCTCGTCCCCGGGTACGCCGGTGGCGATCGGCCCGTCGGCCTGCCGCGCTGCACCGCTCGATCGGCGGTCCAGACCGTGGCGGGTCAGCAGCGGGGCCACCCGCCGGGAGAGCCAGGCGCGGTACTCGGCCGGGACGTAGGCCCGACGGGCGTAGAGCCGCTCGTAGCGCGGCACCAGCGCGGGGTGCGCGCCGGCCAGCCAGGCCATGAACCACTCGCGGGCGCCGGGGCGCAGGTGCAGCGGGATGACGGTGACGCCGGTGGCCCCGGCGGCGGCGATCGCGCCGAGGGCGGCGTCCAGGCTCGCCTCGTCGTCGGTGAGGCCCGGCAGGACGGGCGCCAGGAAGACCCCGCACGGCAGACCGGCGTCGGTGAGCGCCCGGACCAGGTCCAGGCGGGCGCGGGGCGAGGGCACGCCCGGCTCCAGGGCGGCGTGCAGATCGTCGTCCCAGATCGCCATGGAGATGCCGAGGCCGACCGGTACCTGCTGCGCGGCCTGCGCGAGCAGCGGGACGTCCCGGCGCAGCAGGGTGCCCTTCGTCAGGACCGAGAACGGGGTGCCGGAGTCCGCCAGTGCCTCGATGACGCCGGGCATCAGCCGGTAGCGACCCTCGGCGCGCTGGTACGGGTCGGTGTTGGTGCCGAGCGCGACGTGCTCGCGCTGCCACGACGGGCGGGTCAGTTCCTTGCGCAGCACGTCGACGAGATTGGTCTTCACCACGACCTGGGTGTCGAAGTCCCTGCCGGAGTCGAAGTCCAGCCACTCGTGGGTCCGACGCGCATAGCAGTAGGCGCAGGCATGACTGCAGCCACGGTACGGATTGATCGTGTACGGGAACGGCATGGACGAATCGCCCGGCACGGCGTTGAGCGCGCTCTTCGCGCGCACCTCGTGGAACGTCAGGCCCGGGAATTCCGGCACCTGCACGCTGCGCAGCAGACCGCGGATCGACGGCATGCCCGGCAGCGCCGAGGTGTCCTCGACGTCGAGCCGCTGCGCTTCCCACCGCATGGACACCATGCGAACACGCGTTCGAACGGTTGTCCACCCCGGCGGTCAGATCGGCGGGCGGTCCTCGTAGGAGGTGGAGAGGACGACCGTCGTCCGGGTGGTGACGTGGGCCGCCGACCGGATCTCCTTGAGCAGCGCCTCCAGGGCGTCCGGCGAGGCCACCCGCACCTTGAGGATGTAGCTCTCCACGCCGGCCACCGCGTGGCACTCCTCGATCGCGTCGAGGTGCGCCAGCAGGGCCGGCGCGTCGTCGGTCTGCGAGTCGGTCGGCGTGATCGACACGAAGGCGGTCAGCGGCAGCCCGAGCTGCTTGGCGTCCAGCGTCGCCCGGTAGCCGGTGATCAGCCCGCGCTGCTCGAGCCGGCGCACCCGCTGGTGCACCGCCGACACCGACAGGCCCACCCGCTCGGCGAGCTCGGTGTAGCTGGCCCGCCCGTCGCGGGCCAGCGTCGCCATCAGCGCCCGGTCGACGTCGACCGCGGCCGCCCCGGACTCAGCCGGGGAGTTCGACGAGCTCACGGGGGCCGTTGTTCAGGACGCGGACGCCGTCGTCGGTGCAGACCACGATGTCCTCGATGCGGGCGCCGCAGCGGCCGGGCAGGTAGATGCCCGGCTCGACGGAGAACGCCATGCCGGGTTCCAGCGGCAGGTCGTTGCCCGCCACGATGTAGGGCGCCTCGTGGGTGTCGAGGCCGATGCCGTGGCCGGTGCGGTGGATGAAGTACTCGCCGTACCCGGCGTCGGCGATGACATCGCGCGCCGCGGCGTCGATCTGCTCGGCGGTGACGCCGGGGCGCACGGCCGCCGTCGCGGCCTGCTGGGCGGCGTGCAGCACGCCGTACCACTCGGCGACCTCGGCCGGGGCGCTGCCGCCGACCACGTAGGTGCGGGTGCAGTCCGACCGGTAGCCGGTCGCCGTCTCCCCGCCGATGTCGACGACGACGAGGTCGCCGGCCTCCACCGTGCGGGACGACAGCTCGTGGTGCGGGCTGGCCCCGTTGGGGCCGGACCCGACGATGGTGAAGTCCACCCCGACGTGCCCGTCGGCGAGGATCGCCGCCGCGATGTCGGCCCCGACCTCGGCCTCGGTGCGGCCGACCCGCAGCCACTCCCCCATCCGCGCGTGCACCCGGTCGATGGCCGCGCCGGCCAGCGCCAGCTCCTCCACCTCGGCGGGCGTCTTGACCATGCGCAGCCGGTCCACGACGGGAGCGGCCAGCTCCAGCGTGGAGCCGGGAAGTGCACGCTGGACGCCGAGCGCGTGCTCCGCCCAGGTCCGCGAGCCGACGGCCACCCGTCTGGGCGACCCGCCCAGCCGCGCGGTCGCTGCACCGGCGAGGACGGCGAAGGCGTCGTCCGTCTCGTCCCAGGCCAGCAGGTCCAGGCCGAGGGCGCCGGCCGGGCTGGCGTCGACCATCGGCGCCTCCAGCCGGGGCACGACGAGGAAGGGCTCGCCGGCGCGCGGCACGGCCAGCGCCGTCAGGCGTTCCATCGCGTGGGCGTCGTACCCGCACAGGTAGCGCAGGTCGGCGCCGGGGGTGAGCACGAGGAGGTCGACGCCCAGCTCCGCGGCGATCGAGCGGGCCGCGTGCACGCGATCGACGGTGACCAGCGGGGCGGAGGCGGTCGGGGTTCCCACAGCGGCAGACTAGCCAGCCACCCCGGGATTCCCCGCACGCGTCGCCGGACCGCTACCGTCCGCCGTCGTGAGCACCATGCTGCTGGACGCCGCGTCGCTGTACTTCCGGGCCTTCTACGGGGTCCCGACCAGCGTCACGACGCCGGACGGCCGGCCGGTCAACGCCGTCCGCGGCTTCCTGGACATGACCGCCCGGCTGGTCACCACGCACGGCCCCGACCGGTTCGTGGCCTGCTGGGACGACGACTGGCGCCCGGCCTTCCGGGTCGAGGCGCTGCCCTCCTACAAGGCGCACCGGGTCGCGCCCGAGGGCGGCGAGGAGACGCCCGACGAGCTGGGCCCGCAGGTGCCGATCCTGGTCGAGGTGCTCGCGGCGGCCGGGATCGCCCGGGTCGGGGCGCCCGGGTACGAGGCCGACGACGTCATCGGCACGCTCGCCACCCGCGCCCGCGGGCCGGTCGACGTCGTCACCGGTGACCGGGACCTGTTCCAGCTGGTCGACGACGCCCGCGGCGTGCGGATCCTCTACACCGCCCGAGGCATCTCCGACCTGGAATTCGTCGACGAGGCCGCCGTCGCCGCCAAGTACGGCATCCCGGGCCGGGCCTACGCCGACTTCGCGGTGCTGCGCGGCGACCCCAGCGACGGGCTGCCCGGGGTGACGGGCGTCGGCGCGAAGACGGCGGCCGCCCTGATCAACGAGTTCGGCGACCTCTCCGGCATCCGGGCCGCGGTGGCACGCACCGTCGTGCCGAAGCCGCCGCTGACCGCGGCGGTGCTCAAGAGGCTGCACGCGGCCGCCGACTACCTCGACGCCGCGCCCGTCGTCGTCGCCGTCGCCACGGACATCGACATGCCCGCGGTCGAGGGCGCCCTCCCCCGCTCGCCGGCCGACCCCGATGCACTCGCCGAGCTGGCCGAGCGGCACGGCCTGCAGTCCTCGCTCAGCCGCCTGGGCGCGGCGCTCGGCTGGCCGGCCGACGCGCTGGGCTGATCCGGGGTCAGGGCTCGCTCCAGGTGCAGCGGGCGCCGTCAGGCCACCGTTGACTCGACGACGACGGCGCGACGGCGGACGTCGGCGAGCACCGCGACGATCCCCTCCACCTGCGCCAGATCGTCGCGCTCCCGTAGCTGGCGGGTGTACTCCTCGTCCTGGAGCCGGAACTTCTCGGCCAACTTCTGGACGTCGGCGTGGGTGAGCGGGGCCATGGACGGCGGTGTTGCCGAGCTTGCGGATCAGCGTGAGCTTGTTCGTGATGCCGAGCGGGACCTTGCGGGCGAAGGCGGGATCCGCGATGCGTGCGGCGACGTCGTCGCGGTACGGGACCGGCAGCCTGTCGACGGCGTAGATGTGGGCGACGAGCTGCTCGACCGCTCGGCGGGCGTAGAAGCAGGCGGAGCGTGGGTCGGTGGCGAGATAGGACGCGGCGCGCACGCAGTCGGCGTGGACCGCCGGCCATTCAGCACGCAGAAACCCGAAGTTGCTCGATGCGCCTACCACGATCCCCGTCGACCAGCGGCCGCGGACGTCGGTGCGTGGCCGAGTTGTCACTCCAGGAGATCTGTGCGTGCCGGGGTGCTGGCCGCGGAGCTTCGCTCGCCCGGCAGGGCGAGATCGAATGGCGCAGGTGGCCGCTTCCACCGATGGGATAACGAGGCGCTGACCAGCGCATTCCGGTTGTCGGCGGAGGACGGCCGCGGTAAAATTCGAACATCCGTTCGAATTAGTGGCGATCGAGAGGAGAGTGCCATGGGTCTGGACGACGGCTTCGTCCCGTTCCCGGATGCTGGCACCTTCCGGCTCGGCGGCTCGACTCCGGCGCCTGCTCCGCCCCGGGCGGCCGACCGGGAGGCGACCTCGGCTCGGGGCGCGGAGGCGACGGCCGCGGGCGAGGCGGCCCGGCAGCTGTCGATGGAACTGCCCGACGACGTCGCGGCCGTCCTGGCCGGCGCGCTCGAGCTGGCCGGTGCGGATCTGCTCGACGGCTCACCTGCCACCCAGGCGTCGGTGTTGCTGGCCCGGGTCCGCGGGTTGACCCAGCTGCAGAACGTCATCGAGGCCGCTGTGGCCCGGACCGTTCGGGCCGCCGAGTGCGCCCAGGCCGCGGATTTCGACGGGCACAAGACGATCAAGAGCTGGATGTCGGGGCACCTGAACGTCTCCCCCGCCACTGCCGCCCGGGTGACGAGAGCCGGACGGACATTGGAGCAGCTGCCGCGGTGGTCCGAGGCCGCCTGTGCCGGCCGGGTCACCCCCGATCAGACCGCGGTCGTGGCCAGGGTCGCCACCCCGGCGCGACTGGCCGCCGCGGCCGAGCTCGGCGTGGAACTGCACGGAGACGACGGGGTCGACGCGACGCTCCTGGCCTGCGCAACCGGCGATCATCCCGAGACGCTGCCTGCCGTCGTCGCGCGCATGCTGGACTGGATCGACCCCGACGGGCCGGAGCCCGACCCCACCCGTCGGCGGGAGCTGCACCTCTCCCCCTCGGCCGGCGCCGAGGGCGGCGGAACCATCCACGGCCGCCTCGACGCCGCCGGCTACGAAAAGGTTGCGACCGCACTCACCGCCTACCAGCAGGCGGGCCGGGCCGCTGAGGACGACCGCAGCCACGCTCAGCAGATGGCCGACGCCCTCGTCCAACTGGCTTACAACGGCTTGGCCGCCGCCGACACCCCGATGCTGCGCAAGCACCACGCGCAGGTCGCGGCCACCATCTCCGCTGGGGACCTGCTCGATCCCGACGTGATCGCGGGCGCCGCACGCCTCGGGTCGGGCCAGCGGGTGTCCAACGAGGTGGCCCGCCAGTTGGCCTGCGACTCGATCATCACCCGGGTGCTCTTCGGTCCCGACGGCATGCCGCTGAACATCGGCCGTTCACAGCGACTCGTGCCCGCACCCATCCGCAAGGCGGCCGACGCCCGTGACGGCGGTTGCACCTTCGCCGGCTGCTCGGCTCCGACCTGGTGGTGCGACGCCCATCATGTTCAGGAGTGGATCGCCGACCACGGTGAGACGTCGGTGGCCAACACAGCGTTGCTCTGCGAGCGCCACCACACCAAGGTCCACCACGGCTTCTCCATCGCCTGGGATCCGGTCGAGAAACGGTGGCGCACCTACCGTGAAGACGGCACCGAGATCATTGTCGGCTACCCACACGGAGAACCGGCTTCCCTCGATCGTCGACTTGACCTGCCCCCGGAGAACCGTCACGCCCGGCACGCTATCCCGACGAGCGATCCATCCCCGGAAGGCGGCTGCGGGTCGCTGGGCGGCGTTGCCGGACTCACTTCAGCCGAGGCTCACGGCTCCGACCAGGTGTAGCGCGCCTCCTCGGGGTCGGTGATCTCGATCCGGAGGGTGACCTCCTCCTCGTCCTCGGTGACGCCGGTGCAGTCGTAGGTGGCGCCGTCGTCGACGGTCATCTCCTCGGCGCACTCCAGGTCCACGGCGACGCCCTCGCGCTGCTCGAACTGATCGGCGACGTCCTGCTCGACGGCGGACCGGGAGAGCACCGTCGACCCGCCGGTGGTGGCCAGGAGGACGGAGACGACCGCGACGGCCGCCAGGAGCAGCAGGCCCAGGACCAGGCCGCGCCGCGACCTCCGGGCCGGCTGCGGGGCGCCGTAGCCCGGATGGCCGTAGCCGGGCACGCCGTAGCCGGGCACGCCGTGCTGGGACGGCCCCGGCTGCCAGGGACCGGGCTGATGCGGCCCGTACTGGTGCTGTCCGGGCTGGGGTGCCCCGTACGGCGGCTGTCCGTACTGGGGCTGTCCGGGCTGGGGTGCCCCGTACGGCGGCGGTCCGGCCTGGGGCGGCCCGGCCTGGGGCGGCCCGTACGGAGGCCGGCCCGAAGGCGGCGGCCAGCTGCCGAACGGGGGCTGCCCGTAGGGCTGGGTCCCCCCGGGAGGCGCGTTCCACGGCTCGGGTGACGGCGCGGCACCCTCGGGACGCCCACCCCGCGGGTCGCCCTCGCGGAAGTCGTCGTCCTGCGGCGGGTTGGTCATCGTCTCTCCCGGAGCCGTGCCGAACCCGGCCACCGGCCGGGCGCGACGAATTCTGCCGCACCGGGCCGCCCCATCCGGGACGGCGACGCGCTGGTCAGCCGCCGACCGCCACCGCGACCACGCCGCGACGGACCCGGTCCACCGCCGCGCGGGCCGTGCGGGCGACCGCGTCGTCGGCGACCTTCGCCAGCTGGTCCAGCAGGTCGATGAGCTGCCGGGCCCAGCGCACGAAGTCGCCGCCTGAGAGCTCGGTGCCGGCCTGCTCGGCGCCGGCGAGCACCCGGTCCAGGCTCTGCCCGTCGGCCCACCGGTAGGCGGCCCACGCGAAGCCGAGATCGAGGTCCCGGCTGGCCGGGACGCCGTGGTCGAGCTCGACGTCCTGCAGCCGCGAGCGGATCCCTCGCATCACGCCGATGGCGGCGGCCACCTTGCCGGCGGGGACGGCCGGCAGGCTGGGCGTGTCCCGGCGGGCCTCGAACACCAGCGTGGAGACGGCGGCGGCCAGCTCGACCGGGTTCAGGCCCCGCCACGCCCCGGCCCGCAGGCACTCGGCCACCAGCAGGTCCGACTCCGACCAGATCCGGGCAAGCCGGCGCCCGTCGTCGGTCACGACCGGCGCGTCGTCCACGGCGCCGAGCTCCTCGGTCTCCGCCGGCACCAGCGGCACGACCTCGGGCACCAGGTAGCCCAGTTCCTCCAGCACGTCGCAGGTGCGGTCGAACTGGCGGGTCAGCGATCCGGTGCGCTCGGCCATCGTGCGCTGGAGGGCGTCCGCCTCGTGCACCGCGCGCAGCCACCGCTCGGCCACCCGCACCCGCTCCTCCCGGTCGGGGAGCTGGTGCACCGGGTGGTTGCGCAGCGCCGCGCGCAGGTCGGCCAGCACCGGGTCGTCGGCGGCCGCCGAGCGGTTCTTGACCCGCCGGGCGCCCAGGTCGTGCTCGACGCGGGCGTTGCGCAGCGTGGAGGCGAGGTCGCGGCGGGCGTGCGGGCTGCGGTGGTTGAAGTTCTTCGGCACCTTCACCCGCGCCAGCGCCGTCACCGGGCCCGGGAAGTCCACCGAGCCCAGCCGGCCGGCCCACTTGTCCTCGGTGAGCACCAGCGGCCGCGGATCGGCGAGGTCGGTGATGCCCGGGTCCAGGACGACGGCCAGGCCCTGCCGGCGGCCCGTGGGCACGCGGATCACGTCGCCGGGGCGCAGCGCGGCCAGCGCGTCGGCGGCCTCCATCCGGCGCTTGGCCTGCGAGTCGCGGGAGAGCTCCTTCTCCCGGTCGGAGATCTCCCGGCGCAACCGGGCGTACGCCCCGACGTCGCCGCGGTCGGACCGCATCTCGAGGGCGTTCCGCTCGGCGTCCTGCTCGTGCCGCGCCGCGGCCCGGGCGAGCCCCACGACGGAGCGGTCGGCCTGGAACTGGGCGAAGGAGCTGGCCAGCAGCTCCCGCGCCCGGGCCCGGCCGAAGGAGCCGACCAGGTTGACCGCCATGTTGTAGCTGGGCCGGAAGGACGACCGCAGCGGGTAGGTGCGGGTGCTGGCCAGCCCGGCCACCACGCTCGGGTCCATGCCCGGGGCCCAGATGACGACGGCGTGCCCCTCGACGTCGATCCCGCGGCGCCCGGCGCGGCCGGTCAGCTGGGTGTACTCCCCCGGAGTGACGTCGACGTGCGCCTCGCCGTTCCACTTCACCAGACGCTCGAGGACGACCGTGCGCGCCGGCATGTTGATGCCCAGCGCCAGGGTCTCGGTGGCGAACACGGCCTTGACCAGGCCGCGGACGAAGCACTCCTCGACGGTCTCCTTGAACGCCGGGACCAGTCCGGCGTGGTGCGCGGCCAGCCCGGCCAGCAACCCCTCGCGCCACTCCCAGAAACCGAGGACGTGCAGGTCCTCCTCCGGCAGCGAGCCGGTCCGCTCGTCGATGATCGCGGCGATCTCGGCGCGCTCGGCCTCGTCGGTGAGCCGCAGACCGGACAGCAGGCACTGGTGGACGGCGGCGTCGCAGCCGTTGCGGCTGAACACGAAGGTGATCGCCGGCAGCAGGCCCGCGCCGTCCAGCCGCTCGATGACGTCGGACCGCGCCGGCGGCCGGTACCGCGGCCGGTGCCCGGAGTCACGTCGCCGGTCCCCGCCCCAGCCCTCGATCCGCCGCTCGTGCTCGCGGACGTGGCGCACCAGCTCCGGATCGACGACGGAGGCGCCGCGCTCCCGGGTGGACAAGGGGCGGGGGCTCTGCCCGTGCTCCCCGGCGTGGGCCGCCGGGCGCAGCGAGAAGAGGTCGAAGACCCGGTTGCCGACGAGCATGTGCTGCCACAGCGGGATCGGGCGGATCTCGCTGACCACGACCTCGGTGTCGCCGCGGACGGTGACCAGCCAGTCGCCGAACTCCTCCGCGTTGCTCACGGTCGCCGACAGCGAGACGAGCGTGACCGACTCGGGCAGGTGGATGATCACCTCCTCCCACACCGCGCCGCGGAAGCGGTCGGCGAGGTAGTGCACCTCGTCCATGACCACGTAGCCGAGGCCGGCGATCGCCGGCGACTCGGCGTAGAGCATGTTGCGCAGCACCTCGGTGGTCATCACGACCACCGGGGCGTCGCCGTTGATGGCGTTGTCGCCGGTGAGCAGCCCCACCCGCTCGGCGCCGTAGCGCTCGACCAGGTCGTTGTACTTCTGGTTGGACAGCGCCTTGATCGGCGTCGTGTAGAACGCCTTCCGCCCCTCGGCGAGGGCCTTGTGCACGGCGAACTCGCCCACCACCGTCTTGCCGGCGCCCGTCGGCGCGCAGACCAGCACGCCGGAGCCCTGCTCCAGGGCCTCGCAGGCCTCCACCTGGAACGGGTCCAGGGCGAAGCCGAGCTCGGCGGTGAAGTCGGCCAGCGTGGGGTGGGAGGTCCGCCGCCGGGCAGCGGCGTACCGCTCAGCGGGGCTGGACATGACGTCCACGTTAGGCGCGCGCCGGGGCGTTGGCGCGCCGCCACGATCAGGCTCCCTGATCATCGGGTGTCCCCCCTCAGCGTCTGCGACGAGGGAGGACGCGCCGTGATCAGGTCACCTGATCGTGGCCCCGTCGGTGCCGGCGACGCGCACCGCGCCGGGCACGCACTCGCTGGTCGCCGGCAGCGGCGCGACGGGCTCGCCGTCGGCGTAGGTGGTCACGCCGGCGCAGCTCAGCTCCACGCGGGTGGCCCGGTACACGCTCACCGCGGGGTGCTGGACGTGCGTGCCGTCGGCCAGCCGTGGCCTGGTGCGGATCAGGTCCAGCCTGCGCCCCGCCGCCACGACGGTGACGTCGAACAGCCCGTCCCCGAGGTCGGCCCCCGGGCAGATCTTGAGCCCGCCGCCGTACCAGGGGGTGTTGCCGACGGCGACCATCGTGGCGGCCAGCGTGCGCGCCTCGCCGTCCAGCGACAGCGTCATCTCGAGGGGCCGCAGCCGGGCGAGCTCGACGAGGACGGCGACGTCGTACCGGCGGCGCCCGCGCGGCCAGCGCAACCGGTTGGCGCGGTCGGTGACGGCGGAGTCGAAGCCGCAGCACAGCACGGTGGCCCACCAGCGGTTCCCGGTCCGGCCGGCGTCCATGGCCCGGCTGCGGCCGGCGAGGAGGTCGGCGGCGGCGCTGCGCGCGGCCTGCAGGGGATCCGTCGGCACGCCGAGGGCCAGCGCCAGGTCGTTGCCGGTGCCGGCGGGGACCACGACCAGCGGCGTCGGCGTGCCCGCCACCGCCTGCAGCGCCGCGTGCGCGGTCCCGTCGCCACCGACGGCGACCACCGCCCCGGTGCCCTCGCGCACCGCGACCTCGGCCTGGCGCTCGGCGTCGGCCCCGGTGGTGGCGGGCAGGACGTGCGGGGTGAGCCCGGCCGACCGCAGGGCGGCGACGACCGCCCCGGCCCGCGCGCGGGCACGGCCCCGCCCGGCGGCGGGGCTGATGAGGACGCTGACGTCCACGCGGTCAGCCGCGGGGGGACGTCGGCGCGCGGTCCACCGGTTCGTCGAGCGACGACGGGTGGGCGTCCAGCGGCGAGGCCTCGTCGTCGGACAGGCCGTGGAAGTGCTCGGCGGCGTCCCGGCGCGCCCGGCGCCGGTCGACGAAACGCGCCACCTGGATGGCGAGCTCGAACAGCAGGATCATCGGCCCGGCCATGAGCAGCATGGTGAACGGGTCCTGCGTGGGGGTGACGAAGGCGGCGAACACGATGGTCAGGAAGAAGATCCAGCGCCGGCTGCGGCTGAGCACCTCGTGGCTCAGGACGCCGGCCAGGTTGAGCGCGACGGCGATCAGCGGCACCTCGAAGCTCACACCGAACGCGACCAGCAGCGACAGCACGAAGCCGATGTAGTCCTGCGCGGTCAGTGCGATCACCACGCCGTCGCCGGCCAGGGAGAGCAGCAGCTCCAGACCGGCGGAGAGCGAGACGTAGGCGAGCACGGCCCCGAGCGCGAACAGGGTGCTGGAGACGGCGACGAAGGCGATGCCGTAGCGCTTCTCGTTGGTCTTGAGCCCGGGCGTGACGAAGGCCCAGAGCTGGTACAGCCAGAACGGCCCCGACAGCACCGCGCCGGCCAGGAACGCCACCTTGAGCCGGATGAAGACACCGCCGAAGACGTCGGTGATCAGCAGTCCGCAGCCGCCGGCGTCGTCCCCGCCGTAGCGCAGGTCCTCCGGCAGGCCGCAGTAGGGGGCCCGGATGAACTCGCCGAGCCCGTGCTCGTACCACCAGAACGCCACGGCGGTGGCCACCAGCAGTGCGAGCAGCGCCTTGCCGATGCGGTTGCGCAGCTCGGTGAGGTGGGCGACCAGGCTCATCGTCGCCTGGGCGTCACGCGGCGGCCGCCGACGGCGCCGTGCGCCCCGGGTCGCCTCGCTCACCGCCGTGCTGCCTGGTGCGCGGGGGTCAGCGCGGGCCGTCGGCCGCGCGCGCCTGCTCGGCGCGGGCCCGCAGCTCCGCGGCACGCAGCTCGGCCTGGCGGGCCTCCTCGTGCAGTTCCGCGGTCGGGTCACCGGACGCCGGCGCGGCGGCGGGGGTGACGATCTCGCCCCGGAGGGGCGTGGTGCGGGCGGCGTCCTTGGTGCGGACGTCGTCCTCCTTCATCCCCTTCATCTCGCCCTTGAAGATGCGCAGGGACCGGCCGAGCGACCGCGAGGCGTCCGGCAGCTTCTTGTAGCCGAACAGCAGCAGGATGGCCAGGATGATCAGGCCGATCTCCAGCGGGCCGAGTCCGCCCATGGCACGTCCTCCAAGAGTTGATGGCACCCGAATGCTACGCCGGGAAGCGTTCGGCTCCCCGCTGCCGGGCGGTTCGGTCGACTGCTGTTCAGCGCTCGTTCATGTGGCCGCGCGTGCGCTCGGCCGCGGCGGTGGTGGCCTGCACCTGCTCCAGCACCGGGCGCAGGTCCCGCGCCCCGGCCTCCAGCTCCGCGCGGAGCCGGCCCAGCCCGCCGAGCACCCCGTGCAGGAGCACGGCGAGCACGACGAGGGCGACGACGGCCACGGCGAGGGCGATCCAGAGCAGCACGGGCTCGACCCTAGCGGCCCGCGCCCGGCGTTCCGCCGTAGCGGGCGAGCGCGGTCCGGGCCTCGGCGGCGACCTGGGTGGCGATCTCGACCGGCTCGTCGACGACCGCGTCGCCGCCCAAGGAGGCGACCAGCCGGCGGGCCCAGGCCAGGTCGGCGGTGCGCACGGTGACGGCGAGGCCGCCGGGTGGGTCCTCGACCGGGGTGATGTCCTCCACCGGGTAGTAGTCGGCCACCCAGCGGGCGGCGCGGGCCAGTCGCAGGCGCACCGCGGGGGCCTCGGGCCCGGGCCGGTAGACGCCGTCGTCGACGTTGCGGGTCTCCGCCTGCGGAGGCGGGGCGGCCGGCTCGTCGAGCACCGCCACGTCGTCGACCCGGTCGAGGCGGAACAGCCGGACGCCCTCGGCCCGCCGGCACCAGGCCTCGAGGTACCAGCGGCCCTCGACCAGGAGCAGCTGCATCGGGTCGACCGTCCGCTCGGTCCGCTCGTCGCGGGTGGGCACGTAGTAGTGCAGGTGCAGCGCCCGGCCCTTCTCCAGGGCGTTGCGGACGACGGCCAGGGTCTCCTCGCGGGCGTCGACGCTGACCGCGACGGGGGTGACCCGCTCGGCGGCGTCGCCGGCGGCGGCAGAGACCTTCGCCAGCGCCCGGCTGACCGCGTCGCGTTCGGCGAGCCCGGGCAGCTCCAGGAGGGTGCGCAGGGCGACGACGAGGGCGACCGCCTCGTCGGTGGTCAGCCGCAGCGGGCGCACCATGCCGGCGCTGAAGGTCACGCGGACCCGGTCGCCCTCGAAGGAGACGTCGATGAGGTCCCCGGGCCCGTAGCCGGGCAGACCGCACATCCACAGCAGCTCGAGGTCGCTGCGCACCTGCCGCTCGGTCACGCCGAAGTCGCGGGCGGCCTCGGCCAGGCCCACGCCGTCGGGCCGGGCGGTCAGGTAGGGCACGAGGGCCAGCAGCCGGGTCATGCGGTCGGTGGTGGCGGACGCGCTCACGCGGCCTCCTCGCTGTCGCTCGTCATCCGCGTGAGCATGGCTGCTGTGCTGATCGGTGAGCTCGCACGCTCGCTCACGTCGTCTCCCCCAGGGCGGCCAGGCGGGTCAGCCGGGCGATCACGGCGTCGCGCATCTCGGTGGGCGCCTCGACGACCACGTCGGCCCCGTAGGCGGCGAGCTCGTCGGCCAGCGCCCACGGCTCGGTGGTGCGCAGCTGGAGCCGGTCCTCGACACCGCCGGCACCGTCGTCGGCCGGGCCGAGCGAGGTGGCGCGCCGGCGCAGCCCGACCGCCGCGCCGGGCCGCGCGCGGACCAGGACGAGGTGCTCCTCTCCCCCGGCCTGTCCGGCCACCACGGCAGTGAGGTCCAGGTCGGCAGGCGGCTCGAACGCACCGGCCGGGCCGGTCGGCTTCGGCGTCCCGACCACGCGGGACAGCCGGAACACCCGGTCGGCCTGGCGGTCGAGGTCGAAGCCGACGAGGTACCAGCGGCCGTGCCAGGCGACGACGCCCCACGGCTGCACGTGCCGGCGCGCCGCGGAGTCCTCGTCGGGCCTGCGGTAGTCGAACTGCAGCTGCCGGCGGTCGCGGGCCGCGGCGTAGGTGGGCTCGAAGGCGGCCTCGCCCCGGTCCAGGCGCGGCTGGATGGGCAGCGAGCGGGAGGTGTCGACGTCGACCCCCGCGGCCTTCAGCTTCACCAGGGCGCTCTGCGCGGCGCCGGCCAGCTGCGCGGACTCCCACAGCCGCACCGCGAGACCGATCGCGGCGGCCTCCTCGCCGGTCAGGTGGATCTCCGGCAGCTCGTAGTCGGCGCGGGCGATGCGGTAGCCGTCCTCGGTGTCGAAGGCGCTGGTGCGGCCGGTCTCCAGCGGGACGCCCATCTCGCGGAGCTCGGCCTTGTCCCGCTCGAACATCCGCTTGAACGCCTCGTCGGCGCGGTCGGACCCGTCATCGGCCTCGTAGCCGGGGACGGTGGCGCGGATGCGGGCCGCGGTCACGTACTGCCTGGTGCTCAGCAGGGCGATGACCAGGTTGACCAGTCGTTCCGCCCGCTTGGCCGCCATGCCCCACAGGCTAGTCAGGCACCGGTCGGGTCGCTGCCGCCCGGCCGGGCGCCGGGACCCTCGATAGCCTGCCGGTATGAGCTCTGCCGCCTCCGTACCCGCCTCCCGCATCCGCTGGCGCCGCGGGAAGGTGACGGGAACCGGCCGGGCATGGCGCGACGCGCTGGAGCTGACCGTCGAGGTCCCCGACGAGGGCGAGGTACCGGCGCTGGCCCACCCGTCGCTGGTCGGCGTCCCGGAGGTGGGCGACGACGTCCTGCTCAATACGACGGCGCTGGCGCAGAACCTCGGCACCGGCGGGTACGCGCTCGTCGTCGCCGTCCCCGACCGGCTGCCGCCGGACCCGGAGACGACCGGTCACCTGGTCAAGGCGCGCTACACGCCGCTGCAGGTGACCGTGCAGGGCGTCGACGAGCAGGACACCGAGCACCACGCGGCGATCGCCGACGCCGACGACCTGGGCGGCATGCCGGTCGTGGTGGCCGACCTGCACTCGGCGCTGCCGGCGGTCCTCATCGGGATGCTGGCCACCGACCCCGACCTGAAGGTCGCCTATGTGATGACCGACGGCGGGGCGCTGCCCGCCGCGTTCTCCCGCACGGTGACCGCGCTCAAGTCGTCGCTGGCCGGGGTGGTCACGGTCGGGCAGGCCTACGGCGGCGACCTCGAGGCCGTCACCCTGCACACCGGGCTGCTGGCCGCCAAGCACGTGCTGGGTGCCGATCTGGCCATCGTCACCCAGGGCCCGGGCAACCTGGGCACCGGCACCCCGTGGGGCTTCTCCGGCGTGGCCGCCGGCGAGGCGTGCAACGCCGTCAGCGTGCTCGGCGGCCTGCCGGTCGGCGCCCTGAGGATCTCCGACGCCGATCCGCGCCCCCGGCACCGCGGGGTCTCCCACCACTCGCTCACCGCGTTCGGCCGGGTGGCGCTCGCCGGGGTCACGCTGGTCGCGCCGCGCGGGCTGTCCTCCGAGCTCGGCGGCCAGGTGGACGAGGACCTGGCGAGCCAGCCGGAGCGCAACGTCGTCGTCTGGGTGGACACCGACGGGCTCGACATCGCCCTGGGCCTGTCCCCCGTGCCGCTGCGCACGATGGGCCGCGGCTATCCCGAGGAGCGGGCGTACTTCCTGGCCGCCGCGGCCGCGGGCCGGTACGCCGCCCTGCAGGTGCCCGTGGCCGGGGAGGCCGCGGAGGCCGACGACGCCGAGGCGCCCGTCGAGCCGGCCACCGCCGACTGACCCGCTTTTCCGCGGAAAGTCACCTGGTGACTTTCCGCGGAAAAGCAGGTCACATGCTCGCGATGAGCTTCTCCACGCGCTCGTCGACGGCCTTGAACGGGTCCTTGCACAGCACGGTGCGCTGCGCCTGGTCGTTGAGCTTCAGGTGCACCCAGTCGACGGTGAAGTCGCGGCGCTTCTCCTGGGCCTTGCGGATGAACTCGCCGCGCAGCTTGGCGCGGGTGGTCTGCGGCGGAACGTTCTTGGCCTCGAAGATGCGCGGCTCGTGCGCCACGCGCTCGACCTGGCCGGCCCGCTCCAGCAGGTAGTACAGGCCACGGGTCCGGCTGATGTCGTGGTAGGCCAGGTCCATCTGGGCGATGCGCGGGGAGCTCAGCTCCAGACCGCGCTTGGCCCGGTAGCGCTCCAGCAGGCTGTACTTGATCGCCCAGTCGATCTCGCGGTCGATGAGGCCCAGGTCCTCGCTGTCGACGGCCTTGAGCACCCGCCCCCACAGCTCCAGCATCTGCCGGTGCACCGGGGAGCAGCCCTCGCGGTCGACGAACTCCATGGCCCGGCTGTGGTATTCGGCCTGGATCTCCAGCGCCGACATCTCGCGGCCGCCTGCCAGCCGGACCTTGCGGCGGCCGGTGATGTCGTGGCTGATCTCCCGGATGGCCCGGATGGGGTTCTCCAGCGTCATGTCCCGGATCGGGACGCCCGCCTCGATCATGCGCAGCACCAGGTCGGTCATGGTGACCTTGAGCAGCGTCGTCGTCTCGCTCATGTTGGAGTCGCCGACGATGACGTGCAGCCGCCGGTAGCGCTCGGCGTCGGCGTGCGGCTCGTCCCGGGTGTTGATGATCGGGCGGCTGCGGGTGGTGGCGCTGGAGACGCCCTCCCAGATGTGCTCGGCGCGCTGGCTGACGCAGTACAGGGCACCCCGCGGGGTCTGCAGCACCTTGCCGGCGCCGACGACGATCTGCCGGCTGACGAGGAACGGGATGAGGACGTCGGCCAGCCGGGCGAACTCGCCGTGCCGGCCGACGAGGTAGTTCTCGTGGCAGCCGTAGCTGTTGCCGGCGGAGTCGGTGTTGTTCTTGAACAGGTAGATGTCGCCGGTGACGCCCTCCTCGGCCAGCCGCTGCTCTGCATCGACCAGGAGGCCCTCGAGGATCCGCTCGCCTGCCTTGTCGTGGACGACGAGCTCGGTCAGGTCGTCGCACTCGGCGGTGGCGTACTCGGGGTGGCTGCCGACGTCGAGGTACAGCCGGGAGCCGTTGCGCAGGAAGACGTTGGAGCTGCGCCCCCACGACACCACGCGCCGGAACAGGTAGCGGGCCACCTCGTCGGGCGACAGCCGGCGCTGGCCCTTGAAGGTGCACGTGACGCCGTACTCGGTCTCGATCCCGAAGATCCGTCGGTCCACGCTCCGAGACTAGGCGCCGAATGCGACACCGGCCCACCGCCGGACCGGCGGGCCGCTACCGCTTCGCGTCGAGCCGTTGCAGCAGCAGAAGGACCCGCTGCCCCCCACCGCTCGCCCGCTCGCGGCGGGATCCTGCAGCGGGCCGGTCGCCGTACGGGAAGGCGTGGCGCTTCTTGGTCTCCTCGTCGGCCCCCGGGTCGACGGCGAGGTGCCAGGCGGCGTAGCCGGTCCAGCCGTGCTCCTCGATCTGCTCGTTGCCGTCGTCGGCGGAGGGAGCGGCGTCGGACCACTCCGTCCGGTCGTCGTAGGTGCCCGCGTCGATCAGCGTCCGGGCCTGCGTGACGGCGTCGTCGACGACCTGGTGGTCCGGCATGCCCGCTCCGCCACCCCGTCGCGCGGCGTCAGCCCTCGCCGCCGTCCTCGGCGTGTTCGTCGTACCCGGTACCGCCCGCGGTGTCCGGTGCGGCCGGGTCCCCGAGCCCGGCCGGCGTGCCGGGGGCGGGGTGGCTCGGCGTGTGGGCGTGCGTCTCGGGAGCGGCGGCGGTCGTGGGAGCACCGTCGCCGAGGAGGGTGTGCAGGGCGGCACCGACGACGCGGCGGAACGCCCGCTTGGGACGGCGGCGGTCGAGCACCGCCACCTCCAGCTGCTCGGCGCTGAGCCGGGCGTGACCGCCCTGCTGCGAACCCGCCGTGGCAGGGCTGACGGCGGACAGGGCGTCCACGCCGACCTTGAGCGCGTCGGCCAGCCCCATGCCCGAGTGGAAGTTCTCGCGGAGGTGCCCGGTCACGGCGTCGGCCTGACCGCCCATGACGACGAAGTCCGGCTCGTCGACCACGGAGCCGTCGAAGGTGAGCCGGTACAGCTGGTCGCGCTCGGGGGTCTCCCCGACCTCGGCGACGCAGAGCTCGACCTCGTAGGGCTTCATCTGCTCGGTGAAGATCGCACCGAGGGTCTGCGCGTAGGCGTTCGCCACGATCCGGCCGGTGACGTCACGGCGGTTGTAGGAGTAGCCGCGGACGTCGGCGAGGCGCACCCCGGCGACCCGGAGGCTCTCGAACTCGCTGTAGCGGCCGACGGCGGCGAAGCCGATCCGGTCGTAGATCTCGCCGATCTTGTGCAGCGTGGAGCTGGGGTTCTCGGCGATGAGCAGGACGCCGTCGGCGTAGGTGAGGACGGCGACGCTGCGACCGCGGGAGATGCCCTTGCGGGCGTACTCCGAGCGGTCGCGCATGACCTGCTCGGCGGAGGCGTAGTACGGCATGGTCATGGCTCAGGCCTCCCGCGGCATGTTCTGGCGGTCCGCGGCCGCACGCTGGGTGACGATCCGGTCCGCGACCGCGGCGACCTCGGCGTCGGTGAGCCGGACGGCGCCCTCGGCGTCCACCCGGTAGACGATCGGGTAGAGCCGGCGCACGGGGTCGGGGCCACCGGTGGCCGAGTCGTCGTCGGCGGCGTCGTACAGGGCCTCGACGACGGTGCGGGTGGCCTCGTCGGCAGGGAGACCGGAGCGCCAGGTCTTCTTCAGCGAGTTCTTCGCGAACAGCGAGCCGGAGCCCACGGCGGCGTAGCCCCGCTCCTCGTAGTTCCCGCCGGTGACGTCGTAGCTGAAGATGCGCCCGGGGCTGGTGCCCGGGGCGGCGTCGAGGTCGAAGCCGGCGAACAGCGGGACGACGGCCAGGCCCTGCAGGGCGGCGCCGAGATTGCCGCGGATCATCTGCGCGAGGCGGTTGGCCTTGCCGTCGAGGCTCATCGTGAGCCCCTCGATCTTCTCGTAGTGCTCGAGCTCGACCTGGTAGAGCTTCACCATCTCGATCGCGATGCCCGCGGCGCCGGCGATGCCGATGACGCTGTAGGAGTCGGCCGGGTAGACCTTCTCGATGTCGCGGCTGGAGATCAGGTTGCCCATGGTGGCGCGGCGGTCACCGCCCATGAGAACGCCGCCGTCGAAGGTGACCGCGACGATCGTGGTGCCGTGCGGGGCGATGTCACCCACGGGGAGCTGCGGGACGGGACGCCGGCCAGGCAGCAGCTCGGGAGCCGCCGTCGACAGGAAGTCGGTGAACGAGGAACCCACCCGGTCCAGGTACGCGGGCGGGAACCCGCTCCGGCCAGCTGACGACTCGTTCACGCGGTCACCTCGCCGGCGCTCGGCGCCCGCGTGCCCGATCTTGCTGTGCTGCCTGCTGAGCTCGCCAGCTCGCTCAAAGATCCGCCTCTCCCACCCGCTCGCGCCGGCGTGGATCGCTGTCCTGCCGAGTGCCGCGCGTGCTGCTCGCGCGCGGACCCGGACGTCGCTGCGACCCTACCGGCGACCACTGACGTCGGCTGGCCCGTCCGGGTCCTCGGCGCACGCGGCCTGCAGGGTCGCCATGCCCTGCTGCTGCATGTGGTGCTCGACGTAGAAGGCCGCCATGCGCAGCAGCCAGGGATCGTCCCGGAACTGACCGAGACCGCCGTTGCAGTTGAAACAGAGCAAGGCTCGGACAGCGCCGGTGCCATGATCATGATCAACATGCTTGGCGGGCGCTGCGCGGCAGATCGCGCAGACCCCTTGCTGGGTTGCCAGCATGAGATCGGCCTCGGCGGCCGTCAGCCCGTATCGGCGGGTGAGGTGGTAGGTGCGGGCCCCGCCGACCTTCTCACGTGAATTGCGACCCCTGGCGTTGTGGCACGGAAGGCAATAGGTGGCATGCCCGGTACGCGACGTGCGCGTCCGCGGGAACTGCTCGAGGCTCTTGACCTCACCGCAGTCCGGACACCACTTGGCACCTTCCGGCACGACGAGGTCCGGCGGCGCCGAACGGTTCTGGCGCGGTTGTACGCGCCGAGCCTCACGACTCTTCGCTGAGCGCTCGGCCAGGTGCGCGCGGCAGTAGAAAGCGAGCTTGTCGCGCGATCTCTTGTTCTGACTGAAGTCAGATACAGGGCGGTGTGCCCCGCAATCGCGACAGAACTTGGTGTCCATCGATCACCTCTTCAGGAGAAGATGATCTTGGTCACTCCCCCCCTTTTTGTACGTATGCACGCACGAAGTCTTCGCTGTTCTCCTCGAGCACCCCGTCGATCTCGTCCAGGAGCGAGTCGACGTCCTCGGTCATCTCCTTGTGCCGCTCGGCGACCTCGCTGTCGACCGAGGCCTCGACCTCGTCGGTCTCCTCGCGCGAGCGCGTCGCCTTCTGCTGCCCGCCGGTGTCCCTGGTGGCCATGCTGCCCTCCGGTCCTTTCAGTGGCTGGTGCTGCCTGGAAAGTACCCGCCGGGACCGACATCCGGCGTCCGCCGACCGGGTGCCGTGGACGGGCGGCCGCCCTGTGGACGACGGGTCAGGGGCCGGTGATCGTGTCGACGAGCTCCTGCGCCGTCGCCGACGCCTCGAACAGCGCTCCCACGTGCTCCCGTGTGCCCCGCAGCGGCTCCAGCGTCGGGATGCGGACCAGGTTCTCCCGGCCCAGGTCGAAGACCACGGAGTCCCAGGACGCCGCCGCCACCTGGGTCGGGAAGCGCCGCAGGCACTCGCCGCGGAAGAACGCCCGGGTGTCGGCCGGCGGGCTGACCATCGCGCGGGTGACGTCGGTGTCGGAGAGCAGCCGCCGCATGGCGCCGCGGGCGACCAGCCGGTTGTACAGCCCCTTGTCCGGCCGGACGTCGGAGTACTGCAGGTCCACCAGCTTCAGCCGCGAGTCGCCCCAGCCCAGGCCGTCGCGCGACCGGTAGCCCTCGAGCAGCCGCAGCTTCGCCGGCCAGTCCAGCTGGTCGGCCAGCCGCATCGGGTCGGCCGCCAGGTCGTCCAGGACGGCCGCCCAGCGGTGCAGCACGTCGGTGGTCTGCTCGTCGCCCTCGCCACGGTCCTCGACGAAGCGGGCGGCGGCCTCCAGGTAGATCCGCTGCAGCTCGATCGCGGTCATCCGCCGGCCGTCCCGCAGCCGCACCCGGTGGGTCAGCGACGGGTCGTGGCTCACCGCCTGGAGCTCCTGCACCGGGTCCTCGACGGCCAGGGCCCCCGGCAGGGCCCGCGCCTCGATCATCGCGAGCACGAGCGACGTCGTCCCGACCTTGAGGTAGGTGGACAGCTCCGCCAGGTTCGCGTCGCCGATGATCACGTGCAGCCGCCGGTACTTGTCGGCGTCGGCGTGCGGCTCGTCCCGGGTGTTGATGATCGGCCGCTTGAGCGTCGTCTCCAGGCCGACCTCGACCTCGAAGAAGTCCGCCCGCTGGGAGAGCTGGAACCCCTCGGTGCGGCTCTCCGTCCCGATCCCCACCTTGCCCGAGCCGGCGAACACCTGGCGGGTCACGAAGAACGGCACCAGCCCGCGGATGATGTCGATGAACGGCGTCCGCCGGTCCATGAGGTAGTTCTCGTGCGACCCGTAGGAGGCACCCTTGCCGTCGGTGTTGTTCTTGTAGAGCTGGATGGGCTGCGTGCCGGGGATCTGCGCCGCGCGCCGGGCGGCCTCGGCCATGACCCGCTCCCCCGCCTTGTCCCAGAGCACGATGTCGCGCGGGCTGGTGACCTCCGGCGTCGAGTACTCCGGGTGCGCGTGGTCGACGTACAGGCGGGCCCCGTTGGTCAGGATGACGTTGGCCATCCCGTGGTCGTCGTCCAGGTCGTTGTGGTCCAGCGCTTGCGCGGGCGTGAGGTCGAAGCCCCGCGCGTCACGCAGCGGGGACTCCTCCTCGAAGTCCCACCGCGGACGACGCGGCGTCGGCGCGTCCGCCACGGCCCAGGCGTTGACCACGAGGCTCGACAGGGTCGTCGGGTTCGCGCTCGGCTGCCCCGGGACCGAGATCCCGTACTCCACCTCGGTGCCCATGACCCGCCGAACGCTCATGGCCCAACCCTAGGCGGCTCCCCGTGGGAGCCGTCGCCGCCGCCCGGACCGCCGGACCGGTCGGAGCGGGCCCCGGTCGGCGTCGGCAGGATGGCGGCGTGGACGCACCGCCCCTCGGGCTCTTCCTGGACGTCGACGGCCCGGTGAGCAGCCCGGCGACGCGGACCGTCCCAGGGCCCCTGCTCGACGACCTGCACGCGCTGCTGGCGCGCGGGATCCCCGTCGTCCTGAACACCGGGCGGTCCACCGACTTCGTCGTGGCCCGGGTGTTCACCCCGCTGGCGGCCCGTGGTCTTCCTGCCGCCGCCCGGCTGCACGCCGTCTGCGAGAAGGGCGGCACCTGGCTCTCGGCGGGCGCCGAGGGGCCGGGCGTGGTGCACGCCGACCCCGCCCTCGCGGTTCCGCCGGTGTGCCACGAGCTGCTGGAGACGCTGGTCGCCGAGTACGGCGATGCGATGTTCGTCGACCGGTCCAAGCGCACGATGGCCACGGTCGAGGCGCGCACCGACGTGCCGCCGGGCGTCTACGCCCGGCGCCAGCGGGCGTTCGACACCGATCTGCTGGCGGTTATGAGAGCCGCCGGCATCGGGGTCCGGCTGCGCGACGAATCCTTTCCCGACGCCGACGGCGGCACGCCGTGGCGGATCGATCCGTCGATCATCGCCACGGACGTCGAATCGAGCGCCGCGGGCAAGGCGCTGGGCGCCCGCCGGGGTCTGGCGCTGCTCACCGGCGACGGTCCGCTCCCCCGCACCTGGCACACGGTCGGCGACTCGCGGACCGACTACGCGATGGCCGACGAACTGCACGCGCGCGGCGACGCGGTGACCCACGTCGACGTCGGCCCGGCCCCCGCGCTCGCCGACCGGCCGTACGCCGTCACGGCGGTGCCCGGACTGGTCCACGAGGCGGCCGGTGGGGCCCACCTGCGCGCCGTCCTCGCGTCGCTCGCCGCCTGAACGACGCCGGCGGCCCGGTCCCCGCGAGCAGGGGCCGGGCCGCCGGTCGGACACGTGCTCCGGCTACAGGTACTGGCCGGTGTTGGTCGCGGTGTCGATGGCGCGGCCGGCCTCGTTGCCCTTGCCGCTGATGAGCGTGCGGATGTAGACGATCCGCTCGCCCTTCTTGCCCGAGATCCGCGCCCAGTCGTCGGGGTTGGTCGTGTTCGGCAGGTCCTCGTTCTCCTTGAACTCGTCCACGCAGGCCTGCATCAGGTGGCCGACCCGCAGACCCGAGGCGCCGGTCTCCAGGTGCTCCTTGATCGCCATCTTCTTGGCGCGGTCGACGATGTTCTGCAGCATGGCGCCGGAGTTGAAGTCCTTGAAGTACAGGACCTCCTTGTCACCGTTGGCGTAGGTGACCTCGAGGAAGCGGTTCTCCTCGGTCTCGGTGTACATGCGCTCGACCGTGCGCTGGATCATCCCGGCGATCGTGGCTTCGCGGCTGCCGCCGTTCTCGGCGAGGTCGTCGGGGTTGATCGGCAGCGACGTCGTCAGGTACTTGCTGAAGATGTCCCGCGCGGCCTCGGCGTCCGGGCGCTCGATCTTGATCTTCACGTCGAGCCGGCCGGGCCGCAGGATCGCCGGGTCGATCATGTCCTCGCGGTTGGAGGCGCCGATGACGATGACGTTCTCCAGCCCCTCGACGCCGTCGATCTCGCTCAGCAGCTGCGGGACGATCGTCGACTCGACGTCGGAGGACACGCCCGATCCGCGGGTGCGGAAGATCGAGTCCATCTCGTCGAAGAAGACGATGACCGGCGTGCCCTCGCTGGCCTTCTCGCGCGCCCGCTGGAACACCAGGCGGATGTGCCGCTCGGTCTCGCCCACGTACTTGTTGAGCAGCTCCGGGCCCTTGATGTTGAGGAAGTAGGACTTCCCCTGGCTCGTGTCGCCGTCGCCGCGGACGGCGGCGACCTTCTTCGCCAGCGAGTTCGCCACCGCCTTGGCGATCAGCGTCTTGCCGCAGCCGGGAGGGCCGTACAGCAGGATGCCCTTGGGCGGCCGCAGTTCGTAGGTGCGGAACAGGTCGGCGTGCAGGAACGGCAGCTCCACGGCGTCGCGGATCTGCTCGATCTGACGCGCGAGGCCACCGATGTCGGAGTAGTCGATGTCGGGGACCTCTTCGAGGACGAGCTCCTCGACCTCGCTCTTCGGGATCCGCTCGTACACGTAGCCCGAACGGCTCTCCAGCAGCAGCGAGTCACCCACGCGCAGCGGCTGGTCGGTGAGCGAGTCGGCGAGGTAGACGACGCGCTCCTCGTCGGTGTGCCCGATGACCAGGGCGCGCTGCGTGACGCCGTCGACCGGCTCGAGCAGCTCCTTGAGCATGACGACGTCGCCGGCGCGCTCGAACTGCCGCGCCTCGACGACGTTCATCGCCTCGTTGAGCATGACCTCCTGGCCGGGGCGCAGCTCCTCCGCCGCCACGTTCGGCGACACCGACACCCGCAGCTTGCGGCCACCGGTGAAGACGTCGACCGTGCCGTCCTCGTACGAGGTCAGGAAGACGCCGTAGCCCGAGGGCGGCTGACCGAGCCGGTCGACCTCCTCCTTGAGCGTGACCAGCTGCTCGCGGGCATCCCGCAGCGTGCTCGCCAGCTTGTCGTTGCGCTCGGAGAGGAAGGCCGCGCGGCCCTCCGCCTCGGCGATCCGCTCCTCCAGCGCCCGCACCTGGCGGGGGCTGTCGGACACCTTGCGGCGCAGCAGACCGATCTCCTCCTCGAGGTAGGAGATCTGAGTGAGCAGGGCGGCGACGTCACGGTCACGTCGCGCGTTCAACTCGTCGGGACCCGGGCCCATCGCGCACCTCCGCAATTCGGGGGGAGCCAGGAGGCAAATCTATACACGCGGGACGACAGTTCGCCGCCGCCTCGCGGGGTCGGCTTCGCGGTGCTAGGAGCGCCCGGCGGTCCTCCGTCAGTGCTTCTGGGCGCGCCGCTGCCGGATGGGAGCGACGGTTCCCTCGGCCAGCCGCCGGGCGGTGACGAGGAAGGCCGTGTGCGCCACCATCCGGTGCTCGGGGCGCACGGCCAGCCCCACGGCATGCCAGGGACGCAGCAGCGACTCCCAGGCGTAGGGCTCGGTCCAGACGCCCTGGGCGCGCAGCGCCTCCACGTAGGTGGAGAGCTGGGTCACCGTCGCGACGTAGCCGACCAGCACTCCGCCGGGGCGCAGCGCGGCGGCCACGGTGGGCAGCACGGCCCACGGCTCGAGCATGTCGAGCACGACGCGGTCGACGGTCTCGTCGGCCGGGTGGTCGGCCAGGTCGCCCAGGCGCAGGCCCCAGTTCGCCGGCACGTCGCCGAAGAACGCCCCGACGTTGGCACGGGCGACGTCGAGGAAGTCCTCCCGCCGCTCGTAGCTGGTCAGCGACCCCTCCGAGCCGACGGCGCGCAGCAGCGAGCAGCTCAGCGCGCCGGAGCCGGCGCCGGCCTCGAGCACCCGCATGCCGGGCCCGATGTCGCCGAACCCCACGATCTGGGCCGCGTCCTTGGGGTAGATCACCTGGGCGCCGCGCGGCATGGAGAGCACGTAGTCGGCCAGCAGCGGGCGCAGGGCGAGGTAGCCCGTGTTCGCCGTGGAGTGCACGACCGAGCCCTCGGGCGCGCCGATCAGGTCGTCGTGCTCGATGGCGCCGCGGTGCGTGTGGAACTGCTTGCCCGGCGTCAGGACGATGGTGTGCAGCCGGCCCTTGGGGTCGGTGAGCTGCACCCGGTCACCGGCGACGAAGGCGCCCTCGACCGCGGGAGGACCCTCCTGCCCCCCACCGCTCGCAGGCTCGCGGTGGGCCCCAGCAGAAGGGCCATCGGTCGCTCTGCTGACTTCGCGGTCGGGCTCGGGCTGTGTGTCCACGGGCGGTCAGCGTACGGACGGTGCCGGTGTGACCCCCGACGCCGATGCGGCGCGGACACTCGGAAGTGTCGGAGGGGCGACCTAGCCTCGGACCCATGACGGCGATGGTGCAGACCGATCCGCAGGCCGACGCCACCGCTCCGGCGGTCCTCCCGCCGGTGGAGGACGCCCCGGCTCCCCGGCGCCCGTCCCTCTCCCCCAGCCGCGCGGCCGACTTCAAGACCTGTCCGCTGCTGTACCGCTTCCGGACCATCGACCGCCTGCCGGAGAAGAAGAGCCTGGCCGCGGTGCGCGGCACGCTCGTGCACTCGGTCCTGGAGCGGCTCTACGACCTGCCGCCCGCCCAGCGGACCCCGGAGGGCGCCCTGGAGCTGCTCGAGCCGGCCTGGTCCGAGCTGCGCGAGGAGCCCGGTATCGCCGAGCTGTTCGAGGCGACCGGCGACGCCGGCGCCGAGACCGACGTCAACGCGCCGGAGTCGGTGGAGGCGTGGCTGGCCTCGGCCGGGAAGCTCGTGGAGAAGTACTTCACCCTGGAGGACCCCCGTCGCCTCCAGCCCGAGGCCCGCGAGGAGCTCGTCGAGGTCACCCTGCCCGACGGGCTGCTGCTGCGCGGCTACGTCGACCGGCTCGACGTAGCCCCGAACGGCGCACTCCGGGTGGTCGACTACAAGACCGGCTCGATGCCCCGCGAGGCGTTCGAGTCCAAGGCCCTGTTCCAGATGAAGTTCTACGCGCTGGTGCTCTGGCGCACCCGTGGCGTGGTCGCCGCACAGCTCAAGCTGCTCTACCTGGGTGGCGAGGGCGACGCACTGACCTACGCCCCGGAGGAGGCCGAGCTCGTGCGCTTCGAGCGGACCCTGCTCGCGATCTGGTCGGCGATCGAGAAGGCCGTGGAGACCGGCGAGTTCCGGCCCAACAAGACCCGGCTCTGCGGCTGGTGCGACCACCAGGCGCTGTGCCCGGCCTGGGGCGGCACTCCCCCGCCCTTCCCGGCCGAGGCGGCCGCCGCGGCCGGCTGGCGCACGACGCTCCCGGTCACCGCCGTCTGACCACCGGCGGGGTTTCGCCCCGCCGGTGGGCCGCGACACCGGTCAGCCCGTGACGCCGTCCAGGAGCTCCCGGGCCGCGTCGGCATGGCCCGCGTGCCGCGCGGTCTCCTCCACCAGGTGCAGCAGGACCCAGCGGAGGTCCCGGCCGCTGCCGTCGGCACACGGCTGGGTCATCGGCATCGACCGCACCGCCGCCGCCGTGGCCAGCGCCCGTTCCCGGTACCGACGCACGGCCCCGGCCACCGTGAGCTCGGGCCCCGGCGCGAACTCCGCCTCGCTCCGGCTGACCGGCTCGCCGCGCATGGCGCCGTCGATCCACCGCCACTCCACCTGCGTGAGGTGGTGGACGATGCCGAGCAGCGGGATCAGCGCCCCATGGGGACGCCACCGCGCCTGCTCCTCGTCCAGGTCCGCCACCTTGCGCAGGATCGAACCGCGCAGGTGGTCGAGCCAGGCGAGCAGGAGCTCGGTCTCGTCGGCCGTCGGGGCGGGTGGAGGCAGCTCCGGCAGGTCGGGCACGCGCGCAGGCTATCCGCGCCGTCCGACGGCACCGCCGTCCTCGGTCAGCTCCGCTCGGCGCGCACGTGGGCGACGAGGGCGTTGGCGTGCCCGTGACCCAGCCCGTGCTCGGTCGCCAGCCAGCTCACCACCTGCATGTGGGTGTCCAGCGGGCTGCGCCGGACCATGTCGAGCCACTCCCCGACCGGCCTGCCGTACTTCTCCTCGATCGACGGGGAGTAGGACGCGGGCCCCTGACGGGCCCGTCGCCTGCCGCACTGCTCATGACTCTCCTCGCTACCGGCGCCGTCCACAGCCGTGACCGGACGGGCGCGGGCAAGTCATCGGCGGATCAGCGGAACGCGGTCTCCAGCCGTACGCGCGGCGAGCACCGGCACCAGGTCGTCGACCCCCACCCCGGAGAGCGTGTCGCGCAGCGTCAGCCCCGGCGCGGGCGGCACCGGCTGCAGCGCCGGGACCCCGAGCACCGCCATCCCGGCCGCCAGGCCCGAGGTCACGCCGACCAGCGAGTCCTCGACGACCACGCAGGAGGACGCGTCGACCCCCAGCTGGGCGGCCGCCTGCAGGTACGGCGCGGGGTCCGGCTTGCGGGCCGGCACCTCGTCGCCGCAGACGGTGACGTCGAAGGGGTCGCCGCCCAGGTCGGCCGCGATGCTTCCCAGCACGATGTCGGCGAGCCGGCGCGGGGTCGTCGTCACCAGGGCGGTGGCGATCCCGGCCGCACGGACCCCCTCGAGCAGCTCGCGGGCGCCTGGACGCCACGCGATGCCGCGGGACATCAGCTCGCCGGTCCGGTCCTCCACCCACCGAGCGTCGGCCTGCAGCTGCCCCTCGGTGCGCACGACGCCGAGGTCTGCGTGCAGCACCTCCATCGACCGCCGCATGCTCGTGCCGACCGTCGCCGCCCGGGCCTCCTCCGACATCCGGCCACCGAGGGAGGCGGCCAGCTCGAACATGGCCTCGCCCCAGTACTCCTCGGTCTGCACCAGGGTGCCGTCCATGTCGAACAGGACGGCAGCAGGACTGCTCCGCATGGGGACGGCGGTTCCTCGCTTCTCGGTTCCCCGGGCGCGGGGCACGTGCAGCCCGGGTCGATCGGTGGTCGGGGCTGGGTCGGCGACGTGAGCCGGCCCTGTCCTCCCGGGGACGAGCCTCCGCGGTGGTGCCCTTCGCGTGCCATCGTCCCAGCCGGCGCCCCGTCGCAGGGACGTGCCCCCGGAGAGCATGGAGCCCGCCGGCCGGTCGGCACTCCCCTCCTCAGGGGAGGTGCGGGAACCGATTCGACGACCGCCGTGATCTGCGCCTCGATCAGCGCCTTCGTCGGGGTCATGGCCTGCTTCTTCGCCGACCGCCGTGTGGCGGTGGCCCACATCGTGACCGCGGTCGGAGGGACGTCGGCGGCGCTGCTCCTGCGCGGCGACGCGCCGGCGGCCACCGCCGCGGCGCTCGCGGTCGTCGTGTCCACCCTCGCCGTCGTCACGCGGACGCTGGTCCTGCGCGCCTCCGGCGCCGAGTCCGACGCACTCACGGCCCTGGCGAACCGCCGCGGCTTCGACGAGGCGCTCGACGAGCAGGTGCGGCGGCGCGACGCCGTGCTGTCGGCGGGCCTGCTGGACCTGGACCACTTCAAGCCGATCAACGACACCGAGGGCCACGAGGCCGGTGACCGCCTGCTGCGGCAGGTCGCCGACAGCTGGCGGCAGCAGCTGCCGCCCGGTGTCCTCCTGGCCCGGCACGGCGGCGACGAGTTCGCGCTGCTGATGCCCGGGTTCTCCGGTCCCGAGGCACTCGCCGTCGTCCGGCGCCCCTGCTCCGTCGTACCCGACGTGAGCATGTCGGCCGGGGTGGCGGAGCGCTGCCCCGGGGACACCGCGGCCCAGCTGATGCGGCGCGCCGACCTGGCCCTCTACCAGGTGAAGGCGGACGGTCGCGGCGCAGCCGCGCTGCACCCGGTGGCTCCGGTCGGCTGACCACCGTGCCCACCGGTGCCGACCGGCATCCCGGGATCAGGCGGGGCGGGTGCCGGTCAGCGTGGCGAAGGCGATGACGTTGTCCTCGTAGCTGCGCACCGCGGAGTCGAAGTCGCCCCCGCAGGTGATCAGCCGCAGCTGGGCGTCGTCGGTGTTGCCGTACACCTCGATGGTCGGGAACTCGTCCTTCGGGTGCACCTCGACCCGGTCGACCGCGAAGACCGCGACCGTGCCGTCGGCGCGGTCGACGGTCACCTCGTCGCCGGGCTCCAGGGCGCCGAGGTCGAAGAAGATGCCGGGACCGTGCTCGGCGGAGTCCACGTGCCCGAGGATGACCGCGGGGCCGACGGCGCCGGGCGCCGGGCCGCGCTGGTACCAGCCGGCCTTGTCGTCGGGCTCGAGCGGCGGGACCTCGACGGTGCCGTCGTCGTTGAGGTCCAGGCGGAGCAGCTCGCTGGTCACGTCGATCGAGGGGATGCCCACCGAGACCGGCTCGGCCACCGGCTCGGCAGGAGCGGTCGGCTCCGCGGGGGTGCCGCTCGGCTCCGTCGGCGAGGCAGGGGCCGGCACGGCCGGCTGCGAACGCTCGGTGCCCGCCGCGGCCGGGGTCGGGGCCTGCTGCTGCCCGGTCACCACCACGACGACGGCGACGACGGCCACGACTGCGAGGGCGACGGCCAGCGCCATCCACGTGCGGGGGCTCGGACGGCGGCTGCTCTGCTCGGTCACGCGGGTCCTTCCGGGTCGGCGGAGAAGGGGCCGGGGCCGCGCGGGGCGGGCATGCCACCCGCGCGGCCCCGGAGCCGGATCAGGCCTGGTCGGCCTGACGACGGCGGTAGGCGACGGCACCGGCAGCAGCCGCACCGACCGCAGCCAGGGCGCCGACACCGATCGCGGCCTGGTTCTCCACGCCGCTGGTCGCACCGGCACCGGTCTCGGCACCACCGGCGGGCGTGGTGCCCATCTGCGCGGCCTTCAGCGGGCCACAGGCGGCCGGGGCGGTGGCCTCCATGGGCAGCGAGGGGTCGAGGTCGCTCTTGATGTCGCCGTCGTAGGCGCCCGAGCCGTCCTTGTCCACGCCGTGCACCACGAGGACAGCGGTGCCGGCCGCGAACGCCTTCTGCACGTCCTCGGTGATGGAGAAGGTGCGCTCGTAGGTCAGGGAACCACCCTCGGCGGTCGGGAACCGGTCGACGGCCAGGCCGCTGTCGGGGCTGGTGTCACCGGTCGTGGTGAGCGAGGTGCCGATGGCGCCGTAGGCGGGCGCGCCCTCGGTGGTGCTCAGGAAGCCGTCGCCGTCCTTGTCGTCGGCGTCGGTCGGGCACACACCCTGGGCGCCGATGTGGAAGTGCTGGGCGTGCGGGGACCCGGCCAGCAGGTTGGACGCCTTGACCGTCACGGTCGCCTGGTCGCCCTTGAGGGTCACCATGCCGGTGCCGGTGACGCCCGACTGGTTCAGGGCGCCGAGGGAGGCCTGGTAGCTGCCGTCGTGGTCGGCCAGGGCCGTGCCCATGGTGAGCAGCGGGAACGCCGCGGCGGCGATGGCGACGGTCGGGAGGGCGAATGCCTTGCGCATGGTGTGCTCCAGTTCTCGGGGGGACTGACACGAACCAGCAGGCGGCTCCCCCGGCGGGAGATTCCTCCCGCCTCCGCCTGTGATGCAACCCGCATTCGGCGCCGCCCCCCGGATCGGTTCACCTGGGGGGAAAATTCTCGGCCGATCCCAACCGGAGGGCCCCTCCGGTGCGAACATCGAGCATGACTGCTTCGCGATCGGCCGGTCGAGGCCACTCCCCCGGACGGCGGGTGGGCCAGGCGCTGCTCGGCATGGCCGCGACCGCGCTGATCGTGGGCACCGGACCCTCCGTGGCCCTCGCCCACGACGGACTGGTCAGCACCACGCCGGCCCCGGCCGAGACGGTGAGCACCGCGCCGTCGGCCGTCGAACTCCGGTTCACCGGGGAACCGCTGCCGCTGGGCACCCAGGTGCTGGTGAGCGGACCGGACGGCGCCCCGGTGTCGGAGGGCCCTGCCGAGATCCGCGACACCGCGGTCGTCCAGCCGGTGCGGGACGCGCTCCCGGCGGGCGCCTACCGGGTGGAGTGGCGCAGCACCTCCTCCGACGGGCACCCGCTGTCGGGAACGTACGACTTCACCGTCACCGAGGCCGCCGCCTCCGCGCCTGCCTCCGCGCCCGCCGCCGCCGCCGAGCCGGTCCTGGAGCCGGCCCGGGCCGACGCTCCTCAGGACGCCGGGCTCCCCGCCGTCTATCCGCTGGCCGGCGTCGGCCTGCTCGGCGCCCTCGGCGTCCTGACCGCCCGTCGGCTGCGCAGGCGGTCGTGACCCGCGGCGGGCCGGCGACCCTGCTGACCCCCGAGGGCCGATCCCCGGCCCGAGCGGAGCAGGAGGCACGGCTGCCGTGGACGGCGCCTGCACTGGCCGCCACCGGCGTCGCGCTGGTCGCCGTCGTCCTGGCGGCGCTCACCGTCGGCGGTGGCGGTCCCGAGGGCGGGCACCCCCTGGCCGGTCCCGGCGCCCTGGTCGAAGGTCTGGCGCCGATCGCCGCCCTGGCCGCGCGGATCGCCGCCGTGGGCACCGTCGGCACTCTGGTCTTCGCCGCCGTCCTCCTGCCCGGGACCCCCGAGGCCCGCCGGGCGCTCGGCGCCGCCTCGTCGTGGGCGCTGGCCTGGGCCGGGACCACCGCGCTCGGGGCCGTCCTGACCGTGAGCCTCCTGGTGGGCCGGTCGCCGGCCTCGCTGCCCTGGTCGTCGCTGCAGGTCTACCTCCTCGACACCGGCGCCGGCCGGGCCACGCTGGTCGTGCTGGCGCTCGCCGCCGTCCTCGTCCCCGCGGCCCGACGGTGCCGCACCCCGGCAGGTGCCCGGCTGCTGCTGGCCGTCGCGGCGGCGGCACTGCTCGCCCCGGTCGTGCTCAGCGGGCACTCCTCGGCCGCGGACGACCACCTGGCCGCCGTCACCACGCTCGGCGTGCACGTGCTGGCCGCGGCCGTCTGGGTCGGCGGGTTGCTCGCGCTGCTCGTCCACGGCCGAGGCAGCGGGACGGCGGCGTCGGCGGCCTCCCGGTTCAGCGGTGTGGCGCTGGTCTGCTTCCTCGCCACCGCGGTCACCGGCGTGCTCGCCGCGTGGTTCGTGCTGGGCGGCACGGAGGCGCTCCTGGCGGCGGCCGGCACCGGCTACGGCTGGCTGCTGGTGGGCAAGACCGCCGGCCTGGTCGCCCTCGGCGTGCTCGGCTGGCAGCACCGCCGGCGCACCCTCCCCCGGCTCCGGGCCGGCGATCGGCGCAGCTTCCGCCGGTTCGCCACCGGAGAGGTGCTGGTCATGCTGGCGACCGTGGCCCTGGCGGTGGGGTTGGCGGGTTCCCCTCCCCCGGCCGGCGCCGCACCGGTACCTGGCACCGCGGCCCAGGAGCCGGCCGCCCCGGCGGGCGCGGCGGGCGACCCGATGGCCGGCCACGACCACGGGGAGCTCTCGGTCGGCGTGCTCGTCGACGAGGAACGTTTCCACGTCGCCGCGCCGGTCGCCGCCGGCTCGCGGGTGACCGTGTTCAACGGCACCGGCCAGGACGTGACGCTGACCGCCGAGGACGGCGCGTTCGACGTCGCCGTCCCCGGGGGCAGCCTGCTGACCTTCCAGGCCCCGGCGCAGCCCGGCGAGTACCGCTTCGCCAGCAGCCACGACGCCGGCTTCACCGACGTCCTGGTCGTCCAGTGAGTTGATGGAACGGCCCTGGTGACGAGCTGGAACGGCCCCGTCCCGAGGCTCGTCGCGAGCTTGCGAGCGATGAGGAGGACGGGGTCCTTCTGCGGGGTCCTTCACTCGTCCTCGGTGCGGTAGCCGAGATTCGGCGACAGCCAGCGCTCCGCCTCGTCCACGGTCCAGCCCTTGCGGCGGGCGTAGTCCTCGACCTGGTCCCGGCCGACCCTGCCCAGCACGAAGTACCGCGACTGCGGGTGCGAGAAGTACAGCCCGCTGACCGCGGCGCCCGGCCACATGGCCATGCTCTCGGTGAGCTCGATGCCGGTGTTCGCCTCGACGTCCAGCAGGTCCCAGATCGTCTGCTTCTCGGTGTGCTCCGGGCAGGCGGGGTAGCCCGGTGCCGGCCGGATGCCGCGGTACTTCTCGGCGATCAAGGAGTCGTTGTCCAGCGACTCGTCGGCGGCGTAGCCCCAGAACTCGCGGCGCACCCGCTCGTGCAGCCGCTCGGCGAACGCCTCGGCCAGCCGGTCGGCCAGCGCCTCGAGCATGATCGCGCTGTAGTCGTCGTTGTCCTTCTTGAACGCCGTGACCCGTTCGGCGGACCCCAGGCCGGCGGTGACGGCGAAGGCGCCGACGTGGTCGCGCAGGCCCGTGTCCCGGGGTGCCACGAAGTCCGCCAGCGACTTGCGCGGCGAGCCGTCGCGGCCTTCCGTCTGCTGCCGCAGCTGGTGCAGGACCGTCCGGACCTCGGTGCGCGACTCGTCGGTGTAGACCTCGATGTCGTCGCCCTCGACCTGGTTGGCCGGGAACAGACCGAAGACGCCGCTGGCCCGCAGCCACTGCTCGTCGACGATCCGGTCCAGCATCTGCTGGGCGTCGTCGTACAGCCGGCGCGCGGCCTCGCCGGTGCTCGGGTTGTGCAGGATGTCGGGGAATCGGCCCCGCATCTCCCAGGCGTTGAAGAACGGCTGCCAGTCGATGTAGGGGCGCAGCTCCTCGAGCGGGTAGTCGGGGAACGTCTTCACGAACTGGGTGCCGGCGTCGTGCCGGTGGCCGCACGAGGGTCCGGCGCAGACGTCCTTGGTCTGCTGCAGCAGCATCCGCGGTCGCGGCGGCGCGTAGGCGGTCCAGTCGATCGGCGTGGCCGCGGCCCGCGCGGTGGCGATGGGCAGCAGCTTCCGGCTGTCCTGGCGGGCGGCGTGCCGCTCGCGCAGCGCCGCGTAGTCGGCGTCGGTCTCGGCCAGCAGCTTGGGCCGCTGTTCGTCCGACAGCAGCGCGGCGACCACCGGCACCGAGCGGGACGCGTCCTTCACCCAGATGACCGGTCCGTGGTACTTCTGCGCGATCTTCACCGCCGTGTGCGCGCGCGAGGTCGTGGCCCCACCGATGAGCAGCGGGATCTCGAAGCCCTGCCGCTCCATCTCCGAGGCGAGGGTGACCATCTCGTCCAGCGACGGCGTGATCAGCCCGGACAGGCCGATGACGTCGGCGCCCTCGGCCTTGGCGGCATCCAGGATCTTCTGCGGCGGCACCATGACGCCGAGGTCGACGACGTCGTAGTTGTTGCACTGCAGCACGACGCCGACGATGTTCTTGCCGATGTCGTGGACGTCGCCCTTCGCCGTCGCCATGACGACCTTGCCGTTCGAGCGCTCGACGTCGCCCGGCTGCTTCTCGGCCTCGATGTAGGGGATCAGGTAGGCGACGGCCTTCTTCATCACCCGGGCGGACTTCACCACCTGCGGCAGGAACATCTTCCCGGCGCCGAACAGGTCGCCGACGACGTTCATGCCGTCCATCAGCGGTCCCTCGATGACCTCGATGGGCCGGCCCCCGCGCTCGGCGATCTCGGCGCGCAGCTCCTCGGTGTCGCTCTCGGCGAACTCGTCGATGCCCTTCACCAGGGCGTGGGTGATCCGCTCCCCCACCGGCAGCGACCGCCACTCCTCGGTGGCCACCTCCTTGACCGAGCCGTCACCGGCGAAGTCCCCGGCGATCTCCAGCAGGCGCTCGGTGCTGTCCGGGCGGCGGTTGAGGATCACGTCCTCGATCCGCTCGCGCAGCAGCTCGGGCACCTCGCTGTAGACCTCGAGCTGGCCGGCGTTGACGATCGCCATGTCCAGGCCCGCGGCGATCGCGTGGTACAGGAAGACGGAGTGGATCGCCTCGCGCACCGGGTTGTTGCCGCGGAAGGAGAAGGAGACGTTCGAGACGCCGCCGGAGACCAGCGCCCCCGGCAGGTTCTGCTTGATCCAGCGGGTGGACTCGATGAAGTCCAGGCCGTAGTTGGCGTGCTCCTCGATGCCGGTGGCGACGGCGAAGATGTTCGGGTCGAAGATGATGTCCTCGATCGGGAACCCGACCTGCTCGACCAGGATGTCGTAGGCGCGCCGGCAGATCTGCGTGCGGCGCTCGAGGTTGTCCCCCTGGCCGTCCTCGTCGAACGCCATGACCACCACCGCGGCGCCGTACTTGCGGCACAGGCGGGCGTGGTGGACGAACTTCTCCTCGCCCTCCTTGAGGGAGATCGAGTTGACGATCGCCTTGCCCTGGATGTTCTTGAGGCCGGCCTCCATCACCTCCCACTTGGAGGAGTCGACCATCACCGGCACGCGGGAGATGTCGGGCTCGGCGGCGATCAGCTTCGTGAAGCGGTCCATCGCCTCGACGCCGTCGATCATCCCCTCGTCCATGTTGATGTCGATGACCTGCGCCCCGGCCTCCACCTGCTGCCGCGCGACGGTGAGCGCGGTCGGGTAGTCACCGGCCTTGATCAGGTTCCGGAAGCGGGCCGAGCCGGTGATGTTGGTGCGCTCGCCGACGTTCACGAACAGCGAGTCCTCGTCGACGGTCACCGGCTCCAGGCCGGACAGCCGCAGCGCGGGGCGGACCTCGACGGGGATGCGCGGCGGCAGCCCCGCCACGGCCTGCCCGATCGCGGCGATGTGCGCCGGGGTCGTCCCGCAGCAGCCGCCCACCAGGTTCACGAAGCCGCTCTCGGCGAACTCACCGAGGATGGCGGCGGTCTCCTCGGGCGCCTCGTCGTACTCGCCGAACGCGTTGGGCAGCCCGGCGTTGGGGTAGCAGGACACGAACGTGTCGGCGACGCGCGCGATCTCCGCGATGTAGGGCCGCATCTCCTTGGCGCCCAGCGCGCAGTTGAGGCCGACCAGCAGCGGCTTGACGTGCCGGACCGAGTGCCAGAACGCCTCGGTCACCTGGCCGGACAGGGTGCGGCCGGAGGCGTCGGTGATCGTGCCGGAGATGAGCACCGGCCAGCGGCGCCCGCGCTGCTCGAACAGCGTCTCGCACGCGAAGATCGCCGCCTTGGCGTTGAGGGTGTCGAAGATCGTCTCGACCAGGAGCGCGTCCGAGCCGCCGTCGACCAGGCCGTTGGCCTGCTCGAGGTAGGCCTCCACCAGCTCGTCGAAGCCGACGTTGCGGGCCCCGGGGTCGTTGACGTCGGGTGAGATGGACGCCGTCCGGCTGGTGGGGCCGATGGCGCCGACGACGAAGCGCGGCTTCTCCGGTGTGCGGGCGGTCATCGCGTCGGCCTCGGCGCGGGCCAGCCGCGCGGAGGCGACGTTCAGCTCGTAGGCCAGCTCCTGCATGCCGTAGTCCGACAGCGAGATCGTCGTGGCGTTGAAGGTGTTGGTCTCGACGAGGTCGGCGCCGGCCTCGAGATACTCGCGGTGGATGGTGGAGATGATCTGCGGCTGGGTGATGCTCAGCAGGTCGTTGTTGCCCTGCACGTCGCTGGGCCAGTCGGCGAACCGCTCCCCGCGGTAGCCGGCCTCGTCGGGACGGTCGCGCTGGATCGCCGTCCCCATGGCGCCGTCGAGCACCAGGATGCGCTGCCTCAGCAGCGCCGTCAGCTGGTCGGTGACATCCGGACGGAGGGTGGGTGACTCGGACACAGGGTTCCCCAGTGGGTCTCTCGATGGGCGTGCGGGCCTTGCGCTCCGTCACCCCGGCGGGCTGGCCCAGGCCTGGGCGTTCCCGATGTCACCCAGCATCGTCTCACCTCGGCGGGCGCCGGCACAGCAGGCCCGGTCGAGCGGCCCCGTGCGCGCATCCGGAGCGGAGGGATCGACGTAGGCTGGCAGGGGTGACCGATCCGATGTCCAGCACCGATGACCTTCCGCAGCTCACCGACCCGGTGGTCGTGGCCGCGTTCGAGGGCTGGAACGACGCCGGGGACGCCGCCACGGGCGCCGTGGAGCACCTGGAGCTGATCTGGGACGCGAAGCCGCTGGCCGCACTGGACCCCGAGGACTACTACGACTTCCAGGTCAACCGGCCCACCGTCTCTCTGGTCGACGGGGTGAGCCGGCGCATCGAGTGGCCCACCACGCGCATCTCCGTCGCCCGCCCCGAGGGCCTCGAGCGCGACGTCGTGCTGATCCGCGGCATCGAGCCCAACATGCGGTGGCGCAGCTTCTGCGACGAGCTCATCGAGATCCTGCGGGAGCTCGACGCCGGGATGGTCGTTGCGCTGGGCGCCCTGCTGGCCGACACCCCGCACACCCGCCCGACCCCCGTCACCGGCTCGGCCTACGACGCGGAGTCCGCCCGGGCCTATTCGCTGGAGACCTCGCGCTACGAGGGTCCCACCGGCATCCTCGGCGTCTTCCAGGACGCCTGCGTGCAGGCCGGCCTGCCGGCGGTCAGCTTCTGGGCCGCCGTTCCGCACTACGTGTCCCAGCCGCCGTCGCCCCGGGCCACCGTGGCCCTGCTGCAGCGGATCGAGGAGGTCCTGGAGACGACCGTGCCGCTGGGTGCGCTCCCCCAGCAGGCCGACGAGTGGGTCAAGACCGTCGACGAGATGGCCAACGAGGACGCCGAGGTCGTCGAGTACGTGCGCTCGCTCGAGGAGCGGGCCACCGAGGACGACCTGTCCCGGGCCAACGGCGACACGATCGCCCGGGAGTTCGAGCGCTACCTCCGCCGTCGCGGTGGGGGTTCCGCCGGCGGTTCCTGAGTCCCGGCGCATGGCCGGCCGCCGTCAGCGCTCCGCCAGCAGCGGGCGCATCTGCGCCGACGCGTCGGCGTCGAACAGCCGGTCGTGGGTGGCCAGCGCGAAGCGGTCGGTCATGCCCGACACGTAGTCGACGACCTGGGTCAGGACCTCGGCCTCGGTGTCCCGGTAGGAGCCGGGCACCAGCTGCGGGTGCGCCAGGTGGTGGTCGACCAGGCGGCGGATGACGTCGACGGCGACGTGCTTCTGCCCGGCCGCCACGTCGGAGGCGTAGACCCGGGCGAACATGAAGTCGCGCAGCTCGTGCATCGCCTCCAGCGCGTCCGGGGCCATGACGACGGCCCCGGCGGTGTTCGCGGCGGACAGGGAGCCGGCGACGACGGCGTCGATCATCGCGCCCACCATCTGGCTGCCCGGCTGCCCGAAGACGGCGACGGCGCGGGCGGGCAGGTCGGCGGCGCGGATGACCCCGGCGCGGGCGGCGTCCAGGGCGTCGTGGGACAGGTAGCCGATCCGGTCGGCGTAGCGCACGCACTCGGCCTCGCGGGTGGCCGGCGGAGGGTCGATCTTCCAGCTGTGGGCGCGGATGCCGTCGCGGACCTCCCAGGTGAGGTTGAGGTCCTCCAGCACCTCGACGATCCGCACGCCCTGGGCTGCGTGGTGCCACCCGCCGGGCACGTAGGGGTCGAACGCCTCCTCGCCGATGTGCCCGAACGGCGAGTGCCCGACGTCGTGGCCGAGCGCGATGGCTTCGGCGAGGGACTCGTTGAGGCCCAGCCCGCGCGCCAGCGACCGGGCCACCTGGGTGACCTGCAGCGTGTGCGTGAGGCGGGTGACGAAGTGGTCGCCGTCGGGGTTCAGGAAGACCTGCGTCTTGTGCTTGAGCCGGCGGAACGCCTTGGCGTGCAGGATCCGGTCCCGGTCCCGCTCGAAGGCGGTCCGCAGCGCGTCCTCCGGCTCCGGTCGCACCCGCCCCCGGGAGGCGGCCGCCCGGGCCGCCGACGGCGCGAGCTGCTCCTCGGCGTGCTCGCGGGCGGCGCGGTCGGTCAGCCGGAAGGGGCCGGCGGGCGCGCTGCTCATCCGCAGTCGCCCAGGTCGACGCCGAGGAGGGCGTCCACGGCGTCGCAGATGACCTGCGGCGCCTGCTCCTCGAGGTCGTCCGCGTCGGCGGCCAGCGTCCGTGCCGCCCACTCGTCGACCAGTGCGATGGCGCCGGCGCTGTCCAGGTCGTCGGAGAGCCGCTCGCGAAGCCCCTTCAGCACCGGCCCGGCGGGTGCGCCGGCATCGCGCGCGACCGCGCGCCGCCAGGTGCCCAGCCGCCGCTCGGCCGCCCGCAGGAGGTCGGAGGTCCAGGCCCGGTCGGTGCGGTAGTGACCGGAGAGCAGCGCCAGCCGGATCGCCATCGGGTCGACGCCCTCGCCGCGCAGCTTGGACACGAACACCAGGTTGCCCCGGCTCTTGCTCATCTTCTCGCCGTCGAGCCCGATCATCGCCGCGTGCACGTACGCCTTGGCGAACGGCTTCGTGCCCGCGAGCGCCTCGGCGTGGGCGGCGGAGAACTCGTGGTGCGGGAACACCAGGTCGCTGCCGCCACCCTGGACGTCGAAGCCCATGCCGATGGTGTCCAGGGCGATCGTGGCGCACTCGATGTGCCAGCCGGGCCGCCCCTCGGCCCCTCGGGGGCCGGGCCACGTCGGCTCGCCCTCGCGCCGCCCGCGCCACAGCAGCGGATCGAGCCGGTTGCGCTTGCCGGAGCGGTCGGGGTCGCCCCCGCGCTCGGCGAAGAACCGGAGCATCGTGGCCTCGTCGTAGCGGGACTCGCTGCCGAACCCGGGCGCCTGGGCGACGTCGTGGTAGACGTCTCCGGTGCCGTCGTCGAGCACGTAGGCCAGCCCCGCGTCGAGCAGCTGCTCGATCTGCGCCACGATCAGCGGGATGGCCTCCACGGCACCGACGTAGTCCTCCGGGGGCAGCACGCGCAACGCCGTCATGTCCTCGCGGAACAGCGCCGTCTCGCGCATGCCGAGCACGACCCAGTCCTCGTTGTCGCGGTCGGCGCGCTCGAGCAGCGGATCGTCGACGTCGGTGACGTTCTGGACGTAGTGGACGGCGTGGCCGGCGTCGCGCCACATGCGGTTGATCAGGTCGAAGGCCAGGTAGGTGGCGGCGTGCCCGAGGTGCGTCGCGTCGTAGGGGGTGATGCCGCAGACGTACATCCGGGCCGTGCGGTCGGGGGTCGTCGCGACGATCTCGCCCCGGGCGGTGTCGTAGACCTTGAGCACGGGGCCGGTTCCGGGCAGGGTCGGCAGCAGCGGAGCGGGCCAGGAGAGCACGGCACGAGCCTAGAGCGCAGGTCCGACGACGTTCGGTCCGGCGGGCGGACGAGGAGCAGCATGGAGCTCGACGAGTACCTTCCGGCCCTGCAGCGGACGAACGCGCGGTTCGCCGACGCCGCCGCCGAGGCGGTCCTGGCGCGCGGCTGGGCCTCCCGGGTTCACGGCTGCCCGGGGTGGTCGCTGGCCGACCTGGTGTGGCACCTCGCCGAGGTGCAGCACTTCTGGGCGTGGGTGGTGCGCACCCGGGCGGTCGACCCCGCCACCTACGTCGAGCCGCGGCGGCACCCGGACGACGAGCTGCTCGGCTACCTCTCCGCGCAGAGCGCCGAGCTGGAGACGGCGCTGGCCGGCGCCGACCCGGCCGAGCGGGTGTGGACCTGGGCGCCCCGCCAGGACGTGGCCTTCGTGCTGCGCCGTCAGCTGCAGGAGGCCACGGTGCACACGGTCGACGTCGAGCAGGTGCTGGGCGACGTCCGGCCGATCCCGGCCGACGTGGGGCTGGACGGCCTGGACGAGTGGCTGGAGGTCATGGTGCCCGGCGCACTGCCCCAGGGGCCGCCGGAGGACGCACACCCCGTCGTCCTGCACGCGGTGGACGCCGACGCCGAGCGCACCCTCTTCCCCGGATCGAGACCCTTCCCGATCGCCGCGCTCACCGGGACCGCCGGCGACCTGCTGCTGGCCGTGTGGCGCCGGGTGCCGCTGGAAGTGCTCACCGTGGACGGCGACGGACTGCAGGCCGCCGCCATGATCGATCTCGTCACGCTGGAGTAGCTACTGCTGCCTCCGCCCGGGGCTCTCGCGTGACCACTCGCGGCCCAGTAGCAACGCGCTGGCGAGCGCCAGGAACCCCAGCGTCCCGCCGACCCAGTTCCCGAGGGTCTCGTCCACGAGCAGGCTGAGCACGATCTTCGCGGCGAGCCCGGACAACCACAGGCCGACCGGCACTTTCCACGTCCTGACGCGGAGCATGGCGCCCTCCTCCGGTGCTCGGCTGCGGGGGCGGCACGTTACCGGCTCACGGCCAGCTCACCGCGTGGCGGTCGAACTCCTCGCCGGTCTGGATGCCGACCACGCAGAACACCAGGCCGGCCGGGTCGAGCAGCTGCCAGAACGAGCCCATGTCCCGGTGCCTCCTCGCGCCCAGCCCCTCCAGGCGGGCGATCTCGGCGGGGATGTCGTCGGTCTCGATGTCGACGTGCCAGCGCGGCGGCGTCCCCTCGCCGGTCCGCTGGACCTCGACGTGGAACCCGTCGGCGAAGGAGCCGAGCGAGGCCCACGTCTCGTCGTCCGGGTCCGGCGTCGCGGAGCGGCCGGTGGCCCCGGCCCAGAAGCTCCGTCCGGCAGCGTGGTGCTCCGGCGGCAGGTCGAGCAGCAGGATCGACAGACGGCTCCGATGCGGCATGGGCGCACCCTAGGACGGGCCGATGACATCGAGATCCGTGGCGAGCCGGTCTCCCGTGGCGGGGCCACCGGCCTCAGCCCGATCTCGGCGCCCGGATACCCGCGTTCGTGCGCATGCGAGCGGCTTCGCAGCCTGCGAAAACGACGCGCATGCGCACGGGCGCGGCCGACAGCGGCCCTGTCGGTGGGCGGGGGCTCAGAACGGCGGCCAGGGAAGGGCGGGCCACTCGCCACTCGGCTCGGGGTGCCGCCCGGTGCGCAGCAGGTCGGCCACCCGCCGCTGGGTGCAGCGCACCTCGGTCCGGGTGAGGTGCTCGTGCAGCTGCTCCCCGAGCTCGCCGCGCAGCCCGTCGGCCAGCCGCTCGAGCACCGCCAGCGCCTCGGCGGGCAGCGGCGTGCCGGCCCAGCGCCACAGCAGGGTGCGCAGCTTCGGGTCGACGGAGAAGCAGATGCCGTGGTCGACGCCGTGCACGTGGCCGTCGGGCATCGGGATGATGTGGCCGCCCTTGCGGTCGGCGTTGTTCACCACCGCGTCGAAGACGGCCATGCGGCGCAGCGCGGCGTCGTCCCGGCGGACGAAGGCGGCCAGGTCGACGTCGGGGTCGCCGTCCACCCACAGCTGCACCATGCCGGGGCCGAACGGGCCCTCCCGGAGCACCGTCGGCGGGACGATCCGCCAGCCGGTGGCCTCCGAGACCAGGAAGGCGGAGATCTCGCGGCCGGCGAGCGTGCCGTCGGGGAAGTCCCACAGCGGGCGCTCCCCCGCCACCGGCTTGTAGACGCACTCCGCGGCGAGGTCCCCGTGCCGGATGGCGCCGACGAGCGTCACGTTCGACGCGTCGAGCATCCGCCCCTCGAGGTCGATGACCCCGTGGGTGAGCAGCTCGTGCGCTTCGGCGTCGTCGGTGGGCGGGCGCAGGTCGGAGGCCTCGGCGGGCAGCTCGCTCATCGGAGGCCGCCGCTCAGCGGCGGTAGCCGTTCTGCCGGGGGCACACGTGGCCCACCGGGTCCAGAGGCAGCGAGCACAGCGGGCAAGCCGGGCGGCCGGCGGCGACCACGCGGCGGGCGCGGGCGATGAACGCGCGCGCCGCCTGGGGCGTGATGGTCACCCGCAGCGCGTCGGGGCCCTCGTCGCTGTCGGAGAGGATCGCGTCCTCCTCGATCGGCTCCTCGCCCGCGGCCACGGCCTCCACGACGACCGCCTCCGCGGTGCCGTCCCAGGCCAGGCCCATGGCGGCGACGCGGAACTCCTCGTCGACCGGCGCGGTGAGCGGCTCCAGGTCGTCGACGTCGGACTCGGCCGGGATGACGCCGCCGGCCCGGTTGCTCACCTCGTCGAGCAGGTCGTCCATCCGGTCGGCGAGCACCTGGACCTGGGTCTTCTCCAGCGCGACGCTCACGGTGCGGCCGGTGTCGTCACTGGCCTGGAGGTAGAACGTCCGGTCCCCTGGCTGGCCCACCGTCCCTGCGACGAAACGGCTGGGGCGATCGAAGAGATGGACCTGACGGGGCACGCGCCCAGGTTACGCGGGCGCGGCGACCGCCCGCCGGTGGCGAGCCGGTCGGAAAGATCGACGTCAGACGGGTGCGCCCGCGCCCCCGCCCACCACGGCGTCGGAGGAGGCCTTGCGCCGGCGGCCCTTGCGGGTAGGGCGGATCAGCGCCGAGACGTCGCCGCCGGTGTCGTTGACCCGGGACACGAACGGCCGGGTGTCGGTGTAGGTGATCACCGAGAGGGAGGCCGGGTCGACGACGATCCGCTGGAACTGGTCCAGGTGCAGGCCCAGCGCGTCGGCGAGGACCGCCTTGATCACGTCACCGTGGCTGCAGGCCAGCCACACGGCGTCGGGACCCAGGCGGGCGTTCCACTCGCGGACGGCGGCCACGGCCCGCGCCTGCGTCTGGGCCAGCCCCTCCCCCTCCGGGCCCGGGAAGACGGCGGCCGACGGGTGCTGCTGGACGACCTTCCACAGCGGTTCCTTGGCCAGCTCCTTGATGGTGCGGCCGGTCCAGTCGCCGTAGCGCGCCTCGCCGAGCCGGTCGTCGGCCTGCAGCTCGAGGTCGCGACCGGCGAGCACCGCGCCGGCGGTCTGCCGGCAGCGCTCCAGGGGGCTGCTGACGACGGCGGCCAGCGGCACCTTCGCCAGGCGCTCCCCCACCGCCTGCACCTGCGCCTGGCCGGTGTCGTCCAGCTGCACCCCCGGCATCCAGCCGGCGAGCACCCCGCCGGCGTTGGCGGTGGTGCGGCCGTGCCGGAGGAGGAGAACGGTGGTCACCCACCGGAGCCTATGCGCCCGCGTCGCGCCGCCGGTCGGCGTCAGCTCGCGCCGGAAGCCGGGTCGAGGACGCCGGCGAACACCAGGCCGAGGATCAGCAGGCCCAGCACGATGCGGTAGACGACGAACGGCGCGAAGCTGCCGCGGTCCAGGTAGCGCAGCAGCCACGCGATCACGGTCAGCCCGACGCCGAAGCCGATGACGGTGGCGAGCAGGGTCGGCCCCCACGACACGCCCTGGCCGGCGACGTCGCCGGTGAGCGCCTCGTAGGCCTGGAAGAGCCCGGAGCCGAGGACGGCGGGGATGGCGAGCAGGAACGAGTAGCGCGCCGCGGCCGCCCGCGAGTAGCCCAGGAAGAGCCCGGCGGTGATCGTGCCGCCGGAGCGGGAGACGCCGGGGATGAGCGCCATGGCCTGGGCGAACCCGTAGCCGATGCCGTGCGGGACCGTGAGCTGGTCGAGCTCGCGCCGCTTCGCGCCGACGCGGTCGGCCCAGAAGAGGATCAGCGAGAAGAGGATCAGTGCGGTTGCGACGATCCGCAGGTCGCGGAACGTCGTCTCGATGTCGTCCTGGAACAGCAGGCCCAGCACGACGATCGGCAGGCTGCCGATGATGATCAGCCAGCCCATGCGGGCGTCGGGATCACCCTTCCGCCGGCCGCCCAGCGAGGCCACCCAGGCGGTGATGATCCGCCAGATGTCATGCCGGAAGTACAGCAGGACGGCGGCCTCGGTCCCGATCTGGATGATCGCGGTGAACGCCGCGCCCGGGTCGTCCCAGCCGAACGCCTCGCCCACGAGCCGGAGGTGCGCGCTGGAGGAGATCGGCAGGAACTCGGTGAGCCCCTGCACGAGCCCGAGGACGACCGCTTCGACCCACCCCATGTCAGCGCCCCGCGCAGGGAGGGGTGGCGATCGGGCGGTGGAGGGAGCGTCCGGGCACGACCGGGAACCTTAGGCGGCCCGCCGGGAGGGCACGGCGCGGCGCCCCGAGCGACCGGTGGTCCTCGGTGCGGATCCGGCGTCGCCGGTAGGTTTGCCGGTCGTGGAGCAACGGGCGCTGGGTCGCAGCGGACTGGTCGTGTCCCGGCTCGCGCTGGGCACGATGACGTGGGGCGGCGACACCGACGAGGACGAGGCCGCCATGCAGCTCACGGCCTTCGTCGACGCCGGCGGCACGCTGGTCGACACCGCGGACGTCTACTGCGAGGGCGAGAGCGAGCGGATCCTCGGCCACCTGCTGGCCGACGTCGTCCCGCGCTCCGACGTGATCGTCGCGACCAAGGCGGCGGGGCGGACGAGCCCCGGGCCGATGGGCCGCGGGTCGTCGCGGGGGCACTTGATCTCAGCGCTGGACGCCTCCCTGGAGCGGCTGGGCCTGGACTACGTCGACCTGTGGCAGCTGCACGCCTGGGACGACGCGACCCCGCTGGAGGAGACGCTCACCGCGTGCGACCTCGCCGTCTCCTCGGGGCGGGCACGCTACATCGGCATCAGCAACTACACCGGCTGGCAGACCGCCCAGGCCGCCACCTGGCAGAAGGCGTGGCCCGGGCGCACCCCGCTGGTCAGCACGCAGCTGGAGTACTCGCTGCTGCAGCGGGGCGTGGAGCGCGAGGCCGTGCCGGCCGCCGAGGCGCTCGGCCTGGGCGTCCTGGCCTGGTCCCCGCTGGGCCGCGGCATCCTCACCGGCAAGTACCGGCACAGCACGCCGTCGGAGTCCCGGGGCGCCTCGCAGCAGTGGCAGGGATTCATCGACGGCCTGCGCTCGGCGAAGTCCGACCGCATCGTCGAGGCCGTCATCACCGCTGCCGACGGGCTGGGTACCACCCCGCTGGCCGTCGCGCTGGCCTGGGTGCGCGACCGGCCCGGCGTCGTCGCGCCGGTGGTCGGCGCCCGCACCGCCCAGCAGCTGCAGGCCTCGCTCGACGCCGACGGCGTCCGGCTGCCCGCGGCGATCCGCACGGCGCTGGAGGACGTGTCGGCCCCACCGTTCAGCTATCCCGAACGCCGGTCGGACCGGTGACCGCCGCGACCCCTTCCCCCGGCCCCGACCTGGTGTTCGCGGCGTTCTGCACCGCCGGGCTGTGGCCCGGTCTGGGCAAGCGCACCGCGGCGGAGCTGCCGGCCGCGGGCATCACCGTTCCCGAGCACGTCACCGCCGACCGGCTGGTCAAGCTCCCCAAGGTCGGCCGCCAGCGGGCCGAGCGGCTGTTCTCCAGCTTCCTGTCCGCCGCCCCCACCTACGAGGTGGTGGAGATGCTCGTCGGCGCGGGGCTGCCGGCGAAGCTCGCCGCCGGTGTGGCCGACGGCCTGGGGCCCGACGCGGCCCGCCGGCTGCGCGACGACCCGTGGGCCCTGCTCGCCCTCCCGGGCGTCACGCTCGCCGATGCGGACCGCCTGGCGATCGCCGTGCTCACGGGCGCCGACCGGCAGGACGGTCGCCGCGGCCGCGCGATCGTCGGGCTGACGCTGCGCACGGCCACCCGCGACGGGCACACGGTGCTGCCGGTCGACCTGGTGGTCGCCGCGCTGCAGGCCGAGGGGATCGCCGACCCCGCGGCCGCGATCGTGGCGGCGGTCGAGTCCGGTGACGTGCTCGACCACGAGCCGCCCGAGCCGGCGTTCGACGAGGAAGCGGACGAGCCGGCCGAGCCGGGAGAAGGGCCTCGGTCTCCCCTCCACTCGCAAGCTCGCGAGGGAACCCGGACCGAGGCCGTACGCACCCTGTCGCTGGCCCGCTTCGGCATGGCCGAGGAGGCCGTCGCCGAGAACGTCGCCCGGCTGGCCGCTTCGGCGGAGCAGATCGCCGACCCGGCCTCGGTGCGCTCGGTGGCCAAGGGCCTGGACGAGGCGCAGAAGCAGGCGGTGGCGCAGGTGCTCGGCGCGGGCGTCAGCCTGCTCACCGGCGGCCCGGGCACCGGCAAGAGCCGCACCGTCGCCTCGATCGTCAAGCTGCTGCGGGCCAAGGGCACCGACATCGCCCTGGCCGCGCCGACGGGCCGGGCGGCCAAGCGGCTGGAGGAGCTCACCGACCACCCGGCCGTGACCGTGCACCGGCTGCTCGGTGCGCAGGGCGCCTCGGGCGGGTTCACCCGCAACGAGGAATGGCCGCTGGACGCCGACGTCGTCGTCGTCGACGAGGCCTCGATGCTCGACGTCGAGCTGACCGCCGCGCTGCTGGAGGCCTGCCCCGACGGCACGCACCTGCTGCTGGTCGGCGACCCGGCGCAGCTGCCCTCGATCGGGCCCGGGCACGTGCTGGGCGACCTGATCGACTCCGGCGTCGTGCCGGTCACGGAGCTGCGCACGCTGTACCGCCAGGCCGAGGGCGGCGCGATCGCGCGGCTCGCCTCGGCGGTCCGCGGCGGCGAGCTGCCGCCGGTGGACTCACCCGACCGCGAGGTGGTCGTCGTCCCCGCACAGGGCAGCGGCGAGGCAGCCCGGCGGGTGGTCCAGCTGGTCACCGACTCCATCCCCCGGGCGCTGGGCATCGATCCCGGTGCCGTGCAGGTCGTCACCCCGGTGCACCGCGGCCCGGCCGGCACGATCGAGCTGAACAAGGCGCTGAAGGCGCAGCTCAACCCGGGCGAGGGCGCGGTGTTCGGCTTCGACCCGGGCGACCGCGTCGTCGCGACCGCCAACCACCTCGACCTCGACCCCCTCGGCTTCGCCAACGGCGAGGTCGGCGTGGTCACCGGCACCGGCGAGGGCTCGCTGACCGTCGACTTCAGCTCCGGGCCGGTCACCTGCACCGGGCAGGCGCTGTTCGACCTCCGCCACGGGTGGGCGATCACCGTGCACCGCGCGCAGGGCTCGGAGTGGCCCGGCGTGGTGGTCGTGCTGCCCCCGGAGGCCGGCGGGATGCTGTCGCGTCCGCTGGTCTACACCGCGCTCACCCGGGCGCAGAAGCACCTGTCGATCGTGCACGCCAGCGGCGCGGCGCTGGGCCGGGCGGTGCGGGACGTCGACGTCCGCCCGCGGCGCACCCGGCTGGCCGAGCTGCTGCGGGAGATCGCCGGCCAGGAGTAGCGCCCGCTAGGCACGCCGCCGGGCCCGCGCGGCGCACAGGACCTCGCCGACGGCGGCACCCAGCTGCCCGGCACAGGTCAGCGGCCGGGCGAACGGCACCCGGACGTCGGTGTGACCCAGGGGCCGTTCGATGCGCAGCCGGAACCCGAACCGGTCCAGCCCCAGGGGGCGGACGACGTCGTGCCGCGCCACCATGCCGGCGGGCAGGCGGCCGGCCAGCAGGTCGAGCACGTCGGCGTGGTCGGCGGCCAGGTGCCGCAGGTGGTCGCCCTCCAGCGCGGCGAGCGGGTCGGGCCGCGCGGCCAGGAACTCCTGCGGGCCGACGTCGATGCCTTCGCCGCCCTCCCCCAGCACCACCTCGGCGAGGTCGAGCCGCAGCAGCTGCGCGCCGTGCCCGACGTCGAGCAGGGCGGCGTCCGGGCGGGTCTCGGCGAAGGCCAGCGCGGCGGCGCGCTCGTCCGCGGGGCGGACCGGCGTCACCCAGCCGGAGAGCCACAGCTGCGCCCGGACGGGACGGCGCAGCGGCACCGGGGCGTGGTCGCTCACCATGACGAGGGCGGGGAGGTCCTGGTCGGGCGCCTCGCGCACGGCGGCGGCCAGCTCGCCCTCGCGCCGGACGACGAGCAGGACCTGGCCGGCGGCGGTCACGGTGTGCGCGAGCAGCCGACTGGCCTCGACCCCCCGGGCGCAGACGGTGGCCGCGACCCGGGTGGCGACGGTGCGGGCCCGTTCCGCCGCGCCGGGGCGCAGGCCCTCGAGGTCCGGACGGCGCTCGGGCGCGGGGTGGCTCGGTCGGCTCTGCATGGCCCCTCCTCCGATGAGTTAGGGCAGCCTAACCAAAGAGGGCGCCGGGCGGCCAGGCGTCGGTCCCCGCTCAGCTCCGCGAGGGAACGGTGCGGACGGGCGCGGGGCGTCGGTGCTCGGCGATCGCGGCCACGAGGCAGCCGAGCCCCAGCGCCAGCAGCACCCACGGCACGGCCGCGAGCACCTGCCCGGAGATCACGACCACCAGCAGGGTCCCGACAGTGGCACCGAGCAGGACCCCACGCAGGAACCGCGTCCCGGCCGACGCCGCGGCCGGTGTCGACCCGGAGGCGACCTCCACGGGGACACGCGCCGCCCGTGCCCAGCGCTCGGTGGCCGCCCGCACCGCCGCCTCCGACGGAGCACCGCTGCCGTCGTCGGTCGTCACGCGCACCACCTCCCGAGTTCCGTCCACTCTGACCGGACGGCGGCGGCGCCGCAGCGCGGGACCGGGCGCTTCACCCGCCCGACGGAACGGCACCCGCGGATCCCGGGGCGTCCTCCCTCACCGTTCGGGGTCCTCCCTCACCGTCGACGGTGAGGGAGGACTCCGAACGATCAGGAGACCTGATCATTACGAGCGGGTCAGCCCTTGAGGGTGTCTGCGACCTCCGGGTTGGCCTCGAGCCAGGCCTCGACGCCCTCGGCGTACTCGCCCTCGCCGTACTCGTTGACCACGGTGTTCTCCAGCGAGGCGTACTGCTCGTCGCTCAGCTGGAGCCCGCCCATGACCTCGGCGACGTCGCCGCAGTCGGCGGCGAACCCGTCACGGGCGAGCAGGTGCAGGGCCTCGGAGTCGCCGAGCGCGCCCTCGGGGTCGGCGAGGTCCTTGAGCGGGAACTCGCCGTAGGCCCAGAACGGGTGCCACAGGGTGACGACGATGTCCTCCTGCGCGTCGACGGCGGACTGCAGCTCGGCGAGCATCGCGGTGGTGGAGGACTCGACCAGCTCGTAGCCGGCGTCGTCCAGATCGTAGGCGGGGACGACGCTGTCCTTGGTGACCGCGGTCAGGCCGGCGCCGGGCTCGATGCCCACGATGCGCCCGTCGAACGTCTCGGCGTTGTCGGCGAGGTCCGCGATCGACTCGATCTCGGTGTACTCCGGGACGGCGAAGGTGAGCACCGCGCCCTCGTACCAGGCGCCGAGGTCCTGCAGCCGGTCGCCGTACTCCTCCATGTACTCCGCGTGGGTCACCTCCGACCACGCCGAGGGGTACACGTCGACGTCGCCCTCGGCCAGCCCGGCGTAGAGCACCGCGGCCTCGGAGATCTCCTCGAACTCGACCTCCAGACCCCGGTCCTCGAGCACGTTCTGCCACAGGTAGGCGGTGCTCAGCCCGTCGGTCCAGGACGGGATGAACCCGAGCGTGACCGAGTCGCAGCTGCTGCCGCCCTCCCCGGAGGCGGTGGCGTCGGTGCCCTCGTCACCGCCGCAGGCGGTGGCGGTCAGGGAGAGTGCGGCCAGTCCGGCGGCGAGCCGGAGTGCATGCGTGCGCACAGGTGGTGCTCCTTTCGATCCGAGCTGCCGACCCACGAAGGTCGTGGGTCGGATCCGCGTTCGACGTGGGCCTCGTGTGGGGGCCACCGGGTCAGACGCGCGGAGTCCTGGAAGCCGTCACGGCCTCGGGGGCCGGGGCGGGTGCCGTGCCACGCACCCCGTTCGCGGCGGTGGTCGCCGAGCGGCGCCGGCGCAGCCGCCACAGCGGTGAGGTTCGCTCGATCCGGCCGAAGGCGCCGGTCAGGCGGTCGAGGTAGATGGCGAGGATGACCACGGCGATCCCGGCCTCGAAGCCCAGCCCCACATCGAGCCGGGAGATGCTGGTGACGACGATGCTGCCGAGGCCACCGGCCCCGATGAGCCCGGCGATCACGGCCATCGACAGGCCCAGCATGATCACCTGGTTGACGCCGGCCATGATCGTGGGCCGCGCCAGGGGCAGCTCGATGCCGCGCAGGATCTGGCCGGGTGAGCTGCCGAACGCGTGGCCGGCCTCGACGGTCTCCGTGTCGACCTGCCGGATGCCGAGCTCGGTGAGCCGGACGCCGGGCGGCAGCGCGAAGATGATCGTGGTGACGATGCCGGGCACCAGGCCGATGCCGAAGAACGTCACCGCGGGGACCAGGTAGACGAACGCCGGCATCGTCTGCATGAAGTCCAGCACCGGCCGGACGGCGGCGCTGACCCGGTCGCTCTTGGCCGCGGCCACGCCCACCGGTATCGCGATCACGACCGCGACGACGGTGGCGACCAGCAGCAGGGCCAGCGTCTCCATCGCCTCCTCCCACAGGTCCATGCCCTGGATCAGGAACAGGCCCAGGAGGGAACCGACGCCGAAGGCCACCGAGCGCACGGCGAGCCCGAGCAGCGCCAGCAGCACGGCCAGGAGCACGGGCGGCGGCGCGAGCAGCACCGCGGTGACCCCGTCGACGGTGGCCTCGGTCAGGTCGCTGAGGGCGTCGAAGAAGGGGTCGAAGTTGTCCTTCAGCCAGTCGAAGCCGGTGTCCACCCAGTCGCCGACCGGCACGCGCGGCAGCGCGCCGTCCTCGGCGGCGGTGAGCAGGGTCGTGTCATGCACGGGAGCGCTCCAGGGGGTCGGAGTCGTCGGTCGGGCGGCCGGAGGCGGCGAGGTCCTCGCTTCGCACGCCGCCGAGGGCGGCCAGGACGTCGCCCCGGGTGACCACGCCGAGGGCCTCCCCGGTCGCGTCGGCGACCAGGAGTGGGGTGTCCGACAGCGCGGAGGGCTCCAGCAGGTCGGCCAGCGGCGTGTCCGGCGCGACGGTGACGGTGCCGACGTCCGCGCCGGCCACGGCCTGGCTCATCACGTCGCCGGCGGTGAAGACCCGCGACCGGTCGACGTCGGCGAGGAACCGCTCCAGGTACTCGTCGCCCGGGTCGGCGAGGATCGCCTCCGGCGTGTCGAGCCGGACGATCCGCCCGTCGCGCATGACCGCGACCCGGTCACCGAGCCGCATGGCCTCGTTGAGGTCGTGGGTGATGAAGACGATGGTCCGGCCCAGCCGGGACTGCAGGTCCATCAGCTGGTCCTGCATCTCCCGCCGGATGAGCGGGTCCAGGGCGCTGAACGCCTCGTCCATGAGCAGGATGTCGGCCTCCGACGCCAGCGCCCGGGCCAGCCCGACGCGCTGCTGCATGCCGCCGGACAGCTCGTCCGGGCGGTGGTCGGCCCAGGACTCCAGGCCCACCATCTCCAGCGCCTCGCGTGCGGCCGCCAACCGGGTGCGCCGCTCGACGCCGCGCACCTCCAGCGCGTAGGCGGTGTTCTCCACGACGCTGCGGTGCGGGAGCAGGGCGAAGTGCTGGAACACCATGCTGATCCGCTCCTGTCGCACGGCGCGCAACCGCTTGCGGTCCAGCGTGGTGAGGTCCTCGTCGCCGACGAGGACATGGCCCGCCGTCGGCGTCACCAGGCCGTTGAGCATCCGGATGAGCGTGGACTTGCCCGATCCGGACAGCCCCATGACGACGAAGATCTCGCCCTGCTCGACCTCGAAGGCCGCGTCGATGACCGCCGCCGTGGCGCCGGACGCCTGGACGTCGGCGGCCGAGGCGCCGGCTCGCAACTGCTCGACCCCCTCGTGCGGTCGTCGTCCGAAGACCTTGTACAGGCCCTCCACTGCCAGGACAGGCACGTCCCACCTCCCGCGTTCGTCATGCGGATCAGGCAGGCACCGGCGCGGAGGATCACCGTCCGCTGGTCGGGCATGCCGCGGCTCCAGGCCGGTGCGGCAGCACCGGTGCCAGTCGCGGCGTGTGCGGGCGCCCTGTGGCGCCGCCTGCGAGGAACACCGCCACGTCGCTGCGACGTGGCCGGTGACGGGGCCTCGGGCGTTCCTCGATCCGTCTCCGTCGCGGCCCACCTAACAGGGCGACGGAGACGCCTCACGACCGATCAGGCGGAGCAGGGCGGCTTCTTCACGGAACCGTCACGTGGGGCCACCCCACCGGGTGACGGCCGCCACGTCCTGCGCCCGGAGCCGGCCGCCGGACCCGCGGCGGCCGGCCTGCAGGGTGGAGAGGTCAGCTGCGGAGATCGTCCTCGTCCACCGGGACGTCGGCGTCCTGCTCCAGGACGTCGGCCTCGTTCGCGTCGCGGTTCCCGATCGGGCCGCGGGGAGTGCCGGCCTCGCCCGGGCGGGCGGCCAGCTGCTGCTCCAGCGCGTCCGCCTCGGGCACGTCACCGGCCGGCGGCTGCGCCTCGGCGGCGCGGGAGACGGCGGGCGGGTCGAGGAGCGCTTCCTGCTCCGCGCGGTCGGCGTCGGTCGCGTCGCTCGAGAGACCGGGCTCGGTCACGTCGTCCTCCCTCGTCGTGCGGTGCGGATCGCCCTCCATCCTGCCGGGAACGCAGGGACCCGGCAGGGCGAGCGGGTGTGAGCGGAACGACGAAGTCGTGACCTCGCGGCGAACTCCGGGCACAATCGCTGCGATGGACACGCCCGGGGACTACGAGTTCGCGCCCCTGCGGATCCCGCCGGGCACGTCCCGGTCCGCGGCCGCGACCATGCTGAGCCTGCAGTCGGACATCGGCGGCTGGGAGCTCGCCCGCCTGCAGCTGCACGCGGACGGCACGCGCAAGGTGATCATGCGACGCCGCGCCCGCCTGTCCTACCTGCCCAAGCCGGGCATCTGAGGCGGCGATCACCCCGACGGGGAGCGCCTGCCTCGCCGGGCACGGCCGAGGCGAGGACGAGGCGGTCTCGCCTGCGAGCGCGCCGGCGGCCGGGGAGCCGCACCGTTGAACCGACCACGCTTGAGCGGGCTCGGCGGGAACCGCCCGGTCACGGCGCGTCCCGGCACGGACGCCCTCCGAATTGGCTTGGATCGAGCTCAAGTTTTCGCTTGACCACGGCACAAACGAGGGTCACCCTCGCTTCGTGACGCAGACCACGCGCACCTACCGGATGCAGGCGCGTGCGCAGGTCGTGCAGCGCACCCGCGAGCGGATCCTCGTCGCCGCGCGGGACCGGTTCCTGGAGTTCCCCTACGACGACATCCGCCTGGCCGATGTCGCGGCCGACGCCGAGGTCACGCAGCAGACGCTGCTCAACCACTTCACGTCGAAGGAGGGCCTCGCGCTCGCGGTCGTCCAGTTCATGGGGCCCGAGATCGACGCGCTGCGCGGCACCGTCGCGCCGGGCGACGTCGCCGGCTTCGTGCGCGGCCTCATGCGGCAGTACGAAGCCCTGGGCGACGCCAACGTGCGGCTCGCGGCCGTGGCCGAGCGGATTCCCGCCCTCGGGGCGGGCCTGCAGCTCGGCCGCTCCCGGCACATCGAGTACTTGGAGGAGGCGTTCGGCGTACAGCTGCCGGAGGACGCCCGGGCGAGACGCCGGGCACTGGCCGCGCTGTACGCCGTCACCGACGTCGGCGCGTGGAAGCTGCTGCGCCGCGACCTCGGCCACTCTCGGGCCGACACCACCCGCGTCCTGCAGTCCTTGCTCCGGGCCACCCTCGCGACGACCCACACCCCCTGAGGAGGCATGCCATGCGGTACCTGGTCGCGCTCTGGGACGGCGGGGGCACCGTGCCCGTCGAGGTCGGCGTCGTCCGCAGGCTGGTCGCCCGCGGGCACCGGGTCACCGTCCTCGGCGATCCCACCCTCGCCCCCGACGTCGCCGCCGCGGGCGCGGAGTTCCGCAGCTGGACCCGGGCCCCGCACCGGATGTCCCAGGCCCTCGAGGACGACGTCATCAAGGACTGGGAGTGCCGGACACCGGTCGCCCTGCTCAACCGCCTCTGCGAGCGGATCATCACCGGTCCGGCCGCGGCGTACGCCGCCGACGTCCGGGCGGCGCTCGCCGACCAGCCCGCGGACGCCCTGATCGCCAGCGGCCCGGTGCTCGGCGCTCTGGTGGGGGCGGAGTCGATGGGGGTGCCCACGGTGGCCCTCTGCGCCAACGCCTACTCCCGGCCGGCACCGGGCATCCCGCCCTTCGGCAGCGGCCTGGCCCCGGCCAGGGGGCCGCTGGGGCGGGCGCGGGACCGGGCGGTCAACGCGCTCGCCGGCGCGCTGTGGAACAGGAACCTGCCGCCGCTCAACGCGGCGCGGACCGAGCTCGGGCTGGACCCGCTCCGGGAGATCTGGGAACAGTGGGACCGCGCCGCCCGGGTGCTGGTGCTGACCTCACCGGCGTTCGACCTGCCGGCGACCCTGCCGGACAACGTCCGCTACGTCGGGCCGGTGCTCGACGACCCGGCCTGGTCGGAACCAGTGGAGGTTCCCCGAGGCGACGAGCCGCTGGTGATCGCGGGCCTGTCGAGCACGTACATGCGCCAGGCCGACGTGCTGCGTCGGATCGTCGCGGCGCTCGACACGCTGGCCGTGCGCGGCGTGGTGACGACCGGTCCGGCCATCGACCCCGCGGAGATCCGGGGGACGGCGAAGATCGCCGTCGTCCGCTCCGCTCCGCACGCGCAACTGTTCCCGGCGGCCGACGTGGTCGTCACCCACGCCGGGCACGGCACGCTGATCAAGGGGCTGGCGGCCGGCGTGCCGACGCTCTGCCTGCCCATGGGCCGCGACCAGGGCGACAACGTCGTGCGGGCCGCCCGGCACGGGGCCGTGATCGGGCTCAAGCCGACAGCGGGACCGCAGCAGATCGCGACGGCCGTCCGGCGGCTGCTCGACGACCCCTCCTACCGGCGGAACGCCGAGGCCCTGGGCGCCCGGCTGCGCGCCGACGCCAGCAGCACGGCGCTCCTCGACGAGCTGGAGCGACTGCGCCGCGACGACGCCCCCCGCGGCCGGCTCACCAGCGCGTGAGCTCGGCGAGGATTCGCCGAGCCCGACGCCCGAGCCGGTGGCGCTGCCCCTGGCGGTCCGGAGCAGCGCCGCGGCTCAGGGGACGAGCACGACCTTGCCGACGGTGTCGCGGGAGGCGAGCTTGAGCAGTGCCTGCGGCGCCTGGTCCAGCGGGAGCACCTCACCGACCAGCGGGTCGACCGTGCGCTCCTGGACCAGCCGGACCAGCTGCTCGTGGGTCTCGGTGAACACCGAGGTGTCGTGCTTGCGGTACAGGCCCCAGTGCAGCCCGACGACGCTGTAGTTCTTCACCAGCAGGTGGTTGGTCGGTGCGTCGGCGATCCGCCCGCTGGTGAACCCGACGACGACGATGCGTCCCTCGAACGCGATGCACTTGCGCGACTTGTCGAAGACGTCGCCGCCGACCGGGTCGTAGATGACGTCGGCGCCGCGACCGCCGGTCAGCTCCTTGACGATCGGGACGAAGTCCTCGGACGTGTAGTCGATGACGTGGTCGGCGCCGAGAGAAGCGCAGACCTCGGTCTTGCGGGCCCCGCCGGCGGTGGCGATGACGGTGGCACCGGCCGCCTTGCCCAGCTGGATGGCGGCCGTGCCGACGCCGCCGGCGCCGGCGTGCACGAGCAGGGTCTCCCCCGCCTGCAGGTGCGCACGGCGGTGCAGGCCGACGTAGCCGGTCTGGTAGGTCAGGTAGAGGGAGGCCGCCTTCTCGTCGGACATGCCGTCGGGCACCGGGAAGACGGCTGCGGCGTCCATGAGGGCGTACTCCGCGAAGGCGCCGGGGCCGCCGGACGGCGCGCCGATGACCCGCTGCCCGGTCTCGACGATCTCCCCGCACAGCTCCACGCCAGGGGTGTAGGGCAGCGGAGGCTTCTCCTGGTACAGACCGGCAGCCATGAGCACGTCGGGGAAGTTCAGCGCGGCCGCCCGCACCTTGACCAGCACCTGACCCTCACCGGGGGTGGGCTGGTCGACCTCGTCGAAGGACATGACCTGGGAGGGGTCGCCGAGCTCGTGGACCCGCCATGCGCGCATGGCCTCGACCTTGCCAGACCGCTGGTGACCGCCGTCACCGGGGCCGGGATCTCCCCTCGCCACGGCGGCCCGGGCGTGCCAAGGTGCCCCTCGACGGTCGCCCGCCCCGGTGCGGCCCGGAAAGGGACTCGATGCTCCAGCACGTCACCGACCGTCTGCGCTTCCTCGGCGCCTTCCTGACCAACCCGCGTCAGGTCGGCGCCGTGCTCCCGACGTCCCGCACCGCGGTGCGCGACATGCTCGACCTGGCCGACGTGCCGGCGGCCGACCTCGTGGTCGAGCTGGGCGCGGGCACCGGCGCGCAGACCCAGGAGATCCTGGCCCGGATGAAGCCCGGCGCCCGGCTGGTGACGCTGGAGATCGACCCCCGGCTGGCCAAGCTGCTCGACGAGCGGTTCGACGACCCGCGCGTGCACGTCGTCTGCGACTCCGCGGAGAACGTCGCCGCGCACCTGGGCGGGGCGAAGGCCGACGTCATGGTCTCCGCGCTGCCCTACACCTCGCTGGACCAGAAGCTGCGCCAGCGGATCCTCGACGTGCTGCCGGGCGCGCTCGCCGCGGACGGCACCGCCGTCGTCATCCAGTACTCGCCGCTGATGCTGGCCGACTTCCGCAAGCGGTTCGCGACCGTGACGTGGCGGGTCACCCCGTGGAACGTGCCGCCGGCGTTCCTCTTCGCCTGCCGCGGTCCCGTCGTCGACTGAGAGGCGCGGACGACCGACTGGACCCACCAGCGGTGATCGTGACGTGTGCGGCGTGTTCGCGCACGCCGGGCCCGCTCAGCGCATCGACGGCGGGCGCAGCGCCTCCGGGACGACGGCCGTCTCGCCGGTCGCCGTCCGGGCAGCCGGGACGCCCTTGAACGTGTAGGGCACGGTGCCGACGCCGGGCTGGATGACGTAGGCCGCACCCGGCTCCCCGGCCTCCCACGCCATGACCATCGCGTCGGCGACCTCCTGGGCGCTGAGCACCGGGAAGCCGGCGGCGGTGAACTGGTCGCGGATCCGGTCGATGATCGCGGTGTCGGCGAAGCCGGGGCAGATCGCGGAGATCGTCGTCCCCTCGGCGGCCAGGCGGGGCGCCATCGAGCGGACGAAGGCGATCGCCCCGCCCTTGGCGACGCTGTAGCCGGGGTCGGTGGCCATCGGGGAGAGCCCGGCGAGGGAGGCGGTCACGACGATGGCCCCTCCCCCGGCGCGCTTGATCGCCGGGCGGGCCGCGGCCACGCCGTAGACGACGCCGAACAGGTCGATGTCGACCACGCGCATGAACTCGTCGAGGTCCAGGGCGTCGTCGCTCTTGGCCGCGGAGATGCCCGCGTTCAGGTAGGCGGCGTCCAGCCGGCCGTGGTCGGCCTCGATCCGGGCGACGAGCGCCTCGTTGGCGGCGCGGTCGGTGACGTCGAGGACGGCGAACTCGCAGCCGAGGTCGGCGGCGACCTGCCGGTTCCGGTCGCTGTCGAGGTCGGAGAGGACGACGGTGACCCCGCGCTCCTTGAGGGTGCGGGCGAGGGCGCGGCCGAAGCCGCCGGTCCCTCCGGTGATGAGGGCGACGGATCCGGGGCCGGGGGCGGTGGAAGTCACCCCGGCATCACATCACGCCGCGCGCAGGAAGCGGTCCAGCACCCGGACGCCGAACGTCAGCGACTCCACCGGGACGCGCTCGTCGATGCCGTGGAACAGCGAGGCGAAGTCCAGGTCCGGGGGCAGCCGGAGCGGCGAGAAACCGAAGCAGCGCATGCCCAGTCGCTGGAAGCTCTTGGCGTCGGTGCCGCCGCTCATCGTGAACGGCACCGGGCGGGCGCCGTCGTCCTCGGCCTTGAGCGCGGCGACCATCTGGTCGACCAGCGGCCCGTCGAACGTCGTCTCCACCGCCTGGTCGTGCACCAGCCACTGGCGCTGCACGCCCTCGCCGATGAGGGCGGCGAGCTGGCGCTCGAACTCCTCCTCCTGCCCGTAGAGGAAGCGGCCGTCGACGGTGGCGCTGGCGGTGCCGGGGATGACGTTGGCCTTGTAGCCGGCGGTGAGCATCGTCGGGTTGGCCGTGTTGCGCAGCGCCGCGCCGATCATCCGGCTGATGCTGCCCAGACGGGCGAGCGCCAGCTCGGGCTCGGCCGGGTCGATCTCCACGCCGTAGGCGTCCTCGACGGCGGCGAGGAACTCGCGCATCGGCGGGGTCAGGGTGAGCGGGAAGCGGTGGCTGCCGATGCGGGCAACCGCCTCGCACAGCCGGGTGACGGCGTTGTCGTCGTGCACGAAGGAGCCGTGACCGGGTTTGCCGCCGGCCGTCAGGCGCATCCAGGCCAGGCCCTTCTCGGCGGTCTGCACGAGGTAGAGACGCAGGTCGTCGCGGACGGTGATGCTGAAGCCGCCGACCTCGCTGATCGCCTCGGTGCAGCCCTCCAGCAGGTCCGGGTGCTCGTCGACCAGGTAGTGGGCGCCCAGCTTGCCGCCGGCCTCCTCGTCGGCGACGTAGGCCAGCACGATGTCGCGCGGGGGCTGCACGCCGGTGCGGGCCCAGTCGCGCACCAGCGCCAGCACCATGGCGTCCATGTCCTTCATGTCGACCGCGCCGCGGCCCCAGATGTAGCCGTCGCGCTCCTCGCCGGAGAACGGGTGGACGCTCCACTCGGCGGGGTCGGCGGGGACGACGTCGAGGTGGCCGTGCACGAGCAGGGCCGGGCGGCTGCGGTCGGCGCCCGGGATGCGGGCGACCAGGCTGGCCCTCCCCCGCTCCGACTCGACGATCCGCGAGCCGATGCCCACCTCGTCCAGCTTGGCCGCGACCCACTCGGCGGCCCGCCGCTCGCCCTTGCCGGTGGCGGTGTCCCCGGTGTTCGTGGTGTCGATCCGGATGAGGTCGGAGAGCAGCTCGGCGACCTCGGCCTGGGCTCGGACGAGGGGCTGCGCGGTCGGCTCGGACATGCCGGTGATCGTGCCACCGGGGGTGCGTGAACGCCGGGGACGGCTCCGTTATGCTTCTCCCCGACGCCCTCCGGGGCGCCGCACCTTGTCCGGGTGGCGGAATGGCAGACGCGCTAGCTTGAGGTGCTAGTGCCCTTTATCGGGCGTGGGGGTTCAAGTCCCCCCTCGGACACCGGTTTCTCCGCAGCATCGCGTGTGTGAGGGGCTGACGTCCGCCTCCACGGGGGCACCGGCCGAGTTGGTCGAACGCCCAGCGGCGCTCCAGTCTCGGCGCTGACCGCGGCCGGGACCTGACCAGGCGGCTCGTCAGCCTGCTGAGGCCCGTGACCAGCGTGCGATTTGTCGCCGCATCGGAGGGACGAGCCGAGTCATAGAGGGACTCGGACGCCGGCGTTCCACGAATCGAGGATCCGGTCGATCCGCGCCCGACAGTCCGCGACCTCCCTGCGCGCGGCAGGCGTGTCCTTGTGGCGCAGGGCCGCGGTGGCTGCCGCCAGGTGCACTCGGGCCAGCTCGAACTCCACGAGGAGGACATCGGGGGCGTCGTCTGCGGTGATCACGCTCATGGCCTGTCTTCGTCTCCGCCGGTGGGCGCGGATGCATCGGCTTCGCTTCGGTGCTTTCGCTGCCTGCGCTCCCCGAGGGCGATCGACCACCCCAAGATGCCCAGGTCCCCCTGCGGCAGCTGGTCGACCGACGCCTTCCGGCTCCTGACGTGGCCTTTCGATGCTCGACCGCTCGTTCCGCCGGAGGTATCCGCGGCGGGCCATGACCAAGTCGCCCTCGGACACCGTTACGGCCACTCGACGACGATGACTAGGCGGAGCCGCCCTGCAGGTGGCGGATGACCTCCTCGAGCTCGGCGGTCGGCGACACGTCGATGTACTCGCAGTCCTCGAGAGCCTCCGGCGCGTGCCCGGGGGCCCAGTAGAAGGCCTGTCCCGCCGCATAGGTCGAGTCGCCGTCCTTGGTGTGCATGACGAGCCGGCCGGAGATCATGTAACCCCAGTGGGGGCAAGGGCAGAGGTCCCCCGGTAGGCCCGCCAGGCCCGGCCGGAGGTCCGCTCCGGCAGGCAGGCGTACCCAGGCGATGTTGTTCTCGCCGGCCCGGTCGGTGCGGAACTCGACACCTCCCCCCTCGATCGCCATGGGCAAATCCGAGCGGGCGATGACGCGCATGATGTCTCCTCGGTGCCGGCGCCGCGGTGGGCACGGGTCAGGGCTCGATGTTCTGGTTCAGGTGGAACAGGTTGGCGGGGTCGTAGCGGCGCTTGACCTCCCGCAGCCGGGCGTGGTTCGTGCCGTAGTTGGCCGCGGCCCGCGACTGGTCGTCGGCCGAGGCGAAGTTGACGTAGCCGCCTGCCTCGGAGTGCGGAACGATCGCCGCGTAGTACTCGCGGACCCATGCCGTGTTGCGTTCGTTGTCCGCCGGATCCGGCCACATGCCGGCGATCACCGGCGCGAACGACGCGTCGCGGTGACCGAACGCGGTGGCGTCGCCCGCCACGTCGTGGACGGCGCCGTTGATCGGGTACAGGTGCACCGTCGAGTTGACGGTGGGCACCTTCGGCCCGTGCTCCATGTGCGCGGCGATCGCGTCGTCGGTCAGCTCGCGCACGAAGGCGGCCTTCCAGTAGTGCTGAAGCCCCGGCGGCACGAGGCCGTCGAACGCGCTGTTGAGCGCCGCGTACGGCATCTCGCCGGTGTGCTCGGCGACCGGTCGGGCCACCTGGCGGAAGCCGTCGAGGATGCGCTCGCCCTCGGCGGGGCTCCCCGTCCAGCACGACACCAACGCCACGAACGGCTCGCCGACCCGGTTCTCCGGCACGAAGGGCAGCGGCGGCGCGATCTGGAAGGCGGGGAAGCCGCCGTACTCGCGCGGCGCCGTCCGGATGAACTCCCGGAAGTGCCGCAGGATCGCCGCGCCGTCGGACAGCTCGAAGAACATCGGCCCGCCGTAGACGGTGGTCACCGGGTGCAGCCGGTAGGTGAACCCGGTGACCGCACCGAAGTTGCCGCCACCGCCCTGCAGCGCCCAGAACAGGTCGGGGTGCTCGGACTCGCTGGCGGTCACGACCGACCCGTCGGCGGTCACCACCTCGGCCGACAGCAGGTTGTCGCAGGAGAGCCCGTAGCCCCGGCAGAGGTAGCCGATGCCGCCGCCGAGAGTGAGGCCGCCGATGCCGGTGGTGGAGATGATGCCGCCGGTCGTCGCCAGGCCGTGGGCGGCGGTGACGTCGTTGAACCGTCCCCAGGTGGTGCCGCCCCCCGCGGTGGCGGTGCGGGTCTCGTCGTCGACGTCCACCGCCTGCATGCCCGAGAGGTCGGCCACGACGGCGTCGTCCGCCGTGCCGAACCCGGGCACGCTGTGCCCGCCGCCGCGCACGGCGAGCGGGCTGCCGGTGTCGGCGGCGTACCGCACCGTGGCGACCACGTCGGCGGTGTCCGTGCACCGGACCACCGCCGCGGGGTGTGCGTCGATCATGGCGTTGTAGACGTGACGGGCGTCCTCGTAGTCCTCGTCCCCCGGGCGGACCAGGGGGCCGCTCACCCGTTCGGCGAGGGTGTCGAGCGCTGACGTGACCATGACTGCTCCTCGGGTCGGGTCCGGCCGTTCCGGCGGGTCACGACCGACGCTAGGGACGTCGAGGGGGCCGGCACATGACCAGAAGTGCGGAACTCCTCCACCGGTAGTCCATGACCAGATCTGGTCATCGACGCCCTGCGGCGGAGGGGGCTAGCGTCGGGCTCGTGTCCGGCTGGGCGCCTCCTCCGCTGCCGGCGCGCTGGTCCGCACCCGCGCGCCCGGCTTTCGTCGGCCGGTGGGCGGAGCTGGCCACCTTCGAGGAGGTCTGGCCCGCGGTCCTCGCCGGTAGCCGGCAGGTCGTCTTCGTGGGCGGCGAGCCGGGGGCCGGCAAGTCCCGTCTGCTGGCCGAGGTCGCGACCACCCTGCACCGGCACGGGGCGGCCGTCCTGGTCGGCACGTGTGCCGCGGAGTTCGGTCCGCCCTACCAGCCGTTCGGCGAGGCGCTGGCGGCGCTGCTCGGCGCCCGGACCGAGGCCGGGCACGACGAGCGGCTGTCGACCCTCGCCGGCCGGGGGTCACCGGAGGACGGCGACGGCCCCTCGCACGAGTACCGGCGGGCGCTGTACGACGCGGCGGTCGATGCCTTCTGCGACGTCGCCGCCCGCCAGCCGCTCGTCCTCGCGCTCGAGGACCTGCACTGGGCCGGTCCGTCCTCGCTGCAACTGCTCGCGCACCTCGTGGAGCGCACGGCCGACTGCCCCATCCTGGTCCTGGGCACGCACCGCACCACGGCCCCGGACCGCTCCGCCGGGCTGGTCCGCGCGATCGCGCAGCTCTACCGGCTCGACGGGGTGCGTCGGCTCGACCTGGCCGGCCTGGCCGCCGAGGACATCGCGCAGTACCTGGTCCAGGAGGGGCATCTCTCCCCACTCGCCGCTCGCAGCGCCGCCACCGTGCTGCGGGACCAGACCGGGGGCAACCCGTTCTTCCTGCGCGAGCTGTGGCGCGACCACTCCGCGCGCGGCGGGGCGCTCCTCGCCGGGCAGCAGGCGCCGGCCTCGGTGCGCGACACGATCCTCGGCCGGCTGGAACGGCTTCCGCTCCCGGCGCGGCAGACCGTCGAGCTGGCCGCCGTCGTCGGGGAGGACGTCGACGTCGCCACGGTCCTGGCGGCGGCCGAGTGGAGCCGGGAGACCACCCTGGCCGGGCTGGACGAGGCCGTCGCCTTCGGGCTGCTCGAGCCCGTGCCGCCCTCGGACGACGTGCTGCGCTTCCCGCATGCCCTGTGCCGGCAGGCGGTCCTCGACCTGATGCCGGCGTCCCGCCGCCTGCAGCAGCACGCCGGGGTCGCGCGGGCGGTCGAGTCGACGATCCCGGCGTCCGAGCGACGGACCCAGCAGCTGGCCTTCCACTACGCGCAGGCGCAGGCCCTCGGCCACGCCGCCGAGGCCGTGCGCCACCTGACCGAGGCGGCCCGGTCCGCTGCACGCAGCCTCGCCCACGAGGACGCGGCGGGGTGGTTCGAGCAGGCGGCGGCCCTCAGCGACGACGACGGCGAGCGCAGCCGGCTGGTGCTGTCGGCGGCAGGCAGCCATCTGCTCGCCGGCGACTTCGCCCGCGCCCGGGCGCTCGCCGATCGGGTGGCGGCCGGGACGGGACTCCCCGCCGAGCGACTGGCCGCCGCCGTGGCGTACGAGGACGCGTCCTGGCGTCCCGGCCTCCCGGGGCACCGGGCGGTGCACCTGCTCGAGAACGCCCTCGCGGGTATCGACGCCGATCCGGCCGACCCGGGCTACGTGCGCGGCCTGGCCAGTCTCGGCCGGGCGATGGCCTTCACCGGGGCCACCGGGGAGGCGGGCGCCCTCGGCCGCCGGGCGGTGGACCTGGCGCGGGAGCACGGGGACGACGAGCTCCTGGCCCACGCCCTGCAGGCCAGCCTCTGGAACGGTCTGCGCCCGGAGGACGCCCCGGACAAATTCGCCCGCGCGGAGGAGCTGTCCCGGCTGGCCGACCGGACGGGGGCGCTGGGGCATCTCGGTCCCGCGGCCTACTACCGCGGCGTCATCTCATACCTTCAAGGCGAACCGGTCTCCCTGGCGCAGGCCCACGACGACCTGGTCCGGATGGCCCGGGCCACGGGGCAGACCTTCTTCGACTACATGGCCGGCTGCATGAGCTACGCCCGGCAGTTCAGCGCCGGGGACTTCGCCGCGGCGCACCGCACCTGCGGGGTGCTCCAGGACCTGGGCACGTCCTTCGGCAGCGACGACACCGAGGGCCCGTGCGCCGTGCAGAGCTACATGATCCGGCGGGAAAGCGGGACGGTCGGGCAGGTCCGGGCCCTGATCACCGGCGACGAGTCGCCCGAGGAGCACTGGGCGCCGGGCCTGCTCGCCCTCTACACCGAACTGGAGCTGCCCGGGCCTGCGGCGCGACTGCTGAGGTGGCTGCTCGACGGCCGGCTGGCACGGTACGAGGACTCGGCGCAGTGGCCGTGTGTCCTGGTCTACGCGGTCGAGGCGGCGCTGTTCCTCGAGGACGCGCCGGCGGCGCAGGCCCTGCATCCCATGATGGCCGAGTACGCCGGTACCAACCTCGTGGCCGGTCAGTTCGTCGCCGTGTTCGGCAGCGCCGACCGGTACCTGGGCGCCCTCGACTCACTGTTGGACGGGCCGGCGGACGAGGAACTGGCCGCGGCCCTCGAGATGGACTCCCGGATGGGGTCGCCCCTGCACCAGGCCCACACCCTCGTGGCTCAGGTGCTCCACGGGCGGCGGACCGGTTCCGACATCAGGGTGCTGGACGACGTGGCCGGGCAGGCCCGCCGGCTGGCGGAACCCCTCGGACTCCGGCGGGTCCTGCGGCTCCTCGGGGGCGCGGTGCCGGGCATCCCCGCGCCCCGCCGTCCCGGCGGCCTGACCGCTCGCGAGACGGAAGTGCTGCGGCTGCTGGGCGAGGGCCTGCTCAACCGGCAGATCGCGGAGCGCCTGGTCATCAGCGAGAACACCGCCGCCAACCACGTGCGCAGCATCCTGGCCAAGACCGGGTCCGGGAACCGGACCCAGGCGGCGATGTTCGCCGCGGCCCACGGGCTGCTGGAGTAGCCGGGGGCTCAGAGCGGGACCAGGGAGCCGTCCGGCCGGACCGTCGCGGTCATCTCGACGACGACGTCGGCGGGCAGCCCGGCGCGCGCGGCTGCGCGGCGGATCGCCTCGGCCGAGGGCGCCTCGTAAAGGCAGTACGTCTTGCGCTTGTCGGCGGACAGGAAGGAGTACAGCCACTGCACGCCTTCGTCGGAATTGATCCGGTTGACGTCGTCCGCGCCCTCGGCGCTGAGTTCCAGGTCGTCGGCGTATCGGCGTTCGATCATGAAGACAGGCACAGCCAGCCCTTCGACGGGGTTCCGACCGTACCTGCGGACGCCCGCGGTGGACCATGCACCGCGTCCGGGTTCGGCTTTCCGGTCCTGCTGTGGCCGGTGCGCGAGCGGTGCGGCGATCTGAGGTGCCGCCCCTCTCAGAAGGTGCCGCGGGCCGGTAGCGAGGCCGACCAGCCGTCTGTGCGGACGCCGGCCGGCCCCGGAGGGGACCGGACAGGGCCACACTTCCTGCACATGAGCCCTGCCGACATCGCCTTGCGTAACGAGACCTACCGCGCCTTTGTCGTCCTCGGTCGGGCACCGTCCGCCGACGAAGTCGCGGCCGCGACGGAGTCGACGGCCGCGGAGGTCCACGAGGGGTGGCGACGCCTGCACGACGAACACGCGCTCGTCCTCAACACGGCGGGAACAGAGATCCGCATGGCCAACCCCTTCTCCGCTGTCCCGACGGCGTACCGGGTTCGGGCGAGCGACCGCTGGTGGTACGCGAACTGTGCCTGGGATGCCTTCGGGATCTGCGCCTCCCTCCAGAGCAACGGACGGATCGAGGCGTCCTGCCCCGACTGCGGTGAACCCCTCGCGATCGCCGTCGAGGACGAACAGCCCGACGAGTCATCCCTGCTCTTCCACTGCTTGCTGCCCGCGCGGCGCTGGTGGGACGACATCGTCTTCACCTAGAGCACGATGAATCTCTTCCGGTCGGAGGAGCACATCGACCGCTGGCTCGGCCTCCGGTGCCCAGGCGCCACGATGCCGGTGACCACCTTGAGCGCCCTTGCGCACGCCTGGTGGGGCGACCGGCTCTCGCCCCAGTGGAAGCCCCACTCCCGACAACAGAATCAAGCCATCCTCGACCGCCTCGGGTTGGCCGGCGACTTCTGGCAGCTCCCCTGATGCACTCGCGGTTTGGGTATGGACCCTCCAGTGCGGGGGCGACCGACCCCGGAGCCACCGGTGCGGCCGAAGCAGCTCGGCAGCCGCCACGAGGCTCGGCTTCCCCACTGCCGGCGAGCGACTGGTCAGGATGCCTGGAGCCTTCCTGGCTCCGTGGCTTCCAGGATGTTCATCTCCTGGAGAGCGAGCGCCGGCTGATCGTCCGGAACGTGATCGAATACCGCTCTTCGCGGACGGCGGGGATGCTGTGCTGCCACGCCGTCCGGCTGGGGCCGGTCAGTGCGTAGGTCGATCGGGGCTCGAGTGCCTGTTCGAAGACACGGCGTTCGGCACCCTGGCCGCGCTGGAACCGCAGCAGGCAGGCAGACCTCAAGGACACACCGACGACGTCGCCGGAGACCGGCGCATCCCGGTGCCAACCGATGGTGGCGCCTGCCGGATAGCGGGTGAGCAGGCACTCGGCCAGCCGATGGTCGGCGGTGGCGAGGAGATCGGCGCACCGGCGACGCAGTTCCGCGAGCCACTCCGGGAGCGGATCTGCGGGCGCGATCTCTGCCGCCTCGAAGTCGTAGCTCACCCCGTAGTGGCGAACCGTCCGGCGCGCGACCTGGCCGTGCAGGCGGACCTCGCCGTACGGCTCGCCCGCCATGCGGCTCAGGAACTCGCCTTCCTCCGGTGCCAGAAGCAGGTCGGGGAGGTAGACCAGACCCTCCGGCCGCTGCCAGATGCCTCGCATGCGTCCCATGCATGCTCTCTATCCAGACGAGCCGCGATGACCGCACCGGGTAGGAGCCGTGTGCTGTCGCCCCTCGGACACCGACATGAACCCCCACGGCCATCACCGTGGGGGTTCATGTCGCATCACGGTGTCGATGGACTCCTGCGCCGCGACCTGATCAAGCCTCGGGGTGGACGACCGGGCGCCCGTCGCTCCGCCACGCCTTCATGCCGCCGTCGAGGTGCGCCACGTCGGCGTAGCCCAGCTGCGAGAGGGTGCTCGCCGCGAGGGCTGACCGCCCCCCGGAGGCGCAGAACAGGATCGTGCGGCGGGACGGGTCGAACTCCGCACGGTGGTAGGGGCTCTGCGGGTCGGCGTAGAACTCGAGCATCCCCCGCGGGGCCTGCACCGCCCCGTCGATGGTGCCGTCCCGCTGGATCTCCCCTGGTTCGCGAAGGTCCACCAGGACGGCGCCGTCGGCCGCCTCCTGAGCCACCTGTTCCGGATCGAGGTTCTCGACCTGACCCTTGGCGCGGGCGACGAGGTCGACGACGGTCGTGGACATGGCTCCTCCTGTGCTGTGTGGTCGCTGGACCAGCGACGCACCGATCGTCGTGCAGTCGGCCGGCGGCCGGATCCGTCGTCCTGCCGTGATTGCCGGACGACCGTTGCCGTGTTGCGGGTGATCAGCGGACCGCGATCAGCCCCCGCTGCACGGCCCGGCGCACCGCGGCGGCCCGGGAGGAGCAGTCCAACTTCGAGAAGACGTTCCGGACGTGCATGTCGACGGTGCGCGTGCTCAGGAACAGCTCGCCGGCGATCTCCCGGTTCGTCCGGCCGTGGGCGAGCCGCTGCAGCACCTCGGCCTCCCGGCGGGTGAGACCGTTCGGCTCCATGCCGCGTGCGGCGAGCCGGCCGAGCCGCTGCTCGACCGGCTCCCCGAGCTCCGCCAGGGCGGTGGCACACCGGCGCGCCAGGGGTCGGGCGAGCAGCCGGCGAGCGGTCCGGTAGGCGCTGCTGATCGCGGGGACCGCAGCCGCCCTGTCCCCGAGGACGGCGCACAACTGACCCACGCGCAGCCGGGCGTGCGCCTCCTCGTAGGGCGCGGTGATGTCGGCCAGAAGCTCCACCGACCGCCCGAACGACGCCCTTGCCGCCGCGGCATCTCCGTCGACGGCCGCCAGCTCCCCACCGACGTGGGCGAGCGCGGAGAGAACCTTCGACGAGCCGTTCCGAGTCGCCTTGTCCGCCGTCATCCGGTGACAGGCCGCGACGCCGGCCGCGTCGCCCTGCGCGGCGAGGAACGTCGCCGCCCAGCGCAGGGCGGGCAGGGCGTAGTGGCACTCCTCCGTGTCGCGGCACCGCTCCATCAGCCTCCTTGCGGTGGTCACGGCGGTGTCGGCGTCGCCGTCCAGGTCTGCGGCCATCGCCAGGCCCCACGTCGCGCCCACCTCCAGCCCGAAGATGCCCTGGGCCCGCCCGAAGTCCGCTGCCCGGCGCAGGGGGCCTCGCATCCCGCGTCGCTCGCCGCGGAGGACGGCGATGAGGCCGGACTCCTCCTCGGCCACCCGCCGGGCCATCGTGGTGACTCCGTCGTCCGCGAGCACGTCCGCGCAGACGGTCAGGGTCCGGTCCCACTCCCCCATCAACCGCGCCGCCGGCGACATGCAGACGAAGCAGATGGCGGCGAACTCCTCCAGTCCGTCGGCCCGGCACAGCTCGTACGCCGACTCGTAGGCGTGAACGGCGCCCGCGTAGTCCGCGGCGTACTCCAGGGCCTCCGCCAGCCCGTACTGCGCCTCGGCAGCGAGCCCGGTCACCTGCTCGGAGACGGCGAGCTCCAGTCCCGCGCGCGCGAACTGGACCGCCCGCTGTCCTCCTCCCAGCGCCGCTCGCACCGCCCCTTCCAGGACGAGTGCGTGGGCTTCGAGGTCGCGCCGTGCCGCCCGCCGTGCCGCTCCTGTCGCCGCGACGCTCTCGTGCAGCGCCTCGGACAGACGTCCGGCGGACCTGAGCTGGGCGCACAGTGCCAGCCGTTGCTCGGCCGCCTCGGCCGGCCTGGCGGCTTGCTCGAAGGCCTCCGCGGCCGATGCCCGCTCCGCCGCCGTCCGGCTCAGGTCGCCGGCCAGCTCTGCAGCGTTGGCCGCCCGTCGGTGGGCGAGCGCCGCTCGGCCGACGTCGGTGCCTCGGCACCCCTCCGCGACCTCGGCCCACACCTCCGCGGCCGTGCGGGGATCAGCACTGCGCTCGGCGCACTCGCCGAGCCCCTCCAGGACCGTCAGCCGCCCGGCCGGGTCGTCGCCGTCCGGCCACAGGGCCAGGGCACGGTGCGCGAGATCGGCGGCGTCGCGGTAGGCGTGCGTCGCGCAGAGCGCCTCGGCGGCGGCGACCAGCAGTGGCCGCGCCTTCGCGGGTTCGTGGGCGTCGAGCCAGTGCTCCGCCACGACGGCGGGCGGTGCTCCGTGGTCGGTGAGGAGCTCTGCGACGTCGTGGTGGAGGGCTCGTCGACGTGACCAGGGGATGCTTCGGTAGAGCGCCTCCCGCACCAGTGCGTGGCGGAACACCGCGAGGCCGCCGTCGAGCTCCACGAGGAGCCCCTCGTCGATCAGCCGGTCGGCTTCCGCCGGACCTGCGAGCTCGGCCAGTGCCGGGAGGTCGACCCGGACGCCGAGCGCGACAGCGCACTGCACCGCCGCGCCGTGGTCGGCGCGCAGTTGTGCGGTCCGGCTGAGGACGGCGTCGGTCACGCTCTCCGGAAGGGGCAGTCCGGCCCCTTCGTCCAGCTCCACGGCGCCCGCTCGCTCGGTGAGGCACCCGGCGTCGCGGAGCGCCCAGACGAGCTCCTCCACGAAGAAGGGCAGTCCCTCGGTGCGCCCGTGCACCACCTCGACCAGGCGGGCCGACGGGGAGGTGCCGAGCAGGTCGGCGAGCAGCTCACCGGTCTGCGCCTCGGTCAGCGTGCGAAGCGCGACGTCGACGAGCCGGCGGGCACGACGGAGCTCGGTCCGCAGCACCCGGATCGGAGAGGAGCGCGGTAGCCCGTCGCTGCGGTAGATGCCGAGGACGAGCAGCTCGGACGGCGGGGCCTGCGCGAGCGCGACCAGGACCTCCATCGACGCGGCGTCGGCGAGGTGCAGGTCCTCCAGGACGACGACGGTGGGACGGATCCGCGTGGTCGCCCGCAGCGCTTCGGTGACCACCCGCGCCGCGTCCGTGTCGCGGTCCTGCCGCCGCGCGCCGACGGCGCACGCCAGCGCGCTGTCCAGGACGTCGTACGGGGCGCCTCCCGGAGTGGCCGTGGCCGCCAGCACGTCCCCGTCCCAGCGGCCGAGCACCTCGGAGACGAGCCGGGTCTTGCCGACACCGGCCTCACCGCTGACCAGGACGACGCCGCCCTGCCCGGCCCGGCACCGGGTCAGCGCGTCGACGAGCAGCCGCCGCTCGTCGTCGCGCCCCACCAACGGAGCCAGCTCCGCCACGCGCGGAGACTAGCGCCGGTCCTGCCCCTCCGGTGGGACTCGTCGCCTCCGGCGCCCGCGCCCAGCCGTGTGCGTCCGCAGCGTGCCGCCCCTCGGGCACGAGATCACTGGCTCACGCCAGGGCAGAACAATGCAGGGCGCCCACGTCGTTTCTGTCCTGTTTCTCGTGCGCAGGTCAGTCCCGCCCGGACGTGGCTGGTGTCGAACGGCAGTGGGACCGGACGCTGCCTCGCGACTGACCGGCGGACACGTCGGACGCCGACCGTCACCGTGGCCCGACACATGGCTGTCCCACGACATCGTTCACGCCGAGGCCTGTGTTCGTCGTCCCCGGGGACGCGGCGCTGGGCGGGGCTTGCCGATGCGCTGGTCGCGAGGGGCAACTGGTGGTCCTTGCTTCGCGGCTGATGCATTCGGGACGAAGGCGCCCTGGTGAGCGCGCCACCGTGACAGCATGGCGCTCCTCGATGACGGGAGAGCCGCATGCACCGCTCGGACTGGGAAGGTGTCCTGGGCGTGGTCGGCCCGGTGGCGCTGGAGTACTTGAACTCGCTGCCGACCCGGCGGGTCTACCCGGACGGAGGCCATCCGGAGGTCAAGGCGGCGCTGGACCATCCGCTCACGGACGACGGCGTGGACCCCGTGCAGGTCGTGGCCGAGCTCGCGCGAGACCTCGCCCCTTACATCACCGCCCATGCCAGTGGCCGGTTCTTCGGGTTCGTCATCGGGGGTCTGCACCCGGCATCGTGGGGGGCCGAACTTCTGGTCTCGACCTGGGACCAGAACGCCGGACTGTTCCCCCCCACCCCGGGCGTTGCCGTAGCGGAGGAGCTGGCGGCACAGTGGCTGATCGACCTGCTGCACCTTCCACCGGAGAGCTCGGTCGGCTTCGTCACGGGCGGGCAGATGGCGAACTTCACGTGCCTGGCGGCAGCTCGCGACGAAGTGCTTCGCCAGACCGGGTGGGACGTCGAGGCCGACGGTCTGGTCGGTTCGCCGGGGGTCACCGTCGTCCTCAAGGAGGGCGTGCACTCCACCGTGTTGCGCGCCCTGCGCTTTCTCGGGCTCGGCGAGCGGTCGGCTGTGCTCGTGCCTTGCGACAACCAGGACAGGGTCCTGCCCCAGGCGCTCGAGCGCACGCTCGAAGCGGTGTCGGGGCCCACGATCATCGCCGTGGAGTGCGGCAACGTGAACACCGGCGCATTCGACGACTTCGACTCGGTCGCCGATCTGGCGGACCGCCATCGGGCGGGCGGCAATCCGACGTGGGTCCATGTCGATGGTGCTGTGATGCTGCTCGCGGCCGCGGCGCCGAGCATGTCCCGGCACGTGAAAGGTCTCGACCGGATGGACTCCTGGTCCACTGACGGCCACAAGCTGCTCAACGTCGCGTACGACTGCGGGGTGGCGATCTGCCGGAATCCCGCTGCGCACAGAGCGGCGATGAGCGTGCAGGCCAGCTACCTCGAGCAGGGCACCGGCGCCCGCGACCCCATGGACTGGAACCCCGAGTTCTCGCGCCGCGCCCGCGGTGTCGGCGTGTACGCGACGCTGCGTTCTCTCGGGCGGTCGGGCGTGGCCGCGCTCGTGGACCGCACCGTCAGCCATGCCCAGCGGTTCGCCCAGGCGTTGGAGGTAAGCGACCGTGCGCAGGTCGTCAACGACGTCGTGTCGAACCAGGCGCTCGTTCGCTGGCTGGCCCCGGACGGCGATCACGGCCGGCTGGCCGACAGGGTCATGGCGGGCATCCGTGCGGAGGGACTCGCCTTCTTCAGCGGGACCACCTACCGCGGTGAACGCCTCATGCGCATCTCCGTGTCGGACTGGGCCACTGACACGGACGACGTCGACCGCGTGGCCCAGGCACTGCTTCGACACGCCGAGCAGGGGTCCATCTGACCGCGGTCCCGGCACTCGTCCACACCGACCGTTACCGCGAGAGCTACGGGGTCGCGCCAAGGCGGACCCCATCTCGACGCCCTTCGTGGTGGCCCATCGACGACCGATCCCGCACCCGGTTGCGGCGTAGCCGCAGGCGCCGCCCCACGAGCCGGCGGAAGCGGGCGACCTCCTTGCTGCGGTCGGCACACTCCTTCCTCCAGCGGTGAAACCACCGTCCTGGTCGACGTCCGCCACGAACCGACCCCTCCCTCGTCACGACCTGCACCGGCCAGCCCCCGGCTGAGCGAGTCGCCGTGGACCCTGCCGGCGCAGCTCGGTCACCGACGAGGGAGGCTTCGTGGCGCTCGCGCTGTCACCGCCGCAACTGTGTGCGTATGTACCGTGTCGCCCCTCGGACACCGCATCGCAGCGGGCCCCTGCTGGTCAGCCGGCCCGGCTGGCGATCACGACGCGGTCCGCCTGGACCCGAGTCAATGCTCGCGCCGTCCCAGTCCGGCGTCTCGTGCTCGGGCCACCGCCTCGGAGCGAGTTCTGGAACCCAACTTGGTCATCAGGTTCGACACGTGGTTGCTGACGGTCTTGAGGCTGAGCACGAAGTGGTCGGCGATGAAGGTGTTGGAGTGGCCCTGCGCCATGAGGTCGAGGATGTCCCGCTCCCGCGGGGTGAGCTCCGGAAAGGCACCGGCTGCACTCGACCGACCGCCAGTGACCAGGTGACGGGTGATCCGGTCCACGACCGTGCCGGAGAACATGCCGTTGCCGCGCGCAAGAGCTACGACCGCGGTGAGGATCTCCTCGGCGGAGACGGACTTCAGCAGGTACCCGTGGGCGCCGGCGCGCAAGGCGGCGTAGACGTTGCGGTCGTCGTCATGTGATGTCAGGACCAGCACACGGGCGTTTGATCCGTTCGCGAGGATCTCGGCGGTCGCCCCGAGCCCGCTTCCGTCGGGCATCTCCAGGTCCATCACCACCACATCGGGACCGGTGCGGGCGGTTTCGACGACGGCGGCCCTACCGGTACCCACGGCGCCGACCACGTCGACGTCCGGATCGGTGTCCAGGGTGCTGACCAGGGCATCGCGGAAGAGCGGGTGGTCCTCGGCGACCAACACGCGAATCACCGGGGACCACCCGGGATCGGGAGTTCGGCCCGGACCGTCAGACCCCGGCGGCCGCGGTCGAGTGTCAGGTGGCCACCCGCCTCAGATGCGCGTTCCCGCATCGAGGTGAGTCCGACCCCCGGCAATGCGTCGTAGCGCAACCCGTGCCCGTCATCGGTGACCGCGATCCGCAGGTGGCCGTCGGACTCCTCCAGGAGCACGTCGCAGCAGGTGCCGCCACTGTGGCGCGCCGCGTTGGTCATCGCCTCCACGGTGATCCGGTACGCAGCGACCTGAACGCCTTGGCTCATGATGTCGAGGCACTCCGGGGCGCGGACCCGGATGTCGAACTCGCCGGGTCGCTGCAAGAGGAACGCCCGGTCGGTCACGGCCGCGACCAGGCCGGCGTCCTCCAATCCCGCCGGCCGCAGGTCGGCGAGCATGCGGCGGACGACCTCCGCACCCTCGTGGGCCTCGACGGAGATCCGCTGCAGCAGACCGTCGGCGAGCGTCGGTCGGACAGCCAGCAGCCGCCGCGCGGCGTCGGCGGACAGGCCGATGCCGGAGAGGGCGGGGCTGAGGCCGTCGTGCAGGTCACGCTGCAGGCGGCGCCGCTCGGACTCCCGTGTCTGGATCAGGCGCTCCCTGCTGTCGGTCAGCTCGGTCACCATCCGGGCGGCGCGAACGGCCGGGCCTGCCTGCGTCGACAGGTCCGCCAGCAGGCGCGCGTCGCGTTCACCGATGCCTCCCTCGCCGCGGCGCGGCGCGACCAGGAGGCGGCCGACGTCCTCGCCTGCGTCGCGGATCGGAACGAGGAAGGGCTCGTTCCGCGGTGGCACGCCGACCTCGGCCATCCGGGTCCACTCCCCCTCCGTCTCCAAGTCGAGCGCTGCCAAGGGCAGACGGAGTGAGCCGGTGGCCGTGCGGACGATCTCCAGTCCCACGTCGGCCGGGTGGACCGCAGCCGACAGGCGCTCTCCGGCCGCACGGAACATCTCCAGCGGGTCGTCGCGGAATCCGTACATGGCGCGGTCGACGAGTCGCTGTACGCGGGACCGGACCGGGGCCAGGCAGAGCGCGACCGCCCCGGCGACGAAGGCGGCTACGGTCGGCGAGCCCTGCGCAGCGCCGGAGACGGAAGTGAGCAGCGTGACCGCACCGAGGTAACCGCCGAGCAGGACGGTGCTGACGAGCCCCCACATGGCCAGCCGGTTGATCACCGGGTCGATGCCGTACAGGTGGTGCCGGGCGACCGCGTACCCCGTGGCGAGCACCGGGGAGATGTAGACGATCGGGGCGGCGATCAGGTCAACCGGGGTCTGGATGCCCAGCCCGACGCTGACGAGCAGGCCTGCAACCACGTACCAGCCGGCCACCGCCGCCGCTGTCAGGGCGAACGTCCGCAGCTGCGCACGCTGGGCCCCTGCCGATCGGCGCCACCGGAGCACCAGCCCCACCGCGGCAGCCGACGCACCGCCCACCAGTACGGCAGCGGCCGACACCGCCAGCGTCTGCGGCCCACCTCCGGAGAGATCAGCGTCGGTCACGACGAGCGCGGCGAGGACGGCCAGCGCGGCGAGCAGCGCGTACAGGACCGGTCGCCAGCGGGGCGACGGCACGGAGCCGGTCGGGAACAGCAGGAGCAGCAAGGGCAGCATCGGCAGGCTGCCGATCCATGCCAAACCGCTCAGCACCCACGGGAGGTCCCATGGCCCCTGGGACGACGTCCGCCCGTCCAGCAACGCACCGGCGATCAGGCCGACGGCCCCGCTGACCGCCATCACGGCCAGAACCCTGGTCACCCCGTGCGAGGGCGACCGCCACACCAGCAGTGCGGCGAGCGCCACCAACGGGACGTAGGTCAGGGCCGTCGTCACGAACTCGCCGGCAAGCGTTCCCAGATGCGGCTCGTACCCCGGCGCCAACGCGGTCGCCACCCAGGAGACGAGCGCTGCACCGGATAGGACGAGCAGGAGTAACGCCCTTCCCCGCGGGGTCCGTGGGTTCATGGGATGGCCTCCCGCCCGCCGAGTGCCTCAGTGTGCTGCTACCGGCTCCCGCACCGCCAGCGATCGGATCGCCGCGACGACCCCGATGACGCACGCCGTCGCTACCGGGTAGGCGACCAGGACGACCTCCACCGTGAACTCGCTCTGGACGATCCCCACAGCCATGAACACGAAGGTGGCCAGACCGGACGGCACCATGACCCAGGCGGCCGCCCGCGGGTGGCGAGGCGCGAGCAGGAGCACGACGGCGAACGGCAGGACGAACACCAGTAGAAAGCCCCAAGGGCTCACCGTGATGTCAAACCCGGACTCGACGAAGAGCCAGGCGAACTTGGTGAGCCCCACAGCCCCCGCGACCGCCGCCGCGACCCGGAACACGCTGCTGCTGCTCATGTCAGCCTCCTTCGGAAGATTCGGACACGCACAGCACAGTCGAAGGCGGATTCCCGATTCCAGAGGTAGCCGTCCCGATCAACCGGGCGCCTGGGCCGGGAATGCCTGGGCGACGCGCCGGCTGGCGTGGAACTCCAGCCGGCGCCTCCTGCCTCGTGGTCAGGGGCGGTGTTGATTACCCGCTTCGACGCGCCCCGTCCGGACGGTAGGACGGACGGCGCCGAACGAACCTGGCCGCCCCTCTGAACGACGTGGTCCTGACCGGGCAACCGGTGGCGCCGACCATCGACGGAGGCGTCTGACCAGCCGGTTCGGAGATCACGCCCCGGTCACGGCAAGCGTGTGCGTATGTAGCGTGTCCCCCCTCGGACCCAGCTGATGCACACCGGCATGCACCGCGTCGAGCTCACGAGCGGAGAGTTCTCCCGATGCGGCGAGGCGCTCTGTTCGTCCACGCGCGACCAGTGGGAACTTGACGGTCAGGTGACGGCAAGTTAACTTGGATGGGTGCGGATCGAGATTCTCGCCACCGCACGCAAGCACGGCGTCGCCGACGACGACATCCTGCACGCGCTTCGCAACGCCGTTGTCGACTATCCCCACCAAGGCGACCACGAACTCACCATGGCCGTCGGCCCAGCTCGCAACGGCGTGACCATGGTGGAAGTCGGCTACCTCACGAGCGAGGACGGTCTTCTGGTCGTCATCCATGCAATGCGAGCTCGGCGGAAGTATCGCGAGGGAGGGTGATTACGATGCCGCGCAGTTACGAGGAGATCGTCAACCAGGCCGAGGAACTGTCTCGCGTCTTCGAAGTCGGCTTCGAGCCGGCTGTCTCGAAGGAAGAAGCGGCGGTCCGAGCTGCTGCCCTACGCCGCGCCCTCGCCGAGAGCGAACTCGGCGAGGCCGTTGCCGTGGCCAGGAATGCCGGCATCCCGTGGGATCGCATCGGCGAAGCAGTGGGGACCAGCGGCGAAGCCGCGCGGCAGAAGTACCGCGCTATCGCCGCCAAGGAGAAGCCGATCACCACCGGCCGCTGACCCCTTCGCAGGACGCGGCGACTGTACGGCCTGCCACCAGTTGTCGTTCTCGCGACAGTATGGAGTCGTGCCGATTCCGACCGGTTCCTCGAGCCAGGGCATCCTGCCCTTCGTCGGCTTGGACGACGAATTCTCGGCGCTGCGCGACGAGGTCGTCCAGCTGCAGGCGGAGCTGACGCCGTAGCAGGCGCGCCCACCCGGTCCGGTTCGGACCGGTGTCTTTGACGGCGAGCCGGGGCTGGTGCACGCCGACTCCCGCCTCCGCAAAGGTCGCCCTCTACGCCAGCCTCTTCCCCGCGACTCGTGCAGTACGCCGGCCGCATCCTTCGCTCGCTCCCCGGCAAGACCACCGCCGAGGTGCACGATTACCACGACGTCGCGACCGGCGTCCTCGCCGCATCGCTGTCCAAACGCGCACCCGGCTGCACCAGCCTCGGCTTCCCCCATCCCGGCGGCTCGCTCGGCAACGAGGACGGCGGGTTATCAGCAGCCGCGAAGCCGTGTGCGTATGTAGCGTGTCGCCCCTCGGACACAGCATCGCCCCGGTGATCCTGCAAGTCAGGAGCCGGTGGTGCTTCGTCGTAGGAAGCTCGGGCGCCCGTGATACCCGCGTGATACTCACCGCCTCGTAATCACGCCTCGAGCAGCGCGGTCAAGCGGTCAGCAGCTTGCGGCCGGGGACAAGGTTCACACCTGCTCCGGCTGGCCGGCCCCTATCGTCGAAGGCCGGTGCGTCTCGTACATCCGCACCGAGACGACGACACCGGAGGCGGCGGTGATCGCGGCGACCACCCAGACGGCGGCGAGGATGCCGTACGCGTCCGCGACGAGGCCGGCCAGCAGCGCCCCGACGGCGAACCCGCCGTCACGCCACAGCCGGTACACCCCGACAGAGCGAGCGCGCCATGCCGGGTGGGCCACGTCACCGATGACGGCCAGCAGTGTCGGGTAGACCATCGCGGTTCCCCAGCCGAGCAGCACGGCGGCCAGGGCCCAGGTGCCGAAGGTCGTGCCGAGCGCGACCAGGCCGAGGGCTGCGGCCTGCACCCACATGCCGGTGACGATGAGCCACTTGCGGCCGATCCGGTCCGACAGCGCGCCGGTGATCAGCTGCCCCACCCCCCACACTGCGGGGTACAGCGCGGCCAGGATCCCTACCTGGCCCATCGACAGACCGTGCCTGACGAACAGCAGAGGAAAGAGACCCCAGGCCAGGCCGTCGTTGAGGTTGCTCACCATGCCGGCCTGACTGGCCGCCGACAGCGCCCTCTCCCGGAAGGAGGTCCACACGGCAACCTCGCGGGTGGTCAGTCGGCTGTGCAGGTCTCCGTTGATGAGGACGTGTTGGGCGGCCTCGAGGCGCGCGTGGTCGCGGGTCTCGTCCACGGCCAGCGCGGACAACCCCAGGCCGAGCGCGATCACAGCCGCACCGAACAGAAAAGGTGCCGGGCGCAGCCCGTAGGCGGCGGCCAGCCATCCGGTGACCAGCGCGGCCACGGCCACCGCGCCGTACCCGCCTGCCTCGTTGAGGCCGAGCGCCAGGCCTCGGCGGGTCGGGCCGACGAGGTCGATCTTCATGATCACTGTCGTGGACCAGGTCAGGCCCTGGTTCACACCGAGGACGGCGTTGGCGGCGATGATCCACCACCAGTTCGGACCCCAGATCAGCATGGCCGGCACTGGAAGGGCGACCATCCAGCCGGCGACCAGCACCGGCTTGCGGCCGAACCGGTCGGACAGGGTGCCCGCGAAGAAGTTGGTGACGGCCTTCACCGCCCCGAACGCGACGATGAACAGCAGCCCGGAGCTGAAGTTCGACACGCCGAACGTCCGCTCGGCGAGCAGCGGTACGACGGTGCGCTCCTGTCCGAGAGTCGCACCGACGAGTGCGTTGATGGCGACGAGCAAGCTGAACTGGGCGAGGTTGGCGCGCAGCCCGAGCCGCAGCGCGGGCGAACCGCCCGCGGTCGTGGGCCCGACGTCGGTGTCGTCCACCGGTGCGCTCAGCTGGTCACGGCCAGCGAGTGGCCCGTGACCTTCGCCCATTCCTCTGCGCCGGCAGTGAGCACCGCGACGTCACGGTGGCCGCGCCGTTCCAGGAGGCTGGCCGCGGTGGTGGCGCGCTCGCCGTGCCCGCACATGGTCACCACCGGCCCTGGCGGGAGCTGCGCGCCGGGCAGGGCACCGAGTTCGATGCTGCGCGCGGCCGGCAGGTGCCCGGTCGCGAACTCGCTCCGTTGCCGGACATCAACGACCCGGGCCGGATCCGCGTCGGCCGCATCCAGAAGCGGCACGGTGGCGACCGGCTGCCCGGTGGCGGCCCAGGCGGCGACTCCGCCGGCGAGCTCGCCGACGAGGTGGTCGTAGCCGATCTTGCGGGCCTGCCAGATGATCTCCTCGGGGTCCTGGTCGTCGTTGCGGACGAACATCAGTGGCGTGGCGGAGTCCGGCACCAGCCATCCCAGCCAGGTCGCGAACGCCGGCCGCAGGGTGTTGGCGAGCGAGCGCGGGACGTGCCCGGCGGCGTAGTCGGCAGGCGGACGCACGTCGACGAGTTCGGCGCCGGCTGCGCACCGCACCTGCCCGGCGGTCAGCGGCGCGAGCGTGGCGCCGTCCGGCGGCAGGGCGGGGCCGCGCCGGTTGACCTCGGCCAGCCGCAGGAAGTACGGCGGAAAGGTGCCGAGGCTCCCGAGCAGCGTCGTCACGAACGCGTCCTCGTCGGGCGCGCGCAGCAGCGGGTTGGTCGCCTTCTCCCGGCCGACAGTCGTGGTCCGGTCCGCTCCCGGCGGCGCCGAGCAGAACGAGCCGGCGCCGTGCGTCGGCCACACCGGGGTGTCGTCGGGGAGGCTGGCCAGCCGCTGCAGGGAGGCGTACTGGGCACGGGCCAGCGGTTCGGTCTGCTCCCGGGAGACGAGGTCGGTGCGGGCCGCGGCGCCGACGATGAGTGATCCTCCGGTGAACGCCCCCAGCGTCCGGTCGCCGTCGAGGAGCAGGTAGGCGACGTGCTCGCCGGTGTGCCCCGGGGTCGCCCAGGCGCGCAGCGTCAGTCCACCCAGGTCGACCTCGTCACCGTCGCCCAGCCCGGTGTGCGGGAACGCCCGGCCGCCGACCGCCGACCCGTACACGGTGGCGCCGTCGCGTGCGGCGAGCCGCGTGGCGCCGGAGAGGAAGTCGGCGTGCAGGTGGGTGTCGGCGGCGGCGATCACTCGCAGCCCGCACCGCTCCGCGGCGGCGTCCACCGCACGCAGGTCCCGGCTGGCGTCGACCACCAGCGCGCGGCCGTCGCCGAGGTCGACGAGGTAGCTGCTGTTGCCCAGACCGCGGTCGGTGAGCGGACGCACCTGGACCACGACGACCTCCTCGAGATACGGGACAGCCGCGAGCTGGTGCCGCGGGTCAGTAGCTGAAGGTGGTGGCTCCCTCGTCGCCGATCCACTGCCACATCGGGACGGTCCCGGCGAGTTCGGCATTGGAGACGAGGTTGCCCTTGTCCAACTTCTTGGCGTCGAAGCAGATCGGGCAGACGTAGAAGCGGCCGCCCGCCTCGGCGTAGCGCCGGAGCAGGTCAGGGAGGGGCGGGCATCCCTCGCACGCGACTCCCACCGCGAATCTGTCAAGGGACAGCCGTACCGCCTCTTTGGTCAGGAACATCAGTGTCGGGCGACCGGATTCGGCCGCGCCGACGGCGACGAGGAACGCGACGGTCACCTTCTCGGCGTCTTCCAGGCCGGTGGTCAGGCTGATGACGGCCTTGTTGGACATGGCGGGACTCCTTCTCGGGGTGGTGGACCTACTGGAATTCGACAGGCTTGCGGGCCAGGAACGAGTAGCCGTACACCTCGTAGGCCCGGGCGTTGATCTCTCCGCCGGCGTCGCCGAAGGTGTCGACGGGCTCACCGATGGCGATGTCGGTGAAGCCGATCTCGGTGAGCATCTTCTGCCAGCCCGCACGGGGCAGCCCGCCGGCTATCTAGCCGGTCCAGAGGTCGATGTCCCGGAGCGCGCCTTCGGGCACGGGCAGGCCGTTGGCGATGTCGGCGAACTGCAGCCACCCGCCCGGCTTGAGGACCCGGCGGATCTCGGAGAGGACGGTGCGCTTGTCGGCGCAGAGGTTGATGACGCCGTTGGAGATGACGACGTCGGCCCAGGAGTCCTCCACCGGCAGCGACTCCGCGAGGCCGGCGCGGAACTCGACCTGCTCCAGTCCGAGCTCGGCGGCGGTGGCCGTCGACTTCTCCAGCATTTCCGGGGTCATGTCCACGCCAACGATGCTGCCGGTGGGCCCGACCTGCTGGGCGGCGAGGAAGGTGTCGAATCCGGCGCCGGAGCCGATGTCGACGACGCGGTCGCCAGGAGCGAGCAGGCGCGGCGCGAAGGGATTCGCAACACCGGCGAAGGATTCGACGGCCCGGTCCGGTAGGGCGGCGACGGCGTCCTTGTCGTAGCCGAGTCGGCGCGCCAGCCCCCGTCCGGTGTGGAAGTGGAAGGTCCGCGTCGGATGGGTGGCGACGTCCCGGTATTTGCTCTTCACCTGCTCGCGGAGTGCGACGGGATCCACAAGCACATCGGGTGTGGTCGACATGGACCCTCCTCAAGTGATGGCTTGAATAGTTCACCCTGCCGGGTACGCTCGTCAAGCGATCATTTGAAGAGGGAGGCGGTGTGGGGAACCGGGTGGCGAAAGACGCCCTCTTTTCGGGGCTGTCGGGGCCGGCCAAGGCGCTGGCCAACGGCCGCCGCGCCGAGATCGTCGACGTCCTCGCCCAAGGGGAACGGCCGGTCGAGGAGATCGCCGAGCAGATCGAGCAGAGTGTCGCCAACACCAGCCACCACCTGCAGCAGCTGCTGCGCGCCGGGCTGGTGGACACCCGGCGGGCCGGCACCCGGATCTACTACCGGCTGGCGAGCGACACCGTGGTGGCTCTGTGGGCGGCGCTGCGGGACGTGGCCGCTTCCCATCAGGGCGACATCGACCGGCTCGCCGCTGCATACCTCGGCGACCGCGCGGAGCTAGAGACCATGACGCGAGGCCAGCTGCAGGAACGGCTGCGCCGACGGGATGTCGTCGTGCTCGACGTTCGCCCGGCGCTGGAGTTCGCCGCCGGCCACATCCCCGGGGCCTTGTCGGTCCCCATCGCCGATCTGCAGCAGCGGCTGCGGGAGATCCCCACCGACACTCAGGTGGTCGCCTACTGCCGGGGCCCGTACTGCGCCTACGCCGACGACGCGGTCCGAGTGCTGCGTCGCCGTGGCCGGGACGCGCTGCGCCTCGAGGACGGGTTTCCCGAATGGGCGCGGGCCGGCCTACCTGTCGAGGCGCAGGAAACAGCGCGGTAGTGCTTCACGTGCGGCGGCGACGGCGACGAGCTCATCCCGGCTCCGTCGCGACAGGTCGGTGCCCTTGGGGCGTTTGGCGTCCGGCCGGGTCAACTCCACACCGCAGCCTGGAGAGCCGTGTGCGTATGTAGCGTGTCCCCCTCGGACACACAGACAACCCCTGCGGTCATCGACCGTGGGGGTTCTGCAATCGGGACTGCTGCACGAGTAGGTGACATCTGATCTGTGGTGCCGAGAGGTGCCGCTGGAAGGATGTTCACCGTGCCCAAGCCCTACCCCAAGGAGTTCCGCGACGACGTCGTGAACGTCGCTCGCAACCGTGAGCCGGGCCAGCACCTGAAGCAGATCGCGGCGGACTTCGGGATCAGCGAGTCGTGCCTGACGAACTGGATGAAGGCCGCCGACGTCGAAGAGGGTGTCAAGCCCGGGACCACGGCGGCGGAGAACGCAGACCTGCGTGAGGCCCGCAAGCGGATCCGGCTGCTGGAGCAGGAGAACGAAGTCCTGCGGCGGGCGGCGGCCTACCTGTCCCAGGCCAACCTGCCGGGAAAATGATCTACCCGCTCGTCCGTGAGCTCGCCGTCGACGGGATCCCCGTCGCGGTGACGTGCCGGGTTCTCAAGATCGCCCGCCAGCCCTACTACCGGTGGCTGGCCGCCCCAGTCACGACCAGCGACCTGGTCGCCGCCTACCGGGCGAACGCGCTGATCGACGCCCACCGCGATGACCCCGAGTTCGGCTACCGGTTTCTCGTCGACGAGGCCGCCGCGAGCGGGCAGCAGATGGCGACGCGCACCGCCTGGGCGATCTGCGCGGCCAACCGCTGGTGGAGTGCGTTCGGCAAGCCCCGCAGGGGCAAGACCGGCCGTCCCGGGCCGCCCGTGCACGACGACCGAGTCAACCGGGTGTTCACCGCCTCAGCGCCCAACGAGCTGTGGTTGACCGACATAACCGAGCACCGCACCGCCGAGGGCAAGCTCTGCCTCTGCGCGGTCAGGGACGTGCACTCCAACCGGATCGTCGGCTACTCCATCGCCGATCGGAAGAAGTCCCGCCCGGCGGTCACCGCGGTCGAGAATGCCGTCGCTCGGCGGGCCGCTGACGGCGCCGAGGTGGCCGGCTGCATCGTGCATTCGGACCGCGGATCGCAGGGCGGATTCCACTGGTGGTCGCAACACCCTGATCTTGGAGGGGTGCGGCGTGGTGACGGCGGACTGGAGCAAGAAGACCAGCGATGTTCCCGAGGGCTGGCGGCGGCAGTGGCGTGCTGACCGTGCTCTTCGGCCGGCGATGCGCTCGCCTGGCCGGCCAGAGCCTTCGCGAGCGGTGCAGCGTGAGTTCTGGCGGCTGATCGCCACCGGGGTCACCACGGTCGAGGCGTCGCTGGCCGTCGGCGTGTCCTGGCCGGTGGGTACCCGCTGGTTTCGCCACGCTGGCGGTATGCCGCCGATCTCGCTGGCCGAGCCCACGGGCCGCTACCTCTCGTTCGAGGAACGCGAGGAGATCGCGATTCTGCGCGCCAAAGGCGCCGGGGTCCGCCAGATCGCCCGCGCTGTGCGGCGCGATCCGTCGACGATCTCCCGCGAGCTGCGCCGCAACGCTGCCACCCGCGGCGGTCGGCCCGAGTACCGCGCGACGGTCGCCCAGTGGAAGGCCCAGCAGGCCGCCAAGCGCCCCAAGGTCGCCAAGCTCGTGACCAACCAGCGCCTGCGCGACTACGTCCAGGAACGCTTGGACGGCACCGTTCGGCGCGCTGATGGAACGATCGTCGCAGGCCCGGTCGCGGCCGGGTGGAAGGGGCGCAAGATGAAGCCCCAGCGAGCAGATCGGCGCTGGGTGACGGCCTGGAGCCCGCAGCAGATCAGCAGCCGCCTGGTGCTGGACTTCCCTGAGGATGCGTCGATGCGGATCAGCCACGAGGCGATCTACCAGGCGTTATTCGTCCAGGGCCGCGGTGCGCTCAAGCGTGAGCTCGTCGCGTGCCTGCGCACCGGACGGGCGTTGCGCGAACCACGAGCCCGCACGCGCAACAAGCCCCAGGGGCACGTCACCGCCGACGTGGTCTTCAGCCAGCGGCCCGCCGACGCCGCCGACCGGGCCGTGCCAGGTCACTGGGAAGGCGACCTGATCATCGGCATCGGCCGGTCGGCGATCGGCACGCTCGTGGAACGCTCGAGCCGCTCGACGCTGCTGGTGCACCTTCCCCGCTTGGAAGGCTGGGGCCAGCAGCCGGCAGTGAAGAACGGGCCCTCCCTCGGCGGCTACGGTGCGGTCGCGATGAACGCGGCGCTGACCGCGTCGATGACCCGACTACCCGATCAGCTGCGGCAGACGCTCACCTGGGATCGGGGCAAGGAGCTCTCCGGCCACGCCCAGTTCGCCCTCGACACCGGCACCAAGGTGTTCTTCGCCGACCCGCACTCGCCCTGGCAGCGACCGACGAACGAGAACACCAACGGGCTGCTGCGCCAGTACTTCCCCAAGGGCACCGACCTGTCCCGCTGGTCCGCAGACGACCTCGAAGCCGTCGCGCGGACGATCAACGACAGGCCCCGCAAAGTCCTGGGCTGGAAGACTCCCGCCGAGGTCTTCGCCGAGCAACTACAGTCCCTCCAACAGCCTGGTGTTGCATCGATCGGTTGAACCCGGCCAGTTCCGCAGCCGGAAGTTCGTCCACGCCCTCAATCGGCATCAGCTGACCGGATCGATGGGCCGAGTCGGTGCCGCCGGGGACGACGCCGCCATGGAGTCCTTCTTCTCGCTCCTGCAGAAGAACGTTCTCGACCGCCGGGCGTGGACCAGCCGACAGCAGCTCCGCATCGAGATCGTCACCTGGATCGAGCGCACCTACCACCGCCGACGCCGGCAAGCCGGCCTCGGTCGACTCACGCCCATCGAGTACGAGACCATCACCCATACAACGGCAGCTCAGGCCGCCTGACCCAACCTGTCACCGATCCGTGCAGCAGTCCCGCGATCGCTCACTCGTCGTTGCGGACGCGGCGGTCGGGTAGCCGGCTCGACTCCGGGTAGGAGGTTGAGATGACAGCTCCGGACCCGTCCGAAACCGCACCGCCCGCGGACGGCGAAATGATCGCCGTGGAGCACGAAGGTTCGGTGGTGGCGGTGGCCATGCTGGCCGGCGAGTTGCACGCCTTCGATGACACCTGCCCGCACGCCGGCTGTTCCCTGACGGAGGGCGAGCTGGAAGGACACACCGTCGTCTGCCCCTGCCACATGGCCACTTTCGACGTGACGACCGGCGAGATCGTGGAGGGCCCGGCGCCGTCCGGGATCGCCACCTGGTCGGTCGCGGTCGCCGACGGGGCCCTCGTCCTCAGCGAGCCCCAGAGAGCCGAGCGGGACGGAAACGCCCAGGCAGGTCCCGCGGACGGTGCTCCCCCGGCGGCTGCGCAGCCGGACATGGACATCACCGCCCTCGTCGAGTTGGAACACGAAGCCATGCGCCGCCAATTCGAAGCCATCGATGCGCTGACCAACGCAGAACAACTGACGGAGGCGTGGGCGAGGCTGGCTGAACTCCTCGAGGTCCACGCGAGCGGCGAGGAGTCGATGCTGTATCCGAAGCTGGCACGAGCCGCCGATGAGGGCACCGAGGAAGCTCGGCACGCCGTCCGCGAACACAACGAGATACGCGGCAGCGTTCGTGCGGTGCAGCAGCACGCTGCGGGCAGCGAGGACTGGTGGCAAGCCCTGCGGGCTGCGCGGGAGGTCAACGAGGAGCACCTGCAAGAGGAGGAACGCGACGCTCTCCCGCTGTTCCGGGAGAACACCGACCGAGCACGCCGAGAGCAGCTCGGTCGGGAATGGGTCGCCTTCCAGGAGCAGCACCAGCACGGGCGAGGACTCAGCGGAGGGGATGTCGACCCCGACGACGTGGCCCCCTAGCGGGGATCGGGAGTAGTCCATCGATTCGTCGAGGTATGCAGGCGGGCGAGGGACCGGGCGTCACCGATGGGCGCTCACTCCTTACGTGTCACCTGCGGCAGCTGTGTGCGTATGTAGCGTGTCGCCCCTCGGACACCAGCTGATGCACACCGATCGGATCTCGCGCTACACGGTTCCCCGCGGGAGGACCCACCGGTGGTCGAAGTCGAGTACCTCCGCAGCGGTCTCGAAGTCGCTGTCGTAGTGCAGGACCGTCAGCCCGTGCTCAGCCGCGAGCACGGCGGTCAGCAGATCCGCGATTCCCACCGCTCGGTGCCGCCCGGTGCGAGCCAAGACGCGCTGAGCGTCGAACGCACCCGTCCAGTGACCGTCGTCCGTGGGCAGGTACTCGTACGCATCGCGCCGGTCGGCGCGGACCTGCTCGTACTCCTCGGGGGTCCGAGCGCTGTAAAGGGCCTCCGCATCCAGCGGGGCGCATGTCGCCACGAGTCCGCCGGCGATGAGTGGCTCCAGCCGGTCGGCAACTGCGTCCAGCCGCATCCTGGCCGCCGCGCTGGTGTCGATCAGAAACCGGGCGATCACCGCCACACGTCAGCTCGCTGATCAGGATCCGCCATCGTCTCGAGCCCACCTTCGCGAAGCCAGGTCACCTGCCGTGCGCGTGCGGCCGCGTTCGCAGCCTGCCGCAAGGCGGCGCGAACCGTGTCCGACACCCCAGTGGTGTTCAGCTCGCGTTGGGCGACGGCCAACAGCTCGTCATCGAGGTCGATCAAGCGCTTTGTCATCGGAACGAGCCCATCATCGGATATATCCAGCAGGCTCCTGGAGTATATATCGCGTGCAGGCGGCCGACAACGCTTCCGAGGCGCCGATCATCAGACACGGAGCCGTGTGCGTATGTAACGTGTCGCCCACTCGGACACCCAGTCCCTGTCCCGGGGACCATGGGACGAATCCCCCGGGAACGTCCCGCGCTTGGCGGCGGGGACGGCGCTGAGCAGCCGATACGCCGTCCCGGGCACGGGGGACGGCGCGTGCCCGTCCCGGGCCGGTTCTTACCCCCACGGTGGCCGCGCGGCGGGCCGGCTTCACCGCCCGGCAACGCCCGCCGCGGGTGGTGACCTCGGTGGGCACCGCTCGGCCGCGCATGTCGACCAGCGTCCACAGCGGCGGCTTCCCGCTCTACCTCGTCGGCGAGGACCACCGCGAGCTGCTCCCGGGGCCGCGGGAGCGGAACCGGCCCAGGCACGCCCGAGCCTGCGAACCAGACAGACCAGCGCCGGCTGCTAGTGGTGTCGAGCACTTACCCAGACACAGCGCCTACTGCTTCCATCCCCGCACCAGAATTGGATCATCGCGGGGTGCGACCGCCCGGCCCCGGAGGGGAGCGGTCATGGCGGGTGATCGCATGGTCGCCGTACTCGCCGCAGCCACCATGGCACTGGCCGCCTGCTCGTCCCCCGAGGGCGACGAGGGCGAGCAGACGCCGGACGCCGACGCAGGTCCTCCCCGTGGCGGAACGCTGGTCGCCGCCATCGACAGCGACCCCGGCACGCTCAACCCCGCCATCACCACCAGCGGCGGGGCGCGCACCGCCTCGGAACTGCTCTTCAACGGCCTCGTCGGGCTCACCTCGGACCTCGAACCGGTCCCAGAGTTGGCGGAGTCGTGGGAGGTGCTCGAGGCCGGCGCGCTGTACCGCTTCGATCTCCGCGACGGCGTCACCTGGCACGACGGTGAACCGTTCACCTCCGCCGACGTCATCTTCACCTTCGAGGAGATGCTGCTGTCCCTGCACGCGCGCACCAAGGCCTCGGTGGGCGCGGCACTGGAGTCGATCGAGGCGCCCGACGAGGACACCGTCGAGTTCCGCTTCACCGAACCCTACGCGCCGTTGCTGCTCCAGCTGGACGTGACCGAGGCCCCGATCCTGCCCCGGCACGTGTACGAGGGCACCGACGTCATGACCAACCCGGCCAACACCGACCCCGTCGGTACCGGGCCGTTCCGGCTGGAGTCCTACACGCCCGACGCCGAGTTGCGCTTCAGCGCCAACCCGGACTACTTCGAGCCCGACCTGCCCTACCTCGACGAGGTGGTCATGCGGATCATCCCCGAGCGCGGCAACCAGGTGGTCGCGCTGGAGGCCGGTGAGGTCGACTGGCTGTTCGGCGTCCCGGGCCCCGACCTGGCCCGGCTGGAGGAATCGGGGGACTACGGCTTCCTCGAGACAGCCGTCAACCCCGGCGGGTCCAACTGCATCATGACCGTGAGCTTCAACCTGGAACGACCCATGTTCGCCGATGTCGCGCTGCGCCGCGCCCTCGCCACGGCGCTGGACCGCGAGCAGTTCGTCGAGCGGGTGCTGTTCGGCCAGGGCCGGGTGGCGGAGGCGCCGATCTCCAGCGGGATCCCGTTCGCCCACGCGCCGGACCTCGAAGAGATGCCGCAGTTCGAGCGTGACGAAGCCGAGTCGCTCCTGGACGAGGCCGGCTGGCCGCGGGACGGGGACGGCGTCCGGACGGCTCGCGGTGTGGACGGCGTCCCCGACGGCACACCGCTGCAGTTCGGCTTCACCCACTTCCCGTCGTTCTCCGCCTACGCAGAGCTGCTCCGGGCGCAGCTACGCGAGGTGGGCGCCGAGGTGAAGCTCGTGCCGCTGGAGCCGCCGGTCTTCGCCGACACCGTGTTCAAGGCGCGGGACTTCGACACCAACATCATCAGCTACTGCAACGGCGCGGACCCGGAGATCGGCGTCAAGCGGATGTACACGACGGCGAACATCGGGCCCGTCCCCTTCTCCAACGCCGCCGCCTACAGCAACCCCACCGTCGACGCGTACTTCGACGAGGCCCGCACCACGGTCGATCCCGAGGCGCGCTCGGACATCTACCGCCGGCTGCAGGAGCAGCTCGTCGAGGACCTGCCCTACTTCTGGATCGTCGAGACGGAGTCGGTGCGCGCGTACTACGCCCGCTGCGAGGGCTTCGGCCCGGCCGGCCACTTCGCGACGACGGCGCACTGCTCGTCCTGACGACCCAGCCGCAGCCGTGAACCGCCGTTACCTGGTCCGGCGGCTGGCCCAGCTGCCGCTCACCGTGGCGGCGATCCTGCTGGCCGGGTTCCTGCTGATCCACCTGGCGCCGGGCGATCCGGTCGTGGCCCTCGCCGGCCAGAGCGGGGACGCCGAGTACTACGCCTACCTCCGGGCGAAGTTCGGGCTCGACAAGCCGCTGCCGACCCAGCTTGTGATCTACGCCGGCAACGTGCTGAGCGGCGACCTGGGCACGTCCTACGTCCTGGGGCGCCCGGTCGCGGAAGCGATCGCCGAACGGCTGCCGGCCACGGTCCTGCTCACCGGTTCCGCCCTGGTGCTGTCCACCGTCGTCGGCATCTCCCTGGGCATCTACGGCGCACGACGCCACGGCCGCTGGCCCGACACGGCGGTCAACCTGACCGCGCTCACGGTCTACGCGGCGCCGGTGTTCCTCATCGGGCAACTGGTCATCCTCGGACTGGCACTGGGCGCCGGTTGGTTCCCCGTCGAGGGCATGACGGATGCCCGGAGCTCCGTCACGGGGCTGCCCCGCCTGCTCGACATCGCCCACCACCTGGCCCTGCCGGCGCTCGCCCTGACCAGTCAGGAGGTGGCCGCCGTCGCCCGCCTGTCCCGCGTCGGCCTGCTGGACGAACTGCGTCAGGACCACATCCGGACGGCCCGGGCGAAAGGTGTGGCCGAGGGCGTCGTCGTCCGCAAGCACGCCCTGCGCCGCGCGTTGCTGCCGGTGGTCACGGTCCTCGGTGGCCGGGTCGGGCACCTGGTGGCCGGCGCCGTCATCGTGGAGGCCGTGTTCGGCTGGCCCGGGCTCGGGCGGCTGCTGGTCACGGCCATGCAGAACCGCGACGGCCCGATCGTGCTGGGAGTGTTCCTCCTCGTCGCCGTCACGGTGGTCGTCGCCAACCTGCTCACCGACCTGCTCTACAGCTGGCTGGATCCCCGTGTCCGATACGGCTGAGGCGGCCGCCGGACGGCTGGAGGCGGGCACACCGGCGCCGGCTCCGGGATCGGTCCGCCGGGTGTTGCGCACGCCGGGCGGGGCGGTCGGGGCGTCGCTCGTGCTGCTCTGGGTGCTGGTCGCAACGCTCGCCCCGGTGCTCGCACCCACCGATCCCTTCGCCGTGGACGGCCCACCCCTGGCCGGCCCGTCCGGCGACCACCTGCTCGGTACCGACTCGCTGGGCCGCGATCTGCTCAGCGGGATCATCCACGGCGCGCGGACGTCCCTGGTCGTCGCCGGCAGCGTCGCGGCGCTCGTGGCCGTCATCGGCACCGCCGTGGGCCTGGTGTCCGGTCTCCTCGGCGGCTGGCTGGACGACGTCCTCATGCGGTTCACCGAGGCGCTGCAGGTGCTACCGCGCTTCTTCCTGGCGCTGGTGGTGATCGCCTTCTTCGGCCCCGGTCTGGACCGGCTCATCCTCGTCCTGGGCGCCACCTCGTGGCCGTTGCTCGCCCGGGTCGTCCGCGCCGAGGTGCTCGCCCTGCGGCACCGGGAGTTCGTCGACGCCGCAGTGGTCGGCGGCGCGTCACGTCTCCGGATCGCCCTCCGCGAGATCCTGCCCAACGCCGTGCCGCCGGCACTGGCCCTGCTCGGCCTGGTCGTCGCCCAGGTCATCCTCATCGAGGCGAGCCTGGGGTTCCTCGGTCTGGGCGACCCCAACGTGACCAGCTGGGGCACGCTGGCCAGCGAGGCCCAGCGGTTCCTGCGTGTCGCCTGGTGGCTCACCGTCTTCCCCGGACTGGCCATCCTGCTCGTCGTCCTGGCCCTCAACCTGCTCGGCGACCTCCTGGTGGATGCTCTGGCGGGGCGACGATGACCGCCGGTCCGGTGCTGTCCGTCCGCGACCTGGTGGTCCGGTTCCGGGTGCACGGCCGGCCGACGACGGTGGTGCACGGCGTCGACCTCGACATCTCCCCCGGGGAGACCCTCGGCCTGGTCGGCGAGTCCGGATCGGGGAAGACGGTGACCGTGCTGGCCGCCACGGGCCTGCTCCCAGCGCCACCGGTCTGCACGGTCCGCGGCACGGTCCTGCTGGGAAGTCGCGACCTGCTCACCATGGACCGGCGGACGTTGCGATCGGTGCGCGGCCGGGAGATCGGCATGGTCTTCCAGGACCCGATGACCTCGCTGCACCCCTCCTTCCGGGTCGTCGACCAGGTGGCCGAGGCGCTGCTGGTCCACGACCGTGCGCTCGCCCGGGGAGTGGCGTGCCGACGGGCGATCGAGCTCCTGGAGCAGGTCGGCGTGCCGCACCCCGGGCGACGGGCCGGTGACTACCCGCACCAGTGGTCCGGCGGGATGCGCCAGCGCGCGATGATCGCCATGGCGATCGCGAACCGGCCGCGGCTGCTCGTGGCCGACGAACCCACGACGGCGCTGGACGTCACGATCCAGGCACAGATCCTGGAGGTGCTCCGGGCGGCGCGCGACGGGACCGGGGCCGCCACCGTGCTGATCACCCACGACCTCGGCGTCGTCGCGCAGCTGGCCGACCGGATCGCGGTCATGAGCGCCGGCCGGATCGTCGAGACCGGGCCCGCCGTGGAGGTCTTCGCCGCGCCCGGCCACCCCTGCACCCGGATCCTGCTGTCGGCGGTGCCGCGACTCGACCGGCCGGCCGCGCCACGGCCGGAGCCGGTCCGGGGGCCGGCCGTGCTCGAGGTCCGGGACCTGGTCACGCACTACCGCACGCCCGGGGACCGTACGGTCCGTGCGGTCGACGGGGTGAGCCTCCGGCTGGCGGCGGGCGAGACGCTGGGGCTGGTCGGCGAGTCCGGCTGCGGCAAGACGTCCCTGGCCCGCACGGTGCTCCGCCTGGTGGACGCCACGTCGGGTTCGGTCCTCTTGCGCGGGACCGACATCACGCAGGCACGTGGTCGCCGGTTGCGCGTGATCCGTCGTTCCCTGTCGATGGTGTTCCAGGACCCGTACTCGTCGCTCAACCCGCGGATGACCGTCGGTGAGATCGTGGCGCAGCCGCTGCGGGTCGCCGGGCGGTTCCGTGCCGAGGGTGGTGCCCGCCGGGTGGCCGACCTGCTGGACCTGGTGGGGCTGGACCCGGGGCTGGCGGCGCGCTTGCCCGGGCAGTTCTCCGGCGGGCAGCGACAGCGCATCGGCATCGCCCGTGCCCTGGCGCTGTCACCCGAGGTCCTCGTTCTCGACGAACCGGTGTCCAGCCTGGACGTCACCGTGCGGGCCCAGGTCGCGGACCTGCTCAGCCGCCTGCAGCGCGAGCTCGGCCTGGCGTACCTGCTGATCGCGCACGACCTGGCGCTCGTCCGCGACCTCAGCGACCGGGTGGCGGTGATGTACCTCGGGCGGCTCGTGGAGACAGGCACCCGCGACCAGGTCTTCGGCCATCCGATGCATCCCTACACGCGGTCGCTGCTCGCCGCGGTGCCGGTGCCCGATCCCCGCTGCCGGTACTCAGTGCCGCTGATGCCCACCGGTGACCCGCCGGATCCGGCGGATCCACCCTCAGGGTGCCGGTTCCGCACCCGCTGCCGCATCGCCACCGCGGAGTGCCCCGAGGTGGTGCCAGAGCTCGTGCCACGCGCCGGCGGCGACCATTTCTGTGCCTGCATCCATCCGGCGGAGATCCCGCTGCGCCGCGGACCCTAGCCCCTCCGCGCCGCTCCGCGGTCCGATGCGACGCTGCCTGCCGGGATCCCGAGCCTGCTTGCCAACCGCTCGACCGCGGCGACCACCGGCGCGGTTCCCGGCCAGTCGACCACCGGGACGCCGGCTCCGTCGGCGGCGGTCACCGCGTCGCACCACGGCACGGTGCCGCAGAGGGCCAACCCGTGCCGGGTGCAGAACTCGGTGACCGCCTCCTCGTCCGCCGCCGACCGGATCTTGTTGGCGATCACGACGGTCCGGGGCACGGGCAGCTCGGCCACCAGTGCGCCCATCCGACGCACCGTCTCAAGCGAACGGTAGTACGGCTCGGCCACGAGGCAGACGACGTCCACGTGCCGCACGGTGCCGCGGCTGAGGTGCTCCGGCGACGCCTCCATGTCGACGACGACCGTGCGGCCGGGACCGTCCCTGAGGTCCTCCAGCAGGCTCGCGACCACGGCGTGCGCCGAGCAGAGGCATCCCTCCTCCGCGTGCGCGGGCGCGCCCATGCCCATCAGACGGACGCCGTCCGGGGCGAGGACGGCGTGCCGGTCGAGGACCGACTCGACCGGCTCGGTGAGCCCCGTGCCGCCGCGGCGCCGGGAGACGAGCGCGGGGGGAACCGCCCGAAGGCCGGCGGCGACCTGGGCGGACACGCCCAGCGCCGGTGCCAGGTTGGGATTGGCATCGGCGTCCACGGCCACGACGAGGCCGCCGCGCCGAGCGGTCAGCCGGGCCAGCGTGGCGCTGATCGTCGTCTTGCCGGCCCCGCCCTTGCCGGCAACGGCAATCCTCACCGGGACCGGTCGAGGTCGCCGACGATCGCCTCGTACCGGCCCCGGTAGGTCTCCAATGCCCGGGCGACGTCGCGCAGGGACCCGGCGAGCACGTGCAGCCACTCCCGGCCCTCGTCGGTGAGCGTGTACGTGCGCCGGGCCGGGCCGGAGGCCGACGGTTCCCAGGACGAGCGGACCAGGCCGTCCTCGTCCATGGCCCGCAGGCTCCGGTAGAGCCCGCCGGGGTCGACCCGTTCGATCCCGAGGCCGCCCATCTGGGCCAGGAGCTCGTAGCCGTGGGCGGTCCCCTCGGCCAGCAGGAGCAGCAGGCAGGGGCGCAGGTAGTTGCGGGGCAGCCCGATCGGGACCTCCTCCCCCGTCTCCCCGGTCATGCCGGGCCGTGCCCCTCGCGCTCGGCCGCGCAAGCCAGTGCCTCCTCGACGGAGTTGTGGCACCAGCAGTCGGCGCTGCACTCGCCGTGGGCCGGGCGGGTGAGGTCGGCGAAGCTCAGCGCGAACTCCGTCCGCCCCTCGGCCAGCCCCGACTCCGAGAGCACGAACCCGCCGTCGACGGCGTCCAGGTACCCCTCGGTGACCAGCCGGCCCAGGTAACCGACGCCGACGTCGGCGCCGACGCCGAGGAAGCGCTGCAGCAGGGCGGCGTCCACCACCTCACCGAGGCCCTCGCCGCGCAGCCAGTACATGAGCTGCAGGATCTCGCTGCGCCAGTACAGGGCGCGGAGGGCCTCGGACTTGGGCGGGTGCAGCTCGTCCACCTCAGCCCTCCCCCGCCGGTACCCGTCCGGTCGCCCGGGCGTCGGCCAGCTCGGTGAGGTCGCGGAGCGCTGCCGCGACACCGGAGAGCTGGTCGTTGATCTGCAGGGCCGACGGGCCGATGGCGCCGCACTGCGTCTCGATGGCGCGCACACCGAAGGCCACCTTGGCCAGGAGTGCGGAGCTGCGCCGGAGCGAGGCGGCGATGCGGATCAAGTAGTACGCGAGGACTGCGACCACGAGCACGATCTCTACGACGGTGAGCGTCACCAGCAGCGCGGTCATCGGGCTCCTCCTGCGCCGTCGGAGGAGTGCCGGCCGGCCGGTGCGGGGCCGAGGAGGTCGACGTGGCGGCCGGCCTCCTCGGTCAGCCGGTCCAGCCGCTGCGACGTCTCGCCCAGCAGCCACGTCGCCGCCGTGTTCGCCGCGACCTGCTTGCCGGCCGCCCAGACCTCGCCCGCGCCGCGCTCGATGCGGTGCACCTGGCGCAGGAAGGTCTCGAGGAGCACCACCGCGACCACCGCGGCGACCAGCCCCAGCGCGAGGGCGAGGAGCCAGTACCCCTGGTCGCTCACGACCGGTCCCCGGGCGTCAGGGCGGCGCGCGCGTCGGCCGCGGCGTCGACGATGCGCTCGGCGGTCTTCATGCTCGTGCCGAGCTCGCGCAGCCCGGCGGTGCCGTCCCGTGCGGCGCGCAGGCCCGCGACGATGGCGTCGACCTTCTCCGCCGTCCGCCGCGCTTCGACGATCATCAGGAGCAGGAGGACGACGACCGCCGCCACGACGACGACGCCGGCGATGTACCCGATGATCCAGCCGTCCACCGGCCCTCCCGCCGCCTCGACGCTCCCCGAGCGGCGCGCCACCTCGGCTGGGGTCCGTGCGAAGAGCCAGTAGGTGCACGCCACACTGAGGGGCTAGTGTGACATAGCCCACAGTGCGGTGACCAGGAGCAACGATGGCTGACCGGCAGACCAGGACGCCCCGCCAGCAGGACCGCACGCCCGCCGAGGAGCTGCTCGAGGAGCTCGGCCCGGTCGACCGATACCACGACTACGAGAGCCTCGGCGACTTCGGGATGCCGGCCCGGGCGATGACCGACGACCTGCTCAGCGGGATGACCCGGCCAGGGCGGTTCGGCCCGCTGGAGAAGGTGCACGCCTTCTGGTTCGCCGGGGCGAGCTGCGACGGCTGCAGCGTCGCCGTCACCGGAGGCACCACGCCCAGCCTGGAGAGCATGCTGCTCGGCGCCCATCCCGGGATCCCCCGCATCGCGTTGCACCACCCGGTGCTCAACGTCGAGTCGGGAGCGCACTACCTGCGGGCCGCGGAGCAGGCCGTCCTCGGCGAGCTCGACGCCCCCTACGTCGTCATCCTCGAGGGCTCGATCATGGATGAGGTCGCGGCCTGGCGGGCGGGTGGCTACTGGTCGGCCCAGGGCGAGGAGCCGTGGGGCCCCGACGGTGAGCTGCGGCCGGTGAGCGCCACCGAGTGGATCGCCCGGCTCGCCCCGAAGGCCGCCGCCATGATCGCCATCGGCACGTGCGCGACCTGGGGCGGAGTCCCGGCCGCGGAGGGCAACCCGACCGGCGCGATGAGCCTGATGGACTTCCTCGGCAAGGACTACCGCTCCGTGCTCGGCGTGCCCGTGGTGAATGTGCCCGGTTGCCCGCCGATCGGCGACAACTTCAACGAGACGGTGGCCGCCGTCCTGTACTTCCTGCAGGGCTTCGGGCCGCTGCCGGAGTTCGACGAGCTGGGCCGCCCGGCCTGGCTGTTCGGGGAGACGGTGCACCGGCGCTGCGTCCGCGGCGCGTACTACGAGGAGGGCGTGTTCGCCGAGGAGTTCGGCGACCCGGAGTGCCTCGTCGAGATCGGCTGCTGGGGGCCGGTCGTGAACTGCAACATCACCTCCCGCGGCATGATCAACCACGTCGGCGGCTGCATGAACGCCGGAGGCGCGTGCATCGGCTGCACCATGCCCGGCTTCCCCGACAAATTCACGCCGTTCTACAAGCGCCCACCCGGGTCGCTGGCCTCGACGACGGCCTCGCGGATGGTCGGCAGCCTCATCCGGCCGCTACGCAAGTTCAGCAACAACAACCTCAACCGCGAGGTCCGCTGGGACCGGCAGGGCGCCTCGCCGAGCGCCTTCTCGCGGGAGAAGTCCGAACCGAGCGCGCTGGCCGACGTGGGCCACCGGTTCTACGACAAGGTGCGCCGCGCGAACGACACCGGCCGCAACGACGCCGACGTCTGGGGCAAGCGCGACGAGGCCCCCGCCGGCGGCAGCCCGAACCCCCGCGTCTGACCTGACAGGAGCGCCCGCAGATGTGCTTCAAGACCCTGCCGGTCGAGTTCGACGAGCGCGGCAACGCGACGCTGCGCGGGGGGATCCCCAACCCGTACGACGTCACCGTGGCCAAGCCCGACGTCGCGCTGACCGAGGACCAGCGGCGGGAACGGATCGAACGCCTGGTCGCCGCCAACGGGCACATCAAGGACCTCAACATGGACCCGGTCACCCGCATCGCGGGGGCCCTGGCCGTGCACGTGACCGCCGACACGGACAAGCAGGCCTACCTCGACGCGCACGCGCAGGCCACCCTCTTCCGCGGGTACGAGGTCATCCTGATGGGCCGCGACCCACGGGACGCCATCTTCGTGTCCTCCCGGGCGTGCGGGGTCTGCGGCGGGGTGCACGCACATGCCGCGGCCTACGCGATCGAGTCGGCGATGGGCATCTGCCCGCCGCCGATGGGGACCGTCGTCCGCAACATGACCGAGGCGGCGGAGATGGGCTATGACAACCCGCTGCACCTCTACCTGCTGGCCGGACCCGATTACTCCGAGGTGATCCTCAAGGCCTCGAACCCGGAGCTCTGGCCGAAGGCGGAGTCCTGGCGCTGCCCCAACGCCGACGTGCACGGGTACACCACGATGGCCGACCTGGCCGCCGCCCTGAACCCGCTCACCGGCCAGCTCTACCGGGAGGGGCTGGAGTTCACCCGGTTGTCGCGCGAGATGGTCGTACTGCTCACGGGCAAGTACCCGCACCCCGAGAACGTGGTGCCCGGCGGGGTGTCGACGACGCTGACGCTGCAGACGCTCAACGAGTTCCACTCCCGGCTCGGCAAGATCTTCGACTACGCGCAGCGGATGCTGGCCGTCTGGGACGACATCCCGGCGTTCTTCTACGAAGCGGACGAGCGCTACCAGTTCGTCGGCTACCGGCCGACCAACCACATCGACCCGGGGTACTGGGACGACCCCTACGCCTACGACGCCACCTACGAGAACTGCAACGCGTGGGGCGAGAAGCGCTGGTCGACCCCGGGTGTGGTCATCGGCGGCGAGCTGTTGACCACCCGGCTGACCGATATCAACATCGGCTGGGAGGAGTTCGTCGAGCACTCGTACTACGAGGAATCCGCCACCACGCGCTACGAGACGGACATGCTGGGCAACCCCATCTCGCCCTACCACCCGTGGAACAAGCGCACGCTGCCCAAACCGGGCGCCCGCGACTGGAAGGACAAGTACACCTGGGCCTGCACGCCGCGCTGGGACCGTCAGGTCGTGGAGGCCGGGTGCTACAGCCGGCTGCTAGTGACCGCGATGGCCCAGAAGATGCCGGAGAGCCAGTTCATGTCGGCCACGGGTTCGAGCATGCGGTTCGTGATCCCCAAGGGCGAGAGCGGCGAGCGCGAGGTGGAATGGCACGCGCCGGTGCGGTGGAACGCCTTCGAGCGCAACCGCGGCCGGGCCTACCACTACCTGTTCAGCCAGCTGGTCGCGCTGGAGAGCCTGCTCGAGGCCTACAAGCTGATGAAGCAGGGCGAGACGCGGGTTGCCGCCCTGAACCCCAAGGAGCTGGAGAGGGCCATCCCGATGGACGAGCGCCGCAGCGTCGGCTGGTGGGGCGCCGGACGCGGCTGGCTCACGCACCACCTGGTGATGGATAAGGGCAAGATCACCAACTACCAGATCTGCACCCCCTCGACGATCAACGCCTCGCCGCGCGACCCGTGGGGTCAGCCCGGGCCGTACGAGGAGGCGGTCATGAACACGCCGATCATCGAGGACGTCTCCGACCCGGCCCGCTTCACCAGCATCGACATGCTGCGCACCATCCGCAGCTTCGACCCGTGCATGCCGTGCACGACGCACGCCTATACCGGCGACGGCGAGGTCGTGCGGGACGTGAACACCTGCTCGTGCGGCGCCGACTGAGCCGGCGCCCGCCCCCGTGACCGTCCTCGTCGGCGGGGTCGGCGAGCTCTTCCAGGGCGACCTGGACCTGGGCCGGCTCGCCGTCGAGCGGCTGGTCGCCGAGCCGCTGGGGCCCGGGGTACTGGTGGAGGAACTGCACTACGGCGCGGTGGCCGTTGCCCAGCGGCTGCAGGAACTGGCCCCGGAGGCGCTGGTGCTGGTCGCCGCCGTGCGGCGCGACCGGGCGCCCGGCGCGGTCACCCGCCGCCGGGTCGAGCCGCCGCAGCTGGATCCGGCGGAGTTGCAGGCTGCGATCGGCGACGCGGTGGTCGGATACATCCACGTCGACCTCGTCGTCGAGGTCGCCGCGGCGCTGGGCGCCCTTCCGGGCCGGACGGTTGCCGTCGAGGTCGAACCGGCGCGGACCGCGCCGGGGAAGCCGCTCAGCCCGGCCGCCGAGGCGGGTCTCGAGGTGGCCCTCGACGTCGTCCGCACCGAGCTGCGCCGCCAGCCCCTGCTGCAGCTGGCCGACGAGCTGCGCCCCCTCGTCACCGGGTGCCGGCTGGCTCCCTCCCCGGCTCTCACTGCGGTCCACCGGCTGCTCGACGAGCTCCACCACGTCGACCGGACCGGCGGCTGGGGCGCCACGTTCGCCCTGCGGGACCGGTTGCGGCTGACCATCGCCACGGAGCCGGCCAGCGAGGGCATGGACCACCGGGACTGGGGCCTGTGGTGGGCGCTGGTCGAGGAGCTGGACCGCGTGCAGGCGCTGGAGGCGGTGACCGCGCGGGCGGTCCCCTAGCCGACCGGCCGGCCGAGCACGTCGGGCGGTACCTGCGCCGGGGCGGCGGGCGCCTCCAGCAGGCCGAGGTTCTGCGGTGGGACGGCGACCCGCCTCCCGTTCCGTGTCGCGATCACCAGCGCGCCGTCGGCCAGCACGTCCACCGCCTTCCCGACGACCTCGGGACCGTCGGGGCCCAGCGGGAGGAGCCGCGCGCGAACGGCCCGCCCCAGAGTGGCGCATGCGGATCGGTACTCCCCGAGAACCTCGTCGGCCGGCCGCCCGAGGCGGTGGTCGAGCGCGGCCACCAACGCGGCCAGAAGTGGCGCCCGGGGCGGCGCGGCGTCCTCCAGCAGCACGTTCACGGTGGCCCAGTCGACGCTCCCGTCCCCCACCTCGCCGTGCACTCCCAGTTGCGCCAGGACCCGGCCCGATCCCTGCTCGAGCACGGCGTCCGGCCACTCCAGCACGGCGTCCGGCCGCGCCAGGGCGTCCGCCAGCGCAAGGCTTCCCGGGAGGTAGGGCCAGCCCTCCCGCTCGGCCGGCAGCTCCGGCCGCAGGAGAACGCTGACCCCGAGGCCGCGGCCCGGCCGGACCTGCCACGGCCACCCGGCGCGCCCCCGCGGGGCCGCCTGGTAGTCCGCGACGACGACGGCGCCCGCCGGGCCGCCCGACCGGGCCCACGCCATGGCCTCGGCCTCGGTGGACAGCAGGGCGGGATAGCAGCGCACCGGCCGGTCGCGCAGCGCGGCGGCGACCACCTCCTGCGCCAGATCGGTGGAGGAGGGGGTGCTCACCGCCAGCCTCCCGGCTCCCCGCAGGCCGCCGCGGCCGCGTTCAGCGAGGCCGCCAGCCGCTGCCACTGCGGCATCGCGAACCGGGCCATGGCCGAGGCGAGCACCGCGCGCAACCGCTCCTCGTCCGGCTCCCGTCGGCCGGCGCAGCCGTGCACCACCGCGTTCACCAGGCCCTCGTAGCCGCGCGGTGGCAGCTCCAGCACCACCGAGAGCAGGCTCTCGGCCAGGGCGTAGGCATCGGCGGGACGGTCGATCAGCCCGTCGAGGAAGGTCCGTACGGTGGCGTCCCGCTCGCCCGGCGACGCATCAACCAGGCGCAGGACCTCCTCGCGGAGCACCGGCGTCCAGCGGTCCCGGGACTCGCTGTCGAGGACGGCGATGACGTCGTCGTCCGCCGGTGGCAGGGCGGCGAGCACCTCCGCCGCCTGATCCCGGACCGGCGGTGCCGCGGCCGGGACCGCCAGCGCCTGCCGGGCCGCGAGCCGGGCGCGCACGGCGTCGCCACCGCGGGCGGCGGCCAGGGCCAGGTTCGCCTTGACCATCGCGTACTCGGCCGGGCGCACCGATCGCGGGGAGGCGGCGAGCGCCCGGCGGAAGGCGGCCGTCGCTGCGGGCACGTCCCCCAGCGCGAGATGGGCGAGACCGAGGACGTTCGCCGCGGCACCGAGCCCGACGACGTCGTCGGCCCGCTCGGCCGCACCGACCGCCTCGTCGAGCAGCGTCACGGCCGCGGCCGGCTCGCCGGCGGTCAGCAGGGCGGCGCCGTGCTCCCGCGCCGCTGCCGCGGCCTGCGCGAGCTGCCCGCTCTCGAGGAAGAGCCGTTGCGCCCGCTCCCAGCAGGCGCAGGCACCGGCACGGTCCCCGACATCGGCTAGGACCAGCCCGAGGTTGTGCCGCGCCGCCCCCTCCTCCGCGGGCCGACCCAGCGCCGAGAACCCGTCGGCCGCCGCGGTCAGGATCGCCGCGGCCTCGTCGTGGCGGCCGGCACCGCGCAGCGCGATGCCGAGCATGGTGCCGGCCTTCGCCTCCTCCAGCCGCATCCCGGTCTCCCCGAAGACCGCGCGGGCCACGGTCAGGGCGTCGAGGGCTCCGGTCGTGTCGCCGGCCGCGAGCCGGCCGGCGCCGAGGTGGAACTGGGTGGTCGCGTGCTGCACGGGATAGCGCGACACCGGGAACCGTGCCAGCCTCGCCCGCAGGTCCCCGGCCCGGTCCGGTACGGCCGTCATGCGCCTATCCTGCGCAGGATGCGCGCGATCGTGGCCTGCTTCGGCAACGTGCTGCGCGGGGACGACGGCGTGGGGGCGGCCGTGGCCGCGGCGCTGCGGGCGGAGCCGCTGCCCGCCGGCGCGCGGGTGCTGGACGTCGGGATCGGCGGCATCCACCTGGTGCAGGAGCTGCTGACCGGCGTCGACGTGCTGCTGGTCGTCGACACCGTGGACCTGGGCCGGCCGGCCGGCACGGTCGTCGTGCAGCGCCCGACCGTGCGGGACGTCACCACCCTGTCCGTGCACGAGCGACGCGACGAGCTGGCCGACATGCACCTGGCCTCCCCGGAGCGCGCGCTGATGGTGGCCCGCGGGCTGGGCGTGCTGCCACCGGTCACCTGGATCGTCGGCGTCCAGAGCACCGACACCGCCGAGCCGCGACACGGGCTGAGCGAGCCGGCGCGGCGGGCCGTGCCCGTGGCGGCCCGGGAGGTGCGGCGGCTGCTCACCACGGAGGCGGCGGGCTGGGTACCGGCCCGCCCGGACGAGGCGTGATCTGCAGGAGCACCTGAGGAGGCGGCGGGGAGCCGGGCGGCGGATGCGCCGGCGCGCCGTCGTCCGGGGCCACGTCCAGCGCGACGAAGCCGGGGAGGTTCTCCCGCAGCGCCACCTCCACGCCCTGCCGCAACGTCTCCCCCGCGGACGTGCACCCCGAGCAGGTCCCCGACATCCGGACCCGGACGACGCCGTCATCCATCCCCAGCACCTCGACCGCGCCCCCGTGCCCGGCGATGTACGGGCGGACCTGTTCGAGCGCCGCCTCCGCTGCGGCGACGTCGTCGACGCCGACACCGTAGGCCTCGAACAGCCAGTCGACGGCCGCGTCCGCCCGACGCTGCTCGGCCAGGCCGGGGCCCAGGCCGGCGGCCAGGCGCGTCACGGCCAGCCGGTGTACCGCGTCGACACCGTCGAGCAGCTCGAACACCCGGCCGCGGACGTCGTCGTCGAGCGCCTCGATGTCGCCGAGCAGTTCCTCGAGTCGGTCCAGCAGCGGGCCCAGCCGGGCCAGCGACTCCTCGACGGCCGGCACCGTCTCCCGGACCGGCGGATCACTCACGAGCCGGGCGCACCTTGGTGACGGCGTAGTCCACCAGGGTGTCGTTCAGCGTGACCCCGTGCCGGGCCTTCGCGTGCTCGGCGACGGCGGCGACCAGCGCCTCGGGGGTCTCGGCCCGCGTCACGTGCCGGCAGGCGACCCCCACGTCGCTGCACCGGAACTGCACCGCCATGAGCTCTCCCCTCGATTCCCATCCCGCGCCCATCAGGACGCCCGGGCCGCGGGGACACCTTGCAGCTCGACCGCCAGGTCCTCGAGTGCGTCCGCGACGGCGGCCAGGTCCCCGTTGATCTCGCCGACCAACCCGTTGACCGGCTGCACCCGGTGCGCGATGGCATCGACCCCGAACACCACCTTGCCGAGGGTGTCGGTCAGCCGGCGGAGCAGCAGCACCACCCACAGCAGGTAGCCGGCCAGGGCGAGGACGAGCACCCCGGTGACGATCAGTGCGGCGATGGCGGCGACGGACACGGCGCCTCCTCAGGCCCGGGCGGCGAGCCGCCGGAGTGCGGTGACGTAGCCGACGGCGGCGCCGGTGACGTCTCCCACCCGTTCCCGGGTGGTGACCAGCACCGGCACGGGCTCGAGCGCGACGGTGATGCCGACGCCGTGCTCGAGGATGTCGTCGGCGTAGCGCACCGCCTCGCGGGCCGGGCGGATCACGTAACTCGCCAGAGCGACGACCACCGGAGCCACGACGAGCAGCCCGATGGCGCTCATGACCCACAGGACCACCATGCGTTCTCCCTGGTCGACACGGAGTGCGGTCTGCTGGCAGTGTGCTCCTGGTAGGTGATCCACGCCACTACCCGTCGCGGACAACCCGGGAGACCGCCATGGCCACCGTCACGAGCCCGCGTTCCCTGGTCCTGGGCGTGGTCGGCAAGGGCGGTGTCGGCAAGACCACGGTCGCCGCGCTGCTCGCCCGCGCGTACGCCGACCGGGGACGGCGGGTCGTGGCCATAGACACCGACTCGAACCCGAACCTCGGCCTCTCGCTCGGACTGTCGCCGGAGGAGACCGACGCCGTGCCGGTGCTGCCGCGCAGCGCCGTGATGGGCAACGGCGCCGGGGCCTCCGCCGGCGAGCTGCTGGCCGAGTACGGCCGGTCCACGCCCGCCGGACCGACGCTGCTCTCCGCGATCAGGGTCGCCGCGGCCGGCGCCGGCTGCACCTGCGGCGGGCACGCCACCGTCCGCAGCCTGCTCGCCGACGCCCTCGAGGACGTCGATCTGACCCTGGTGGACATGGAGGCCGGGCTCGAGCACCTGAGCCGGGCCGGGGGGACCCTGGCGCACGCCGACCTGCTGCTCGTGGTCTGCGAGCCGACCCGCAAGTCGGTGCTCACCGCCGTCCGGACCGCCGCGCTGGCCGGTGAGCTCGGGATCCCGCAGGTCCTCGCGGTCGGCAACAAGGCACGCACGGCCGAGGACGCGGAGTTCCTCCGCGGCGCGCTCGCCGCCGACGGCGTCCCGCTGATCGCCGTCCTCCCCTACGACGCCGAGGTGGCCGAGCAGGACCGCGCCGGGATCACGAGCACTCCGACTGTCTCGCCCGCCGCCGCGCGGGAACTCGACACCGTCGTCGCCGCGCTGGACGACGCCGCCGCCCGGCTCCTCCCCCGCCCGTGAGACCTGCGCTCAGGCCGCCTGCGCTCGCAGCAGACGGGTGGCCAGGCCGGCCAGTGCGCCGACGGCGGGGGCGTCCGGTGCCGCGTCCAGCGGCGCCACCCCCTGCCGCTCGGCGGTGACCACCGCCTCGTCCTCCGGGACGACGGCCACCTCGCAGGAGGGGAAGGCGGCCCGCACCCGCTGCTCGTCCGCGTCGTCCCGCACGCGGTTGGCGACCACGACCACCCGGCCCAGCCCGGCCAGCGTCACGGACTCCGCGGCACGGCGACCCACCTCCAGCGACGCGGCCGTGGGTTCGACCACCACGACGACGACGTCCACCGGAGTGTCGCCGAGTCGGAGGACGGTGCCCAGCCCCGCCTCGAAGTCGGCGACGATGATCCCGCCGGGCTGTTCCAGCTGCCCGAGCAACTGCTCAGGTGAGACCCCGCACTACGGGCAGCCCGGCTCCGGGTTCTGGATCGCCGACACCACGGCCAGCCGCACGCCGTCCGGGGCATCCACGCCGAACCGGTCGACGAGGTCGTCGACGCTGACGGCGTGCTCGGTCTCGCCCGCGTCGACCGCCTCCCGCACGGTGACCAGCCGCTCGGTCTCCGCCTCGCCCAGCCCGAGGGAGATGCCCAGGTTGGGGTTGCTGTCGCAGTCCAGGGCCAGGGTGCTGCGCCCGGAGCGGGCGAACGTGCGCGCCAGGACCGCCGACGTCGTGGTCTTGCCGGAACCACCCTTGCCGACCACCGCGACCTTCATGCCGCCTCCCTCGACCGGAGCGCCTCGACAAGGCACCGTACTGCCGCAGCGGCCGGCCCGTCAGGGGCCTGGTCCAGCAGCGGGACGCCGGCTCGGGCAGCGGCCGCCACGCCGGGGTCGAACGGAACCGCCCCGACGACCGGGAGCCCCGTCCCCTCGGCGACCCGCCGCGCGTCGTCGCTGCCGTGCACCTTGTTCGCCACGGCCAGCACCCGCGGGCTCCCCGCCATGGCCGCGAGCCGGGTCAGCCGCCGGCCGGTGAGCAGTGAGGCGGGTCCGGGCTCCACCACGACCAGGAAGGTCGAGGCGTAGCGGCCCCAGGTCATGAACGGCTGGCGGGTGCCACCGGGAAGGTCGCCCACGATGCTCCACCCCTCCCCCGGGAGGTCGTCGAGCACGCGCTGGAAGCCGAAGTGCGCGGGCGTGTTGTCCCACCGCGGGCCGCGGGCCTTGCCCAACTGCAGGAACCGGACGCCGTCGGGGCCCTGGACGGCGTAGCGCTCGATTACGCCCGAGCCGGTCAGGCCCGCCCGCAGCCGGTAGCGCCGGCGGCCGTCCTCCTCGTACTCCTCGACCACGTCGTCGGGCAGGCCGGCGTCCGACCCCGGCGTCCCCAGCGCGAAGGCCAGCCCCGGCATCGGATCGGAGTCCAGCGCCAGCACCCGCTCGCCCGTCCTCGCCAGCAGGCGGGCGAAGGCGCCGGCCAGCGAGGACTTGCCCGCACCACCCTTGCCTACGAACGCCACCCGCACGGGCCGGACGATAGAGACCCACTGGTCAGCCGGATAGTGGCGTGGAACACATAGCGGTGCCTAGAGTGAGCGCACCATCGCGAGGAGCCGCCCATGTGCCTCGGCCTCCCGGGCCGGATCGTGGAGATCAGCGACGTGGCGCAGCAGCGCGTCACGGTCGACGTCGACGGGGTCCGGCGCGACGTCTCCGCCGCCCTCGTCGGGCTCGAGGGCCCCGGCTCGGCCCAGGTCGGTGGATGGGTGCTGGTGCACGCCGGGTTCGTGGTCGAGGCGATCGACGAGCGCGCGGCGCAGGAGATCCTGGCCGACCTGCAGACGCTCGGCGACATGTACGAGAACGAGCTCGGCGACCCCTCCCCCGTCGCCGACGGCACGGAGGGCGCCCCTCCCCTGACCGTCCCCGGCGGCCGGGGATGACGGTGCCGTCGGAGTCGGTCGCGGAGCCGGACGGGAAGTGGCGCCGGCGCCCCGCGCCGGCCGTCCCGGCCGCCGTCGCGCTCCTGCTGCTCGCCGCCTGCGGTGCCGACAGCGGCGCGACGGACGTCGGTACGGGACGGGCCGAGCCCATCACGCTCTACACCTGTCTGAGCGACCAGTCGATCCAGCCGGTGATCGAGGCGTTCGAGGCCCGTCCCGATGGCGGGCAGGTCGACCTGTTCCGCGCACCGACCGGGGAACTCAACGCGCGGGTGGCGGCCGACGCGCGTTCGGGCGGGTTGCGCGCCGACGTGGTCTGGGGCTGCGATCCGCTGACCGTGCAGGCCTTCGTCGACCAGGGCCTCGTCGGCGGGTGGACGCCGCCGGGTGCCGACACGGTCCCCGTCGAGTTCCGCACCCGCGACTACGTGGGTGGCCACGTGCTCTACATGGTGGCCGTGCACCGCACGGACACCGCGGCGCCCCGGACGTGGTCCGACCTGGCCGAGGACGGGTACACCTCGCTCGCGGTGCCCGATCCCGCCGTGGCCGCCTCGGCGCTCGGCGCGCTCGGCTGGTTCGCCGCCGAACCCGCCTACGGTGTCGACTTCTTCGAACGGCTGCGGGCCCGGGGGGCCGTCCAGGTGAGCACGCCGGACGCGGTCACGACCGGCGTGGCCCAGGGAATCTACGACGCGGGGATCACCATCGCCAACTCTGCGTACGCCGCGAAGGAGGACGGTTCGCCGGTCGACGTCGTCTGGCCCGAGCCCGGAGCGGTGGCCGTCTACGGCCCGCTCGCGCTCGCCACGGGCAGCGCCGACTCCGACGTCGCGAAGAGCTTCATCTCCTTCGTGGTGAGCGAGGAGGGGCAGACGGTGCTCGGGGCGTCCGGCGCCTACCCCACCGTGCCCGGCGTCGAGGGCCCGACCGTGCCCCCCGGCGCGCCCGTCGTCTCCCCCGACTGGGCCGCGATCGCGGCGGACAAGGACGCGGTGCTCGCGGAGTACCAGCAGGTCTTCGGCGGCTGACGATGCCCAGCGGCGGTCCGCCGGCCGTGGCCCGCAACGTCGCCCTGGGCGGGGTGCTCGCCGTCGTCGCCGTGCTCGTGGTGCTGCCGGTGCTCCGCCTGGCGGCGGTGCTGTGGTGGGAGGGCGGCGATCTGCACCGGATCCTCGCCTCCGCCGCGGTGGGCGAGGCCGCCCGGAACACCGTGCTGCTCGCCGTCGGGGTCACCGGTGCCGCGGTCCCGATCGGCGTGGTCATGGCGCTGACCCTCCGGCGTCCGGACCTCCCCGGCCGGACGTTCTGGCGGGTCGCCGTCCTCGCCCCGCTCGTCGTCCCGGACTTCGTCCTCGGCTACAGCTGGACGCAGGCGTACGCGCGCGCCGGCTTCACCGACACCGCGCTGGGGTGGCACTGGGCCGGCCTCCTGGGTCCGAGGGGCGTGTGGCTGGTCCTGGTGGTGAACGCCGCGCCGTTGGTCTACCTGGTCGTGGCCGTCGGGCTCGCGGCCCGCGCCGAACCCGACGGGGAGCTCGCGGCGCGGGTCTCGGGAGCAGGACGGGTGACGGCGCTGCGCACCGTCACCCTCCCCCTGCTGGGACCCGCCGTGGCTGCGGCCTCGGTGCTGGTCTTCGTCCTCACGCTGGGGACCTTCGCCATCCCCCAGGTCCTGGGGACGCCGGCCGGGTTCAGCACGCTGACGACGCGGATCTACGCCGGCCTCTCCATCGGTGGCGACCCGGCGTCGTTCCTGGAGGCGGTGCTGCTCGCCCTCGTGCTGGTCCTCGTCGCGGCTGCCTGCGTGGCGCCGGCCGACGCGCTCCTCGGTCCGCGGTTGCGGACCACGCGACCGGCCGACGTGCAGGCGGCGCAGGTCGTCCCGGGGCCGGCGGCGATGCGCCGCGCCCAGGCCACCGGGCTCGCCGGCTACCTCTTCCTCACGACCGCGCTGCCCCTGGCCGCGTTGTCGCTGGCCTCGGTCACCCGTGCGCTCGGGGTGGCGCCCACGCCGGCGAACTGGAGCCTGGAGCACTTCCGGCAGGTGCTCACCCCGCGCACCCTGGAGGCGCTGGGCCGCAGCCTCACCCTGTCGGTCGTCGCAGCGTCGCTGCTGGTCCTGCTCGGTGCACTGGTGGCGGTGGGTGAACGCCGTCGCTCGGGCCGGGCGATGGGGACGCTGGTCGTGCTGACGCTCGTCCTGCCTGGGTCCACGCTGGCGGTGGCCCTGCTGATCACCTACGGCCGCTGGCTCTCGGGCTCCCTGGTGCTGATCCTGCTCGCCTATCTGGCCAAGCTGTGGGCCGTCGCGCACCGGCCCATCGCCGGCGCCCTGGACCGGCTGCCCGCCGACGAGCTGTTCGCCGCCCGGGCCAGCGGCGCCGGCCCGCTCACCGCCGTCCGCACCGTCGCGCTGCGGCCGATGGCGCCGGCCCTGCTGGGCGCGTGGCTGATCTGCTTCCTGACGGCACTGCACGAGGTGACCATGTCGAGCCTGCTCTACGGGTCGGGCGGCGAGACGCTGGCCGTCGTCGTCCTCAACGCCCAGGAGCTGGGCCGGGTCGGACCGAGCGCGGCCCTCTCCGTGGTGCTGGCGCTGCTGGTCGCCGTGCCGGCGCTCGCGCTGTGGTGGGCAGCGCGCTGGGCCCGGGCCCGCGGCGTCGCCCGGACCGCGATGTCGCCACGCGAGGTCCCCGGTGTCCGTTGAGCCGGTCCTCGAGGTCGTGGACCTCGTCGTGGTCTACGACGGCACGACGGCCCTGCACGGCGTCAGCCTCAGCGTCGCGCCGGGCGAGGTGCTGGCGCTGCTCGGTCCCTCGGGCTCCGGGAAGTCGACGCTGCTGCACGCGGTGGCGGGATTCCTCGTGCCGAGCGGTGGGACGGCCCGGCTGGGCGGGACCCCGGTCGCGGGGAACGGCCGCCCGGTGCCCCCGGAGAAGCGGGACCTCGCGGTCGTGTTCCAGAACTACGCCTTGTGGCCGCACCTCTCCGCGCTCGACACCGTCGCCTACCCCGCCCGGCGCCGCGGCGTCTCCCGCGAGCAGTCCCGCCGCGAGGCCCTGGAACTGCTGGACCTCCTGCGGATCGCCCACCTGGCGGACCGGCGACCGGCCGAGCTGTCCGGCGGGGAGCAGCAGCGCGTCGGGCTGGCCCGGGCGCTGGCGCGGCGCCCGTCGCTGTACCTGTTCGACGAGCCGACCGCCCACCTCGACGCCCACGTCCGCGACGTCTTCCTCCAGGAACTCGTCGCCCGCCGGCGCGGCACCGGAGCCGCCGGGATCTACGCCACCCACGACGCCGAGGAGGCGCTCGGTCTGGCGGACCGCGTGGCGCTGCTGAGGGACGGCCGGCTCGTGCAGGTGGGCACGCCGCAGCAGGTGTACGAGGAACCCGTGGACCTGTTCGCCGCCCGGCTCACCGGCCCGGCCTCCGTGATCGACGCACCGGACGGCGCCGGCCGGCTGCTCGTCCGCCCCGGCTGGGCGCGGCTGGGTGGCCCCCTCGAGGGACGGCTGCGTGCGGTGTGGTTCCGGGGGCCGCACTCCGACCACCTGCTGGACACCGCGGCGGGCGAGGTCCTCGTCCGGCAACCCGGGCCGCCTCGCCACCCCGTCGGCGCCTGTGTGGGCTGGACCCTCGTCCGCAGCTGGCCGCTCGCCGGCTGACCCCGTCAGCCGAGCAGCTGCGGTACCGGGGAGCGGGTCTGCCGGTCGTTCACGATCGCGAGGTGCCGCTCGGTGAACCGGCGCAGCCGCCCGACCTGCGCCTCGGTAAGCCGGTCGCAGACCCACTCCCAGTGCAGCGACACCCAGTCGCCGGGTGACACGCCGCCGACCATGCCGATCCCGTCGACCGACTGGACCACCGTCTCGGTCCTCTTCTCCCCCAGCCGCAGCAGGTGGCCGTCCCAGGTCAGGGACGAGCCCTCGACGACGACCTGGTCACCCTGCACGGCCAGCACCCGTCCCCAGCGGATCCGGCAGCGGTCGAGCACGGTGAGCGCGTGCGCGGCCTTCTTCCGGTCGGTGAGCAGGCCGGTGTAGGGGTAGATGCAGAAGACGGCGAAGCTGTGGTGCGGCACGCCACCGGCGAGCACCCCCTCGGTGAGGCTGGTGAACCGGGCACCCGCCATGTGCCGGAACCGGTCCTCCATGGAGTCGCCCACCGCGCGGGTGGCCACCCGGTCGAGCCGCGGGCTGCCCACCCAGTAGGCCTCCACCACCCGCCGGTCGAGCGGGTCGTCGAGTCCGGTGGCACCGGCGATGAGCTGCAGGTACGGCCACGCCCCCGCGAACTGCCGGGCCATCGCCCGCAGACCGCCGTCGTCGACCCCCGCGACCGCGTACTCGAAGAGCCCACCGTGGTCGGCGGGACCGCAGAAGCCGTGGGAGTTGGGTGGAAAGGCGTACCTGGCGAAGAGCACAGGGCCGGGGACCATCCGCGCCGGCGTATCAGTCACGGGGCGCCGCCCGGTCCACCAGTGGAAGCCTCCGGGCGGCAGGCGGCGCCCTGCGCCTCCGAGGCGACACCGTTGTGCCCGCAGCCGCCGCTCACACGCCACCACCTCCAGGACCGACCGGGCAGGCCGGGTCGGCCTGTCACGCGGCGGGGCGACCGGGCGGTCGGATCCCGCCGTGAGAGCAGATCGGGTACCGCCGCCACCGTGGCACAGCACGACCGGGCGCGAAAGCGGGAGGCTCACGCCAAGGGGGGTCCGGGGGGACCGCCATGACCGGCATGACCGGCATCGTCTGCGCTGAGGGGTTGTCCGGTCTGACGTCAACCGGGAGAAATGCGTGGCGGAAGTACGGTGTCCCCCCTCGGACACCACGTTGAGCCTCCACGGCCGTGAGGCCGGTGGGGATCCACCTGTCTCTGCGTCGGCACATGCGCGGGATCTCTGCCCCACCGGGCACACCGTCGTGGGCTCCGCGGCGCTCGCTGGAGAGCGGAGTCCGGGTGCTCCTCCACGGCGCCCACACCGCGTCGCTGGACGTGCATGCCGGATGCCTAAGGACCACCGGTGCGCTATGAAGTCCTCCGCGCGGACTGCACCGGTCCGCTCGTCCGGCGACCGACCACCACGGGAGTGCACGTGCAGCCGACCGACATGCGCGGCAGCGTCGCGCCCGGCACGGTCGTCCTGGTGACCGGTGGCGCGCGCGGCATCGGCGCCGAGCTGAGCCGGTACCTGGCCGCCCAGGGAGCGGCCGTGGTCGCCGCCGACCTCGTCGAGGCCGTCGGCGACGCGGGCGACCCGGACGTCACCCACGTGCAGGCCGACGTGAGCGACGAGACGTCGTGGCGGCAGCTGGTGACGACGGTCCTCGATCGGCACGGCCGCATCGACGCGCTGGTCAACAACGCGGCCATCTACCAGGGCCTCGGCGCCAAGCGGCCGTTCACCGACATCACGGTCGACGAATGGGACCGGGTCATGGCGGTGAACACCCGTGGCGTGTGGCTGGGCATGCGCGCCGTCCACCCGGTCATGAAGGCCCAGGGAGGAGGCCGCGTGGTGAACATCGCCTCGTCCACCGTGCACAGCGGCGTGCCCTACTTCGCCCACTACACCGCCTCCAAGGGTGCGGTGATCGCGCTGACCCGCAGCGTCGCGCGTGAGGTCGGTCGGGACGGCATCACGGTGAACGCCGTCGCGCCCGGGCTGGTCGAGACCGACGCCACCCGAGCCCTCAACGACGACGACTACCTGGCGTCGGCCGCCGGGCACCGCGCCGTCCCCCGCCCGATGGAGCCCGGGGACCTGGCGCCGGTGGTGTCGTTCCTCTGCTCCTCCGGCAGCGGGTTCATCACCGGGCAGACGGTCATCGTGGACGGCGGCGTCACCTTCAGCTGACGCCGCTGACGTCCGCTACCCGCTCACCGCTGGTACCGGAATGCAGCGGCCCGACAGACCCGTCCCTCACGTCCCCTCGCAGAACACCGGCAGTGACCGCGTGGGCCGCGACCAGATCTCTGGACGCGTCGAGGACGGGCGGGCACGCTGCGCACATGGCAGCGGCCGTTCACGAAGGAGCGCGGTCATGAAGGAACTGAAGTGCCGGGACGCAGGATTCGACTGCGACGCCGTCGTCCACGGCGAGACGACCGATGAGGTCATGGCCCAGGCCGCGCCGCACGCCGAACAGGTGCACGGCGTGGACGTCACGCCCGAGCTGGCGGACCAGATCAAAGGACTGATCAGGGAGCGGTGACCCCGGTCTGTCGCCGTCCTCGGAAGCACCCCCACGGCACGACGGGATGACGCTGCATGCCCTGCGGCGGCCGACGAAGGCGAAGGGCGTCGCCCCGTGACCGCCTCGAGGCGAACCTCCGTCGGTGCGGTGTTCGGCACAGCCGCGGCCCCGCGCAGCGGACCGTTGTGAAACGCCCGGAGACAGGAGCACCATCTCGGTGCGGGGGTCCGACCAACCACATCCCACGCGGAGACAGCCATGGAGCCGACCTCGAGCACCACACCTGCCGAGACCACGGTCGTGCGCACCCGGGCGGAGACGGTCGGGGCACTGGCGATGGTGGCCGGAGCCCTGTTCGCTCTGGGCGCACTGGTCAGCAGCGCCGTCGACTGGGCCTGGTTCGCCATCCTCATCGGATTCGGCCTGCTCGTCTACGTCATCCCGCAACTGCACCGTGTGCAGGCGCCGGCCGACGGCTGGGCCGGCAGGGCGGGCAGCGTGCTGGTGGCCGCGGGCGCCGGGCTGGTCGTCGCCCTCGGCGTCGTCTTCCTCGTCCTGGAAGCGGTCGGCGATCCCGGGGAGCCCGCGTGGGCCGAAGTACTCTGGATGATCGGCTTCCTCGCGTTCCTCGTCGGCATCGTGCTCTTCGCCGTCGGCAGCGCCATCGGGAAGAGGTTCCCTCCGGGCGCCCCGCTGCTCATGCTGTTCGGCCTCGTCGCCGCGGTGGCGATCGACATGGCCACCGGCGCCTTCTTCGAGGACGACTCGAGCACCACCGAATGGGGCTTCTTCATCGGCGTCCCGTTGTTCGGGCTGGGCCTGGCCTGGATGGGCTACGCCCTCAGGAGCGCCTCTCCGAGGCCCCAGGTGAGCAACTGACCGACAGCCGGCCGGGTCGGTGAGCTGCAGCCGTACGGGCAGCGAGCACGTCGCGCTCACGCACCGTCGGTGACGCGGAACCGCTGCCGGTAGGACGTGGGCGTGGTGGCGTAGGCCGCGGTGAAGTTCTGGCGGAAGGTCACCGCACTCCGGAAGCCGCAGGCACGCGCCGTCCGTTCGATCGACCAGGTGGTGGTCTCCAGCAGCCGCCGGGCCTCCTCCAGCCGCTGGCTCAGGACCCAGCGGGCAGGTGAGGTGCCGACCGCCTCGGTGAACCGGCGGGTGAAGTTGCGCCCGCTCATCCGGGCGTGGCCGGCCAGCTCGTCGACGGTCAGGTCCCGGTCCAGGTTGGCCAGGGCCCACTCCATGGTCGCGCCGATCCGGCCCGCCCCGCCCGGATCGGGGACGGGCCGCCGGACGAACTGCGCCTGGTCCCCGTCGCGGTGCGGCGCCACCACCAGGTGCCGGGCCAGCGTGCCGGCCGCGGCGCTGCCGAGGTGGGTGCGGACCACGTGCAGGCAGGCGTCCAGGCCGGAGGCGGTGCCGGCGGACGTGAGGACGTCGCCGTGGTCGAGGTACAAGGCGGAGGCGTTGACCTGGACCGCGGCCCGGCGCTGCTGCAGCAGCGGTGCCGCCGCCCAGTGCGTCACGGCGCCCCGGCCGTCGAGGAGGGCGCTGTCGGTGACGGGGAACGCGCCGAGGCACAGACCGACGACGGTCGAGCCACCTGCGTGCGCGCGGCTGACCACGTCGACCAGGTCCTCGCCGGCCGGCGGCAGATCGGTGGGCCAGGACGGCAGCACCACGATGTCGGCGCCCGGCACCACCTCGGGTCCGGCGACGTCCTCGACGAGCAGGCCCTCGGCCGTGCGGATGCCGCGCCCGTCCTGCGTCCACACGCGGGTGCGCCAGCCGGGCGCCAGGCCGAGCCGCGACACCTCGCCGAACACCAGCAGAGGGGTGGCCAGGTGGAACATCGTCATGCCGTCGAAGGCGTGCACCGCGATGTCCACGCTTGTCCTGATCTCATCGTCCATCGGCTGACCTGCCACTCACGGTACGCCCGGGGCAGGCGGCAACCTGGGGTGTCACCGCCGTCCACCCAGGGAGAACCCGACATGTCCGCCCCCCGCCGCGCCCTCGTCGTGATCGACGTGCAGAACGACTACTTCGACGGACCGCTGGAGATCCGGTACCCGCCGCGCGAGGACTCCCTGGCCCGCATCGGTTCCGCCATGGACGTCGCGGCCGAGCACGGGCTCCCGGTCGTCGTCGTCCGGCACGAGCTGCCCGAGGGCGCGCCGGTCTTCGCGGCCGGCTCCGCCGGGCAGGCGCTGCACCCGGACGTCGAGAAGCGCACGACGGACGCGCACAAGCGGGTGACCAAGAGCCGGGCGAGCGTCTTCGCCGGCACCGACGTCGCCTCGTGGCTCGCCGACAAGCAGGTCGACTGCATCACGCTGGTCGGCTACATGACCAACAACTGCGTCATCGGGACCGCGGCCGCCGCCGAGGACCTGGGCATCGCCGTGGAGGTCCTCTCCGACGCCACCGGCGCCATCGACATCGTGAACGACGCCGGCAGCGCCTCCGCCCGCCAGGTCCACGAGACCCTCATGGCGCTGCTGAACTCGAACTTCGCCGCCGTCGCCACCACCGCGGCGTGGACGGGAGCCGTCGAGCAGGGTCAGGTCCTCGCGGGCAGCGACCTCGGGACGTCCGCCGTCCAGGGCCGGGCCACCTACGACGCCACGGCGTAAGCGCCTCCACTCACGCCCCGGCGGTCCGTGCTCGACGTCGCGGGCGTGTGCGGAACCAGCGTGTCGCAGCACGGACACGACCGACGGAGCCCCACGGTGCACCCGTGGGGCTCCGTCGGTCCGGGGAGGGCGTCGCTCCCGTCGTCATGACGGCGGAGCCGGCTGGTCCGAGTGCCGGTCCCGGTTCGAGGGCCGTCCGCGTGCTGTGCCACGCTCGGCTCCCGGTCGAACTGGACCATGTCGTTGCCGCGCTCCCCGCCGCGCACCCCGCGGGGACGGCGTTGCACCGACCCAGCTGAGAGGGACATCTGATGCAGACCGCTGAACCGACGGAGCTCTTCGACCTGCGCATGAGCGAGGCGGCCCGGCCGCTCCTCGACCGCGTGGTCCGGTTCCTCGAGGACGTGGTCGCGCCGATGCAGGAGGAGTACTTCAGGCTGGGCGAGGCACGCGTCGACCGGTGGACGTACGCGCCGGGTCAGCTCGAGGCGCTCGACGCGGCCAAGGCCAGGGCCAAGGAGGCCGGCCTGTGGAACTTTTTCCTGCCCGACTCCGAGGTCGGCGGCCTGACCAACCTCGACTACGCCTACATCGCCGTCGAGCTCGGCAAGTACCCGCTCGGCTCCGAGACGCTCAACTGCTCCGCCCCCGACACCGGCAACATGGAGGTCCTCGAACGCGTCGGGACCCCGGAGCAGAAGGCCCAGTGGCTCGAGCCGCTGCTCAACGGCGAGATCCGGTCCGCCTACGCCATGACCGAGCCCGACGTCGCCAGCTCCGACGCCAGGAACATCCGGCTCCAGGCGGTGCGCGACGGCGACGAGTACGTCCTCAACGGCGAGAAGTACTACATCTCCGGCGCCGGCGACCCGCGCTGCACGATCATGATCGTCATGTGCCAGACGGACGCGAACGCGCCGGCGCACATGCAGCAGTCCCAGATCCTGGTACCGATGGATACCCCCGGCGTCGACGTGCTGGGCCCCATGACCGTGTTCGGCCGTGACGATGCCCCCCACGGCCACATGCACATCCGGTTCACCGACGTGCGCGTCCCCGCCTCCAACATGCTCCTCGGCGAGGGCCGTGGCTTCGAGATCAGCCAGGTGCGGCTGGGCCCCGGGCGCATCCACCACTGCATGCGCGCCATCGGCCAGGGCGAGAAGGCCCTCGAGCTGATGATCCGCCGCGCCAAGTTCCGGGAGGCGTTCGGCAAGCCCGTGCTGGACCTCGGCAAGAACATGGAGACGGTGTCGCGGGCACGCATCGAGCTCGACGCCTGCCGGCTCATGGTGCTGAAGGCCGCCAAAGCGATGGACGTCCTCGGCAACTCCCAGGCCCGCGTCTACGTCTCGGCGGTGAAGGCGATGGTGCCGGAGAAGGTCTGCCAGATCATCGACCAGGCCATCCAGATCCACGGCGCCACCGGGGTGTCGCAGTGGACGCCGCTGGCCGACATGTACACCGCCCAGCGCACCCTCCGCCTGGCCGACGGGCCCGACGAGGTGCACCACTTCGTCGTCGCCCGCCACGAGGCCGGTCGCTACGCCGAACCCGCCCCCGGCCGCGCCGAAGCCCACGGCGACGGCGTCTTCGCCGGCCCCTGAGTACGCGGCGGTTCCGCGCAGCCGCACCAGGCCGCTGTGCGCGACCCGCGGCCACGGGTCGTGAGCCTGAAAGCGTGCGACGACCAACCGTCCGACGAGAGCGCGTGGGGACCGACGGCCACAGTCGTACATACGGCCCGACAGGTCCGGGCCAGGACCCATGCCGTGTCGAGCCGCTCCCCCGTGGTCGGCCACGCCTCCCCTCAGCTCTGGACGCTGCCCATCTGCGGCGCTTCCTCCGATTCGATCGCCCGGGCGGCGCTGTGCCCCTTCAGCAGCAGGACGGCCACCGCGAGGGCGGCGACCGCAGCCAGGAGCCCGAGGCCGGTGCTCTCCGTGAATCCGGAGACCAGGTAGCCCACCGCGGACGCCGACGCAGCCACCAGGGCGTAGGGCAACTGGGTGGTCACGTGGTCGATGAGGTGCACCCCGGACCCGATCGAGGACAGGATCGTGGTATCCGACAGCGGCGACGTGTGGTCGCCGAAGATCGCGCCGGCGAGCACCGCGCCGAAGACCGGGATGAGCAACGCGCTGTCGAGGGAGAGCGCGATCTCGGCCGCGATCGGCAGCAGCAGACCGAAGGTCCCGAACGTGCTGCCGATGGAGAAGGCGATGAACGAGGCGAGCACGAAGAGGATCACCGGCAGCAGGGCCAGGGGCAGTGCCTCGTCGATCACGCCGGCCAAGTACTCGCCGATGCCCAGTTCCCCGATGACCTCGGCGGTGATCCAGGCGAGGAAGAGCACCGCGGCCGCGAAGAACATCGACCGCACCCCCGATACGGCGGCCTTGCCGATCACCCGGCCCGGTGTCCGTCGGGCCAGCAGCATGGCGGCGGCCACGAGACAGGCCGCGATGGTGCCGTAGAAGAGCGCCAGGATGACGTCGGTGGCGGCCAGGATGTCCATGGGTGCCAGCGAGCCCTCGGCCCCGGCGATGCCGATCCACAGTGCGCCGACGACGGTGACGGCGATCAGGGTGAGGACGGGCAGGGACAGGTCGCGGACGCGGCCGTCCTCGCGCACCGGCAGGTCCCGGTCGGTCTCGCCGGGCGGGAGGCCGTGTGCGGCGTCGTAGAGCACGTTCTGCTCGATCGCGGTCCGCTCGTGCCGGCGCATGGGGCCGATGTCGATGCTGAACCACGCCACCGCGACGACCAGCAGCAGGGCGGTGATCGGGTAGAGCATCGCCGGGATGGACTGCAGGTACGCCTCGTAGCCGTTGAGCCCGCCCACCTCGTTCTCGTCCAGGATGCCGGTCATCGTCGCTGCGATGAATGCTGCCCAGCCCGAGATCGGTACCAGGATGATCACCGGGGCGGCGGTCGAGTCCACCAGGTAGGACAGCTTGGCGCGGGACACGCGGTGCTGGTCGGTGATCGAGCGACTGACCGTGCCGCCGACCAGGCTGCTGAACGCGTCGTCGAAGAAGATCACGATGCCGGTGACGACCGGCACGAACTGCGCCTGGCTGCGGGTGCGCACCCGGCGGACGGCCCACGCGGCGAAGGCCAGCAGCCCACCGGACACGTAGATCAGAGAAGTCAGGACCCCGATGAGGACGACGGCGACGAGGATGTAGACCTCCTCGGCGATCTCGCCGTCGGCGACGATGAGCCCCGAGGCCGCCTCCCCGACGAACTCGAGAGCGCCCAGGACGTCCCACTCGGCGTACATGAGGGCACCGAGCACGATGCCGACGCCGAGCGAGATCAGGATCCGCCGGGTGGCGATCGCCAGGACGATCGTCACGAGCGGCGGCAGCAGCGACAGGATCGACGGTTCCACGAGCCCTCCTCGATGGTGCGGGTGTGGTGTTCCCCTGGTCCACGGCGGCGCTGCAGCGGCCGTGGACCAGGACAGCGCTCAGCCGGGATCGGCCACCAGCGGGGTGACCAGGCGCCCCATGCCTTCGATCTCGCACACGACCTCGTCGCCCGGCTGCAGCCAGACCTGCTCGGCCATCCCGAGGATCACGCCCTCCGGGGTGCCGGTGTAGATGACGTCGCCCGGGTCGAGGGTCATGATCTGCGACAGGTCGCTCACCAGTTCGGCCACGGAGAAGACCATGTCCCTGGTGTTGGAGCTCTGGCGCAGGTCGCCGTTGACCCAGCACTGCAGGTCCAGGCCCTGCGGGTCGGGGATCTCGTCAGCGGTCACCACGTAGGGCCCCAGCGGCGCGAAGCCGTCGATCGCCTTTCCGTACATCCACTGCGAGCTGCGCATCTGCAGCTCACGCGCGGACAGGTCGTTGCCGGTCGCGTACCCGAACACGTGGTCCAGCGCGCGGTCCTCACTCACGTTCCTCGCGCTCCGGCCGATCACGGCCACCAGCTCGACCTCGTAGTCGGCCTTCTCGGTGACCGCGGGGATGGCCACCGCTTCCCCGGAGGCAGCCAAGCTGTTCGCGTACTTGGCGAAGTAGATCGGGCGCTCCGGTACCGGCATGCCGCCCTCGGCGGCGTGCTTCCGATAGTTCAGGCCGACGCAGATGATCTTGCCGGCGTCGGGCACCGCAGGCGCGAGCCGGAGCTGCTCGACGGGGACGACGTCGGAGGCGGACTCGGCCGCCTGTCGCACCCGCTGCAGCGCCTCCGGACCTGCCGCGGCGAGCGACCGGACCGTCGACCGGCCGCCGTCGCCTGCGGCCTCGCTGACGTCGGCGACGCCCGCATCCGTCTCGACACCGAGGCGGATGCCGCCCTCGCCGTGGAAGGCCAGGAGCTTCACCTCGCCGCTCCCGACGTCGGGATGGGGTGCCGCCTGGCGCTCACTGGAGTGATCTTCGTCACGTGCGGCATCATGGGCGCCGGGTCGGTGCGGGTCAAGGGTCGACGGGCGGGCAGGTCCTGCGGGCGGGCCCGGTGGACGTCGTCGAGAGGACGGAGGTGAGGCGATGGGAGCCGGCTGGCCGACGGACGTCGATCCCCACCTCGCCCCGGAGCCCGAGCGGTCCGCGCTGCTGGTCATCGACACGCAGGTCGACTTCCTCGACGGGGGCAGCAGCCCCATCGCGGGCACCAGCGCCGTCGTCCCCACCATCGCGCGCCTCGTGCGTGGCTTTCGGGCCGCCGGCCGCCCGGTGGTTCACGTGATCCGGCTCTACGACGGCGACGACGTCGACCTCCCACGCCGCTCGCTCATCGCCTCCGGGGCTCCCGTGGTGCGCCCGGGTTCCGCGGGGTCGCAACTCGCGCCCGACCTGCGGCCCGCGCCCGACGTCCGGTTGTCGCCTCGCGACCTGCTGGCCGGGGAGCTACAGCCGCTGGGCCCCCGGGAGTGGGCGATGTGGAAGCCGCGCTGGGGCGCCTTCCACCGCACGCCGCTGGATGCCCACCTGCGTGCGCTCGGCGTCGGCACCGTCGTGGTCGCGGGGTGCAACTACGCCAACTGTCCCCGGGCGACCCTGTACGGAGCCAGCGAGCACGACTACCGCACGGTGATCGCCGCGGACGCGATCTCCGGTCTGGACGCTCGGCACCTCGAGGAGGCGGCCCGGATCGGCGTCCTGCACGCGACGACCACAGACATCTTGGCGCGGCTGTCGCGGGGCTGACCGCGACGCTCGTCCCCGTCCACCCCGGGTCCAGCCGGGGTTCCTCCGCCTCCGGCCGGGACCGCCGGCCTTTCAGCCGACGTGCCAGTACCGGCGGACCAGCTCCTCGCGGGCGTCGTCGTCCTTCGTGGAGTCCCCCTGGACGACGTCCGCCGGCAGCAGCTCGCCGTGCTGGCCGTCTGCCCCTTCGTCAGCGGCTACGTGCAGCGCACCCCGAGTGCGGCGACCTGCTCTACCGGTCCCGGACGGGCAAAATCCGGGACTGACCCCGGACGTCGCACCGCGGCGCCGGTCCGGGCCACACCTGCCGGGCGGCGGCGGGACCTGCTGCCTACGGTGGCGGGATGTTCTTCCTCTTCGGCTTCGGCACCAAGGAGCAGGACCTGGGGCCCGGGGAGGTCCGCACCTGCCCGAACTGCGGGAACACCACGCAGTGGGCGCGGGTGCGCCTGGTCAAGCAGGTCACCGTCTTCTTCGTCCCGGTCGCCCGGTGGGGACGACGGCGGCTCGAGGTCTGCGGCATCTGCGGCACGGCCGTCGAGATCTGAGCGCGCTCGCCGACCGACGGCGAGCGGCCGCACGACGCGTGGATGCCCGTGGCGGGGTACACCGGTACACGCGCGGCCGTTCCGACGGCCCGCGATCTGCTCGACGAGAGCCGAGAGGAGCACGGATGTCGACCAACCGGCCCGATCCGGGCGAGTTCTTCGATCGGGCGCAGCAGGTGCTGCGCGACCTGTTCGCGGGTCCGGGCGGAGACGACGAGCCCTGGAGCGCCGCCACCCGTGCCTCGCGCGACCGCCCGGCGGCCGCGCGGGGGTACCGGGAACCCAGCGCCGAGGAGCAGCGCGAGAACCTCACGTTCGCCCTCGCGACGCGCGCGGTGGAGGCGCTGGAGGACCTGGCGCTCAACGTGGCGGCGATCCGCCAGCGCCTGGAACGCGGGGACGCCCCGACCGCGCGGTCCCGGCCCCGGCGGAACGACCGCGGACCGGGTGGCGGCGAGGGCTCCGGCGGGAGCGGCGACCCCGCCGCGATCTGACGTCCGCCGCGGTGCGCCGCCGCAGGTGATCCGGTGCCGGCCCTCACGCCGGCGTCGGCAACCGTTCCTCGGCGAGCTGGGAGGCGAACAGCGGCGGCAGGTAGCGCAGCATCAGGGCCGACCACACCACGTGCGTCAGCATCGGGGCCTGGATGCCGCCGGTGATCCTGCGCTGCTGGGCGAAGAGCAGCCCCATCGGGACGCTCGCCAGCACGAGCGCAGGGTTGCGGGTGGCGGTGGTCGCCAGCCCGTAGACGGCGGTGGTCACCAGCACCGGGCGGTCCGCGCCGGCCGCCGCGTAGAGCGCGCCGCGGAAGAACACCTCCTCCGCCACGCCGTTGGCCAGCGTGGTGGTGAGCACCAGCGGCGCCGAACCCTGGTCGGCGTAGCGGAGCACCGAGCCGATCGCCCGTGCGAGGACCGGGATCCGCCGGGCGACCAGCGCCGCGGCGTAGAACGCCCCGAAGGCGCCGGCCCCCGAGGCGACCGGTGTGAGCACCGGCCGGCGCAGGCTGTCGCCTGGCCCGAACATCCGCCCCAGGTGCAGCGGGCCGGACGCCAGTCCCCCGGCCACCCAGGTCCCGGCGACCCCGAGGGTCAGCCCGTAGAAGCGCGGCGAGCCCGGTGGCGTCGACAGCGACACCCCGAGCAGGGCGGCGCCGGTGACCGCGACGGCGCCGGTGACCCGCCGGCGCCGCCGGAAGGCCGCGTCGGTCTCCCAGTGGTCCCTCGGGACGCTGCGCAGCAGCGGCCCGGCCGCCCGCTCGATCGCGCCCGGCAGCCCGCGGAGCGCTCGTCGCCGGGTCACCGCCGTGCTCCGCGGCTCAGCCAGCCGCCCCGCCGCTCTCCCACCTGCCGCCGCCGTTCCCGCGCCCGCTCGACCAGGGCGGTCATCACCATCTCGTCGTAGTCCATGGGCTCGAACGGGACGACCGAGCGGATCGCGTCGTCGGTGACGACCACCTCGATGCTCATGGAGTCGATGAGCGAGCGCCCGGTGGGCACGTCGACGTCGGTGACCAGGGCCAACCAGCGCGAGGACAGCTGCGGGCTGAGCAGTGGCACCGGGACGACGAACAGGTGCCGGTTCTGGATGTCGGCCACCCGGGTGAGCATCTGCAGGTAGCTGAGCACCTCAGGGCCGCCGACCTCGAAGACCCGCCCCTCGGCCTCCGGTGCGTCGAGGACGCCGACCAGGTAGCGGACGACGTCGCTCACCGCGATCGGCTGCGTGCGCGTGCTGACCCACCGCGGGGTGACCATCGCCGGCAGGTGGGCCACGAGCTGGCGGGTCATCTCCCACGACACCCCGCCATGGCCGACCACGATGCCGGCGCGCAGCACGGTCACCGGCACCCCGGTGCCGCCCAGGAGCCGCTCCACCTCGCGGCGGCTGCGCAGGTGCCGCGACAACCGGTCACCGTCCCGCCCCAGGCCGCCGAGGTAGACGATCCGGCCGACCCGGGCATCGGCGGCCGCCCGGGCGAAGGCCCGCGCCGCCTCGGCGTCCTTGCGCTCGAAGTCCCGGTCGCCCAGCGAGTGCACGAGGTAGTAGGCGGCGGCGCAGCCCTCCAGCGCCGTCCGCAGGGAGGCCTCGTTCCCGACGTCGCCGGCGACGGGGGTGCCGGCTCCCCGGTAGCCCTCCGGCCGCCGGGTCATGGCCCGGACGTCGTGCCCAGCCCCCTCGAGGGCGGTGGCCAGCCGGCTGCCCACGAACCCCGACGCGCCGGTGACCAGAACCCTCACCGGCCCAGCCTGACCCGCACGGGCGGTGAGCGCGACTCGTCCCGGCGCCGGCGGCGGCCGTCGACCGGCCAACCCACCGGTGAGGTGGCGTGGTCGTCCTGGACGCCCCCGCCTGACGGTCCGGGCGCCATCCCTGCCACCGACCTCAGCGGTAGACGACGTCGACCCTGCGGAAGGCACCGAGCGCGTGGTCGGCGACGAAGTGGTCGTGGTCGCAGCGCACCCGGGCGACGGCCTCCTCGGCGAAGCGGACCAGGTCGTCGACGAACAGGTCGTGTCCGCCGATCGCGTCCATGATCGCGGGCTCGACGTCGTAGTCGATGAGGCCGTTCTCGTCGGACATCGCGTGGGTGTGGGCGAGCACGCGGCCGCAGATGGCGGCGTACTCCTTCCACCCGCCCGGCGACAGCGACCCGAGGCTGATGTCGTCGCGGTAGGGGGCGCGCTCCCGGACCATGAAGCTGTGGCCGTCGAGGTCGACGCTGCCGTAGAACACGTCCCCGTTCACCAGGTGCACCCGCTGAGCGTGCCGGATCCGGTCGCCCTGCCCGTCGACCTCGAACTCCGAGGGGGGCACCAGACCGACCAACGCCGACCGGCGTGCACGCTTCAACTCCAGGACCAGGTCGTCGGTGCCGTCGGCCAGCGGGCCTTCGATGAGCACGAAGTACCGGGTCAGCCCGAGGGACGCCGTCCCGGCGCCCTTCCGCTCGGCGACGTCCTTCACCCGCATGGCGCCCGCGCGGGCGGGCACGGAGACCTCGTTCTCGCGCACGTAGCGGTCGACCAGGGCCTGGAACTCGGCCCGCCTGCTGCTGACCGGGACCAGCTCGTCGTCGGCGCGGAAGCCGGTGCCGTACTCGTCCAGCAACGTGGCCGCCAGCCACTCGGAGCGGCTGTGCCGCAGAGCCCGCCCGATCAGGTCGGCGATCATCGGCGGGGCGTTGTCGAGCCGCAGCTGCTCGTCCTGCTCGGTGGAGTCGGTGGCGTAGGCGGCGATGCCCTCGATGTAGCCGCGGACGAACCGCTCGGCGATGGTCCGTTGCTTCTTGCGCCCGAGACCGGACTTCTCGGCCGCCGCGAGCATGAACCCCACGACTCCGCGCTTCAGGTCCCACGTGAACGGTGCGTAGAAGGCGTCGTCGAAGTCGTTGACCCCGAACACGGGCACGTCGTCCGAGCTGGGCATGACGCCGAAGTTGCCCGGGTGGACGTCGCCGAGGCCCAGCACGGTCGGCATGCGGGCGTCCTCTCCGAGGACGTCCCGGTAGAACAGCAGGTTGGTGCCGCGGAAGAAGTGGAAGACCGACCGGGCGAGCTTGTCGAACTTCTCCACCGCCTCCACGTCGCCGCTGGCGATCCGGGTCTCGTGGTCCTCGCGCACCGTCTCGCGGACGTGGGTCCGGCGGTCGTTCCCGCCGAGCATCCGCGGCAGCAGCACCATCTCGCCGCGCGCGCGGGCCTCCGCCAGCCGGCGGAAGGCCTCCACCCGGGCGCCCACCCGCCGCCTGCCGTCCCCCTCGACCTCGCCGCCCCTCTGGTCGCGGGTCTCCCTCTCCTCGTCCCAGGCGCTCCGGTCGCGCTCGCGCAGGCTCGCGATGAGCTGCGGCTTGCTCATGGACGAGCGTCCGGTGATGTCGGCGGCACGGGCGCGGTGGAGCAGGTCGGTCCGGCTGGCGCTCTCGAGACTGTCTGACGGCATCGGCCATGGGTACCCGTCCGGGCGGGGCCCACGGGCGCCGGGCCGTTACGACCTCGTGACAGTGCACCAATGGCTGCCGGGCCCCGCCTCGTCCCCACGGGGCGGCGCCGGCGGGGCTCACGGCCTGGTGGCGACGAGCGTCGACCAGCACCCGGGGAGCCGGGTCTCCCTGCGCGAGGACGCCCGGTCCTGCGGCCGCGGCCATCGCCGGTGCCGTGGGCCGGTCGCCCTCGGCAGGGGCAGAGGGATCGCGCACCACGCGGTTGTGGCCTCTGGAGGCGGGGAACAACCGCGCCATGACAAGCCTGCGGGAGCGCGTCGTCCTCGTCACCGGCGGGAGCGCGGGAATCGGGCGGGCGGTGGTGCACCGCCTGGCCGCGTCCGACGCCCGGGTGGTCGCCTGCGCCCGCGATCGCTCCCGCCTGTCCGAGGCCCTGGCGGGGGTCGACGGCGCGACGGCCGTCCCGGCCGACGTGTCCTCCGCGACGGACCGGGTCGCGCTGGTCGAGCGGGTGGTCTCGGAGCACGGGCGGCTGGACGCCGTGGTCCTCAACGCGGCACTCGGCTACGCCGCCCTGGTCGAGGAGACGCCGCAGGAGGCGGTCGAGGCGATGATCGCGACGAACCTCACCGGCGTCGTCGACGTCGCGCGGCTGGCGCTGCCGCACCTCCTGCAGGCCGCGGCCGAGCGCGGCCGCGCGGACGTCCTGGTCACCGCCTCCTCCGCCGCGCTGGCACAGGTCCCACCGCTGACGATCTACTCGGCGACCAAGGCGGGCGTGCACGGCTTCGTGAAGGGCCTGCGCCGGGAGGTCACCGCCCGGGGCGTCCGGGTCCACTCGATCACCCCCGGTCCGGTGTCGACGGAGTGGCTGGTCCGCGGCCGGGGCGCTGCCCCGGTCTCCGACGAGGACGCCGAGGGGCGGCTGTCGCCGGGGATCGCACCGGAGCGGGTGGCCGAGCAGGTGGTGCGCAGCCTCACGTCCCCCTGGTCCCGCTCGGTCTCCGTACCGCGCTGGATGGGACTGGCGCGGCTGGGCGAGGTCCCGCCGATCGACCGGCTCCTCGACCTGGCGCTCTCGCGGCAGGCCGGCCGCATCCAGCGGGTCACCGACCGCATGGTGGCCGATCGTCGGGGCTGAGCCCTGCCGGCGGCGCCGGGCTACGGCGCCGTCGTGCCGCGGTCCCGCTCCTGCTCCACCACGGCCTCGAGGTCGGCGAGCCGGTCGAGGCCCTGCAGCGGCCGGCGCATGCGGTGGTTGCCCGCGAGCCGGTCCTGCGTGCGGTCGAGGAAGGCCCAGTAGCCCGCGGTGTAGGGGCAGGCGTCCTCGCCCAGCCGCTTCCTCGGGTCGTACCGGCAGCCGCCGCAGTAGTCGCTCATCCGGTCGATGTAGGCGCCGCCCGCGGCGTAGGGCTTGGTGGCCAGCACGCCGCCGTCGGCGTGCTGGCTCATGCCCACGACGTTGGCGACCATCACCCACTCGTAGCCGTCGCCGAAGCTCTCGTGGAACCAGTCGGTCATCGCCGACGGGTCGATGCCCCGCTGCAGCGCGTAGTTGCCCAGCACCATGAGCCGCGGGATGTGGTGCACCCAGCCGTCGCGGCGCAGGTCGCCGAGCACGTCGGAGAGGCAGGCGGCGTCGACCGCGGCGTCGTCGAGACCGGCCAGCCAGTCCGGGACCGCGGCGCGGGCCGCCAGGAAGTTGCGGTTCCGGAAGTCGCGGCCCAGGTGCCAGTACATGTGCCAGATGTAGTCGCGCCAGCCCATGACCTGCCGCACGAAGCCCTCGACGCTGTTCAGCGGCAGGAGGTCGCCCGCGGCCGCGCGGTCGCGGGCGCTGCGCTCCGTCGCCACCACCACCTCCAGCGGGTCGAGCAGGCCCAGGTTGAGCGCCGGGGACAGCAGCGAGTGCGCGAGCCAGCGGTCCCCGGCCAGCATCGCGTCCTCGTGCGGGCCGAAGGCGCCGAGCCGGTGCTCCAGGAAGTCCTCCAGCCGGTGCAGCGCCTCGGCGCGGGTCACCGGGAAGAGCCTCGGCCCGTCGTCCCCGACGAAGGAAGCCAGGCCCTCGGCCTCCCAGCGGTCGAGGTCGGCGCGCACCTCGGCGTCGATCTCGTCCTCCTCCGGCCACCACGGCTCGGGCACCCCGATCCGGCCGTCGGCCGGCGGGGGTTCGCGGTTCTCCGTGTCGAGGTTCCACCGGCCGCCCACGGGCTCCGCGCCGTTCATCAGGACGCCGTGGCGGCGCCGGGAGTCCCGGTAGAAGTCCTCCATGAGCAGCCGGCGACGCCCGCGGCCCGCGGCCCAGCCGGCGAACTCGCCCTGGGTCGTGACGAAGCCCCGGGCGGCGAGCACCTGCACACCCGGACGGCGGAGGACGAGGTCGCGGCTGCCCCACGACGTCGGCGCGCACACGCTCAGCGGCTCACCGACCCGGTCCAGCGCCTCGCCGTAGGTGCCGACCTGGTGGAGCTCCGCCTGGTCGCCGAGCTCCGCCGCGCGGTGCCGCAGGGCCGAGAGGACGAGGTGCGCCTTCTGGCGGTGGAAGCGGCGCCGGGCGAACACGGCCCGGGACTCGACGAGCAGGACCGGCTGGTCCGGCCCGTCGAGGAAGTGCGGGCCGAGCTGGTCGGCGAAGCACCAGCGCCGGGTGCCGGGAGCCCGGTCCGGGAAGTCGGCCAGGGCGGGGTCGGCGCGGCGCCCGTCCGCACCTCCCCCGCCACCGACCGCGTCCACCGCCACCGTCCGCACCTCCTGCGGGCATCCCCCGCCGCCGGCGACGAGGTCACGCACCGGTGGTCAGGCCCCGCCGCAGCTCGTCCAGGGCCTGCGCCAGGCCCACCCGCGGGGCCCAGCCCCACCCCCGCGCGCGGTGGGTGAGCAGCTGCCCGGTCCAGACCGGCTCGTCGGTCCACTCGGGCTCGATGCCCAGCGCGTCGGTCACCGTGCCGAGGTAGTCCCGCCAGGTCGCCCGCTCGCCCGCGACCAGGACCGGCGTCGTGCTCCCGGCCACGGGACCGCGCTCCGGGTCGTCGGTGGTGGCGACGGCGCCCATGGCGACGTCCGCGATCAGGGCCGCCAGGTCCTCGACGTGCACCCACGCCCAGGTCTGCGCGGGGTTGGCCCGGCGGTCCCCGTCGCGGATCTCCCGCGGTCGCAGGGTGTTCCAGACCGACGTGTCGCCGGCACCGATGATCGCCGGCGGGCGGACCAGCACGGTCGTGAGCCCGCCGACCTGCGCGAGCGCGGCGTCGGTGGCGTTCTTGGTGTCCGGGTAGGCGCCGCTCCCCTGGGGCAGCAGGGCGCCGTCCTCGGCGATGTCCCCCACCCCTGCCGAGCGGTCGTGGACGCCGGCCGTGGAGACGTGCACGAACCGGGCGACACCGGCGTCCCGGGCGGCCCGGGCGAGAACCGGCGTGCCCTCCACGCCCACGCGGTGCTGCACCTCCCGGGGCGAGCCCATCGGGTGGACGGTGCTGACCACCGCGTCGGCGCCGCGGGTCACCGCGGAGGCCACGGACCCGTCGGCGAAGTCGCCGACGTGCTCGGTGACGCCGGCCAGGACGGGAGCGCTGCCGGCACGGCGGACGACGGCGCGCACCTGCGCCGACCGCTCGACGAGCGCCCGGCAGACCGCGCTGCCGACCAGTCCGTTGGCACCGGTCACCACGACGACGGGAGAGGTGTGGGGCATGCGACCCACCCTGCCAGCGACCGCGGGAGGGCGCCCGTGCACGGCGGTTGCCGGCCGGGGACGGTCGCGGGTGGAATCAGCCGAGCAGGCGGCGCGCCGTCGAGAGTGGTTGCCGCACGCACCACCGCGCCAGCCGCAGCCCGATGTGCCACAGGTCCGCCCACTCGGCGGGCCGCGGGCCGCCGGTCGGCGGGGCCGGGGGCGCCGCGTCGACCACGGGTTCCTGCGGGCCGAGCAGCAGGTCGACCGGGGACCGCCGGCGGGTGTCCCGCAGCGAGGCGAACGACGGGATGGACGGCGCGGCCGCCGATTCCGCCTCCGCGTCCTCCGGGGCGGGGACGGGCAGGCCGCGGGTACGCGACCCGGATCCGGTCCTCGGCACGTCGTGGTCCATGGCGCCCGACGCTAGTCGCCGGACGGCGCTCCGGCCCCACGTGCCCCCCGGGCCGTGCCGGGCGCTGTCCCGCCCGGCCCCGTCGCCCCGGGATTCCACGGCACCGGGAGGCCGCCGGCCGGGAAGGTCAGGCGCGCACGCGGTCGCGCGGCCGCCGGCGGCGGGCGAAGAAGCGCTCGACCCGGCGCCACCGGTTCGGGGTCTTCTCCGGATCCATCACCTCCGACTCCGCGAGCGCCCGGTCGGCCGGCCCCAGCTCCGGCGGCTCGAAGGGCACCAGCGAGCGGCTCGTGGGCCGGCGCAGCCGCTCGATCCCCTGCACCAGCGACCCGGTGTCGGCGATCGCGGCCACGACCTCCTCGGGCGTGGCCCCGAGGTGCTCGGCCAGCAACCGGTCGCGGAAGCCGACGATGGTCGAGGCCAGGGCTTCGGCCCCCGGCCGCCCGTCCACCACCTCGATCGCCAGGTCGCACTCGGTGTCCAGGCCCATCGAGCGGTTGTTGACGTTGCCGGAGCCGATCCGCAGCAGACGGTCGTCGACGACCGTCACCTTGGCATGCACGTAGATGTGCTCGCGCTGCTCGGTCACGGGGGTGTAGAGGCGGAAGCGGTCGTGCACGTCGGCGTCCCGGACCATCTGCAGCAACCGGGCCCGAGCGGTGCCCATCGCCTTCTCCGAGAGCCAGCCGTCCGCGGTCTCCGGGTTGACCACGACCACGTCCGGTCCGTCGGGCTCGCGCAGCCGCTCGATGATCGCCTCGGCGATCCGGCGGCTGGCGAAGTACTGGCTCTCCACGTAGAGGGAACGGCGGGCCGCGGCGATGGAGGCCAGCCACAGCAGCTCGATCTCGTGCACCAGGGGCTCGCCGCCGTACTCGGGACGGGTCCGGGAGATCGCCACGTCGACGTCGGTGAACAGGGGCTCGACCTCGTCGGGCCAGCACTCCCGGGACTCCGGGAGCGGCTCCAGCCGCTCCCCCGTGCCGCTCTCCCACCTCTCCCGGGCGAGCTGGGCGACCGCCCGGGCGGCGGGTCCGGTCATGATGCTGGTCGCGTCGTGCCACGGCCCGGTCGCCCTGCCCGGACGCCGTCCGGACGCCGGACGGCGGCGGTGCGGGTTGCCATCGGCGTGGTCGGAGGTGTCCCAGCGGTCGGCGGTGATGTCGATGCCGCCGGCGAAGGCCAGGCAGTCGTCGATGACCACGATCTTCTGGTGGTGCGCACCGCCCACCGGGTGATGGGCGTCCACGGCGAAGGTGAGCCGGTCGGGGGTGCGCCGGTCGAGGAGCACGATCGGCTTCAGCCCGCGGCCGAGCGCCCTGAGCATGCCGAGGTCCCACTGCAGGAGCCCGATCTCCAGCCCGGGGTTCTCCCGCACCGCCCGCCCGAGCACGGCGCCGAGCCGGTCGTCCCGCGGGCGGCCGCCGGCGAGGGGGTCCAGCCGGATCCGGGGATCGAAGTCCCAGCCGATGAAGAGCACCCGCCGCTGCGCCTGCAGCACGGCACGCTTGAGGGTGGCGAAGTAGCCGGCCGCGTCCACGAAGATCGCGAAGCGGTCGGCCCGCTCCAGCCGCCAGCAGGTCTCCCCCGGGATGAGCAGCGGGGCGCCCGGCTCCGGGCGCACCGCGCCGGTGGCGGCGCGCGCTCCGGTGCCCGGACCACTCTCGGGCTGGGGCGGGGCCCCGGCGGTGTCCGTCACACCGGTCAGTGTGCTCGGTGGGGTCGGAGGAGCCGGACGCCGACTCCCCCGCTCCACCCGATCGGGTCCGCGGCCGGGTGCCGGCGTGCGGGGCCCCGCTGTCGGGCGAAGCCCCCCCACCCGGCGTCCCGCGGCGTGCGGGGCCCCGCTGTCGGGCGAAGCCCCCCCACCCGGCGTCCCGCGGCGCGCGTGCACCGACGGGCGGGTGGGTCAGCCGGGCACGAGCACCGACCAGGCGTGGCGCTCCGTCCGCCACGTCCGGCCGCGCACGTCCTCCTCGAGGTCGCCGTCCGCCACGAGGTCGACGGGACCGCCGCCGACGGTCACCTCGCGGCCGCGCACGACGAGGACGTCGTCGCGGTCGACGTGCCGCCCGGTGCTGAGGGCCGTCGCGAAGGCCGCCCGCGCGAGCGGACCCGTCGCGGTGGACACGACGACGTCGAGCAGCCCGTCGTCCACGAGCGCGTCCGGCGCCAGCGGGGTGGCCCCGCCGATGGTGGGCCCGTTGCACACCGCGGCCATCAGCACGTCCCGCGTCCCGTCCGGGGACCAGCCCGCCGTCGCGTGGCCGACCACCCGGCCGTCGACCTCCACGCGCAGCTTCCAGCCGGCGGTCGTCACACCGGCGATGGCGGCGCCCAGCGGGTAGGCCGCCGCCCCCAGCCGGCCCTTGAAGCGGACCGCCTCGGCCGACGCCCGGGCACCGGCGCCGAGGTGCACGGCGTTGACCACCAGGCCACCGGCCTCGTCCCGCAGGAGGTCCAGCGGTCGCCGCGCCCCGGTGAGGACGACGGCGGCGCTCTCGGACGGGTCCAGCGGCAGGCCGAGCGCCTGGGCCAGGTCGTTGCCCGTCCCGAGCGGGACGATCCCGAGGGGCTCGTCGGGGTCCAGGCCGCCCACCGCGTCCAGCGCCGTGACGGCCGCGTGGACGGAACCGTCGCCACCGAGCACGACCAGCCGGCGGTCCCCCCGGCCCTCCACCGCCCGCAGCAGCTCGCCGGGATCGGCGGTCGCCGCGACCCGCACGTCGGCGCCCGAGCGGAGTGCGGTCAACGCCGTCGTCACCGACTCCTCGTCGGTGGTCCCCGCGGCCCGGTTCACCACGACGAGCAGCTGGTCCATGGCAGAGGGCTCCGTTTCCCGCAGCCGGCGGCCACGCGTCGCGCAGTCTGCACGAGAGACCTCGCACCGGCCAGCACGGCTCACTCTCCCGGCGGACGGGCCGCAGGCGGGGCGGCCGTCCTGGGTCGCCCCCCGGTCGCGCGTCCCGAGCGCGGCCCGCGCGCGCCGGAGCCACTAGGGTCCCGCCATGCCGTGCGCGCCCGGTCGCCCCGTCGCCTCCGCGGAGGCGGACCCGCTCGAGGGGCTGTCCCACGCCGGCCTCGCTCGGTCCCGTGCGGGCCGCCGGCCGACGACGGGCCCGGCCCGGGTGCCCGTCGACCGGCACATACGCGCCCGCCGGCCGGGGGAGATCGTCCTCCCCCCGTCCCCGGAGGCCGCCGCGCACGTCCCGGGGCATGCTGCTGCGACAGCACCGTCCCCGGTCCGAGTTCGATGGTTCCGAACGAGAAGGTGAGTTTGTGATCGACGTCGATTCCGCGCTCCGGGCAGCGGGGCTGGAGAACAGCCATGTCCGGGACTACGTGCGCCACTGGGCCGAGCTGACCGGCGCGGAGCGGGTCGAGGTGGTGAACGCCTCCGACGACGACCGCCTGATCCGTGAGGCGCTCGAGGCCGGCGAACTCCTCCCCGCCGGCGAGGGCCGCTACTACTCGCGCAGCCATCCGAGGGACACGGCGCGCTCGGAGGAGCGCACGGTCGTGGCGACGAACGACCCCGAGGACAAGGGCGAGTACAACAACTGGCGCCCGGCGTCGGAGATGCGGCCGATGCTCGAGGAGCGGATGGCCGGCAAGTCCGCGGGCAAGACGATGTACGTCGTCCCCTACCTGATGGCCCCGCCCGGCTCCCCGCTCCAGGCGTTCGCCACCGGCGTCGAGCTCACGGACACGCGCACGGTCGTGCTGCACATGATCCGGATGGCGCGGGTGGGCGTGCAGTACGTCAACGAGCTCGCCGACCAGGACTACTTCGTCCGCGGGGTGCACGTCACCGGCGACCTGGACGACCTGGGCCAGGGCACCGCCGAGGACCAGCGCTGGTTCGTCACGCTCGCCGACGAGCGCACGATCCTGCACTACGGCTCGTCCTACGGCGGCAACGCGCTGCTGGGCAAGATCGCCCACGGCCTGCGCCAGGCGACCTACGACGGCTGGGCCTCGGGCACGTTCCTCGCCGAGCAGTTCCTGCTGCTCGGCATCACCGACAACGAGACCGGCCGGACCTACCACATCTGCGGTGGCATGCCGAGCGCGTCGGGCAAGACGAACCTGGCCATGATCCTGGCGCCCGACGCCCTCGGTGACCGGTACCAGGTGCACTTCTACGGCGACGACATCGCCTGGCTGCGGGTCGACGAGGAGGACGGCCGCGTCTACGCGATCAACCCCGAGTACGGGGCCTTCGGCGTCGCCAAGGACACCAACGAGGTCACCAACCCGACGGCCGTCGAGGCGGTCGCCGAAGGCACCGGGACGATCTTCACCAACGTCGCCTACAACGAGCACACGCAGGACCTCTGGTGGGAGGGCAGGACCAAGAACCCGCCCGCCGATGCCTCGGGCTGGCGCGACTGGAAGGGCGCGCTGATCTCGGAGCGGTCGGAGGCCGAGAGGGACGAGCCCTGGGCGCATCCGAACAGCCGCTTCACCACGACGCTGGCCAACATCCCGAACATCGCGCCGGACTACGAGAACCCGAAGGGCGTGCCGGTCGACGCGATCATCTTCGGGGGGCGCACCCGTGACCGGGAGCCGCTCGTCCGCGCGATCACCGATCTGGCCGAGGGCGTCTACGACGGCCTCACCCTGGGCGCGGAGGCGACCTTCGCCGCCGAGGGCACCGAGGGCGTGCTGCGGTACGACCCGATGTCGATGCGGCCGTTCATGGCCTACTCCGAGGGCGCCTACGCCGCGCACTGGCTGAAGATCATCGGTTCCGCGGAGGACCAGCCGATCTTCGCCCACGTGAACTGGTTCCAGCGGGGCGACGACGGCCGCTTCCTCTGGCCGGGATACCGGGACAACCTGCGCCCGCTGCTGTGGCTGATGCAGCTGCGCAACGGCGAGGTCACCGGCCGGCAGACCCCCGTCGGCGTCGTCCCGACCAAGGAGGAGCTCCAGCTCGAGGGCATGGACGACCTGCGCCCGGACGACCTCGACACGATCCTGTCCATCGACATCCGTCGCTGGCAGCAGGAGATGGCGCACCGCGAGCAGCACCTCTCGCAGTTCCGCGACATGCCGGAGGCGATCTGGGCGGCGCACCGCCGCGTCTCCGCGGCTCTCGACGCGCAGGGGTCCTGACCCCGCTCGCCCAACGGGCCTCCGTGCGGGGCAGCACCCCGCACGGAGGCTCGCCGTCGCGACCAGAAGGAAGGCGGACCCCGCCATGAGCACTCCTCCTCCCCCGGGGCTGCTGGACGCGTTCGGCGCCTACGAGTCCGCGTTGCTGGCCGACGACGTCAGCACGCTGGACCTGCTCTCCGCGCCCGGGGACGGGACGGTCCGCGCCGACGCCGAGGGCGTCCTGGTCGGGCACGAGGCGATCGCGGCGGTCCGTGCCGCGCGCGGCGGCGCCCCGCTGCGCACCGTCGTGCGCAGGCACGTCCAGGTGATCGACGCCGAGCACGCCCTGGTGGTGGCGGAGACCGAGCCGGCCGGCGGTGGGCGCGGCGTGCAGACCCAGCTCTGGCAACGCTTCCCCGGGGAATCCGAGCACGGCGGCTGGAAGGTCACCGCTGAACACGTCTCCGAGCCGCCGCCGGCCATCGACGCCCGGATCTGGCGGATCGTCGGCGAGCCGCTCGTCCCGCCGACCGCGGACGGTCCGCTGACCGGGCAGACCGTGGCGGTCAAGGACCTGTACGCCGTCGCCGGCCACCCGATCGGCGCAGGGAACCCCGCGTGGCTGGTGGGCGCCCGGCCCGAGCCGGCGCACGCCGCCGTCGTGGCCCGGCTGCTGGCCGCCGGGGCCTCCCTGCGCGGGATCGCGCGCACGGACGAGCTGGCCTACTCGCTGGGCGGCACCAACCCCCACTACGGCACGCCCCCGAACCCCGGGGCCCCGCACCGCATCCCGGGTGGCTCCTCCAGCGGCAGCGCCAGCGCGGTCGCCCTCGGCCAGGCCACCATCGGCCTGGGCACCGACACGGCCGGATCGATCCGTGTGCCGGCCGCCTACCAGGGGCTGTACGGGATCCGCACCACGCACGACCTGGTCGACCGCACCGGGCTGGTCCCGCTCGCCCCGGACTTCGACGCGGTCGGCTGGCTGGCCCGGTCGGCGGAGGTGCTGCAGGCCGTCGGTGGCGTGCTCCTGCCCCCCGGGTCGCCCGGCGGCAGCGACGAGCTGGTGTTCGTGCCCGAGCTGGTCGGCCTCGCTGATGCCGACGTGGAGGACGCCGTGCTGGCGTGGATGTCGGCGCGCGGGGCGACCAGCCTCCACGCGCCGATCGGCGATCTCGAGGAATGGCGCGAGGCGTTCCAGACCTGGCAGGCCTACCAGGCCTGGGAGTCGCACGGCGGCTGGCTCCGGGGCGACCTGGACGTGCTCGGGGTCGACGTGCGGTCCCGGTTCGCGCACGGGGCGACGATCAGCCCCGACGACGCCGAGCGCGCCCGGCAGGTGGTGCGGCGAGCCGGCGCTCGGTTGCGCGACCTGGTCGGCCACCGGGTGCTCGTGCTGCCGAGCGCACCGTCGGTGGCGGCGCCCGTCGCCACCGGCCTCAGCCTGGAGGGGCGCACAGCGACCGTCCGGCTCACCTGCCTGGCCGCGCTGGCCGGCCTGCCCGCGGTCGGCATCCCGGCCAGCACCGCTGAGGGGCTACCCGTGGGCGTCTGCCTCCTCGCCGCTCCCGGCCGCGACCGGGACCTGCTGGCCCTCGCCGCCGGGACCGTGCGCCCCTGACACGGGATCGACGCCCCGGGGCAGCCGGCTCCCGAGCTCGGATCCCCGCCCGGATCCGGGCGGGAGCACCTCAGCGACCGCGGGCCGCCCGTATCCGCGATTCGGCGTCCGCCCCCGGTCCGACCGACGGCAGGCGCAGCACGAAGACCAGACCGAGCGCCCACCAGACGGCCAGGATCACCCACTCGTACGGCCAGACCAGGGCGGCCGGCATGCCGGGCATGAACAGCACCCCGAGGGCCGTCGCGAGCACCGCCGCCAGGACGCCGGTCACCGTGCCGCCGGGTGCGCGGAACGGTCGGCTCATGTCGGGTTCCCGGCGCCGGAGCACCAGGAAGCTGACCGCCACCATCACGTAGGCCACGATGATGCTCAGCCCGCCGGCGTCGACCATCCACACCAGCGTCTGCCGGCCGAACAGCGGCGCGATCATCGACAGGCCCCCGATGAAGAGCAGGGCGTTGCCGGGCGTCCGGAACCTCGGGTGCAGCCGCCCGAACCAGGCAGGCAGCATCCCCGACTGGGCCAGCGCGTAGACCAGCCGGCTGGCGCCGATGAGGAAGCCGTTCCACGAGGTCAGGATGCCGGCGATACCGCCGATGACCAGAACCTTGCCCATCAGGTCGCTGCCCCACAACGCCGCCATGCCGTCGGCGGCGGCCAGGTCGGACGCGGCGAGCTCGCCGGCCGGCAGGGCCGATCCGACCGTCAGCATGATGAGGACGTACCAGCCGACGGCCATGGCGACCGACAGCAGGAGGAGCTGGCCGATCTGCCGGTAGTTGAGGTCGATCTCCTCGGCCGACTGCGGGATGACGTCGAAGCCGACGAAGAGGAACGGCGTCGCGACCAGCACCGTGATGAGGCCGGCCACTCCCCCGTTGAACAGCGGCTGCATGTTCTGCGTGTCCCCGCCGACGAAGCTCCCCGTCACCAGGGCCAGGCCGACCGCCAGGAGGAACAGGACGGCCACGGACTGGAAGACCGCGGCGGGGCGCACCCCGACGTAGTTGAGCGCGGTCATCACCGCGGCGGCGATGACCCCGACGGCGACCCAGCTGGCGTACACGTCGTAACCGGCCACCGTCCACAGCCGCCCGACGAGCATGTCCGGGAAGAGGTACAGCATCGTCTGGGGCAGCGCGACCGCCTCGAACGCGACGACGGAGACGTACCCGAGGACCAGCGCCCACGAGGTCACGAACGCCGGCCGGCTGCCCATCGCGCGCAGCACGTAGTTGTGCTCCCCGCCCACGTGCGGCATCGCGGACACCAGTTCGGCGTAGGTCAGCCCGACCAGCGCCACGACCACGCCACCGATGACGAAGGCGAGGGCCGCGCCGAGCGTGCCGGCGCCCTCCAGGAAGCCGCCGGTCAGCACGATCCAGCCGAAGCCGATCATGGCGCCGAAGGCGACCGCCAGCACGTCCCACCGGCCCAGGGTGCGGATGAAGCCGTCGCGCTCCAGGTTCGTCGTCATCGCAACCCTCTCGTCGAGGCCCGACACCGGCGGGGAATCCGTCGGGCGGAGGGATCATCGCCTGCCGGAGCTCCGAGGGCACGGCGGATCCGCGCGCCTCCTCGACTTCCCGTCACGACTCCCGGACGGCAGCGACCGGCGGCCGGACCCGGCGCGGCCCCCGTGCACGCACCCGGGCCGAGGCGGGCCGGGCGATGAACCCGCCGAGGATCACCCCGGCGGCCAGGGCCAGGCCGATCGTGGTGGCCTGGCTCAGCAGCACCAGGCCCATCGCGGTGTTGCCGTCGGCGAGCAGCAGCATGCCGCGGTAGATGGTCAACCCCGGGAGCAGCGGGATGATGCCGGCGGCGACGTAGATCAGCGGTGACGCCTTCTGCCGGCGGGCGAACAGGTAGGCACCGGCGCCCACCAGGACCGCGGCCACGCCCGTCGCCAGCGCCGGGTCCAGCCCGAGCTCGTCCAGCCCCCGGAAGGCACCCCAGCCCACCCCAGCGGCGAGGCCCGCCGCCGGCAGGGTCCGCCGGGGGGCGTAGTTGGCCCCCGCCGCCGCCGCGGCCGCCAGGACCGCCGCGGCCAGCTGGACCGGCACGTCGCCCCACCCGGTCGACGGCGCCTGGCTGACGGCCAGGGGTACCGACAGCCGATCGGCGAGCGAGAGCACCGCCGCGACCCCGGTCACGATCCCCGCGGTCAGCACGAAGACCTCGAAGGCCCGTGCGGTCGCGGTCAGCAGGAAGCCGTTGATGGCGTCCTGCACCGCACCGACGAGCGTGATGCCCGGCAGCAGCAGCACGATCCCGCTGGCCACGATGAGCGACGGCCGGAGGTCCAGGTCCGCGACCAGCACCAGCATCGCCACGGTCGTGGCGATCGCCGCTCCCACGGTGTTGGCGTAGAAGTCCGGCAGCAGCCGCGCCGTCAGCGCACCCGTCGTCCGGTCGACCACCACCGTGGTGAGGAACGCGATCACGGTCACGAGCACGCCGGCGCCCAGCAGCACGGCGACCGCGGCCGCCAGCACGGCGCGGAACCCCGTCACCACCCACCGCCGGTAGGGGTGCCGGCGCGTGCGGATGCCGTCCAGGCGCTCGATGGCCTCCGCCGGGGTGACCCGCCGGGAGACGATGTCGTCCACCATGTTGTGGACCTCGGTCACTCGGGTGTAGTCCGGCGTCCGCTGCTCGACGAGCCGGACGCTGGTGACCGGGGCGACGTCGGGTGCCCGGACGTAGGACAGCGTGATCGACGTGAACGTCACCTCGCAGACCACGTACGGCAGTCCGCAGGCCCGGGTGATCGCGACCGTCATCGCCGTCACCTCCGAGGCCGCCTCACCCCCGGACAGGAGAACCTCGCCCGCACGCAGGGCGAAGTCCAGGATGCGGTAGGCCTGGCGCTCGTCCGGCTCGGGGAGGTGGACGGGCTCCGTGGACGCCGTCGGGACAGGACGGGGCGCAGCCCTGCGACGGCCAGCGATCACCGGATCTCCTCGCGTGCTCGTTCCTCGACCGTCCCAGGGGCCCCGGGCCGGTTACGCCGACAGGGCGTCGGTCAGCAGGGCGACGAGCGCCTCGAGCTGGACGTCGGCGGACGACGAGACCTCCTCGTCCGAACCGTCGAGCGCCCGGGCGGCGAGCCCCGCCTTGCTGTCGATCAGCTCGGCGATCCGGGAGTCGAGGGTCTGGGCGGCGATGATCCGCCACGCCGTCACCGGTTCGGTCTGCCCGATGCGGTGGCTGCGGTCGATGGCCTGCGTCTGCTCGGCGTCGGTCCAGGACAGCTCCGCCAGCACGATGTTCGACGCCACCTGCAGGTTGAGCCCCACCCCGGCCGCGGTGAGCGAGCAGACCGCGACGGCCACGGCGGGATCGTTGACGAAGGCGTCGATGTGCTTCTGCCGCGCCGACGGCGTCTGGTCGCCCCGGATCGAGGAGAAGCCGATGCCCTGCCGGGCGAACGACTCCTCCGCGGCGTCCATGACGTCGACGTGCTTGGCGAAGAAGACCACCTTGCCGGCGCTGCGGGCCAGTTGCGCGGCGTAGTCGGCGGCCGGGCCGGCCTTGGCCTGGCCGATCCGCCGCATCATGCTGAACACGTTCTCGCCGGTGGCCGAGGCCGTCGCGTCCTTGAGCTCCCAGCGGGCCACCTTGCGCACCAGCTCGCGGTCGATCTCCTCCACCACGTCGGCCGACCCCCGGGCGGCCAGCGCGCTCTCGTACCGCTTCACCAGCCGGCGGGCCAGCTCCTGCTCCGCCGCCCGGATGGAGCGGCCGGCCTTGTCGTCGAGCTCGACGGGCAGGTCGGCGATGCGGCGGGCGGGGATGTCGGCGGCCACGTCGATCTTGCGCCGGCGGACGATGCCCTGCTCGATCACGCACCGCCGGGCGGCCGGGTAGAAGCCCGGGTCCGCCGGCGTCAGCCCGGTCTCCTCGAGGGCATTCATCAGGGTGCCGAGCGGCTTGCTCTCGTCGATCCAGCCGAGGAACTGCCAGATGGCCAGGAAGTCGTCGATGTCGTTGATCAGCGGGGTGCCGGTGAGGGCCATCAGGAGCGGGCGCGGGAACCGCGTCCGGATCCGGTCCGCCAGCTCCAGCACGTGCTGGGAGCGCTGCGAGCTCTTGTTCTTGATGAAGTGCGCCTCGTCGACGACCATGCCGCGGAACCCGAAGTCGCTGAACCAGCCCACGTGCCGGTCGAGCACCTCGTAGTTGACGACGACGATGTCGGCGAAGCCGTCGACGGTCTCCCCGTTGCCGTGCACGACGGTGGCCGCCCGGTGCGGCGTCCAGATCCCTGCCTCGCGGGCCCAGTTGGTCTTGACCACGCTGGGGACCACCACGAGCAGCGGGTAGGCGTTCGCCGCCTCCGCGGCCAGCAGGGCCTGCGCCGTCTTGCCCAGGCCGGGCTCGTCGGCCAGCAGGAAGGTCCGGTGCCCGTCGGCGGCCGCGGCGACGAGCTGCGCCTGGTGCGGCATGAGCTCCCGGCCGCCGGCTGCCCGCAGCGAGGTGGGGGCAGGCAGCGGCATGCACGCCGCATCCCCGCCGCCGGCGCGCTCGAAGGAGTTCAGCAGCGGGTCGAGCAGCTCCCAGCCGGCCAGGCGACGGGGCCGGGCGGGCGGCGGGGGCGCGTTGGAGAAGTCGGGAGCCAGGAACGGGTTGGCCAGCTGACGGGAGATCACCGACTGCGGTACGACGCGGCGCTCCGGGGCGGCCACGGCCGCCTGCGGCTGGGCCGGGGGCTCCTCGACCGGCTCCGGCTCGATGCCCAGGCCGGCCAGGATCTCGCGCTTGAGCGTGCGAGCGGCCTCGGAGACGACGGCCTCCTCGCCGAGCAGGGCCAGCAGCCCGGCGTCGCGCACGGCGGTCCGGGCGAGGATCTGGGCGATCCCGTCGAGGCGCTTGAGCTGCTCGGCGCGGTGTGCCGGGCTGCCGGACTCCTCCGCGCGCACCCGCTCGCGCTCGTCGCGCAGCAGCAGCGCCACCACCTGGAACTTGGTGCGGACCGACGGCGTGACCCGCCCGCGCTCGGCGGCGGCCTCGACCTCGCGGACGGTGCGGGCCAGCACCGACATGACGTCCTCCGGGCCGCGGCGCCGGTCCCGCGGCTGGGTGCGGCGAGCGCTCGTCCGGCGCTGACCTTGTCGAGCCACGGACTCCTCCTCTGGTCTGCCCGGCACGGGAGCCGCGGCAGCGTCCTGCGCACCGCTCCCCGGCCGCCGGGACCGGCGCCGCGCGACACGACGGCCGCGGACCCGACCCGGCGGGACCGGGACCCGGCGGCTCGTCCCGGTTCGGACCGGGATCGCCGGTGGAAGACCGAGGCGACGAGTGCACATGGACGTCGTCGCCAGACAGGCGCCGTCTGCCCCGTGAACGGTGCGGCTCCGATGCTAGCGCGTGCCGGCCCGCGCCGGTGGCGGCACCGGGCCGATGCCGGCGGTCGCCCCGCCTCAGCGGCCGGCCGGGTCCGCCCGGCGGTGGTCGGCTCCCGGCGGTGCCGCCGGGTACGGGTGCTCGCGCGCCGACCGGGAGGCCAGCCATGCCTGCCACTCCGCGCGTTCGGCCGCCCCGGGCCGGGTTCCACCGAGCACGAGGGCGACCACGGCCAGGACCGCCGCGACCACGACCACGGCGACGACGACCTCCCACTGGAACCACGGGGGGACGGTCATGCTGCCGGGCAGCATTGAGGAGGTCTCGGGATCCACGGGAGCCAGCGTGCGGGACGGATCCGGCCCGTGCCGGGCGCCGGCGGGGTGCTGTCGCCCATCGGGGTGACGACGGTCCGCCGTCGCGCTGCACCGGCCCGGCCGTCGCCGTAGCGTTTGTGCTTCATCACGCTGAGTGAACGGAGCGGACCGGATGACCGTGGACTTCTCCACCAGGGCCACGCCCGAGATCGGTTCCCCCGACACGGCCGTCCCCGCCCCGGACCGCGTCCTGGACGACGACCGCCGCCGGCCGAACGTCTCCGGCGATCTGCCCACCCTCTTCGAGGCCGGTCCGCAGTTCCGCCGGGCGGTGACCGGCTACGACCGGTTCCAGGTCGACACCTACGTCCGGTGGGCGGAGGACGAGCTCGTCGCCGCCGACCGCGAGCGCCAGCACCTCGAGGTTCGGCTGCTCGGCGTCCACACCGAGCTGCAGGAGACGCGGCGGCTGCTCGGGCACTCCTCCGGCGGCGGCCAGTTCCTCGACGTCGCCGACCGGATCGGCTCGATGCTGGCCACCGCCGCCGACGAGGCCGAGGGCATGCGCGCCGAGGCGGCCGCCTGCCGCGCCGCCGCCACGGCGGAGGCCGAGCAGCTGCGCGCCTGTGCCGCGCGGACCACCGCCGAGGCGGAGGGCCGCTCCCGGGAGACCGTCGAGGCTGCGGCCGCCGAGGCTGCGCG
>NZ_POQT01000007.1 GCF_002938435.1 Blastococcus saxobsidens
CCACCTCGGCGGCCGTGGCCTCGGCGCGGGCCGTCGCCGCCGTCAGCCGCCCGGCCGCCGCGGCGCGGACCTGGTCCACCCAGGGCAGCACGCGGGCGCCCGGCGCGGCGCCGACCAGCTCCGGGGCCAGCTCCTCCGGCATGTCGACGTCGGCGATCTGCGCCACCCGCGCCAGCAGGGTGCTCAGCTGCGCCCGGTGCGCCGCGGTCAGCTCCCGTGCCGCGCTGCGCTCCTCGGCCAGCCACTCCTCGGCCCGCGCGAAGCGGTCGACGTCGAACAGCGTGCGCAGCAGCTCGGCCCGGTACTCCGGCTCGGCGCGCAGGAACCGCGCGAAGTCCCCCTGCGGCAGCAGCACCACCTGGCAGAACTGGTGGACGTCGAGCCCCACGCGCGTGCGCAGGTGCTCCGAGCCCTCGTCGATCCGGGTGCTGACGGGCTCCCAGCCGCCGTCGGTGAGCCGGGAGACCAGGAGCTTGGCCTGCTCGGTCGCCCAGCCCTCCCCGCGCTTCTTCGGTCGCTGCTGCTCCGGCCGCCGGACCACCCGCAGCCGCTCCTCGCCCAGGGTCAGCTCGCAGGTGACCTCGGTGCGGGTGGCGGCGTCGGCGTGGTCGCTGCGCAGGCGCTTCTCCTCGCCCCGCGCGCCGGGCACCCGGCCGTAGAGGGCGAACACCACGGCGTCCAGCAGCGTGGTCTTGCCCGCACCCGTGGGACCCCACAGCAGGAAGAGACCGTCGCGGCCTATCTCGTCCAGGTCCACCTCGACGGTGCCGGCGAACGGGCCGAAGGCGGTGACCGACAACCGGTGCAGCCTCATCGGGCCGCCTCCGCGCGGTCCACGGCGCCGAGGGCCCGGGCGAGCAGCTCCCGCTCCGCCGGGCTGGCCGGCACGCCGCGGACGTGGCTCACGAACTCGCCGGCCACGTCGAGGGCGCTGCGGCCGCGCATCCGCTCCTGGTAGCTGCCGCTCTCCGCAACCTCGGCCGACCCCGTCCAGTCCAGGTGCACGCAGTGCGGGAAGCGGGCCTGCAGCCGGCGCATCGGGTCGGCCGGACGGGCCGGGTCGGTGAGGCGGGCGGAGACGAAGTGCTCCTCCGCGGCCGCGTGGGCCGGATCGGCGAGCAGCTCCTCCAGGGAACCGGTGAGCACCGACAGCGGCCGCGGCGTGGGCAGCGGGAGCGCCCGGACGTCGGCCAGCCCTGCGGCGTCGAGGTCGACCAGCCACGCCTGCTTCTGCTGGCCGGCCTCGCCGAAGGAGTAGGCCAGCGGGGAGCCGCTGTAGCGCAGCCGCGGCGACAGCGTCTGCGGGCGGTGCAGGTGTCCCAGCGCCACGTAGTCCACGCCGTGGAAGACGCCGGCCGGCACGAGGTCGACCCCGCCGACGCAGATGTCGCGCTCGCTGTCGCTGGGCTGCCCGCCGCCGACGAAGGCGTGCGCGAGCACGACCGACCGGACGCCCGGGCGCAGGAAGAGGTCGGCGCGGATCCGGTCCATCGCCTCGCCCAGCACCGCCTCGTGGCTGCGCGCCTCGGGCACGCCCAGCTCGTGGCGGGCGACCTCCGGCTCCAGGTAGGGGATGCCGTAGACGGCCACCTCGCCGTGCTCGTCGGCCAGCAGCACCGGCTCGTCGAGGCCGGCGGTGGCCGCGCGCACGTGCAGCCCGGCGGCGCTGAGCAGGCCGGAGAAGGTGCCCAGGCGGCGTGCCGAGTCGTGGTTGCCGGGAGTGAGGACCACGCGGGCACCGGTGGCGAGCAGCCGGCCGACGACGCGGTCGAGCACACCGGTCGCGTCCGCCGACGGGACGGCCCGGTCGTAGACGTCTCCGGCCACGACCACGACGTCGACCCGTTCCCGGGTGACGACGGCGGCCAGGCCCCCGAGGACCGCCTCCTGCTCGGCGAGCAGGTCGGTGCCGTGCAGCGTCCGGCCGATGTGCCAGTCGGACGTGTGCAGGAGCCGCATGAGGCCGAAAGGTAGGGAGGGGGTACGACAGAACCGGTCAGGCGCGCCGTGACGGACCCGTCACATCCGGATACGTCCTGCTCAGAGGACGGCGGTGGACCGCCAGCCGCCGTCGGACGGCCAGTCGTCGTCGCGCAGGTACCCGGCGCTCTCCTGCGCCCGCCGGTCGGCGTCCTCCTCGATCATGTGGTTGAGCAGCTGCTGGACCCCGTCGCTGTCGGGGATCCGCCGCAAGACCGTCGGGCCGCTGTCGCCGGCGGTCTCGATGGTCAGCGTGCCGGAGCTGACGATCCGCGCCCAGAGCGTCTGCGTGTAGGAGACGTCGGTGATCCGGGACAGCCCCAGGTCGCGGCCCCGGCGGGCCAGGACGCCTTCCCGGAACAGCAGCCGGTGGGTGGTGACGACGTAGTGCGTCGTCCGCCAGCGCAGCAGCGGGACGGCGACGAAGACCAGCAGGAGCAGGAGCGCCAGCGCGACGATCGCCAGCCGGACCATGCCCTGCTGCCGGCCGGCCGGGACGAGCGCCGCCCCGAACGAGGCACCGCCCACCAGCAGCAGGAAGAACACCACCGGCCAGAAGATCGTCAGCCAGTGCGGGTGGAGGTGGCGCACCACCTCTTCGTCGTCGGCGAGCAGCCTGTCCGGGTACGGCACCTCCCCAGGATGCCTGGCGATCCGGCCCCGATCCGGCGACCGACGCCGTCGGCGTGTCAGGCGTCAGGCCGGGCGGACGTGCCGGACGTCGCCGCTGGCCAGCTCGACGGTGCCCTCCGGGGTGTCGACGACGAGGCGGCCGTCCCAGTCCACGGCCCGGGCCGTCCCGGCCAGCGTGGAACCGTCCGGCATCGTCACCTGCACCGCGCTGCCAACCGTCGAGGACCACGCCAGGTAGTCACGCGCCAGCCCGGACAGCACCGGGTCCCCCAGCGCCTCCACCCAGCCGCGGTAGCGACGCTCGACCGCCCGCAGGAACGCCAGCAGCACCGGTGCCCGGTCCACGGTGGCGCCGGTGACCCCCGACAGCGACGTGCCGGTGTCGGGCAGCTCGTCCGCCGTCGTCGAGACGTTGAGCCCCACCCCGACGACGACGGCGTCGCCGGAGGCCTCGGCGAGGATCCCGGCGAGCTTGCGGCCGTCGCGGGCCAGCAGGTCGTTGGGCCACTTCACCGAGGCCAGCACCCCGGTGACCTCGCCGACGGCCTCGGCCAGGGCCACACCGGTCAGCAGCGGGAGCCAGCCGCGTCGGGCGGCCGGCACGTCGGGCCGCAGCAGGAAGGAGACGGTCAGCCCGGCCCGCGGCGGGGAGGTCCAGACGCGGTCCAGCCGGCCCCGCCCGGTGACCTGGTGCTCGGCCACCAGCACCGAGCCCTCCGCGGCGCCGTCCACCGCGGCGGCGGTGAGGGCGGCGTTCGTCGAGCCGACCTCCTGGACCACCTCGAGCGAGCGCCACAGCGCGCTGTCCCGGGTGAGGGCGGACTGCAGCGCGGCGGCGTCGAGCGCGGGGCGGTCGAGGTCCGACCAGCGGGAGGAGTTGTCGTCGGGCACGGGGGCCACGCTAGCCAGCGCTCAGAACGGCAGCCGCCGGAAGACCGCGCGCGGGGTGTGCCGCAGGCCGCTCATCACCCAGCGCATGGCCCCGGGCACCCAGACCGTGTGCCGGCCGCCGCGGACACCGGCGACGATCGCCTCGGCCACCGCCTCGGGCGTGGTGGAGAGGGGCACGTCGGGCAGCCCCTCGGTCATCTTCGAGCGCACGAACCCGGGCCGCACGACGAGCACCGACACCCCGGTCCCGGCCAGCGAGTCGCCGAGGCCGGAGAAGAATCCGTCCATGCCGGCCTTGGTCGACCCGTAGACGTAGTTGGACCGGCGCACCCGCTCACCGGCCACCGAGGAGAGCGCGACGATCACGCCGTGGCCCTGCGTCCGCATGCGGACGGCCAGCTCGGTGCCGACCGCGACGGCGGCCACGTAGTTGACCTGCGCCAGGTGGGCCGCCGCCGCGCTGTCGGTGCGCAGCCGGTCGGCCTCGCCCAGCTGACCGAAGGCGACCACCGCGACGTCGATGTCGCCGCCGGCCGTCGCGGCGGTCAGCATCCGCGCCGGGGACGCCGGGTCGTCGGCGTCGAAGTCGACGACCTCCACCTGCCCGCCGGCCGCCCGCAGCTCCTCGGCCACGGTCACGCGGCGCGGCGTCTCCCGGGCCGCGACGACGATGCGCAGCGGACGGTCGACGAGGTAGCGGCGGGCCGTGGCCACGGCGATGTCGGACGTGCCGCCGACGAGCAGCAGCGAGCCGACCGAACCGAGCGCGTCGATCACAGGGCGAGCCTCCTGGCCAGGTCCGAGGTGAACATGCCCGTGGGGTCCACGCGGCGGCGCACGTCCCGGAACGACTCGAGACGGGGGTACATGCGCTCGAACACCTCGGGCCGGACGCGGGGGTCCTTGGCGAGGTACACCCGGCCGCCGGCGCCCACCACGAGCTCGTCGAGCTCGTCGAGCAGCGCGGCCAGCCCGCGGACGACCGGGATGTCCAGGGCGAGCGTCCAGCCGGGCGCCGGGAAGGACAGCAGGCCGGGGTTGGCCGCCCCGAACCGCTTGAGGACGGCGAGGAACGAGGCGTGCCCGGAGCGGCTGATCCGCTCCAGCGCCCGGCGCATCGTCTCCTCCGCCCCGAACGGGACGACGAACTGGTACTGCACGAAACCGCGCGGGCCGTACACCCGGTTCCAGTTCCCCACGCCGTCGAGCGGGTGGAAGAAGGCACCGATGCCCTGCAGCTGGTCCCGTCTGCGCCGCGGCGACCTCCGGTACCAGAGCTCGTTGAACGCGGCGACCGTCGCCGGGTTCAGCAGCCCCGGCGGGAACAGGTCGGGCGCGGACAGCGTGATCGAGCCGGCATAGCGCAGCGGGTCGGCCTGCTGCCTCGCCGACAGCTCGTCGCGGCGGGCGAACCGCCCGCGGGTCAGGACCGAGCGCCCCATGCGGGCGCCCCGGGCCACGCAGTCGATCCAGGCCACCGAGTAGTCGTAGCGGTGGTCGGTGCTCTCCAGCAGCGCCATGAGCGAGTCGAGGTCGGGCGTGCGGTCGGTGTCGACGACGAGCCGGGACGACTCGATGCGGGTCATCCGGACGCGGGCCCGCAGGATCACGCCGGTCAGGCCCATGCCGCCGGCGGTGGCCCAGAAGAGCTCGGGATCGGCGCCGGGCCCGATCCGGCGGACCTCGCCGTCGGCCGTCAGCAGGTCCAGGTGTGCCACGTGCTCGCAGAAGGTGCCGGCGACGTGGTGGTTCTTGCCGTGGATGTCGGCCGCGATCGCCCCGCCCACGGTGACGTACCGGGTTCCCGGGGTCACCGGGACGAAGAGCCCCATCGGCACGAAGAGATCCATCAGGCGGTCCAGGGAGATCCCGGCCTCCACCTCGACCTCGCCGCCGGCCAGGTCGACGTCGAGCAGCCGGTCGGCGCCGGTCATGTCCAGGACGTGCCCGCCGGCGTTCTGGGCGGCGTCGTTGTAGCTGCGCGCCAGCCCGCGGGCCAGCACCCCTCGCGGGGAGACCGCCCGAAGCGCCGCAGCGACGTCGTCGGCACCGCGGACGGGCACGACGGTCGCAGGCGTGGGGGCGGTCCGCCCCCAGCCGGTCAGGGGCACCGCCGTGCGCGGGCCGGCGTCAGCCACCGAAGACTCCCGCCCCGACGGTCGCGGCCCACGCCAGCCCGAGGAGGAGCAGGGTGCGGTCCCGGAAGACGATCTCCTCCGGTGCGCCGGCGGTGCCCTTGTCCACGTCGACGGCGTAGCGCAGCACGCCGAGCACGAACGGGGCGATGGACAGCGCCGCCCACGGGATGCCGGGGCGGGTCTCGCCCATCTCGAACGCCCAGAGGCTGTACGCGGTGCAGGCCACCCCCGCCGACAGCCCCCACACGAAGCGCAGGTAGCTGGCCGAGTACTCCTGCAGGGTGCGGCGGGTCTGCGCGGCGTCCCCGACCAGGACCAGTTCCGAGTACCGCTTGCCCGCCACGATGAACAGCGAGCCGAACGAGGCCACGAGCAGGAACCACTGGGACAGCGGCAGCCCGGCGGCGACGCCGCCGGCCACCGCGCGCAGCAGGAAGCCGGAGGCGACGACGGCGAGGTCGAGCACGGCCTGGTTCTTCAGGCCCAGGCAGTACGCCACCTGCACCACGACGTAGGTGGCCAGCACCCAGGCCAGCGCCGGCCGGGTCAGGAGGAAGGCGCCGATCAGGGCGGCACCGGCCAGGACGACCGCGGTGACCACCGCGACCGGCCGCGGCACGAGCCCGGAGACGATCGGCCGCAGCCGCTTGCGCGGGTGCCGGCGGTCCTCCTCGACGTCGATCACGTCGTTGACCAGGTAGACGGCGCCCGACACCAGGCAGAACAGCACGAACGCCAGCAGCGTCGGCCCGAGGACGTCGAGATCGGCGATCCGGCCCGCCGCGAGGGGCGCGGCCAGGACCAGCGCGTTCTTCACCCACTGCCGTGGCCGCACCGCGCGCACCAGGCCCCACGCGACTGAGCCGTGGAGCCCGGCCGGACGACCGGTGCCGGGCTCGCCGGCGGGGGCGGGCACCTCACCGGCGTACCGGGCCGGCGGGACAGGCGCTGCCGCGTCGGTCATCGTCTGCCCTCTCGGTCGCATCGGTGGAACCTGCGGGCGGACACCGCCGACCGCGACGCGGGACTCGGGCGCCCGGATGGATAGTGCCCTGCCTGTCGGGCGGCCGACAGCCGACGTCCCCCCGCGGAGGTGGAGGCCGCGGATCGCCCGGACGGCAGACACCGGGACACCGGCAGGAAGGGCGCCGGTGACTCCCCTACGCTACGTACCCCGTGGCCCGGGTACCGCTCGGTCACGGGGTAGACAGCAGTGCCGCTGCGGCGGCCGACGAGCGCCAGCGAGGAGACCGAGTACGCGTGAGTGCCGCCGAACTGCAGGGCGCCGGGGAGCACGTCCCCGACGACGTCGACATCCACACGACCGCCGGCAAGCTGGCCGACTTCGAGCGGCGGGTCCAGGAGGCCGTGCACGCGGGCTCGGAGCGGGCCGTGGAGAAGCAGCACGCCGCGGGGAAGATGACCGCGCGCGAACGGATCGAGGCGCTGCTGGACCCGGGCTCGTTCACCGAGTTCGACGAGTTCGCCCGCCACCGCTCGACGAACTTCGGGATGGCCGACAAGCGCCCCTTCGGCGACGGCGTCGTCACCGGGTACGGCACCGTCGACGGCCGGCCGGTGGCGATCTTCTCCCAGGACGTCACCGTCTTCGGCGGCAGCCTCGGCGAGGTCTACGGCGAGAAGATCGTCAAGGTCCAGGACTTCGCGATCACGAACGGCTGCCCCCTCGTCGGCATCAACGAAGGCGGCGGCGCCCGGATCCAGGAGGGCGTGGTCTCCCTCGGCCTGTACGGCGAGATCTTCCAGCGCAACGTGCACGCCTCCGGCGTCATCCCGCAGATCTCCCTGGTCATGGGCCCGGCCGCCGGCGGGCACGTCTACTCCCCCGCCCTCACCGACTTCATCGTCATGGTCGACAAGACCAGCCAGATGTTCATCACCGGCCCCGACGTCGTGAAGACCGTGACCGGTGAGGACGTGACGCTCGAGGAGCTCGGCGGCGCCCGCACGCACAACACCAGGTCCGGGGTGGCGCACTACCTGGCCGAGGACGAGAACGACGCCCTGGACTACGTCAAGGCGCTGCTGTCCTACCTGCCGAGCAACAACCTCGACCCGCTGCCGGCCGTCGAGATGGCGCCGGTCGAGACCGTCCTGCCGGACGCGCTGACCGAGGAGGACCTCGAGCTCGACACCTTCGTCCCCGACTCGGCGAACACCCCCTACGACATGCACACCGTTCTCGAGCACGTGCTCGACGACGGCGAGTTCCTCGAGGTGCAGCCGCTGTTCGCGCCGAACATCCTCGTCGGGTTCGGCCGGGTCGAGGGCCGCCCGGTCGGCGTCGTGGCCAACCAGCCCACCCAGTTCGCCGGCACCCTGGACATCGACGCCAGCGAGAAGGCCGCGCGCTTCGTGCGCACCTGCGACGCCTTCAACATCCCGGTGCTGACCTTCGTCGACGTCCCGGGCTTCCTGCCCGGCACCTCGCAGGAGTGGGAGGGCATCATCCGGCGCGGGGCCAAGCTGATCTACGCCTACGCGGAGGCGACGGTCCCCAAGGTCACCGTCATCACCCGCAAGGCCTACGGCGGCGCCTACGACGTCATGGGCTCCAAGCACCTCGGCGCCGACGTCAACCTCGCGTGGCCGACGGCGCAGATCGCCGTCGTCGGTGCGCAGGGCGCGGTGGGGATCCTGTACCGCAAGGAGCTCGCCGCGGCCGAGGACCCGGAGTCCCGCCGCGCGGAGCTGATCGCAGAGTACGAGGACACCCTCGCCAACCCCTACATCGCCGCCGACCGCGGGTACGTGGACGCGGTGATCCCGCCGTCGCACACCCGCGTGCAGGTGACCAAGGCGCTGCGCGTGCTGGCCAACAAGCGGCAGGCCCTGCCGCCGAAGAAGCACGGGAACATCCCGCTATGACATCGCGACCCTCCGGGCCGCACCGCGGCCAGGTGCCGTTCCCGGACGACGTGGAGCCCACCCGTCACGCCTGCGCGGACCCCTCCGGGGCCCACTCGGCGCGACCAGGCCAGCTGCCGTCCCCGGCTTCCCCGCTCCTGCGTGTGGTCAAGGGCGAGCCCTCGGCCGAGGAGCTCGCCGCGCTGACCGTCGTCGTGGCGGCGATGTCGCAGCGCGGTACCCGCCGGCGGCCCACCCCCGTGGGCGCCTGGGCGTCCTACGGCCGCACCCACCGCCGTCCGCTGCAGGCCGGCCCCGGGGGCTGGCGCGCCGCGGGGAGCCCGGCATGACCGTCGACCGCCGGCTCGTGCTCGGGTCCGCCTCCCCCGCCCGGCTGTCCCTGCTGCGTCAGGCGGGCCTGGCGCCGGAGGTCGTGGTGAGCGAGGTGGACGAGTCGTCGTACTCCGCCCCCCGCGTGGCCGAGCAGGTCGCCCTGCTGGCCGCGGCCAAGGCCGCCGACGTCGCCAATCGCGAGACCGACGCCCTCGTCATCGGTGCGGACTCGCTGCTGGAGTTCGGCGGCAAGCCGCAGGGCAAGCCGGCCGACGCCGCGGAGGCCCGGGACCGCTGGCGGCGGATGGCGGGGCGCTCCGGCATCCTGCACACCGGCCAGGCGCTCTTCGACGTCCGCGACGGCGCGGTCGTCAGCCGGGACATCGCGGTCGCCTCGACCGTCGTCTACTTCGCCGACCCCACCCCGGCCGAGGTCGAGGCCTACCTCGCCACCGGTGAGCCGCTGTCCGTGGCGGGCGCCTTCACCCTCGACGGGCTCGGGGCACCGTTCGTCCGGCGGGTCGAGGGCGACCCGGCGGCCGTGGTGGGGCTGTCGCTGACGGTCCTGCGGACCCAGCTGTCCAAGCGCGGCCTGACCATCACCGACCTCTGGCGCCGCTGACCACCGCGGCGTCGGTGAACCATCCCGCCCGGCGCGGGCACTGACAATCGTTCGACCGGCCCACAGAAGAGGGAGAGCACCGGTGCAGAAGGTCCTCATCGCCAACCGTGGCGAGATCGCGGTCCGGGTGGCCCGCGCGTGCAAGGACGCGGGTCTGACCAGCGTGGCGGTCTACGCCGAACCCGACCGCGACGCGCTGCACGTCCGCGTCGCCGACGAGGCCTTCGCCCTGGGCGGCACCACGCCCGGCGACTCCTACCTGGTCATCGACAAGATCCTCGGCGCCGCCAAGCAGTCCGGCGCCGACGCCGTCCACCCCGGCTACGGCTTCCTGTCGGAGAACGCCGACTTCGCCCAAGCCGTCCTCGACGCCGGGCTGACCTGGATCGGCCCCTCCCCCGAGGCGATCATCGCCCTGGGCGACAAGGTGCAGGCGCGGCACATCGCCACCAAGGCCGGCGCCCCGCTGGTGCCCGGCACCAAGGACCCGGTCGGCGGCGCCGACGAGGTCGTGGCCTTCGCGCAGGAGCACGGCCTGCCCGTCGCCATCAAGGCCGCCTTCGGCGGTGGCGGCCGCGGGCTCAAGGTCGCCCGCACGATCGAGGAGATCCCCGAGCTGTTCGACTCCGCCGTCCGCGAGGCGGTCTCCGCCTTCGGTCGCGGCGAGTGCTTCGTCGAGCGCTTCCTGGACAAGCCCCGGCACGTCGAGGCGCAGGTGCTGGCCGACACCCACGGCAACGTGGTCGTCGTCGGCACCCGCGACTGCTCGCTGCAGCGCCGCAACCAGAAGCTGGTCGAGGAGGCTCCCGCACCCTTCCTCACCGACGAGCAGCGCGAGCGCATCCACTCCTCGGCCAAGGCGATCTGCGCCGAGGCGGGCTACCACGGCGCGGGCACGGTCGAGTACCTCGTCGGCGCCGACGGCTCCATCTCCTTCCTCGAGGTCAACACCCGCCTCCAGGTGGAGCACCCGGTCTCGGAGGAGACCTCGGGCATCGACCTGGTCCGCCAGCAGTTCCGCATCGCCGACGGGCTGCCGCTGGAGATCACCGAGGACCCGACGCCACGCGGGCACAGCATCGAGTTCCGGATCAACGCCGAGGACGCCGGCCGCAACTTCATGCCGGCGCCCGGCCCGGTGAACCGCCTGGAGATCCCGCAGGGCCCGGGCGTCCGCTGGGACTCCGGTGTCGAGACCGGCGGCGAGGTGGCCGGCGCGTTCGACTCGATGCTGGCCAAGCTGATCGTCACCGGTGCCACCCGCGCCGAAGCCCTGCAGCGGGCCGCCCGCGCCCTGGACGAGCTCATCGTCGAGGGCATGCCCACGGTCATCCCGTTCCACCGCGCGGTCGTCCGCGACGAGGCGTTCACCAGCGAGCCGTTCACGGTGCACACCCGCTGGATCGAGACGGAGTGGGACAACCAGGTCCCGCCCTACGACGTCGCCCCGGCCGTGGCCGACGAGGACGCCCCGCGGCAGACCGTCGTCGTCGAGGTGGGGGGCCGCCGCATGGAGGTATCCCTCCCGGCGGGCCTGGCCGCCGGTGGCGGTGGCGCGGCTCCGGGTGCCGCCGCGAAGCCGCGCAAGCGTGGCGGCGGTGGGGGCGGTTCGGCCGCCTCGGGTGACTCCCTCACCTCGCCCATGCAGGGCACGATCGTGAAGGTCGCCGTCGAGGACGGCGCCACGGTGGAGGCCGGCGACCTGGTCGTCGTCCTCGAGGCCATGAAGATGGAGCAGCCGATCACCGCGCACAAGGCCGGCACCATCTCCGGGCTGGCCGCCGAGGTCGGCGCCTCGGTCACCAGCGGTGCGGTCATCTGCACCATCGCCGACGCCGCCCAGTAGGCACCACTGCCGGGCGGGGGCCCGCCACCGCTGCGCGGTGGCGGGCCCCCGCTCAGACCACCCGCACCTGACCGGTGCGGTAGTACAGCCGCAGGGTGCCACCGTGGAAGCGCTGGGACTCGCCGTCGCTGTAGTAGCGCCGGCCCTCCACCGGGTACCCGAGCGAGCCGCCCTCCCAGCCGGAGGCCGCCCAGGTGTCCCGTGCCCAGCCCATGACCACGTGGGTCCCGCTCTCGGGCGACGTGTACACCGATCCCCCTTGGAAGTGGACGAAGCAGCCGCCGCGGAGGAGCCCGCACTGCTGGTCGGTCACCGGGTAACCGAGCACGCCGTTCTCCCACCCCGTCGACGCCCAGACGTTCCGCGTCGCGACGTCGATCAGCCTGGACCCGGTGCCCGGCGACCAGTAGACCGATCCGCGCTGGAAGTGCTGGAAGCAGCCGCCGTCCCGCAACCCGCAGAGGGTGTCGGTGGTCGGATAGCCCAGAGTCCCGCGCTCCCATCCGGACCTGGCCCAGGCGTCCCGGATGACCAGCGAGACGTCGTGCGCGCCCGTGGCCGCCGAGGCGTAGACCGACCCCCGCTGGAAATGGACGAAGCAGCCGGCGTCCGGGAGCCCGCAGACCTGGTCCGCGGTCGGATAGCCCAACGGCCCGTTCTCCCAGCCCGTCCCGCCCCACCGTGACCGGATGGCGGTGCCCACCAGCCGGACGCCCGTCGTCGCGGACAGGTAGATCGAACCGGACTGGAAGTGCTGGAAGCACCCGCCGTCACGCAGACCGCAGATGGTGTCCGTCGTCGGGAACCCGAGCTGCCCGTTTTCCCACCCGGAGGCCGCCCACCGGTCGCGGGTCCGCCCCTGGACCAGGAAGGCGCGCGCCTGGGCGCCGGTGGCGTAGAGCGACCCACCCTGGAAGTGCTGGAAGCACCCGCCGTTCCGCAGCGTGCAGACGGTGTCGGACACCGGGTAGCCGAGGGTGCCGTTCTCCCAGCCCGAGCCCGCCCAGCGCTCACGGAGCGAGTGCTGGACGCTGCGCGGCCCGGTGGACGGCGACCAGTAGATCGATCCGCCCGCGTAGTGGCGGAAGCAGCCGCCGTCGCGCAGGCCGCACGCGAGCGCCCCGCTCGCGGCACCGAGAGGGCCGGAACTGCCGCCGCGCGCCTCGTAGGCGACCGTGACGGGGTGGTGGCTGAGGTCGGCGACGGCCTCGTTCGACAGTGCCGAGGTGCGCCCGAGGGAGTCCACGGCCCGCAGCTGCCAGCGCGTGGTGGCGCTGGGCATCGCATCGATGACGAACGTGCGGTCGGCCGGCGACGCGCCGAGGGGCAGGGAGTAGGTCCCCAGGCTCAGCCCGTCGCGCACGAGGGAGTACCTGCCGGTGTTCGTCCCGGTGGTCGAGGCCTTGAGGGTGACCGACGGCCTGCCACTGGTGACGCCCAGCCTGGCGACCGGTTCGAGCGTCGGGGCGACAGGTGGCGGGGGCCCCACCGTCGCCAGGACCGGCGCGCTGCGGAGGCCGTTGCTCGGCTGGACGTCGACGGCGACCTGCTGGCCGTCGGTCAGTCCGGTGACCGTGGCGCTGGTGCCGGTCACGGTGGCCCGGACGACGCCGTCGACCCGCACGGTGTAGCCGGTCGCAGCGGTCACCGCAGACCACGCGACGGTGATCGAGCCGCTCGACGGCGTGACGGTCGGTGCGGCGCCGGTGCGCCCGGCGGCCTCGACGGCAGCCGGCATGACGAGCCGCCCGGCACCCCAGGCCCGGTCCCAGGCCGAGCTGTCCACGCCGGCCTGCAGGGCGGCCTGGACCTCGTCCGGGGTGATCCCCGGACGGCTGCTGCGGAGCAGGGCCACCGCCCCGGCGACCGCGGGGGCGGAGAAGGAGGTGCCGGTCGCGCTGGTGTACCGCGCGCCGGGAAAGGTGGTCAGCAGGTCCTGCCCGACGGTGGCGATGTCCACCTGCCAGCCGTGCTGGGCCCAGGGTGCGGGCGTGCCCGTGGGCGTCGTCGCGGAGACGGCGATGACACCGCTGTTGGCCGCCGGGTACATCACCTCGTTGACGGGGTTGCCGGTGTCCCCGGAGTTGCCGGCCGACGCGACGACCGAGATGCCCTTGTCCAGCGCGTACTGGATGGCCGCGGCGGTGACGTCGGAGTAGCCGGGACCCGCCAGCGACATGTTGATGACGTCGGCACCGTGGTCGGCGGCCCACAGCACGCCCCGCGCGACGGCCGCCGACGAGCAGCCGAAGTCGTCCGTGCACACCCGGACCGGCATGATCTTGGCCTCCGGCGCCATGCCGGCGCTTCCCTGGCCGTTGTCGGCGCGCGCCGCGATGACACCGGCCACCCCGGTCCCGTGCCACTCGGACGGGTCCGCCGCCAGTCCCGTCGTGTCCGTACCGGGCACGAAGGCGCCGACGAGGTCGGGGTGACCGGCGTCGACCGCGGTGTCGAGCACCGCCACGACCTGCCCGGCGCCCCGGGTGCTCGGCCAGACGTCCGGGACGGAACTCGCCGCCTGCGGGTCGTCCAGTTCCCAGAGCGGGTCCGTGGGGGCCTGCACGCGGTAGCTCACCGCCGGGGAGGCGTGGACGACGTCGGCCCGGGCCTCCAGCGAGGCCGCGGTCGAGTCGGCGCTGCCGGCCGGCACCGTGACCGTCTCGACGACGTACTCACCGTCGACGACCCGCAGCACGTCGAGCGTGACCGGGTCGCCGGCCGCGAGGGCCGGCGGAGCGGAGAGCAGCAGCGCGGACGCGAGAGCGGCGGTGAGGGCCGCGCCGAAGCGCTGACGGGTGGATGCGGACGACATGTCAGGTGTATCGGCAGTCGCCCCCGCACGATGGATCACCTGATCGGGGATCGGCGGCCGTCGGCTCAGCGGCGGAGACGGTTGCGGCGCAGCGACTGCAGGACCAGCAGCCCGCCACCGACCAGCACCGAGGCCCCGATCGGGACCAGGAGCCCGCCCAGCGAGCTGGCGGAGTCCGCGACCGGCTCCAGCGAGACGGTCCCGCGCGTCGAGAACTCCGGGACCGGCGGCACCCAGGTCACCGGCTTCGGCGCCGGCGCCGTCGGGGCCTCCGACGCCGGGTCCGCGGCGATCGTGCCGGCGCGGTCGGCGCCCCCCCGCGCGGCGGCGGCTGCGGACCGGGGTGCGGCGGCCGCGGCGGCCCCGCGCGCCGCCGGCGCGAGCTGGAGCACCGCACCGGCGTCGTCGACCCGCTGCACCGTGACCGTGATGTCGCCGCCGGAGACGGGAACGGCAGTGCCCACGGGGAGCGCGGACTGCAGGTCGTCGTCCCAGCGCGACGCCGCGCTCGGCGTGCCGTCGAGCAGCAGCGTGGTGTCGGGAAAGGTTCCCACGCGGCGCAGCAGGACCCCGGAGTCGAGGCGGTAGACGTTGTCGCCCGTGCCCAGCCAGGCGTCCTGTCCCGTGGCGGCGCGCAGCTCCAGCCAGTGGTCGACGCCCTCGGCGTCGACCAGCCGTACGGCGCGGACCTGGCCGGTGCCGGCCAGGGGGCTGAGGGTCACGGTGGTGGCGGCGTCGCCCACGGAGACGGTCCGAGTCGCCGCGTCGGGCAGCACCCGCAGGGCAGCGGCCTGGCCGGCGTTGAGCGCCCCGAGCCGGCCCCAGGAGGCGCCCATGACGTCGTAGAGGTCGCGGTAGCCGCTGGTGCGGCAGGAGCCGCCCTCCATCGTCGCGTCGCACTGCTCCGCCGAGGAGTGGCCGAGACCGAAGTTGTGGCCGAGCTCGTGGGCGATGACCGACGGGAGGTCCTGGCGGACGTAGAGGTAGCCACCGGAGGACGGCTCGGCGCCGACCTGGGCCAGCGCGTAGGAGCAGCCGGGCTGCCCGGCGGTCTGGTCGCTCAGGCGCAGCAGGAGGTGCTTGCGCGGGCCGGGCACGAACCCGACCTTCGCGGCCACCTCGGTCCACAGCGCGTTCGGGTCGGCGCAGCCGGCGGTGGTGCTCACCCAGGGGCGGGAGGCCACGACACCGAGCTGGATGGCGCCGCCGGTCTGCTGCGCCCAGAAGTCGGCGACCGTGCCGTCGACGGTGCGGACGACGTCGCTCAGCTGCGTGCCGTCGGGCATCGTGCCGGCGGGCGCGACGAGGACGACCGTCACCTCGTTGGTCAGCCCGCCGCGGGGCGCCGGCACCGGCGTGGTGTCCGGGCTCGGGGGCGGGGACAGCACGTCGCTCTCCAGGACCTCGCGGGCCTGGTCGCCGCCGTCCTCGCTGTGGTCGTCCTCGACGGTGCCACCGACGGTCACCTCGACGGTCGCCCCGGCCGGCACGCCCGCCATCTGCCCGGTGGGCACCCGGACGGCCCCGTCGGCAGCGGCGACCCAGCTCAGCATCGCGTCGTCCCCGTGGTCCTGCGCGGCGCCGGGCGCGCCCTCGGCGTAGGCCTGGACGAACTCGCCGACGACGGTGGTGCCGCTGTCCGCGGCGGCGACCGCAGGGACGGCGACGGCAGACGTGGTCAGCGCACCGGCCACCGCCACGGCGCGCAGCAGACGACGGTGGCCGCGGGGACGACGGAGGTCGTGGTCAGGAGACATCGACTCCTGAATCGGCGGCCCGCGCACGCGTCGGCACCGTCGGCGCGAAGTTGAGCCGAACTCCCGTCACATCCGCCGCAGGCGCCCCCGGCTCCTCAGGTGACGCTGTGGAACGGCCCCTTCCAGGGCCGCGCCCCGAGCGTGCGAGGGGCGGGGAGGAAGGGGGTCCTTCTTCAGGCGAGGTCGTCGGCACCCATCAGCCGGCGGCCGGCCTCGGTGATCGACCCCGACAGCGACGGGTAGATCGCGAACGTCTGCGCCAGGTCGGCGACGGTCAGGCCCTTGGTGACGGCGAGCGCGATGGGCAGCACCAGCTCCGAGGCCCCCGGGGAGACGACGACGCCGCCGACGATCACGCCGGTCGAGCGGCGGGCGAACAGCTTCACGAACCCGGCGCGCAGGTCGCTCATCTTGGCGCGGGCGTTGGTGGCCAGCGGCAGCCGCACGACCTCGACATCGGCGTCGTCGGCCAGGGACCTCTCCTGGACGCCGACGGTGGCGATCTCCGGGTGGGTGAAGACGTTGGCGGCGACCGTCTTGAGCTTGATCGGCGCCACGGCCTCGCCGAGGGCGTGCCACATGGCGATCCGGCCCTGCATGGCGGCCACCGACGCCAGCTGGAAGACGCCGGTGACGTCGCCGGCGGCGTAGATGCCGGGGACCGACGTGCGGGAGACGCGGTCGACCACCACGTGCCCGGCCTCGGTCACCTGGACGCCGTGGGACCCGAGGTTCAGCCCGGCGGTGTTGGGCACGGTGCCGACGGTCATCAGCGCGTGCGAGCCCTCGACGGTGCGCCCGTCGGTCAGCTCGACCACGACGCCCTTCTCGGTGCGCCGGACGCCGGCGGCCCGGCCGCGCTCCAGGCGGCCACCGCGGGACTGGAAGACCTCCTCGAGCACCTCGGCGGCGTCGGAGTCCTCGCCGGGCAGCACGCGGTCGCGGGAGGAGACGAGGGTGACCGGCACGCCCGCCTCGAGGTAGCCGGAGGCGAACTCGGCGCCCGTGACGCCGGAGCCGACGACGACGAGGTGCTGCGGCGGCTCCTGCAGGTCGTAGACGTCGCGCCAGTCGAGGATCCGCTCGTGGTCCGGCTCGGCACCGGGCAGCACGCGCGGGTCGGCGCCGGTGGCGATGAGCACGACGTCGCCCTCGATCTCGTCGACGACGGCGCCAGCGTCGTCCAGGATCTCCACCTCGTGCGCCGCCAGGCCGGGGACGTCGTCGGCGAGCCGCCCCTGACCGCGGAGGATCCGCACGCCCTCGCCCTCGAGACGGGCCTGGATGTCGGCGGACTGCGCCATCGACAGGTCCTTCACCCGCTGGTTGGCGGCCGGCAGGTCCAGGCTCACCGTCGCGAGCTCCGCACCGTGCACGCCGAGGACGGCGGAGTCGCGCACCGACGTCATGGCGCCGGCCGCCGCGATCAGCGCCTTGGACGGCACGCAGTCGGTGAGCACGCTGGCCCCGCCGATGCCGTCGCGCTCGATCACGGTGACCTCCGCGCCGAGCTGCGCGGCGACCAGGGCGGCCTCGTAGCCGGCCGGGCCACCACCGATGATGACGATGCGGGTCATGGATCCAACTTCCTCAGCCGTTCGGTCGGTCGCGGCCATTGTCCCCGTTGCCGCCACCGTTCCGGGGACCGCCCGTTTCCCGGCCTGCCCGCTCGCTGGTTAGTCTCGCCTGCGATGGGCCTCTACGCCGCCTACGGGTCGAACATGGATCCGGCGCAGATGCTGCGCCGCTGCCCGTCGTCGCCGCACACCGGCACCGGCTGGATCCGCGGCTGGCGGCTGACCTTCGGCGGCGAGGAGCTGGGCTGGGAGGGCGCGCTCGCCACCCTCGTCCCGGCGGAGGACGACGGGGTGGGCGGGGACACCGATGCGGTCTTCGTCGCGTTGTACGACCTCACCGAGGCCGACGAGCGGGCGCTGGACTCGTGGGAGGGTGCCGACTCGGGCCTCTACCGCCGGGTGCACCTGCGGGTGCACACCCTCGGCGGCGACGTCGTCGCCTACGCCTACGTGCTCGACGCCTTCGAGGGCGGGTTGCCCTCGGCCCGCCACCTCGGCGCGATCGCCGACGGCGCGGAGGCCGCCGGCGCCCCCGACGACTACGTCCACGAACTCCGCGCGCGCCCCTGCCGCTCCGCCTTCTGATCCCCGGTCAGGGGGACAGACGCAGGATGACCGTCGTGTCCGTCGCGAACGCCTGCGCGGCGTGGGCACCCCAGTCCCGGTTCGACGTCGAGGCCAGGTCGACGACCACCCACCGGACACCCGCGTCCCAGAGCATCCGGGCGTCGGCCTCGTTCGGCGCGTCCACGAACCGCCGCGACACGTCGATCCGGTCCCGCACCCAGGCAGGGTGCGGCAGGCCGTCGAGGTAGTCCGCCCCCTGCACGTACATCCGCCGGTCGGCCAGCGCGGCATCCAGGAACCACCGGTGCCGGCCGCAGGTGGCCGCCTGGTCCCCGGGAGCGCTGCACTGCCGGTTGGTGGCCACCACGTCGTCCACCGCCGAGTGCACCCGCAGCCAGTCCAGCGCGGCGGCGTGCGCCGGCGACCAGGCCATCGGCGCCTCCGGGGCAGCGGGCGCCGGGGCCGGGGCCCGCGCGCTGTCCAGCACCGCGGCCTGACCCGACGTCAGCGCGGCGATCGACAGCGCCCAAGCCAGCGCCGCCGTGGCGCCGACCGCACCCGCGCGGACACGGGCCGGACCGCCCCGCCACCACCGGTGCAGGAGCAGCCCGAGGGCCAGGAGCAGCGGCAGCCCCCAGACCGCGTAGGGCGAGAGCCAGGCCAGCCGCTGAGGCACGGACAGCAGCCCCACGACACCGGCCGCCACCCCGACGCCGGCCGCCGTCCACAGCGTGGCGGCGGGCAGCCGGTCCAGCGCGACCCCCAGCCCGGCCGCCGCCACCACCGAGACGGCCACCCCCGCCGAGATCGGGAAGTAGGTCTGGCTGAGGCCGGGGTGACCGAGCACCGCGGCGAAGAGCAACCCCGCCCCGGCCGCCCCCAGCGCGAACCACACCTCCGGCCGGGCCCGGCGCCCGAGCAGCACCAGCAATCCCGCCCACTTGGCCGCGAACACCAGGACCACCGCCACCGTGCCGAGGACCAGGCCCAGCCACCCCGACCCGTCCCACACGCCGAAGGCGCGGGCAGTGGCCCCGGGCTCCAGGAACAGGTCACCCGCGCTCCCCATGACGAGGACGACGAAGGCGACGGCGACCGCGCCGAGGACGACGAGCAGCGCGGTCAGCGCGCGCCTCCGGTTGTCCCGGTCGCGCAGCCCGGCCACGGCGAGCAGGCCGACCCCGCCCCCGAGCACCGCGGCGAAGCTGGTCTTGCCGCCGACGCAGCCGACGGCGAAGAGGGCCAGGAAGGCGTAGGGCCACCGGAGCGTCCCGCGGAGCAGGTCGGTGATGACCACGGCGGCGCCCAGCAGGGACAGCGCGCCGAAGCCGAGGGACGGTGAGAGCAGGGAGTGCTGCAGGAAGGTGATCGACGAGGCGCTCGCGACGTTGAGGCCCACGGCGACCAGCAGGACCGCCAGGGCCGGCACCGCGCGGTGGGTCGACAGCCGCCGGCTCCACGTCCAGACCAGGCACAGGATGCCGAGAAAGACGACCAGCGGCAGGACGCGGGTCAGGACGACGAAGGCGTCGGCACCCGCGGCGTCCGTCGTCGCGCCCGACCAGGCGTGCACGAACCAGTGGTAACGGACCGGGTTCCCCGCGGCGAAGATGCTGTCGCCCGGCCCCCAGGTGGCCAGGGACGTGGCCAGCGCCTCGTGGTAGGGGATGTCGACGTAGTAGCTGCGCCAGCCGTCGAAGGACAGCGGGTGCGCCCGCCAGAACGACCACACGTAGACCAGCGCCACCGCCAGGCCCGCGCCCACGCTGCCGAGCTCGTCGAACGCGGGACGCACGACGGTGCCCGCGCGTAGACGGGCGCGGACGGCCGGCGCCAGGAGGGCGGCGGCGAGAGCCGCGGTGGGTGCCAGCCAGCCGAGCGGGGCCAGCGGTGTCGGCCGCAGCAGCTGCGCGCCGAGCATGGCGAGCAGCAGACCGATCGCCGTCCCCATGCCGATCAGCTCGCTGACCGACAGTCCGGCCGGCCCTTGCGCCAGCCGCCAGAGCAGCGCCCCGGTGCCCACCTGCACGCCGACGACGAGGACGAGGACGAAGGCCTGGAGTGGGTCGACGTCACCCGCGACCAGCAGCGTCCAGCCGGCCACGGCGAGCCCGCACGGGACCGCCCAGGCGACGCGCGCGCCCTCCGGACGCAGCCGCCCCTCCGGCGGCGTCCCCCGCTCCAGCAGTGTCGCGGTCACGAGGACGCGGCCCGGGCGACCTCGGCGAGGAACTCGTCGTGGTCGCGGATGTAGTCGTCGGGGTCGTAGGGGTCCGACGCCAGGACCAGCAGGACGGCGTCGGAGGAATACCGGTACTGCGTTCCCCAGATCATCGGCTCCATGTGCAGGGCGAGGTCCGGCCGGTCCAGCACGAACTCCTGCCGTCCGGTGCCGTCGTCGACCAGGGCGCTCACGCTGCCCTGGACGCAGACGAGGAGCTGATGGCACTGGCGGTGCGCGTGCGCTCCGCGCACGTCGGTCGAGGGAACCCCGAAGACGGTGAAGAACCGCTGCGGCACGAACGGGAGGTCGCCGCCGAAGTTGGCGGCGACGAGACTGCCGCGGAGGTCGTCCGCTCGGGTCAGCCGGACCAGGTTCGCACCCGGGACGCGACTGGTCTGCACGTGGCGCGGATCGCCCCGCCGGTCGGTGACCTCGCCGGGACCGGCGTCCACGTACCCGACGATCCGCGCCGGGTTGCCCGCCACGATGGCATGGGGAGGTACGTCCTTGGTGACCACCGCTCCGGCACCGACCATGGCCTGCCGGCCGATCGAGACACCCGGCAGGATCGTCGCGTTCGCCCCCAGGGAGGCCCCGGGGCCGACGGTGGTGCGCGCGAAGGTCTCCGGGTAGACCTTGCTCCGGGGATAGCGGTCGTTCGTGAACGTCACGTTGGGGCCGACGAAGACGTCGTCGGCCAGCCGGGTGCCGTCCCAGAGCTGCACCCCGCACTTCACGGTCACGCGGTCCCCCACCACGACGTCGTTCTCCACGAAGACGTGGTCGCAGATGTTGCACTCCGCGCCGATCCGGGCACCGGGGAGCACATGGGCGAACGCCCAGATCCGGGTGCCCTCGCCGATGGTGGTGCTCTCGCAGAGGCCCTGGTCGTGGACGAAGTAGTTCAGCACGGCTGCTCCTGGTCGTGGGACGACGTTGGTGTGGTGCGGGCGAAGATGAGGCGGCCGCCGAGAAAGCTCAGCGGAGCAGTCACGGCCACCGTCGCGAGGGCCAGCGGCAGCGGCGCCCAGTCGTGGCCGCGGTCGAGCAGGCCGACGACCCCCAGCCCGATGGCGTAGACGCCCAGGTACCAGGAGACGAAGAGCGCCCGGCGGGCCCACGACCGTTCCGCGCGGAAGACGTAGCTGTTGGTCATCGCGGTGGTGAACGCCAGGCCGAGGACGTAGACGAGGGTATAGGCGATGGCGGCGTCCATGAACTGCGCGAGCACCGCCAGCGCGGCCGCCGTCACGGCGGTGTTGGCACCGCCGACGAGGAGGAACCGCCAGATCTGGCCGGAGGAGTCAGTTGTCGACACGATTGCGCGCCAGGAACTTCTCGTGCGTCATCGCCACGGCCGCGGGCCTGCCCTTGCTGTTCTCGTAGGTGCGCCAGACGTAGGAGCCCACGACGCCGAGCCCGAACAGGAGGGTGAACGTCGAGAGCAGCACGACCAGCATCAGCGGCGTGTAGCCGGCCTGCTGGATGGCGCCGGTGAGCCGGGCGGCGACCAGTCCCGCCCCGGTGAGCAGGGTGAGGACGCCGCCGACGGCGCCGACGAGCGTGAGGAGCGTGATCGGCACGTCGGTGAAGGAGTAGACGCTGTCGAGGAAGTACCGCAGCTTGCGCCCGAAAGTCCAGCCGCTGCGCCCCTCGGTCCGCGGTGACCGCCGGTAGGGCACCTCCGCGCGCCGGAACCCGAGCCAGTACAGCAGGCCCACCAGACTCGAGTGCGACTCGTCGAGCGCGACGAGCTCGTCGGCCACCTGCCGGGTGCAGCCGAAGATGTCCACGCCACCCGCGGGGATCTCGCGGTGCACCCACCGCCGGTACACCGACCAGAAGACCCGGGACAGCAGCATGCTGGTCCGAGGGTCGTCGCGGCTCTCCCGGGTGCCCACGGCCACGTCGACGTCGCCCGTCGACAGCCGCGCGAACAGCTCCTCGACCAGCTCCGGCGGCTCCTGCAGGTCGGCGGCCATCGCGGCGATGTACCGCCCCTCCGCCGCGGCGAAGCCGGTACGGAGAGCGGCGAAGGAGCCGAAGTTGCGCGAGTGGGCCACCAGCTGCGAGGGGAAGGCCGCCGACCGGAGGAGGCGCCGCAGCACCACGAGGGACCCGTCAGGCGAGCCGTCGACGACGAAGACCGCCTCCATGTGGCCGTCGAGCCGGTGGGCCATGACCTCCAGCCGCTCGAGCAGGGCCGGCAGCGTGGCCTCGTTGCCGTACACCGGCACGACGACGGAGTAGCGGACGTCCCCCGGCTCAGAGATCACGGAGCACGGTGCAGACGCGGTCCACCTCGTCCTTCCCGAGCTCGGGGAAGCACGGAAGGGTGAGGATCCGCCCGGCCATCTCCTCCGTCACCGGCAGCGACACGCTCGCGAAGTGGTCGACGAACGGGGCCTGCTGGTGGTCGGGTACCGGGTAGTGGACATCGGACTGGATCCCGGCGGCGTCCAGGGCTGCCCGGACCGCTGCGCGGTCCTGGGCGACCAGCACGGCCAGGTGGCCGACGTGGTCGGCCCCCGATGCCGGGAGGACCCGCACGCGGACCCCGTCGGCGGCCTCGACGTAGCGCGCGATCACCTCTCGACGGCGCTGGTTCCAGTCGTCGAGATGGGGCAGTCGCACCCGCAGGAAGGCGGCCTGGAGCTCGTCCAGGCGGCTGTTGCGGCCACCGTCCTGGCCGACCCGGTACTTCGCCTCCCAGCCGTACTGGCGCAGTCGGCGGGCCTGCTCGGCCACGTCCGGGCGGCGGGTGGTGATCGCGCCGCCGTCACCCAGCGCCCCGAGGTTCTTGGTCGGGTAGAAGCTGAAGGCAGCCACGTCGCCGAGCCCGCCGGCGCGCCGGCCCGGCTCTCCCGCACCCGCGGCCTGCGCGCAGTCCTCCAGCACCGCGACACCGCGAGCCCGCGCGACCGCGCGGATGCCGGCGACGTCGGCGAGCCGGCCGTAGAGGTGGGTGACGACGACGACCGAGACGTCGTCGCCCAGGACCGCCTCCACCGACTCCGGGGTGAGAAGGAGGGTCTCGGGGTCCACGTCGGCGTACCGGGGGATCAGCCCCGCCCTGCGGATGGCCGTCGAGCTGTACATGCCCGCGTTGGCGGCAGTGACCACGACCGAGCCGGGGCTGGGGAGCAGCGACTTCAGGGAGATCTCGAGCGCGTCGGTGCCGTTGCCGACTCCGATGCACTCGACGCCACCCAGGTACTCCCCGAACTCCCGCTCGAAGGCCTGGTGCTCCGGGCCGTGGACGTACCAGCCGTTGCGGAGCACCCGCGTGGCGGCCGCCTCCAGCTCCTCGGCGAGCGCCTCGTAGCCACGCTTGAGGTCGTTCAGCGGCACTGCGGGCGAGGAACTCGCCACCGCGTCGGCCTTCTGCTCGGGCTCTCCGGCCATGCATCCTCCAAAGCTCCCGACCACGGTAACCGGTGCCGTCCGTGGACCCGGTCCGATGGTCACCCTCCGCGCTGCCGAGGCGGCACATCACTGCCCCAGCGACCACAGTGAACGCAGTCGTCCCACCGGCCGCACGTGCCTTGCGCGGGAAACGGGGAAACGGTCCGTCACATGCCACCCTCGGGACGTCATCTACGGATGAGCGGTCCACGGACGGCCCGCCGGAACGACGTGAACCAGACCGAGCGGGTGTGCGATGTCCCTGACCAACGTTGACCTGATGGCCCGGCCGGCCGTCCACGAGGGACACCGCACCGCGGCGTCGGTCGCGCGACCCGCCGCTCCGGTCGTCCCGGTGGCTCGCGCCTCCGCCGATGACCACACCCTCGCTCCGGAGTCCTGCGAGGTCGCGGTCACCTACTCCGTCGTCGTGCCGGTGTATGGCAACGAGGCCACCATCCCCCGGCTCGTCGCCCGGCTCGCCACGCTCTCGCGGGAAGCGGACGCCCCGCTCGAGGTCGTCTTCGTCGTCGACGGCTCCCCGGACGGGTCGCTGCTGCTGCTGCGCCGCCTGCTGCCCGGGTCCGGGCTCCGGGCGCAGCTGGTGACGCTGTCGCGGAACTACGGCTCGTTCCCCGCGATCCGGGCCGGCCTGGCCGTCGCCCGCGGTGACTTCGTGGCGGTGATGGCCGCCGACCTGCAGGAGCCGGTCTCCCTGGTGGAGGACATCTTCGCCCGGCTGGCCACCGGCGACTACGACGTGGCCGTGGGCGTCCGCGCGGGGCGCACCGACCCCGCGCTGTCCTCGCTGGCGTCCCGCACGTTCTGGGGGACCTACCGTCGGTTCGTCCAGAAGGATCTCCCCGCGGGCGGGGTCGACATGTTCGGCTGCACCCGGCAGGTGGCGACCGAACTGCTCCGCCTCGAGGAGTCGAACACCAGCCTCGTCGGCCTGCTCTACTGGCTCGGCTTCCGGCGCGCCGAGGTCCCCTACGTCCGTCAGGAACGCGAGCACGGGAAGAGCGGGTGGACCTTCAGGAAGAAGCTCCGGTACATGACCGACAGCATCTTCTCCTTCACCGACCTGCCGATCACCGTGCTGATCGCCGCCGGCCTGCTCGGGGTGGCGTCCTCCACCGTCGCCGGCGTCGCCGTGCTCCTGGCCTGGGCCACCGGCAACGTCGAGGTGGCGGGGTACACCCCGCTGATGCTCATGCTGTTCCTGCTGTGCTCGTCGATCCTGCTCGCCCTCGGCATCGTCGGGTCCTACGTCTGGCGGACGTACGAGAACAGCAAGCAGCGCCCCAGCGCGATCCCGATGGCGCACGAGCACTTCACGCCCGCCGAACGTGGTTGAGGCCGACACCCGGGGGCACCGCGCTGCGGGGCCCCGGTCACCGGCTCCCCCGCGTGCGGATGAACCGGTGGCCCGACGTGCCGCAGCGACGAGCGAGACGACATCGGTGCGGCGACTGCTCCCGGCGGTGCCGGTGAAACGGTCGGCCGCCCACCCCTCTGCGGCGGCTCCGTCCGCACGTCCCGTCACCTGGCGCGTGCGAGCGCTGGTGGCTGCGGTCCTGGCCGGGACCGTCCTCCTGCAGCCGGCGGCCCCCGTCTTCCTCTGGGACGCCTCCGGTTACTGGAACGGCACGCAGTCGGTCCTCCGCGGCGGCAGCACCTTCGAGGCCGGATACCTCTCGCTCCGCGGCGTGCTGACCTCGTTCGTCTACCTCCCGGCCGCGGTGCTGGTGGAGCTGACCTCCGACTCCCTGGCCGGTGTCGCCGTGCTGGCGCAGAACGCGGCACTGATCGCGGTCATCGGCGTGGTCCTGCTCCCGCGGCTCGTCGGGCTCTGGCGACCGGTGACCACCCCGGTGGTTCTCGTCTCGGCCGCGGGCACGGGGGTGGTGCTCCGTGGCTTCGCGCCGTTCCCCCTCATGGACATCTGGGTGGCTGCCCTCCTCCTGACCGCGGCGCTGCTCCTCCACGGTCGGTCCCGATGGTGGCTGGTCGCAGCCGGCGCCGCGGCGGGCGCTGCGTTCAACATCAGGCCCGCCGCCCTGCTGCCGCTGCTGCTGCTCGCGGCCGCCGTCCTCGTCGCGCGCCGGTCGAGCGGCCTGTGGTTCGCCGCGGGAGCGGTGGGCGCGCTGGTGCCGCAGTTCCTGCTCAACCGGTGGCGCGGCACCGCCTGGCTGCCCTTCCCGGAGGAGAGCGGCGCGCTCACCGAGCTCCAGGCGTCGTACGCGGCCTACATCGTCCGGTACGACACGGTCATCGACGACGAGGCCGGGCCGCGGCTGTTCTTCTGCAGCCCGGGCATGGCCGACGCCCTCGAAGGCCGGGCACCGACGTCGTTCAGCGAGCTGGCGGTCACCTTCCTGTCGAACTTCCCCCACGCGCTGCTGTTCTCGGCGCAGAAGATCGGCGCGGCGCTGCACTGGCCGCTGTCGACGCCCTACCGGATCGACGAGCCGGGCCTGGACGGGCTGTTCGCCCTGCTGATCACCACCATCACCGTCGTCGGCGCCGCCTTCCTGCTGCGGCACGGTCTCCGCGCCCGCCGAGGGATCGCACTGGAGCAGGTCGCCGTGGGCCTGGTGTGGATCGGCTCGCTGGCGACCCTGGTGACGTCGGCGACCGAGACGCGCTTCGCCGTCCTGCTGGTGCTGGTCGGCGTCGCCGGCCTGGCCTCCGTGGCCGACCGCCGGCCGGATCTCGCCCGAGGCGGCTCGGCGCGCCGGTGGGTGGGCTGGACGCTCCTGGCCATGGTGGCGGTCTACGCCGTCGGGATCAGCGGTCTCGGCCACCCGGTCCCCGGCATCGTGGTCCTCGAGATGTGCACGGGCGGCTGAGCGACCGGCTCCGTCACAGCGTTCGGGCTGCCTCGCCGGTCGCTGGTCCGATGAACAGCTCCAGGACCTGCCGGGCGGCGAGCGCGGGGGTGAGCTCACCGGCGAGCACCTGCTTCTCGAGATCCGGCACGGCGGCGCGCACGCCGGGGTGCGCCCGCAGCGAGTGCTCGAGCCCGTCGCGCACGAGCTGCCAGGTCCAGCGCACCTGCTGCGCGCGGCGGCGCTCGTCGAACGCGCCCGACGCCTTGGCCCGCTCCTGGTGCTCGACGAGCTTGGCCCACACCTCGTCCAGCCCCTCGCCGGAGAGCCCGGCGCAGGTGAGCACCGGCACGTCCCACGGCTCCCCGCGCCCCCGCAGCATCCGGATGGCCGAGGACAGCTCCCGCGCGGCCTTGCGGGCGTCGGCGGCTGCCGGACCGTCGGCCTTGTTGACGGCGATGACGTCGGCGATCTCGAGGATGCCGCGCTTGATGCCCTGCAACTGGTCGCCGGTGCGCGCGATGGTCAGGAACAGGAACGAGTCGACCATCTCGGCGACGGTGATCTCCGACTGCCCGACGCCGACGGTCTCCACCAGGACGACGTCGTAGCCGGCCGCCTCCACCACGACCATCGACTCGCGCGTCGCCTGCGCGACACCACCCAGCGTGCCGGAGGTGGGCGACGGCCGGATGAAGGCGTCCGGATCGACGGCGAGCCGCGCCATCCGGGTCTTGTCGCCGAGGATCGACCCGCCCGACCGCGCCGACGACGGGTCGACGGCGAGCACCGCCACCTTCGATCCGGCCGCCGTCAGGTCCACGCCCAGCTGGTCGATGAAGGTCGACTTGCCCACCCCGGGGACGCCGCTGATCCCGATGCGGCGCGCTCCCCCGGCGTGCGGCAGGAGCTCGACGAGCAGCTCCTGCGCCCTCTCCCGGTGGTCGGCCCGCCGCGACTCCACCAGCGTGATGGCGCGGGCCATCACCCGGCGGTCCCCGGCGAGCACCCCCTCGACCAGCGCCGGGACGTCGACCTCGCGACCCATCAGTGGCCGAGGCGCTCGGACAGCGCGCGCAGCAGCTCCTGCGCCGCCTCGGCGATGACGGTGCCGGGCGGGAAGACCGCGGCGGCGCCCATCTCCTTGAGCGTGGGCACGTCGTCGGGCGGGATGACGCCGCCGACGACGATCAGCACGTCGTCGGCGCCGAGCTCGGCCAGCGCGTCGCGCAGCGCCGGCACCAGGGTGAGGTGACCGGCGGCCAGCGAGGAGACGCCGACGACGTGCACGTCGGCCTCCACCGCCTGGCGGGCGACCTCGTCCGGGGTCTGGAACAGCGGGCCGACGTCGACGTCGAAGCCCAGGTCGGCGAAGGCGGTGGCGATGACCTTCTGCCCGCGGTCGTGCCCGTCCTGGCCCATCTTGGCCACCAGGATGCGGGGACGGCGCCCCTCGGCCTCGGCGAACTCCTCGGCCAGCCGGCGGGTCTGCTCCATCGGGCTGTCCTCCCCCGCCCGGCCCCCGGCGAGCGCCTCGTCGCGGTAGACGCCGGAGATGGTGCGGACCTGGCCGGCGTGCCTGCCGTAGACGGCCTCCAGGGCGTCGGAGATCTCGCCCACCGTGGCCTTGGCCCGTGCGGCGTCGACCGCGAGCTTCAGCAGGTTGGCGTCGAGGTCGTTGCCGCGCGTGCCCCCGGCCGCGGCGCGGGCCGCGTCGGTGAGCCGGCCCAGCGCGTCGGACACGGCGCGGTCGTCCCGATCGGCGCGCAGCTGCCCGAGCTTGGCCTTCTGCTGGGCGAGCACGTCGGCGTTGTCGACGCGCAGCACCTCGATCGCCTCGTCGGCGTCGACCCGGTACTTGTTCACCCCGATCACCGGCTGGCGCCCGGAGTCGATGCGCGCCTGGGTGCGGGCAGCGGCCTCCTCGATGCGCAGCTTCGGGATGCCGTCGTCGATGGCCTGCGCCATCCCGCCGTGCTCGGCCACCTCCTGGATGTGCGCCCAGGCACGGCGGGCCAGGTCGTAGGTCAGCCGCTCCACGTACGCCGAGCCGCCCCACGGGTCGACGACACGGGTGGTGCCCGACTCCTGCTGCAGCAGCAGCTGGGTGTTGCGGGCGATCCGGGCGGAGAAGTCCGTCGGCAGCGCCAGCGCCTCGTCCAGGGCGTTGGTGTGCAGCGACTGGGTGTGCCCCTGGGTCGCGGCCATGGCCTCCAGGCAGGTGCGGACGACGTTGTTGTAGACGTCCTGCGCGGTCAGCGACCAGCCCGAGGTCTGCGAGTGGGTGCGCAGCGACAGCGACTTCGGGTTCTGCGCACCGGCCTCCTTCACCAGCTTCGCCCACAGCAGCCGCCCGGCGCGGAGCTTCGCGACCTCCATGAAGAAGTTCATGCCGATGGCCCAGAAGAAGCTCAGACGGGGCGCGAACGCGTCGACGTCCATCCCCGCCGCCTGGCCGGCCTTGAGGTACTCGACGCCGTCGGCCAGCGTGTAGGCCAGCTCCAGATCGGCCGTCGCCCCGGCCTCCTGAATGTGGTAGCCGGAGATCGAGATGGAGTTGAACTTCGGCATCCGCTGCGACGTGAAGCTGAAGATGTCGCTGATGATCTGCATCGAGGGCTGGGGCGGGTAGATGTAGGTGTTGCGCACCATGAACTCTTTGAGGATGTCGTTCTGGATGGTGCCGGTCAGCTGACCGGGCTCCACCCCCTGCTCCTCGGCCGCCACGATGTAGAGCGCCAGCACCGGCAGCACGGCGCCGTTCATGGTCATCGACACGCTCATCTTGTCCAGCGGGATGCCGTCGAACAGCTGCCGCATGTCCAGGATCGAGTCGATGGCCACGCCGGCCATACCGACGTCGCCGACCACGCGCGGGTGGTCGGAGTCGTAGCCGCGGTGGGTGGGCAGGTCGAAGGCGATCGACAGGCCCTTCTGCCCGGCGGCGAGGTTGCGCCGGTAGAACGCGTTGGACTCCGCGGCGGTGGAGAAGCCCGCGTACTGGCGGACCGTCCACGGCTGGGTCGTGTACATCGTCGGGTAGGGGCCGCGCAGGAACGGCGGCAGCCCGGGCAGGGTCTGGAGGAAGTCCAGGCCCTCGAGGTCGGCCGGTGTGTAGAGCGGCGGGACGGTGATGCCCTCGGGGGTCTCCCAGGCCACCTCCTCCACGCCGCGCCCGGTGGTCTCCTTGAACGCCTTGGCCCAGTCGTCCGCGGACGTGCCCGCCGACGGGGTGCCCAGCTCGACGTCGCCGAAGTCGGGGATCGCACTCATGCCTGGACCTCCAGCTGCTCGTGGACCCTCCGGAGCGCCGCGAGCGCGTCGCACCCGGCGAAGACGTACCCGTCGACCCCGTCGATCGCGAGGTCGGGCTTGCCGGCCAGCCACACCTGCGTGGCACCGGCCTCCCGCAGCTCCGTCGCCAGACCGGCGGCCCTCTCCGCGTAGTCCTTGTCGGTGCCGCAGATGCAGGCGACCGTCGTGCCCGCCTCGGCCAGCCCGCTCGCCTCGTCACCCGAGGGCGTCGCCAGCCCGCCGGCCTGGAACAGGTTGCCGGCGAAGGTGACGCGGGCCGTGTGCCGGGCGATCGGACCGACGGTGGCCAGGTAGACGCTCGGCCGGCTGGTCGCGGCGTCGGCCGCGTCGCGCAGCGCCTCGTACTCCTGCGCGGCCCGCACCCGGGGCAGCCCGCCGGTGGGCTGCGGGTCACCTGCGGCCGACCGCCGCTTCCCAGGAGACACGGCCGGCTGCCGGTCGGGCAGCTTCTCACCGAGGTTCGGGAACTCGCTGACGCCGGTGATGGCGTCCGCGCGGGTGGCCAGCCGCTTCGCTCGGGCGTCCCACGCCTGCGCGATCCGGTCCCGGACGAGCCCGGAGGCGAGTGCGGCCGACAGCCCGCCGGCCCGCTCGATCTCGGTGAACCAGTCCCAGGCGGCGCGGGCCAGGTCGTCGGTCAGCGACTCGACGTACCAGGAGCCACCGGCCGGGTCCAGCACCCGCCCGAGGTGCCCCTCCTCCACCAGCAGGTTCTGCGTGTTGCGCGCGATCCGGCGGGAGAAGGAGTCGGGCAGCCCCAGCGCGGCGTCGAAGGGCTGCACCGTCACGGCGTCCGCGCCGCCCACGCCGGCGGCGAAGCAGGCGACGGTGGTGCGCAGCATGTTGACCCACGGGTCGCGCTTCGTCGTCATCACCGAGGAGGTGACGGCGTGCTGGCGCTGGGCGCGGGCCTCGGGCGAGGCGCCGCTGACCTCGCCGACCCGGTCCCAGAGCCGGCGGGCGGCACGGAGGGCGGCGATGGTGGTGAACTGGTCCGCGGACGCCGAGTAGCGGAACTCCAGCTGGGCGGCGGCCTCGTCGACGGAGAGCCCCGCACCGGTGAGCGCCCGCAGGTAGGCGACGCCCGCGGCCAGCGAGGAGCCCAGCTCCTCCACGACCGAGGCTCCCGCGTCGGCGAAGACCGTGCCGTCGACGACCACGGTGCGCAGACCGGCATGGGCGGCGGCGCGACGGGCGACGTCGGCCAGGCCGGAGAGGTCCTGCTCCTCCCCCGAGGCGGCCTCGACGCCCAGCGGGTCCAGGCCGAGGGAGCCGCCGGGGGCCAGGTCGGTGCGGCCCTCCACCAGGTCGAGGAACGCCTCGGCGGCCGGCAGCCCGCCGGAGACGCTGACCGGCGCCAGGTCGAGGAGGACGTCGGAGAGGACGTCGCCGAGGGAGTCGACGGGGACCGCACCCTCGCCGACGACCAGCCACAGCGAGGTGACGCCGTTCTCCAGGTCGGCCGCGATGGCCTCCTTGGTGGTCGTGACGTCGGGGTGCGCGTGCCGCTGGCGGACGTCCCAGCCGCCGGACGCGCCGCCGTCGGCGCCACCGGCGGCGGTGACCTCGGCCGAGCCGGCCGGGCCGCCACCGGGACGGGAGCCGCGCACGAACGGCGGCAGGCCGGGGACGCCGACGCCGGCCGGCAGCTCCGCGGCGTCGTCTGCGGTGTACAGCGGGGCGACCGTCACACCGGGCGCGACCGGCCGGCGCAGCGCGTCCTCGACCGGGTCGGGGAGGTCCTCGCGGCCGGCCTTGCGCAGGACACCGGCGACCAGCTCCCGCCACTGGTCGCGGGTGACCGCCTCGAACTCGCCCGCGAGCGCGAGGTCCTCGGGGACCTCGTGCTCGGCCGGGACGTCGGCGTCAGTCCCTGCCGGTGCCGGGCCGCTCGCCTGCTGGTCGGTGGAACTCATCGTCGGTGGGTCTCCTCAACAGATGGGCGGCCAGCAGTGTCCCCAGGCGCGGGGCGGCGCGTGCGAGGGGGTGCCGCCGAGCCGGTGGCGGACGGCTCGGCGTCCGCCTCGAGCGCCAGCAGCGCCGTCCGGGCCAGCAGCCGGACACCGATCCCGATGGCCCGCTCGTCGACGTCGAAGGTGCCCCGGTGCAGGTCGAGGGGGGCACCGCCGCCGTGGGTGCCCAGGCGCGCCAGCGCGATCGGCATGACGTCGGCGAACCAGCCGAAGTCCTCGCCACCCATGCTCTGCGCGGAGAGCACGACGTTGTCGCCGCCCACCGAGCCGATGGCCGCCGAGCGCAGCAGGGCCACCGCGCGCGGGTCGTTGACCACCGGCGGCACGCCGCGGATGTAGTCGACCCCGACCTCCGCACCGGTCGTGGCCGCCACCCGCTCGACCAGCGAGCGCAGCAGCTCCTCGGCGCCCTTCCAGGCGTCGCGGTCGAGCACCCGGACGGTGCCCCGCAGGGTGCCGCGCTGCGGGATGGCGTTGGCGGCCACCCCCGCGTTCACCGCCCCCCAGACCAGGCTCATCCCGGAGCGCGGGTCGACCTGACGGGAGAGCAGCCCCGGCAGGTCGGTGATGAGCCGGCCCAGGGCGTCGACCAGGTCCACGGTCATCTGCGGCCGCGCGGTGTGCCCGCCCGGCCCGGTGAGCGTGACGTCCATGCGGTCGCAGGCTGCGGTGATCGCCCCGGTGCGCAGACCGACCTTGCCGACGGGCACCGACGGGTCGCAGTGCAGGGCGAAGGCGCGCGAGGCGCCGTCGAGGACGCCCGACGCCACCACCTCGGTCGCCCCGCCGGGCACCGTCTCCTCGGCCGGCTGGAAGACGAACCGCACCCGGCCGGGCATCCCGTCCAGCTCGGTGAGCGCCAGCGCCACCCCCAGCACCACCGTGGTGTGCACGTCGTGGCCGCAGGCGTGGCAGAGCCCCTCCCGGGTGGAGGCGTAGGGCACGTCCTTGAGATCGGCGAGCGGCAGGGCGTCGATGTCGGCCCGGAGCACCACGACCGGCCCGTTCCCGCTGCCCACCTCGCACACCAGCCCGGTGCCGGTGGGCAGCCGGCGCGGCCTGAGCCCGGCCGCGCGCAGCCGCTGCTCGATGAAGGACGTCGTCTCGAACTCGGCGAAGGCCAGCTCGGGGTGGGCGTGCAGGTGGCGTCGGATGGACACCAGGTCGGCGTGGTGGCTGCCGGTCCACTCGTCGACGGCCGCCGCCAGCTTCTCCACGACCGGGGTCATGCCGCGTGCCCGCCCGCGCACTCCGCCGGTCCGGGCACGGAACCCGGGGGCCGGCCCGCCGGCCCGTGCTCGGGGAGGCCGTCCCGCAGCTCGGCCAGCAGGCTGTCGACGACCGGCACCAGCTCGCCGTCGTGCTCCAGCGCCACGGCGCGCTGCCGCTGGTAGGAGGCCCCCACCGCCAGGATGCGGAGCACGTCGTCCAGCTCGGCCTCGCACTCCAGCTTCCGGGCCGTGGGCCGCAGCTCCTCCACCAGCTCGGTGATCGCCTCGCGCACCGGCCGGACGGCACCGGTCTCGTCGACGACGATCTCGGCGTCCAGGCCGTAGCGGACCGCACGCCACTTGTTCTCCCGCACGACCCACTCGGCCGGGCTGGGCAGGGTGTAGCCCCGGTCGAGCTGGGTGTCGAACTGCTCGACCAGGCACTGCGCCAGCGCGGCGACCGCACCGATCTCGTCGAGGGTCGGCAGCCCGTCGCAGATGCGCAGCTCGACGGTGCCGAAGTCGGGGTGCGGGCGGATGTCCCACCACACCTCGCGCACGCTCTCGATGGCGCCGGCGTCGATGAGGGTCTCCATGTACGCCTCGAACGCGCCCCAGTCGGCGAGCCGGAACGGGAGGCCCGCGGTGGGCATCCCCTCGAAGACCTTGGTCCGAACCGATGCCAGCCCGGTGTCGCAGCCCACCCAGAACGGCGAGGACGACGACAGCGCCAGGAAGTGCGGCACGTACTGGCACAGCGCGTTGACCACCGGGATCACCTTCTCCGGGGCGCGCACGCCGACGTGCACGTGCACCCCGAAGATCTGCATCCGGCGGGCCAGCCACTGCATGCGCTCGACGAGCTGGGCGTAGCGCTCCTTCGGGGAGATCTGCTGGCTCTGCCAGTCGGTGAACGGGTGCGTGCCGGCGCACAGCAGCCCGAGGCCCCGCTCGTCCGCGGCGGCGACGACCTCGGCCAGCGTGCCGGCCAGGTCGGCCTTGGCCTCGCTCACGGTGCCGCAGATGCCGGTGATGATCTCCACGGTCGACTGCAGCAGCTCGTGCTTGGCCTTGGGGTGCTCCTCGGCGCCCTCGGGCCGGAGCTCCTCGAGGATCTCGACGGCACCGGGCGAGAGCTCGCGCGTCTCCCGGTCGATGAGCTGCAGCTCCCACTCCACACCGAGGCTGGCGCGTTCCGAGCTACGGAAGGGGATCTCCACCTCCGGGAGTCTAGAAGGACCACCCTTCCCCCCACCTCTCGCAGGCTCGGGGCGGGACCCTGAAGGGTGGCCGCTCCATCACGTCACGAGGCGGGCGCAGAGGACCACGTCACCGGGCCGGCCCCGGTGCAGGAACCGCTGCCGGATCGTCCCCTCCGCGGTGGACCCGGCAGCCTCCGGTCGCGGGCCCGTGATCTCCGGCGCCCGCCGCGGGCTCCACCCCTCTCCCGGCACTGCGCTAGCGTCCCCGCGTGAGCGAGCACCCGGGCCCCGACCCGATCACCCTGGCCGCGCAGGCCGCCGACGCGCTGACCGGCAGCCTCGGCGGGGCGCACGACGTCGCCGTCGTCATGGGCTCCGGGTGGGCCCCCGCGGCAGACGCCTTCGGCGACGTCGCCGGCTCGGTGGCGATCGGCGACCTCCCCGGCTTCGCCGCGCCGACCGTCGTCGGCCACGGCGGCGAAGTGCGCTCGGTACGCGTCGGCGAGCGCAAGGTGCTGCTCTTCCTGGGTCGCACGCACTACTACGAGGGCCGCGGCGTCGAGCCCGTCGTGCACGGCATCCGCACGGCGGCCGCCGCGGGTGTGACGACGGTGGTCCTCACCAACGCCGCCGGCGGGCTCGCCCCCGACCACCGGGTGGGCCAGGCCGTCGCGATCTCCGACCACCTCAACCTCACGGCGCGCTCCCCGCTGGTCGGCGCCGACTTCGTCGACCTCACCGACCTGTACTCCCCGCGGCTGCGCGCGCTGGCCCGCGAGCTGGACCCCACGCTGGTCGAGGGCGTCTACGCGCAGCTGCCCGGCCCGCACTTCGAGACGCCGGCCGAGATCCGCATGCTCCGCACGATGGGCGCCGACCTGGTGGGCATGTCCACTGCGCTCGAGGCGATCGCCGCCCGCGCGGCCGGGCTCGAGGTCTTCGGTCTCTCCATGGTCACCAACGCCGCGGCCGGCATCACCGGCGAGCAGCTGGACCACGTGGAGGTGCTCGAGGCGGGAAAGGCGGCGGCCGGCCGGCTGGGTGAGTTCCTGGTGCAGCTCATCGGGCGGCTGCCGTGAGCGGGCCCGTCCTCGTCACCGGCGCGGCCGGCCGGATCGGGACGGTGCTGCGCGGCGGACTGCCCGAGCGCGGCTGGGCGCTGCGCTGCCTGGACGTCGTGCCGGTGGGCGACGTCCGCCCGGGCGAGGAGCACCTGGTCGCCGACGTCACCGACCTCGACGCGATGGTGGACGCGGCCCGTGGCGCCTCGGCGATCGTGCACCTGGCCGGCATCTCCGGGGAGTCGACCTGGCCGGCGATCTCGCACGCCAACATCGAGGGCACCTACTGCGCGCTGGAGGCCGCCCGCCGGGCGTCGGTCCCGCGCGTGGTCCTGGCCAGCAGCAACCACGCGACCGGCTACACGCCGCGGCCCGGCGACGGGCTGCTCCGCGAGGAGGACGCCCCACCGCGGCCGGACACCTACTACGGCGTCTCGAAGGTGGCGATGGAGGCGCTCGGCTCGCTGTACGTCGACCGCTACGGCCTCGACGTCGTCTGCCTGCGCATCGGCAGCGCCTTCACCGAGCCGACGACCACCCGGCAGCTGGCCACGTGGCTCTCCCCCGCGGACACCGTCTCGCTGGTCGACGCGGCGCTGACCGCGCCGGCACCCGGGTTCTCGGTCGTGTGGGGCGTCTCGGACAACACCCGTCGCTGGTGGGACCTCTCGGCCGCCGAGGCGCTGGGGTACCGGTCGGCCGACGACGCCGAGCCCTACGCCGAGGCGCTGATCGAGGCGCACGGCGAGCCGGACCCGGACCACCCGGTGCACGCCCGGGTGGGCGGGGAGTACACGACGGCCGCCTTCGACGCGGAGAACTTCTCCGCATGACGCAGGACCTGCTCGCGGCGGCCCGGGCCTGGGCCGCGGCCGACCCGCACGAGGGCGACCGCGCGGAGCTCCTCGCGCTCGCCGACGCCGGTGACACCGCCGAGCTGGAGCGCCGGTTCGCCGGTCCGCTCACCTTCGGGACGGCGGGGCTGCGCGGTCCGCTGCGCGCCGGCCCGGCCGGCATGAACGCCGCCGTCGTGACCCGCGCCGCGGCGGGCCTGGGCACCTGGCTGGCCGCCGCCGGGCACGCGGGTGGCGGTGTGGTGATCGGCTTCGACGCCCGGCGCCGGTCCGACGAGTTCGCCCGCATCTCCGCCGCGGTGCTCGGCGCGGCCGGGTTCGCCGTCCAGGTGATGCCCCGGCCGCTGCCCACCCCCGTGCTGGCCTTCGCCGTCCGGCACCTCGGTGCGGTGGCCGGTGTGATGGTCACCGCCAGCCACAACCCGCCCGACGACAACGGCTACAAGGTCTACCTGGCCGACGGCGCACAGCTGGTGCCGCCGGCGGACCGGGAGATCGAGGCCGCCATCGCCGCGACCGGGCCGGCGCGCGAGGTGCCGCGGTCCGACGGCTGGGTTCCCCTCGGCGACGACATCGAGACCGACTACGTCGACGCCGTCGTCCGGGCGGTCGACCCCGCGCGCGTGCCGGCGGCCGACCGCGCGGCGCTGACCGTGGCCTACACGGCCATGCACGGCGTCGGCGCGGGCACCACCCGCGCGGTGTTCGCCGCCGCCGGGCTCGCCGCACCGCACAGCGTCGCCGAGCAGGACGCCCCGGACCCGGCCTTCCCGACGGTGTCCTTCCCCAACCCGGAGGAGGCCGGCGCGGTCGACCTGCTGCTGGCCCTGGCCGCGCGGGTGGGGGCGGACGTCGCGATCGCCGAGGACCCCGACGCCGACCGCTGCTCGGTGGTGTGCGGCGGGCGCCAGCTCACCGGCGACGAGGTGGGTGCGCTGCTGGCCGACTGGCTGCTGCGCCGCGGCGTGCGCGGCACCTACGCCTCCTCGCTGGTCAGCGGCTCGCTGATGCACGCGATCGCCGAGGCGCACGGCGTCGCATCCGAGGAGACCCCGACCGGCTTCAAGTGGATCATGCGAGCCGGCTCGGATGCGGCCCCGCTGGTGTTCGGCTACGAGGAGGCGCTGGGCTACTCCGTGGCGCCCTCGGTCGTGCGCGACAAGGACGGGATCTCCGCCGCGCTCGCCGTCGCGCTGCTGGCCGCCGAGCTCAAGGCCGAGGGCCGCACGGTGCTGGACCGGCTCGACGAGCTGGCGCGGGAGCACGGCCTGTTCGTCACCGGGCAGCTGTCGGTGCGGGTCGAGGACCTCACGCTGATCTCCGACGCGATGGCCCGGCTGCGCTCCGCTCCCCCGGCCGCGCTGCTCGGCCGGCCGGTGGAGTTCGCCGACCTCGCGCTGGAGGACCCGCCGGTCGACGCCGTCCGGTTGCTCGGCGACGGCGTGCGCGCCATCGTGCGGCCCAGCGGCACCGAGCCGAAGCTCAAGGCCTACCTGGAGACCGTGGTCCCCGTGCACGACGACGCCGGCATCATCGCCGCCCGCGGCCGGGGCGCCGACGAGCTCGACCAGCTCCGAGCCGAGATGACGTCCGCCCTGGGGATCTGACCCACCCGATGCCAGCACCGAGCACTGCCGTCCCGCCTGCCCACGACGCCACGTCCGCCCGCCGGTACCGCACGGAGATCGACGGGCTGCGGGCGCTCGCGGTCTCGCTCGTCGTCGGCTACCACGTCCTCAGCGGCCGGGTCTCCGGCGGCGTCGACGTCTTCCTGGCGCTGAGCGGGTTCTTCCTCGTCCACGGCCTCACGGGCCGGCTGGCACGGTCCGGCAGGGTGCGCCCGCTGCGCGCGATCAGCCGCACCCTCGGGCGGCTGGTCCCCTCCGCGGCGCTCGTGCTGGCCGGGACGGTCGCGGCTGCGGTCCTCGTGCTGCCCAGCACCCGGTGGCGCGAGATCGCCGAGCACCTCCTCTCCGCCGCGACCTTCACCGAGAACCACCGTCTGGTCGCGGAGTCGGTCGACTACGCCGCGAGCAACCTGCTGGCCAGCCCGATGCAGCAGTTCTGGTCGCTCTCCATCCAGGTGCAGGTGCTCGTGGCCGCACCGTTCCTCGTCGCGGGCGCGGCGGTGCTCCTGCGCCGCACGCCCTGGTGGCGGCACGGGCGTGCCGTCACGATCGGCGCGACCGCGGCGGCGACGGCGGCGTCCTTCGCGTGGTCGGTCGTCGCGACGGCGGAGGACCAGCAGCGCGCGTACTTCTCCACCGTCCCGCGGCTCTGGGAGCTGGGCGTCGGCGCCCTGGCCGCCGTGCTGCTGGCCCGCCTGCGGCCGCCCCGGTGGCTGGCGGCCGCCCTCGGGTGGACCGGCGTCGCCATGCTCGTCGCCTGCGGCGCGCTGCTCGACGGCGCGCACCAGTTCCCGGGCTGGCAGGCGGCGTGGCCGGTCCTGTCGGCCGTGGCGGTGATCGTCGCGGCCGACCACGGAGGCCGGGCAGGTGTGCACCGGGCGCTCTCCACGCCGCTCGCCAGGTGGCTGGGATCGCGGTCCTACGCCCTGTACCTCTGGCACTGGCCGGTCCTGGTGCTCTACCTCGCGCACACCGGCCGGGACTTCCCCTCCGTCAAGGGCGCCGTGGCGATCATCGTGCTGTCGCTGCTGCTGGCGGAGGCGACGCACCGGCTGGTCGAGCGGCCGGCCGGCGCCCGCATCCAGACCTGGCGGCCCGCTGCGGCGCTGGCCGTGGTGGCCGCCATGGCCGCGCCCCCGGCCCTGGCCGGCGCGGGGGTCCTCTCCTGGATGGACCGGGAGGCCGACCGTGTCGCGGCGGTGGTGGACGACCCGGCGTACCCGGGCGCGGCGGCGCTGGGCAGCCCCTTCTGGGAGACGGGCCCGGCCGGTGACGTGGAGCCGATGCCGCCGCTGTCGCTGATCCGCGACGACTGGCCCTGGCCACCCGCCGGCGCCTCCTGCACGCAGGAGGTGATCGAGGACGCACCGGTCCCCACGGAGATCGACATGTGCGTGAACGGCGACGACGACCGGAAGCGGCGCGTGGTCGCGGTCGGGGATTCCCACGTCGCGCACTGGCTCCCGCCGCTGAACGCCATCGCCGAGGACCGCGGCTGGCAGGTCATCTCGGTGATCCGCGGCGGGTGCAACCTCTCGACGGAGTCCGAGTTCATCCAGGAGGGATGGCCCGGCTACGAGGAGTGCGCCGTGTGGCGGTCCCGGATGACCGACCGGATCGTCTCGCTGGAGCCGGACGTGGTGATCGCCCTCGGTACCCGCACCGCCGCGGGCGAGGAGCCGGAGTGGCTGCCGCCGGGTTTCGTGGCGGCGTGGAAGCCGCTGACCGATGCCGGCATCCGGATCGTCGGGCTCCGGGACAGCCCGCGGCACACCATGGACGTCCCCGACTGCATGGCGGAGTGGGGGGACGCGTCCCCCCGCTGCCGGTCACCACGGTCCTCCGTCTACGACGACGGGCTGCTGGACCCGCCGCCGAGTGTGCTGCCCGACGGCGTCAGCCTGGTCGACACCAGCCGCTACTTCTGCCTCGAGGACGTATGCCCGGCATTGATCGGCAACGTCCGGGTGTACATGGACGACGGGCACGTCACCGGGACCTACATGCGCACGGTCCGGCCACTGTTCGAGGAGGACCTGCTGGGGCACCTGGGGTGGTGAACGACCAGCGCACCCCTGCGGGTGGTGCGGCCGCCGGCCGGCTCCACCGGTGGGCGGTGGGCCCGGTGCCCGCGTGGTCCGGCGGCGGCCCGTACCGGTGGGGGCGGGCATCGCTGCCCAGGAAGCCCAGCGTCACGACCAGCACCAGCCAGCCGATCCCCGGCAGCACGTTCCACAGCAGCCACCAGGCCGAGTGGTCGCGGTCGTGCAGCCGCGTCACCATCGCCGCGACGTCCGGCACGAGCAGCACCAGCGCGGCGATCGCGGTGACCGGTCCGCCGGAGTCCGCGAACGGCCAGAGGACGTCGAAGTCGTCGCCCCCCCTCCGGTCGCGGGTAGTTCCCGGCGGACCACGTCGCCTCGACGGACGTGGTGACCACGCCCAGCAGTGCGATCACCCGCACGTGGTGCAGCCACCACACCCGCCGCGGGATCCGCCCGACGGGCAGGGACCACGACCCGGCGTGGTGCGCCGTGCCGTCGGCACGGTCATCCCCCGACGGTCTCCCGGCAGCCGGATGACAGGGCCCGCTGAGCGGCGGCCAGCACGGCGACGACGTCCCGGCCGAAGCCGACGTCGCAGGGGTGGATGCCACCGGCGACCGCGGCCTGCGTGAGCTCGTCGACAGCGACCGCGAAGGCCTCCGGCGCCACCCGGTCCTCCGGCAGCAGCACCAGCCGGCCGGCGTCCCCGTGGACGAAGAACTCGTTGCCCACCGACATCGGCGCCACCGTGTGCGAGAGCGTGACGGTCGAGGCGGTGCCCGACTCGTGCCCGAGGACCAGGTGCACGGTGTCGCCCAGCCCGGCGCCCGCCTGCACGGTCGCGACGGGACCCAGCGCCGGCACGAGCAGCGAGAGCGCGTGGGGGCCGATGTCCCAGAGGGCCCCGTGCTCCTGGCGCCAGGGCGAGGAGCCGAACGGTGTGCCCGCCAGCGACGACAGCCACGACCCGTGCCCACCGGCCAGCGTCGTCCGGGCCGCCTGCTCGAGCCAGGTCGCCGTCGCCGGACGGAAGCGGAAGGTGAAGAACACGACCGAGGCCACCCCGGCGGCCCGCACGGCGTCGACGACCCGGTCGGCGCCGGGGACGTCGAGCGCGATGGGCTTCTCCAGCAGGAGGTGCTTGCCGGCCTCGGCGGCGCGGACCGCCAGCGGCGCCTGGACGTCGGGCGGCAGCGCGATGGAGACGGCGTCGACCTGCGCCAGGAGCTCGTCGACGTCGGCGAACCCGGGGACGTCGAACGTCGCGCCGACCGCCTTCGCCTTGGTGAGGTCCCGCCCCCACACGCCGACCAGCTCGGCGTCGGGGTGCGCCGCGAGCGCGGACGCATGGATCTCCTCGGCCCAGAACCCGGTACCCAGCACCCCGAAGCGCACGGTCAGACCGCGCCGAACTGGCGGTCGCCGGCGTCGCCCAGCCCCGGGACGATGTAGGCCTTGTCGTCGAGGCCCTCGTCGATGCTGGCGGTGAACACCCGCAGCGGCAGGCCGCTCGCCTCCAGGCGGCGGATGCCGTCGGGCGCGGCCAACGCGCAGAGCACCGTGATCGACGTCGTCCCGCGGGCCGTGAGCAGCTCGCAGCAGTGCACCAGCGACCCGCCGGTGGCCAGCATCGGGTCGAGGACGAAGACATCGCGGTCGACGAGCGACTCCGGCAGCGAGGCCATGTAGGCCTCCGGCTGGAAGGTCTCCTCGTTGCGGGCCAGGCCGACGAAGCCCATCTGGGACTCCGGCAGCATCCCGTGCGCGGTGTCGGCCATGCCGAGGCCGGCCCGGAGCACCGGGACGATCAGCGGCGGGGCGGCGAGCCGGTAGCCGGTCGTCGTGGTGACCGGGGTGGTGATCTGCTCCTCCGCCACGATCAGGTCGCGGGTGGCCTCGTAGACCAGCATCTGCGTGAGCTCGCGGAGGGCGGCCCGGAACATGGCGTTGTCCGTGCGCTCGTCCCGCATGCGGGACAGGCGGGCACGGGCCAACGGGTGGTCGACGACGGTCAGCTGCACGCGGGACACGGTATCGGCCCCCGGGATCGTCCCCGCCACACCCGCCTCCGCTGCCCGGTCCGGGGCCGGCTGCTGCCGTCCGGACCGCAGCACCGGTTCAGCGGAAGTACTGCTGGACCACCCGGCGGGCCATCGCCACGGCATAGCTCTGGCCGCGGTCCTGCGGGTAGACCTGCGACATCGTGGCGAGCACGACCCCGGGCATCGAGGTCTCGTGCGGCGGGATCGACTCCCGGTAGTCGGGGGTGACGACCGGCTGCGCGAACCCGGCCTTGGAGAAGTGCCAGTCCGTGACCCAGGAGAGGTCGAAGTCCGGGTTGATCCTCCGCAGCCACGGGACGTAGCGCTCCAGCAGCTCGGCCGGGTCGGTGGTGTAGCGCCAGTCGTCGCGCGGCACGTAGTTGCCGACGTAGATCACGTGCCGACCGCCGTACTGCTCCGGCGGGACCATGTTCGTGTGCTCCACGACGGCGAGGAAGGGGAACGACGGGTCGTTGATGTTCAGCCAGTAGTAGGGGATGACGCTGCGATCGCACTCGAGCACGAAGCACGTGGCCCCGAGGTACTCGGCGCGCTGCAGGACGTCCCCGGGCCCGGCCCCGGCCGCCTGGGCGAACGCCGGCTGCGGAACGGTGACCAGCACCTTGTCGTACTCGTAGCGGGCGCCGTCCTGCGTGCGCACCTCGACGGGGCCGGCCGGGTCGGGCTGGGCGACGGCGGTGAGCTTCTTCCCGGTCTCGATCGTGCCGCCGCGCTTCTCCACGGCCCGCAGCAGCGCCTCGTAGACCTGGTGGAAGCCGCCGTCCATGTACCCGAGCTTGAAGGTGCGGAAGTGCACCCGTGCCCACAGCCACGCCATGGAGATCTCCGGCGCGCGCGACCCGAACTTGCCGGTGAGCAGCGGCTCCCAGATGACGTCGCCGGCCCGTCGGCCGGCCCACCGGCGCACCCACTCCAGCGCGCGCCGGTCGCCCAGGCGCTCGCCGTTGCGGATGAGCTTGAGCATCGCCGACGAGGCGCCGAAGCGGATCCGGTCGACCAGCCGCAGCGGCGGGAACTTCAGCATGTCCACCGGGGTGGAGAAGTCGTGCAGCTCCCCGCCGTGGAAGATCCCGGTCGTCGTCGAGTGGAAGGTCAGCTTCGGCGACAGCCCCAGCTCGTCGATGATCTCGATCATCGCGCGGTCGCTCTCGAAGATGTGGTGGTAGAAGCGCTCCAGCGGGGTGCCCTGCACCGTGAGCGACCCGGCCAGGCCGCCGATCTCGTCGGCGCCCTCGAGCACGGTGACGTCGTGGCCGTCCCCGACCAGGTCGTACGCCGCCGTCAGGCCGGTCGCGCCCGCACCGATGATGCCGATCCTCATCCGAAGCTCCATCTCTTGTTCAGGAAGAACTGCACCACCGCGACGACCGGCATCGAGGCGACCTTGACGATGTTGGCGTCCACGCCCAGCCAGGTGTGGAAGACCAGCAGCAGGACGGCCACGAGGGCGATGCCCAGCAGGCCGACCGAGTAGAACCGCGCGAAGCGGCGCAGCATCCCGTCGCGCTTGCGGAAGTTCAGGTAGCTGTTCAGCAGGAAGTTGTTCGTGATCCCGGCCGAGGTGCTGATCGCCGTCGCGATCTGCTCGTGCATCCCCACCACGTTGTAGAGGACGAGGAACAGCACAAGGTCCAGCAGGACGCCGGTGACCCCGATGAGCTGGTAGAGGACGAAGCTGCGGTACCGCGTCCAGAGCTCACTCAGCCGGTCCCGGTGTCCCCGCTCCGCTGTCGTCACTGCCCACCACCTTCTGCACGATGTAGAGGGGGCGGGCCTGGACCTCCGTGTAGATGCGCCCCACGTAGGCGCCGATCACGCCGAGCGACAACATCTGCACGCCGCCGAGGAAGAGGACCATGATCATGAGCAGGGTCCAGCCCGGGACGGAGATCTCCGGCAGGAAGAGCCGCAGCGCGAGGGCGTAGACGATCCCGAGCAGGGACAGCACCGTGGTGATGATGCCGAGCCGGGTGATCCACTTCAGCGGCGTCGTCGAGAAGCTGGTCACGCCGTCGGCCGCGAGCCGCAGCATCTTGGGCAGTGGGTAGTTCGTCTCCCCCGTGGTCCGGTCGTCGCGGTCGAAGGGCACGGCCACCTGGTGGAACCCGAGGGAGGCGACCAGCCCGCGGACGAACCGGTTGCGCTCCCGGTGGGCGCGCAGCACGTCGGCGGCGGCGCGGTCCATCAGCCGGAAGTCACCGGTGTCCACCGGGATCTCGATGTCGGCGAACCGGTGCAGGAGGCGGTAGTACGCGTGCGCGGTGAAGCGCTTCATCGCCGTGTCCTTGCGGGTCCGGCGCTGCGCGTAGGCGATCTGGGCGCCGGCCTCCCACGCCACGATCAGCTGCAGGCTGACCTCCGGCGGGTCCTGCAGGTCGGTGTCCATGACGACGATCGCGTCCCCGCGGGCGTGGTCGAGCCCGGCGGTGATCGCCATCTGGTGACCGAAGTTCCGGGACAGGTCGAGAACCGTCGCCTCAGGGCAGGACCGGGCGATGCTCTCCAGGACCTCCAGGGAGCCGTCCCGCGACCCGTCGTTGACGTAGATGAACTCGAAGTCCAGGTCCGGCCGCGAGCGCGAGGCCGCGAACAGCCGCTCGTGGAACTTCTCGATGCCGTCGGCCTCGTTGTAGACGGGCAGGACGTAGGAGACGAGCCGGCGCCCGGCAGGGTCGTGCACTGCCTCTGCTCCCAGACCCGGCTGGACGACGAAGTTCCCCGTGACGGTCGTCTGGCGCTGCGGTGTCGTGGTCACTCGGCACTCTCCGGTGTCGGCCCCGGAACAGGTGCTCCGACCTGGGGGCGCTGGACGGGTGGCTGTCGATGCGCCCCGCGGGACGGGTGCGCGACCGAGTCACCGGTCACCCTCCCAACCCCAGAGCGTTGTCCGCTGCGTCGCGCGGTCGTAGGCGTCCCTGGTCACAGGGTAGTCGAGCACGGCGAGGCTCCCCCATTCCTCGCTCCCGGGGCCGACCAGCCGGGTGGCCAGGACCTCCCGACGGGCGAGCGAGGCGCCCGCGAAGCTGCCGCCCTGGCTCGGCTCGTAGGCGATGCCGGCGAGGTCGGCGTAGGCCGGTGGCGCCTGGAGCAGGACCTCCGGCGCCTGTGCGAGACCGTCGGACAGCACGGGGATGTCGCGGACGCACGGCACCTGCCAGGACAGCGGCCAGTCCGGCAGCACCGGCCCCCGGTCGGCCAGGAACTCCGTCATCGGCTGGGCCGTGCGCGCCCGCGGGCCGGTGACCCCCAGCCACCCACCGGCGTCGGTGGCGCTGTCCGTGGCCAGCACGCGGACCCGGTCGGCGTCCGCGGGGATCCGGTCGGAGCCGACGGCGAACGTCCGCCACTCGGGGGTCGCCACGCCGTCCTCCCCCAGCAGGACCCGAGCCAGCGGCGTCACGACGCCCCCGGTGCCGGACCGGCCGAACTCCAGCTCCAGCCGGTTGGCGCCGTTCACCCGCCCCACCGCGTCCACGGCCACGTCGCCGAGACCGCTGACCGCCGGCAGCGTGGCCCAGGGGCTCACCAGGGAGCCCGTGCCGAGCTCGCCACCGAGCAGGCTGCCCCAGGCGGCGGCGGGCGCCGCACCGCCGGAGGTCGGCGGCGGTGGCGAGGGGTACCCGCCGCCGAGGGCGAAGCCGGTCGAGCCGGCGTCCGGCGAGACCTCGGCCGCCGGCGGCAGCTGCCCCCCGGGTGCGTCGCGCAGGACCTCGATGTGATCGGCGATGCCGCAGTCGGCCGCGCCGGTCAGGGTGGCGACGTTCTCCGCCGCCAGCGAATAGCCGCCGCCGTCCGCCTGCCGCAGCGGCGCCGCCGTGAAGGTGGCCAGCAGGACGGTGACCGAGGCCAGCATCGCCGCGCCGGCGAGCAGCGCCGGCCCGGCGACGACCGCTGCCCGCGGGTCCCCCGCGCCGCGGCGCGCCAGGAGCCACGCCACGCCCGCCACCGCGCCCGCGACGAGGAGCCAGGTCACGGGGTTGTCGATGGGGATGCCGAGCGGCCGCACCGCCACGTCGCGGTAGGCGAGGCCGTAGTTGGAGTACAGCCACCAGCTGTTCGCCCCGGAGAACGACAGCCCCGCGACCAGGGCGACCAGCCCCGTCCCGAGCGCGCTGACGAGCACGAGAGCGCTGTCCCCCGACCGGGCCCTCGCCACCCGGACCAGGAGCACGCCCGCGACGACCAGGAACGCCGTACCGAGCCCGGCCACCGCGCCGAAGTGGTGCGACCACTTCGACGGCGTGACGATGAGCAGCGCGAAGGCCAGGGCGGCCGCCCCGGTCACGGCCTGCGGCCGGCCGAGCCCGTGCAGCGCCGGCACCCGTCGCGCCAGCAGCAGCGCGACCACGACGACCAGCACGAGCGTGAGCAGCACGGGCAGCCGCTTGGTGGCCGTCCCCTGGGCGCCGATGCTCATCAGGTAGCCGTAGCGCGTCAGCTCCTCGTACCAGTGCAGGTTCGGCCCGATCAGGGTGTGCAGCTCGGTGGCCTTGGCGACCCCGTCCCACGACTGGTCGGCGAACATCACCACCAGTCCGCTAGCGGCGGCGGCGGCCACCAGCGCGGTGCGACCGACCGTCGTCACCCACGAGGCCCGCGCCGACGGGGTGCCACCGGCGCGCAGCAGCCCCCAGATGCGGGGGAACAGCACGAGCACGGGAGCCAGCGCGACGACGGCCGAGGGGGTCACCGACATGGTGAGACCCGCGGCCAGCGCCGCGCCACCGAGCAGCAGGAGCGGGCGCCGGGCCCCGGGGGCGGTCCCGCGCAGCAGGAGGGCCAGCACCGTCGCCGACCCGAGCGCGACGAACGGCTCGGGCCGCACCCCGATGTTGAACGGCAGCCACCAGGCCAGGAAGCACAGCGCCGCGAAGCCCCGCACGAGGGGGCGCCGCGCGTGCGCCGGCAGCGCGGCCCCGAGCACCCCCCTGCTGAGCACGAACCACGCCACCAGCCCGGCCACGAGGCTCGGCAGGCGCAACCACAGCGGCGCGGTGGTGACCGCGGCCAGGGGCTGGACGAGGTGCTGCACCAGCGTGAACGGCGCCTCGGAGGCGTTGAACCAGTGGTAGTAGTTGCCGATGTCGCCGCTCTCGAGGCCGTTGCGGATCGTCATCGAGGCGTAGCCGTCGTCGTCGGTCTGCGGCGCGATGACCGCCCAGCCCGCGAGCACCAGCACGACGACGGCATCCAGGCCCGCGCGCAGCGCCCGGCCCGGCGAGCGGGCCCCCCGCTCGCGCGCCGGCGCCGGGACCCGCCGGACGTCCTGGCGGGCCAGCAGCGCGAGCGAGACCGCCAGCAGCACGACGTAGCCGCCGATCATCGCCAGCTTCGCGTCGCTCGGCCGGCTCTCGAACCACGTGCGCGTCCGGGCGGTCACCGAGGTCCCCGCTGCGTCACCGGGTGGCAGGTCGGTGGCGAAGGCGAAGACCTCCGGCACCGGCTCCCCCGGCAGCACCGTGGGCGGCGCCGAGCCGACCGCGAGCGTCGTCGCGACGTCGTCGGAGTCCACCCGGACGTCGCAGCCCGTGGCGGGCACCGGCGCCTCGCTGACCAGGCGGCCGTTCACCAGCACGCGCAGCCGGCCGTCGGCGGTGTCGATCACGAGCCCCGCAGCCTGCCCCCCGTCGCGGACCACCGTCGTGGCCAGCAGCGTCGTCCGGTCGGCCTGCGCGGCGGCCGCCTGCACGGCTGCGCAGGGCACCTCCGCATGCAGCTCGGCGGGACGGTAGGGCACGAAGAACGCCGTCGTGGAGGTCGGCTGCGCCCCCTGCTGCGGCCAGCTGACCTCGGTGCGGTCGACGACGACCGGCGCGAACGGCAGCGCGACCGCCAGCACGACCCCCAGCAGCCCGAGGGAGGGGGCGAGCCAGCGGGTTCCCGCTCGCGGGCGGCGGCGCGCGGCGGCGGGCGTCCCGTCGTCCACCGCCTCCGGGACGAGCGTGGTCGACACTGGCGCCTTCCGGTGGGACGGAGAAGTTCCCCGAAGGCTAGCGGACGGTCGCGCCGCCGCCCGTCCGCAGGAGCGGCCGCTGCCCCCGGATCCTCACCCCGGGTTGGTGCCGTCCGTGCTCACCGGTCCGCGGGGGAGAATGGCCGGCATGACCCACGTGCTCGACCCCGACGCGCTGCCCGGGGCGACCCCCGCGGTGCACGCGCCGCTGCCTCCCTACGACGACGTCACCCGGTCCGACGCCGCCTTCCGCTCGTTCCTGCACGGGCTGCCCGGCGTCGACCAGGTCGGTGCGGAGTCCCGGGCGGCGCAGCTGGGGACCAGGTCCATCAAGACCACCTCGAAGGCGTGGGCGATCGACACCGCGATCTCGATGGTCGACCTGACCACGCTCGAGGGCGCCGACACCCCCGGCAAGGTCCGCAGCCTGGCCGCGAAGGCCAAGCAGCCCGACCCGAGCGACCCGACCACCCCGCGCGTCGCCGCCGTCTGCGTCTACGGCGACCTCGCCGGCGTCGCCAGGGAGGCGCTCGCGGGCACCGGCATCCACGTCGCCGCCGTCGCCACCGCGTTCCCCAGCGGGCGCGCCAGCCGCGCGGTGAAGATCGCCGACGTCCGGGACGCCGTGGGGAACGGCGCCGACGAGATCGACATGGTCATCGACCGGGGCGCCTTCCTGACCGGTCGCTACCTCGACGTCTACGAGGAGATCGTCGCCGTCAAGGAGGCCTGCGGGGACGCCCACCTCAAGGTCATCCTCGAGACCGGCGAGCTGAAGACGCTGGACAACGTCCGCCGCGCCAGCTGGATCGCCATGCTCGCCGGCGGCGACTTCGTCAAGACCTCCACCGGCAAGGTGACCCCTGCCGCGACGCTGCCGGTCGGCCTGGTGATGCTCGAGGCGGTCCGCGACTTCCGCATCGCCACCGGCCGCCAGATCGGCGTCAAGCCCGCCGGCGGCATCAGGACGACGAAGGACGCCGTCAAGCACCTCGTGATGATCAACGAGACGGCCGGCCCCGACTGGCTGAGCCCCGACTGGTTCCGCTTCGGCGCCTCGAGCCTGCTCAACGACCTCCTCCTGCAGCGGCAGAAGCTGCGCACCGGCCACTACTCCGGCCCCGACTACGTCACGGTGGACTGACCGACGATGACCAGCACCAGCTCAGCCTTCGAGTACGCCCCCGCCCCCGAGTCGCGGTCGATCGTCTCCATCGCCCCCTCCTACGGCCTGTTCGTCGACGGCGAGTTCGTCGACGGCACCGGCGAGGCCTTCAAGACGGTCAACCCGGCCACCGAGGAGGTCCTCAGCGAGGTCGCCTCCGGCAGCGAGGCCGACGTCGACCGGGCGGTCGCCGCCGCCCGCCGCGCGTTCACCCGCGTCTGGGGCCCCATGCGCCCGGCCGACCGCGGCAAGTACCTGTTCCGCATCGCCCGGCTGCTGCAGGAGCGGGCGCGCGAGTTCGCCGTCCTCGAGTCCCTGGACAACGGCAAGCCGATCCGCGAGTCGCGCGACGTCGACGTCCCGCTGGCCGCGGCGCACTTCTTCTACTACGCCGGCTGGGCCGACAAGCTCGAGCACGTCGGCCTGGGCACCGGCCCGCGGCCGCTGGGCGTGGCCGGCCAGGTCATCCCGTGGAACTTCCCGCTGCTGATGCTGGCGTGGAAGGTCGCCCCGGCGCTGGCCGCCGGCAACACCGTCGTCCTCAAGCCGGCCGAGACCACCCCGCTGTCGGCGCTGCTGTTCGCCGAGATCTGCCAGCAGGCCGACCTGCCGGCCGGCGTGGTGAACATCGTCACCGGCGCCGGGGACACCGGCCGCGCCGTCGTCGAGCACGGCGACGTCGACAAGGTCGCGTTCACCGGCTCCACCGCGGTCGGGAAGTCCATCGCCCGCGCGGTCGCCGGGACTCAGAAGCTGCTCACCCTCGAGCTCGGCGGCAAGGCCGCGAACATCGTGTTCGACGACGCCCCGATCGACCAGGCCGTCGAGGGAATCGTGCAGGGCATCTTCTTCAACCAGGGGCACGTCTGCTGCGCGGGCTCCCGGCTGCTGGTGCAGGAGTCGATCCACGACGAGGTCGTCGCCTCGCTGCAGCGCCGGATCGGCACCCTGCGCGTCGGTGACCCGCTGGACAAGAACACCGACATCGGCGCGATCAACTCCGCAGAGCAGCTGGCCCGCATCCGAGAGCTGTCCGACATCGGCGAGGCCGAGGGCGCGCAGCGCTGGCAGCCGGCCTGCGACCTGCCGGCCAAGGGCTACTGGTTCCCGCCGACGGTGTTCACCGACGTCTCACCCGCCCACCGCATCGCCCGCGACGAGGTCTTCGGTCCGGTGCTGAGCGTCCTCACCTTCCGCACCCCCGACGAGGCGGTGGCCAAGGCGAACAACACCACCTACGGGCTGTCCGCCGGCATCTGGAGCGAGAAGGGCTCGCGGATCCTGAAGATCGCGAACGAGCTGCGCGCCGGGGTCGTGTGGGCCAACACCTTCAACAAGTTCGACCCGACGTCGCCCTTCGGCGGCTACAAGCAGTCCGGCTACGGCCGCGAGGGCGGCCGCCACGGGCTCGCCGCATACCTGAAGGGTGCCGACCAGTGATCGGGAACGACCGGCTCGCCGTCCGCAAGACCTACAAGCTCTACGTGAACGGCGCCTTCCCGCGCTCGGAGAGCGGCCGCACCTACGAGGTCACCGACAGCAAGGGCCACTTCCTGGCCAACGTGGCGTGGGCCTCGCGCAAGGACGCCCGGGACGCCGTCGTCGCTGCCCGCGGCGCCTTCGCCAAGTGGTCGGGCGCCACCGCCTACAACCGCGGCCAGGTGCTCTACCGCGTGGCCGAGGTGATGGAGGGCCGCCACCTCCAGTTCTGCGAGGAGGTCGCCGCCGCGGAGGGCCTGTCGTCGTCGAAGGCGCGGGCCGCCGTGGACGCCGCCATCGACCGCTGGGTCTGGTACGCCGGCTGGACCGACAAGCTGGCCGCCGTCCTCGGCGGGGCCAACCCGGTCGCCGGCCCGTACTTCGACTTCTCGACGCCGGAGCCCAGCGGTGTGGTCGCCGTCCTGGCGCCGCAGCAGTCCTCGCTGCTGGGCCTGGTGAGCGTGCTGGCGCCGGTGCTCACGACCGGCAACACCGCCGTCGTCGTCACCTCCCGGCAGCGGCCGATCCCGGCCGTGACCCTCGCCGAGGTGCTGGCCACCAGCGACGTCCCCGGCGGCGTCGTCAACTTGCTCACCGGGGACGCCGAGGAGCTCGGCCCGTGGCTGGCCGAGCACGCCGACGTCGACGGCATCGACCTCACCGGCGCCCCCGCGGGCCGGGCGATGGAGTTCGAGCGGGAGGCCGCCGGCACCATCAAGCGCGTCGTCCGGCCGCCGGCGACCGAGCCGGACTGGAGCGCCGAACCGGGCCTCAGCCGCATGACGCCGTTCCTCGAGACCAAGACGGTGTGGCACCCGATGGGGGTCTGAGAGGCCCGGCCCGGCGTTCAGCGAGCGTCGGCTCGTCGGCGGCGTCAGGATCGTTCCCCAGCTAGTCCGCCGGCGCCGAAGCGAGGACCTCGTGGCCGAGTCCCGTCCCACCACGGTCGACCGGGAGGACGCAGGTCTCCGCCGGTCCATCACCGGGAAGCAGCTGTTCTTCTACACGCTCGGTGACGTCCTGGGCTCGGGGATCTACGTCCTCATCGGCCTGGTCGCGGCCGCCGTCGGCGGGGCCTTCTGGCTCGCCTTCGCCCTCGGCGTCACGGTCGCCGCGATCACCGGCGCGGCCTACGCGGAGCTGGTCACCAAGTACCCCCAGGCTGCCGGTTCCTCGCTCTACGTCCAGAAGGCCTTCGGCAACAAGGCTCTGACGTTCCTGGTCACCGTGTCGTTCCTGTCGGCCAGCTTCGCCGCGACCGGATCGCTGGCGACCGGATTCTCCTCCTACTTCGCCACCCTCTGGGAGGGGCCGCCGGCGCTGCTGGTCTCGCTGGTTTTCCTCCTGCTCCTCCTGGTCGTCAACTTCATCGGCATCACCGAGTCGGTGGTCATGAACATGCTGATGACCTTCGTCGAGGTGGCGGGCCTGCTCATCGTCATGGTCATCGGGATCGTGTACATCGCCCAGGGGAACGCCGACTTCGGCGTGCTCGGTGACATCAGCGTCGCCGGCAACCCGGCGCTCGCGGTGCTGGCGGGCATCGCCTTCTCGTTCTTCGCGATGACCGGGTTCGAGAACACCGCCAACGTCGCGGAGGAGACGATCGACCCGCACAAGTCCTTCCCGCGGTCCCTCGTCGGCGGGATGATCGTCGCCGGCACGGTCTACGTCCTGGTCTCGATGGCCGCGGCCCTCACCGTGCCCGTCGACCAGCTCGCGGAGTCCGACGCGGCGCTGCTGGAGGTCGTGGAGCAGGGCATCCTGCCCTTCTCGACCGACTTCATGACCACGCTGTTCTCGATCATCGCGCTGATCGCGATCACCAACACGACGCTGGTCACGGTCGTCACCCAGCCCCGGATCCTCTACGGCATGGCCAAGGAGGACGTCGTCCCCGGCGTCTTCGCCAAGGTCCACGCGACCCGCCGCAGCCCGTGGGTCGGGCTCCTCTTCAGCGGTGCGGTGGTCGCGGCCCTGCTGATCATCGGCAACATCCTGCTCCAGGCCGGCGGCCTCGACCTCGTCAACCGGCTGGCGCTGGTCACCGTCGTCCTCCTCCTGGCCATCTACGCCCTCGTGATCGTCACCTGCCTGAAGCTGCGCGGACGTGACGAGGACGAGCGCACGTTCCGCGCCAACACCCCGCTGCTGGTCGTCGGGCTGGTCGGCAACCTCGCCATCCTGGGGTTCTCCGTCTACGACGACCCCGCGTCGCTGCTGTGGTGCGCCGCCCTGATCGCTGTCGGAGTGGTGCTGTTCCTGATCGAGTACGCCGTCGGCTCGCGGAACCGTCCGCCGGGGATCGAGCGCGGCGATCCCGAGGCCGTCTCGCGGACGGAGGCCTGAGATGCACGTCGTCGTCGCCACCGATGGGTCACCGCAGTCGCTGGCCGCCGCGCACCACCTGACGTCCTTCGCGGACCCGCGGAAGATCTCCGGGATCTCGGTGGTGGCGGTGATCCGCCCCCTCGCCTCGGTCGCGTTCGCCGACGAGATCTCGCAGCCGCAGGGCCGTGCCGGCGAGTGGACGGGCAGCTTCCGCGAGGCGGCCCAGAGAGCCGTCGACGCGGTGGCGGCCGTCTTCGACGACTGGGGCCCCGAGGTGCACAGGCAGGTCCGCAGCGGCTCCCCGGCCGCGGAGATCATCGAGGCGGCGGAGGAGCTCGACGCCGGGCTGGTCGTGGTGGCCGCCGGAGGGCGCGGGCTCAGCGACGTCATGCTCGTCGGCAGCACCGCCCAGCGGGTCCAGCACTACGCACCGTGCCCGGTCCTCGTCGTGCGCCCCGCGCGAGAGCCGGGGGGAACCGAGCGGGGCAGGGCCTGAACCCGCTCGCCCGGATCCGCTGACCATCGGTCCCGGACCGTCCCGGCGGCGCACTACCCTCGCTCCGTGCCTCATTTCGACGTCGTCGTCCTCGGTGCCGGCCCCGGTGGGTACGTCGCCGCCATCCGCGCCGCCCAGCTCGGCAGGTCCGTTGCCGTGGTCGAGTCCACGTACTGGGGCGGGGTCTGCCTCAACGTGGGCTGCATCCCGTCCAAGGCGCTGCTGCGCAACGCCGAGCTCGCCCACCTGGTGCGCGACGAGGCGAAGACGTTCGGCATCTCCGGGGACGTCTCCTTCGACTTCGGCGCCGCCTTCGACCGCAGCCGCTCGGTCGCCGAGGGCCGGGTCAAGGGCGTGCACTACCTGATGAAGAAGAACAAGATCACCGAGTTCGACGGGTGGGGCACCTTCACCGACCCGCACACGCTGCAGGTGGCGCTGAACGCCGGTGGCGAGGAGACCGTCACCTTCGAGAACGTGATCCTGGCGCCCGGCGCGCACACCCGGCTGCTGCCCGGCACCGAGCTCTCCGAGCGCGTGGTCACCTACGAGGAGCAGATCCTCACCCGCGAGCTGCCGAAGAGCATCATCATCGCCGGCGCGGGCGCGATCGGCGTCGAGTTCGCCTTCGTGCTCCGCAACTTCGGCGTCCAGGTGACCATCGTCGAGTTCGCCGACCGCGTGCTGCCGCTGGAGGACGAGGCCGTGTCCAAGGAGCTGGCCAAGGCCTACCGCAAGCTCGGCGTCGACCTCCTCACCTCCACCAAGGTGGAGAAGATCGAGGACACCGGCGCTGGCGTCACCGTCACCGTCTCCGACGCCAAGGGCACCCGCGAGCTGCACGCGGACAAGGTCATGCAGGCGATCGGGTTCACCCCCCGCGTCGAGGGCTACGGCCTGGAGAAGCTGGGCGTGGAGCTGACCGACCGGGTCCGCGCGATCGCCGTCGACGACCGGATGCGCACCAACGTGCCGCACGTCTACGCCATCGGCGACGTCACCGCCAAGCTGATGCTCGCCCACGTCGCCGAGGCGCAGGGCGTGGTCGCCGCCGAGACGATCGCCGGCGCGGAGACGATGGAGCTGGACTACGTGATGATGCCGCGGGCCACCTTCTGCTCGCCGCAGGTCGCCAGCTTCGGCTACACCGAGAAGCAGGCCCGCGAAATGGCCGAGGAGAAGGGCTGGAAGGTCAAGGTCTCCTCCTTCCCCTTCACCGCCAACGGCAAGGCGCACGGCCTCGCCGAGCCCAACGGCTTCGTCAAGCTGATCGCCGACGAGACCTACGGCGAGCTCCTCGGCGGGCACCTGGTCGGTCCGGAGGTCACCGAGCTGCTGCCGGAGCTCACGCTGGCGCAGAAGTGGGACCTGACGACCACCGAGCTGGCCCGCAACGTGCACGCCCACCCCACGCTCAGCGAGGGCCTGCAGGAGGCCATCCACGGTCTCGCCGGCCACATGATCAACCTCTGACGGCGCGAGACCGGCCCGTTCCCGCACGGGGACGGGCCGGTCCTCCGCCACCCGGGGATGCGCGGCCACGACGACAGGGCAGGATGGGCGGGTGGCCAGGCCGAGCATCGTCCCGATCGCCCTCACTCTCGACGACCGCACGGGGTACACCCTGTGGGCTCCGCCCTGGGAGGAGGACGGCGAGGAGTGGCAGGCGTTCCTCGGTACGACCGAGGGTGACACGGCCACCGTGCACCTCTTCCCGACACCGGCGAAGCTCGCCGCGTTCTGCCGCAGCAGCACCGACCACGACCTCGCCGACCACCCGGTGTGGCCGGTCGTCTCCGGGCTGGGTGCCGCGGACCTGACGCCGGACGAGGACCACCGCTTCGACCTCGACGGCGTGTACGACATCGCCGCGGAGGACCCCGACCGCTGGGCGGTCGAGGAGCTCGCCGCCACCGTCGACATCGTCAGCCGGCTCGCCGAGTGCCTGGACACCACGGACGAGGACGACGACGAGGAGCAGTTCGAGGCCACCGCCGAGCTCGTCGCCAAGCCGGAGATCGGCTCGCTGGGCCTGGGCGTCGAGGCGTTCGCCGGCCGGTCCGGCGAGGACGCCTGGATCGGCGTCGGCAGCGTCCTGGACGACCTCTGGGAGGACGTCGTCGAGGAGCTGTCCGAGCACTTCGACTGGACCGGCGGGGGCACCGCCACGCTGGAGGAGTACCCCTCGGCGTCCGAGGCGACCGACGAGGAGCCGGCCGACGACGAGGACACCGACGCCGAGGGCGACGTGCGCCGGCCGGCAGCGGGCTCGACGGCCGCGGCGCCCGCCGAGGCGACCACGGCCGGCGTCTCGACCATCCGCGGCAACAGCCGCATCACCGCGACCCCGGCCGCCGTCGCCGCCGCCCAGGAGTTCTGGGAGGCCGTCGGCATCCTGCCGGTCGAGGTGGTCGTGCCCGAGGGCTCCGGGGTGACGCTGCGCTGCTACGTCGAGGACGTCGCCCGGTTCCTGGGCCGCGACGGCGAGATCTTCGTCTTCGACAGCCCGACCGACCTCGCCCGCTTCTGCGCCGGCACGGAGCCGCACGACCTCAGCGAGATCGCATCCTGGCCGGAGGTCGCCGACACCGACACCATGCCGCTGCCCGCCGACCAGGACCGCTACGACCTGACCGAGCTCTCCGAGGCCCTCGCCCAGGTCGCCGACGGAGCCACCGGCCTGGTCACGTACGGCACGCTGGCCCAGCCGGTGGAGGGCGTCCGCGACCTCGCCGAGTACGCGGGCCTCACCCGGGTGGAGGAGCTGCTGGCCCCCACCGCTCCCCTGGGCCGCGCGGTGGCCCGCGCCGACCGCGAGCCCGACGCCACGCTCACCGCCGCCGACGCCGCGCAGCTGCACCCGGCCTGGGACGAGGTCGTGGCCGCCGTCAACGGCGCCCTGGTGTTCCGCGACTGACCTCGAACGCCTTATTGATCAGGTGACCTGATCACGAAGGGTCCTGGCTCACCATCGACGGTGAGCCAGGACCCCTCGAGGTGACCCAGGACGGCTCGTGCGGGTCAGTCGCGGGTGCGCGGGGGCCGGGACGACCGCTCACCGGAGAACCGGCGCTCGCCGCCACCGGGACGGCCCGACCGGTCGCCGCCGGAGCGGTTGCGGTCGCCGTAGGAGCGGCGCGGACCGCCGGGGCGGTCGCCGTCGCGGCGCGGACGGCCACCGGGGCCACCGCCACCGCGGCGCATGTCGCGCTGCGTGCGCTCCTTGGGCTCCACCGGGATGCCGGCGGCGACCAGGTCCAGGATCGGCTTGTCGCCCGGACGGGTGCGGTCCAGGGGCGGGTCGACCTTGGCCGTGCGGAACCGGCGCTTGGCCTGTCCCACCTGGTCCGGGAGCAGCAGCGAGACGACCACACCGGCGGCGCCGGCGCGGGCCGTGCGGCCCGAACGGTGCAGGTAGGTCTTCGCGTCTGCCGGCGGGTCGTAGTGCAGGACCAGGGAGACGTCGTCGACGTGGATGCCACGGGCGGCGACGTCGGTGGCCACGAGCACCGGCGAGCGGGCATCGGTGAACTCCTCCAGCGCACGCTTGCGCGCGGACTGGGGCAGCCCACCGTGGATGGCCTCGGCCCTGATCCCGGCGGCCTTCAGGTTCTCGGCCAGCCGGTCCACACCCAGCTGGGTGCGGGCGAAGATGATCGTCCGGCCCGGGCGGGAGGCCAGCTCGGTGGCCACCTGCAGCTTGTCGCGGAAGGCGAGGGTGAAGGCCAGGTGCTCGGCCGGCGGGGCGTCGTCGCCGGCCCGCTTGACCTCGTGCCGGGCCGGGTCCTTGAGGTAGCGGCGGACCAGGGAGTCGACCTCGCCGTCCAGGGTCGCCGAGAACAGCAGCCGCTGGGCGTTGCGGTCGGTCTGGTCGAGCAGCTCCTTGACGACCGGGAGGAAGCCCAGGTCGGCCATGAAGTCGGCCTCGTCCAGCACGGTGACGACCACCTCGGCCAGGGTGCACTCCCCTTGGCTGATCAGGTCCTGCAGCCGGCCGGGGGTGGCGATGACGACGTCGACGCCGCGGCGCAGCTGCTGGATCTGGCGGTACATCGGCGCGCCGCCGTAGACGGTGGCCAGCACGACGCCGGTCGCCTGGCCGAGCGGGGCCAGGTTGTCGTAGACCTGCTGGGCCAGCTCGCGGGTGGGCACGAGGACCAGTCCGCGGGGGGCCCGGCGGCCGTTCTTGACCTCGGCACCGACGCGGGCGAGCAGGGGCAGGCCGAAGGCCAGCGTCTTGCCCGAACCCGTGGCGGCCTTGCCGAGCACGTCCCGGCCCGCGAGGGCGTCGGGGAGGGCCGAGGTCTGGATGGCGAACGGGCGGTGGATGCCGCGCCGCTCGAGGGCGGTCACGAGCTGCTGGGGCAGGCCCAGCTGGCCGAACGTCGGGCCGGTCGGGGCCTCGACGACGTTCTCGGTGGAAGTGTTCCCAGTGGTGTTCTCGACCTCGTTCGACTCGAACGAGACAGGGTTGACCAACGTCATGCGGGGTGGGGCTCCGATACTGCTCGGAGCGCGTCCCGTGGAAAAGGAGGTCACGGCGGTGTGCGCCGCGTTCCTAGTGGCGATCGCTTGCGCCCAGGTGTGGAACGCGGGATCTGCACGGATGCGCTCGTGCCCGGACAAACCGTCCGGGAGGATGACCGGCCTTGTGCCGGTACCCCCAGGCTAGCAGCGAAGATCGCGAAACGATTCCCGCCCAGGGGTGGGCACCGTCACGCTGAGTCAGTCGGCGTCCTCGGCGGGCCCGCCCGCGGTGATCGCCAGCACCCCGTCGATGTCGGCCAGCCACGTCGCCAGCTGGGTCACCGGTCCGCTTCCCTCGACGGAGAGCCGCACGGTCGCCTGCCGCACGGCAGCTCCACCCCCGTCGTCGGTCGTCGCGACCAGGTCGCGCACCGTGAAGCCGCGCTGCGTGCACTCCGCCAGCGCCCGCCGGAGCACGCCCTCGCCGTCGCGATAGGTGAGCGTCAGGGCGTGCACCCGGGTGGCCCGGTCGGACAGCCGGCGGGCCAGCGGGGTGAAGCCGTAGGAGACCGCGAAGTGCGCGAGGGTCGCCACGACCGCGAGCAGCCACAGCCCCGCGCCGGCCGCCATCCCCACTGCGGCGGTCAGCCAGACGATCGCCGCCGTCGTCAGGCCGCGGACCGCGTCGCGGCGGACGAAGATCAGCCCGCCGCCGATGAAGCCGAGCCCGGAGACCACCTGCGCGGCCACCCGGGAGTCGCCGAACTGCGCCTGGCTGATGACCATGAACAGCGCCGCGGCGAACCCGACGACGGTGAGCGTCCGCAGCCCCGCCGCCTTGTGCCGCAGCTCGCGCTCGAGACCGATGAGCGCCGAGAGCAGGAAGGCCACCCCCAGGTTCCCGACGTGCTCCCACGTCTCCGGGCTCGGCGCGGCCAGCGCCAGGATCACCGGATCAGCCCTGGAGTGCCGCGTAACCCGGCCGCACGACGTCCTCCAGCAGCCGGCGCCGCTCCTCGTCGGTCAGGAACGCACCCGCCAGTGCCCGCTCGGTGACCGTCCGGACGTCGTCCCAGCCCCACCCGAACGTCGTCGCGACGTCGGTGACCTCGCTGGTGACCGACACCCCGCTCATCAGCCGGTTGTCGGTGTTGAGGGTGACGGCGAAGCCGAGCCGGTGCAGCCGGTCCACCGGGTGCGCCGCCAGCGACGGGTAGGCGCCGGTCTGCACGTTGGACGACGGCGCCACCTCGAGCGTCACCTGCCCGTCGCGCACCCGCCGCGCCACCGGGCCGAGGGTGCCCTCGGCGGTCACCTCGTCGGCGATCCGCACGCCGTGGCCCAGGCGCTCGGCGCGGGCGCCGTCGAGGGCCGCGCGGATGGACCCGATGCCGGCCGCCTCACCGGCGTGCACGGTGCGGTGCGCCCCGGCGCGGTCCAGCAGCGCCAGCGCGGCCGGGATGCGGTCCGGCGGGAAGCCGTCCTCGGGGCCGGCCAGGTCGAAGCCGACGACGCCGGCGTCGCGGTAGCGGACGACGAGGTCCGCCACCTCCTCCCAGCGGTCGTCCTGCCGCATGGCGCACAGCAGCGTGCCGACGCTGATCGGCGTGCCGGCCGCGGCGGCCTCCCGGCTGCCCTGCGCGTAGCCCTCGAGCATCGCCTCGACCGCGGCCTCCAGCGGCATGCCGGGGGCCAGCAGCTCCGGGGCCATGCGCACCTCGGCGTGCACGACCCCGTCGGCGGCCAGGTCCAGCGCGCATTCGCGGGCCACCCGGGCGACGGCGTCCGGGGTCTGCATCACGGCCACGGTGTGGGCGAAGGTCTCCAGGTACTGCACGAGCGAGCCGGAGTCGGCGGCCTCGCGGAACCAGCGACCCAGCGCCCCCGCCTCGTCGGCCGGGAGGCCCCGGTAGCCGACCGCGTCGGCCAGCTCGAGCACCGTCTGCGGGCGCAGACCGCCGTCCAGGTGGTCGTGCAGGAGGACCTTCGGGGCCCGGCGGACGTTCTCGGCGTTCAGTGGTGCAGGCACCCCGCGACGCTACCTGTCGTGCCGGGTGGGGCCCGGAGGCCTCCGCAGAGTCACTGCCCGCGGTCCTGCCAGCGGAACGTCTTGACGCACAGCAGCAGGCCGACGACGCACCAGACCGCCAGCACCAGCGCCACCCGGCCCAGCTCCCAGGTGCCGGCCGGCTCGTCGGCGGCCAGCGCGTCGGGCAGGAACACCGACCGCAGCCCCTGGGCCATCCACTTCAACGGGAAGACCGCGGCGACCGTCTGCATCCAGGTCGGGATCTCGCTGAACTGGAAGAAGACGCCGGAGATGAACTGGAGCACCAGCGCGAAGGGGGTCACCGTCGCCGAGGCCGAGCGGCCGTTCTTCGCCAGGCTCGACAGGGCGATGCCCAGCAGCGTGCACGCCGCGGCCCCGAGCGCCGACACCCAGGCGAACACCAGCCAGTCCGAGCCCGAGGGCAGGTCGATGCCGTAGAAGACGACGCCGATCAGCAGCAGGACGACGATGATCGCCACCGTCACCGCGAGCACCTGGACGACCTTGCCCACGAAGAAGGCGCTGCGCGGCATCGGTGTGCCGGCCAGGTGCTTGAGGGTGCCGTCGGAGCGTTCCGTGGCGATGCTGATCGCCATGTTCTGCAGGCTGGCGCCGAGGATGCCGGCGGCGATGATCCCGGCCATGAAGTACTGGGTGAAGCTGACGCCCTCGCCCAGGTCGAAGTCCAGCACCGCGCCGAAGACCGTGAGCAGCAGGACCGGCAGGAGCAGCGTGAACACCACCGACTCCCGCTGGCGGAAGAACTCCTTGAGCTCCACCACCGCGCGCGAGCGGTAGACCGAGGCGATGGACGGCAGGGCCGGCTCGTGGCCGGACCCCGCCTCGCGGGCGGGCCGGGTCGTCGTCATCGGGTCACCTCTCCCCCGGCGGTCGCGGCGGTGCCCGCGCGCTCGCCCTCGCCGATCATCCGCAGGTAGACGTCCTCGAGCGTGGGGCGGGCCACCACGAGGTCGGGCACCTCACCGGGGAACCGCTCGGCCAGGCCCCGCACGAAGGCGGTGGGTGTCGCCGTCGCCTCGGTGCGACGCGTGCCGCCCTCGGTCCAGGTGACCACCGCCGGCGCCGTCTCGCGCCCGCCCAGGGCCGACGGCACGGCAACTTCGGCCAGCCGGCCGCGGGCGATCACGCCGACCCGGTCGGCCAGGGCCTCGGCCTCGTCGAGGTAGTGGGTGGTGAGCAGCATCGTGGTACCGAGGTCGCGCAGCGAGCGGATCAGCGACCAGAACTGCCGCCGGGCCTCCGGGTCGAAGCCCGTCGTCGGCTCGTCGAGGAAGAGCAGGGTCGGCCCGCCGACGATGCCCAGCGCGACGTCGAGCCGGCGGCGCTGCCCACCCGAGAGCGCCTTCGCGCGGACACCGGCCTTCTCGGTGAGGCCGACGAGCTCGAGCACCTCGTCGGGGTCGCGCGGCCGCGGGTAGTAGGACGCCTGCGCCCGCACCAGCTCCCGCACGGACAGCTGGCTGTCGCCGCCGCCGGACTGCAGGACGATGCCCAGCTGCGCCTTCCAGCGCCGGGTGCCGTCGGCCGGGTCGGCGCCCAGCACCCGCACCTCACCGCCGTCGCGGCCGCGGTAGCCCTCGCAGATCTCCACCGTCGTCGTCTTGCCGGCGCCGTTGGGGCCGAGCAGCGCGAAGATCTCGCCCCGGTGGATGTCGAGGTCCAGGCCGTCGACGGCGGTGAAGTCGCCGTAGCGCTTGACCAGCCCGCGGATGGAGATCGCGGCGTCCGGGTCGAGCGGGTCTCCGGGTTGCGGCCGGCCGCGGACCGCGGTGGGACTGGTCACGAGGGAACAGTCTCCCCCATGCTCGTGGTACCGCCGCCACGTGCCGTCTGCCAGCGGCGCTGAGGCGTCCCGGCGATCGTCGGGGACCTCCGGGCCCCACTCCTCGCGCCGCCTCGCAGGGCGGGCACCCGGCCCTCCTCCGGGACCCTCCGGGCCCCGCTCGTCAGGCCGTGATGCGTTCCAGGACGAGCGGCAGGGGCCGGTCGTCGGTGTCGACGCCGATCGCGCCCTCCAGCGCCTCCAGCGCCCGCGGGATGCGGGCGGCGTCGTCGGTCCGCAGCGCCAGCAGCGGCTGGCCGGCGGTGACCCGCTCCCCCACCCCGGCGGTCCAGGTGATGCCGGCCGCAGCCGACACCGGGTCCTCCTTGCGGGCCCGGCCGGCGCCCAGCCGCCAGGCCGCCACGCCGAGGGCGTAGGCGTCCAGCCGGGTCAGGGTGCCGCCGGCCGGCGCCGTCACCACATGGGTCTCGGCCGGCCGGGGCAGCGGCGCGTCGGGGTCGCCGCCCTGCGCGGCGATCATCCGCCGCCACACGTCCATGGCCCGCCCGTCGCGCAGCGCGTCGGCGGGGTCGACGTCGGAACGCCCGGCACCGGCCAGCATCTCCCGCGCCAGCGCCAGGGTCAGCTCGACGACGTCGGCCGGTCCCCCGCCGGCGAGCACCTCGACCGACTCGGCGACCTCGACCGCGTTGCCGGCGGCGCGGCCCAGGGGCCGGTCCATCGCCGTCACGAGGGCCACGGTGCGCACCCCGGCCGCCTCGCCGAGGCCGACCATGGTGCGGGCCAGCGTGCGGGCGTCGTCGGCGCTCTTCATGAAGGCACCGGAGCCGGTCTTGACGTCGAGCACCAGCGCGTCGGCGCCTTCGGCGATCTTCTTGCTCATGATCGAGCTGGCGATCAGCGGGATCGACTCCACCGTGCCGGTGACGTCGCGCAGGGCGTACAGCAGCTTGTCGGCCGGGGCCAGGTCGCTGCCGGCCGCGCAGATCACCGCCCCGACGTCGCGCAGCTGCGCCAGGTACGCCCCTTCGTGCACGTCGGCGCGCCAGCCCGGGATCGACTCCAGCTTGTCCAGCGTGCCGCCGGTGTGGCCCAGGCCCCGCCCGGAGAGCTGCGGCACCGCGACACCGCAGGCGGCGACCAGCGGAGCCAGCGGCAGCGTGATCTTGTCCCCGACCCCGCCGGTGGAGTGCTTGTCCGCCGTCGGCCGGCCGAGCGAGGACAGGTCCTTGCGCTCCCCGGAGTCGATCATCGCCTGCGTCCAGACGGCGAGCTCCTCGCCGGCCATGCCGTTGAAGAACACCGCCATGAGCAGCGCGCTCATCTGCTCGTCGGGCACGCGGCCGTCGGTGTAGGCGCCGATCACCCAGCGGATCTGCTCGGGGGTGAGCTGCGCGCCGTCGCGCTTGGCCCGGATGACGTCGATCGCGTCCATCAGCCCTGCCCCCGCTCGGCCGCCGCGACGAGGTCCTCCGGGCCGAAGGCGTCCGGCAGGACCTCGCGCATCGGCACGATGCCGAGGGACACCGTCTCGATGAGCATGTCCGCACCGCCGTGCTCCCACAGCAGCTGCCGGCACCGGCCGCACGGCATGAGCGGCTGCCCGTCCCCGCCGACGCAGGCCACGGCGACGAGCCGCCCGCCACCGGTGCGGGCGAGGTCGCTGACCATCCCGCACTCGGCGCACAGCCCCAGCCCGTACGACGCGTTCTCCACGTTGCAGCCGGTGACCACCCGCCCGTCGTCCACGAGTCCGGCCACCCCCACGGGGAACCTGGAGTACGGCGCATAGGCGTGGGTCATGGCCTCGCGGGCGGCGGCCCGCAGGACCTCCCAGTCGGGCGCAGGCGCGCTCACTAGTGCTCTCCTCGTCGGTAGACCAGCCCGTCGGCCTTGGGCATCCGCAGCCGTTGGGCGGCCAGCGAGAGCACCAGCAACGTGATCAGGTGCGGGGTGAAGGAGACGATGCCCTCGGGCAGCTCCTCGATGGTCAGGAAGGCGACCAGGCTGCCGGCGGCGAAGACGACGGCGAGCACCGCCTGGACGAGCCGGCGCTTGCCGACCTGGTAGAAGGCAACGGCCAGCAACAGGATCGCGATCAGCAGCAGCAGCGCGACGACGGCACCCCGGCTGCGCAGCTGCAGGCCGTCGGCGAAGCCGAAGAGCCCCGCGCCCGCGGCCAGGCCACCGGGCCGCCAGTTGCCGAAGATCAGCGCCGCCAGACCGATGAAGCCACGACCGCCGGTCTGGCCCTCGCGGTAGATGTTGGCGACGAAGACCAGCGCCACCCCGCCGAGGCCGGCGAGGGCCCCGGAGATGACCACCGCGACGTACTTCATCCGGTAGACCGGCACGCCCAGGGTGTCCGCCGCGGCCGGGTTCTCGCCGCAGGAGCGCAGCCGGAGCCCGAAGGCGGTGCGCCACAGGAGCAGGTAGCTGGCCGGCACGAGCAGCACCGCCAGCAGGGTCAGCACGCCCACCCCGCTGGTCAGACCGCGCAGCAGCCCGGCGATGTCGGACACCAGGAACCACTGCGCGCGTTCGACGTCCCCGAGCAGGTCCGGCCCGCTGGAGAGCACCGGGAGCGAGAAGCTCGGTGGCCTGCTCGCCAGCGCGGGCGACTGGGTGACACCGCCGCCCTCGGCCCCGCCGGCGTACAGCAGCTCGGAGAGGAACCGGACGACGCCCTCGGCGAGGATGTTGATCGCGACACCGGAGACGACGTGGTCCACCCCGAAGGTCACCGTGGCCACCGCGTGCAGCAGCCCGCCGATGGCCCCGAACACGGCCCCGCCGATGATCGCGGCGACCCAGCCCCACTGGTATCCGGCGAAGCCGGCGCCCCAGGTGCCGAGGACCATCATGCCCTCGAGGCCGATGTTCACCACGCCCGCGCGCTCGGCGAACAGCCCGCCGAGCGCGGCCAGACCGATCGGCACGGCCAGCAGCAGCGCCGCGGCGAAGGTGGACGAGGAGGTCAGCGCCTGCTCGCCGGAGATGATCCGGACGGCCGACAGCAGCAGCATCAGCCCGATGAACAGCCAGGCGATCCGGCGGCTGCGGCCACCACCGAGGAACAGCTCGGTGAGCGCGCCCCGGCTCCCACCGGGAGCCGTGGGTGCGGACGTCGCGGTGCTCATCTCGGGACCCCCATGGAGACGTGGAGCGCCGGCGGAGCGTCCTCGTGGGGTGAGTTCACGCGCCCGCCTCCTGCCGGTCGTCGGTGATGCGGGTGCCGGCCGGTCCCGCGGGACCGGCGGACGTCCCGGCGTCGGGGCCGCCGTCACCGCCCTGGCCGCCGGCACGGCCGGCCCGCCGGCGGGTGATCTGGCGCGCGACCTCGTTGGCCACGACCACCGACAGCACGATGGTGCCCTGGATGATCGTCACCACGGAGGCGGGGATGTCGGCGAACTGCAGCGGCACCGCCGCCCGGTCGAGGAAGGCGAACAGCAGGGCCGCGAACGCGATGCCGACCGGGGAGTTGCGGCCGAGCAGCGCGACGGCGATGCCGAGGAAGCCCAGGCCGGCGGTGAACTCGGTGCCGAAGTGGTACGTCCGGCCCAGCAGGTCCGGCAGGCCGATCAGGCCCGCCACCGCGCCGGAGATGAGCATCGTCTTGATGACCATCGCGCGGGCGTCGATGCCGCTGGCCGTGGCCGCCGACGGCGACAGCCCGGTGGCCCGCAGGTCGAAGCCGAACCGCGTCCGCTTGAGCAGCACCGAGACGACGACGCCGACGACGACCGCCACGAGCAGGAAGCCGAAGAGCTGACCCCTCGGTTGCTCGAGGCCCAGCACGCCGAACAGCCCGTTGATCGCCGGGAAGCGGCCGGACTCGGGGATGTCGGTCGTGGTGATGATCGCCGCCCCCTCCTCGCTGCCCCGGAGGGGCCCGGTGAGGAGGAAGGAGGCGGTGCCGAGCGCGATGAAGTTCAGCATGATCGAGCTGATCACCTCGCTGACGCCGCGGGTGACCTTGAGGACGGCGACGATGCCGGCCCACAGCGCGCCGACGGTCATGGCGACCACGACGATCAGCAGGACGTGCAGCGGTGCGGGCAGCACCACGGCCGCGCCGACGCCGGCAGCGATCACGGTGGCCATGCGGTACTGGCCCTCGACGCCGATGTTGAACAGACCCATGCGGAAGGCCACCGCGACCGCCAGCCCCGCCAGGAACAGCGGGACGGCGCGGTTGAGGATCACCACGATCGACTGGGTCTGCTGCGCCGGGGTGTCCCCGAAGTCGAGGAGCACGCGCAGCGCCACGGCCGGGTCCTGGCCGATGACCAGGATGACGATCGCGGTGAGGACGATCGCCACCACGACGGCCAGCGCGGGCGCGAACAGCGACGCGCCGATGCGGCGGAGCGCGTTCACGCGGCACCCACGGAACCGTCGTGGGCGCCGGTCATGTGGCCACCGAGCTCCTCCGGCGTCAGCGACGTCGGGTCGAGCGTCGCCACCAGCCGGCCGCGGAGCATGACGTGCAGCGTGTCGGACAGTCCGATCAGCTCGTCCAGGTCCGCCGAGATCAGCAGGATCCCCATCCCCTCCGCGCGGGCGTCCTTGAGCAGCTCCCAGATGGCCGACTGCGCGCCGACGTCGACACCCCGGGTGGGGTGGGCGGCGATCAGCAGCTTCGGAGCGGCGCTCATCTCGCGCCCGATGATCAGCTTCTGCTGGTTGCCGCCGGAGAGGGCGACGGCCAGCGTGTCCGGCCCGGGGGCGCGGACGTCGTACTCGCGCATGATGCGCTCGGTGTCGGCCCGCGCCGAGCGGCGGTCGATGAAGAAGCCCTTGACCGCCGGCGGGCGGGTCTGGTGACCCAGGATCCGGTTCTCCCACAGCGGGGCGTCCAGCAGCATCCCCTGGCGGTGCCGGTCCTCCGGGATGAAACCCAGCCCGGCCTCGCGGCGGGCCCGGGTGCTCCAGCGGGTGATGTCCTGGCCGGCGAAGGTGATGGTGCCGGCCGTCAGCGCGCGCAGCCCCATGATCGCCTCGACGAGCTCGGCCTGGCCGTTGCCCTCGACGCCGGCGATGCCCACGACCTCGCCCTCGCGCACCGTGAGCGCCACGTCGTCGACGGCCGGGCGCCCGACGACGGAGGGGACGGTGAGGCCGGTGACCTGCAGGACGGCGGTCTCGCGGACGGTCGACGTCCGGGTCTCCGGGGAGGGCAGCTCGGAGCCGACCATCAGCTCGGCGAGCTGCCGGGCCGTCGTCGTCCTCGGGTCGGCGGTGCCCACGGTGGTGCCGCGGCGGATCACGGTGATGGAGTCGGCGACCTTGCGGACCTCGTCGAGCTTGTGCGAGATGAAGATGACGGTGAGCCCCTCGCGCTTGAGCTCGCCGAGGTTGCTGAACAGCTCGTCGACCTCCTGCGGCACCAGGACGGCGGTCGGCTCGTCGAGGATCAGCGTGGTGGCGCCGCGGTAGAGGACCTTGGCGATCTCGACGCGCTGCCGGTCGCCGACGCCGAGGTCCTCGACCAGCACGTCGGGCTCCAGGGCGAGCGAGTAGTGGTCGGAGATCTCGCGGATGCGCCGCGCGGCCTCCGCCCGGTCGAGCCGGCCGCCCTTGGTCGGCTCGCTGCCCAGGACGATGTTCTCCAGGACGGTGAAGTTGTCGGCCAGCATGAAGTGCTGGTGGACCATGCCGATGCCCGCCGCGATCGCGTCGGCCGGGCTGCGCAGGGTCGTCTCGCGGCCGTCGAGCAGGATCGTGCCCTCGTCGGGGCGGTGCATCCCGTACAGGGTCTTCATCAGCGTGGACTTGCCTGCGCCGTTCTCGCCGACGATGGCGTGCACCTCGCCGCGCCGCACGCGCAGCTGGATGTCGCGGTTGGCGACGACGCCGGGGAACCGCTTGGTGATGCCACGCAGCTCGACGGCGTACGGGGCGCCGTCCGCCGGCGGGGAACCGGTCGCTCCTGCTGCGGCCATGGTGGGCCCCTCTCTCGCGGTGCGGCCGCGGGTCGGCGGCGCACGTCCACTCGTCTGCAACGGTGGGACGCAGGTCGTGCGTCCTCGTCCTGACCGGTTCCCGGAGCGGCCACCGGCCGCCGAGGCGGCACGGGCATGATCCCGCACCGCCTGGCGCAGTCCCAGTCCGCCCCCGCCGCCGGTCAGTCCCGGGACCACGACGGCGGGCCCGGGCGCATGCGCCCGGGCCCGCCGTGGACCGAACCGGTTCGGCGCGGGCCCACCCGGAGGTCGACCCGCGCCGGAGGTCACGGGGTGGTCGGGACCTCGATGTCGCCGTCGATGATCTGCTGGCGGTAGTCCTCGATGACCCCCTGGATGTCATCGATGAAACCGCCGGAGGTCGACAGGGCGATGCCGCCGGTCTCCAGGTTGTTCAGGATGTCGCTGCCACCTTCGAGGTCGCCCGCGGCGAAGTCCTCGATGTAGCCCTGGACCGCGTTGTCGACCCGCTTGAGCATCGACGTCATGATCACGGCCTGCTGCTCGGCCGAGGCGCTCAGGTACTGGTCGGAGTCGACGCCGATGGCGCGCTGACCGGCCTCGACGGCCGCCTCGAAGACGCCCTCGCCCGACCCGCCGGCGGCGTGGAAGACGATGTCCGCGCCCGCCTGGTACATGCCCTGCGCGGCGACCTTGCCGCCCTCGGGGTCACCGAAGCCGGAGGGGTCACCGGCCGGCGAGAGGTACTTGACGTCGATGGTGATGTCCGGCTTGACGGCCTGGGCACCGGCCTCGAAGCCCGCCTGGAACTTCGCGATCAGCGGGCTCTCCTGGCCGCCCACGAAACCGACGTGGTTGGTGGCGCTCTTCGACGCCGCGGCGACACCGGCGAGGAAGCTGCCCTCCTCCTCGGCGAAGACCAGACCGGTGAGGTTGTCGACGCCCATCTCCGACACCGAGGTGTCGACGATGGCGAACTGCGTGTCCGGGTACTCGGCGGCGATGTCGCCGATGATGTCGCCGTAGGCGAAGCCGACGGCGATGACCGGGTTGAAGCCGTTCTCGGCGAGCTGGGTCAGCAGCTCGGCGCGGTCGGAGCCGTCCGCGTTCGGGGAGAGCTCCTGGATGTCCTCCGTGACGTCACCGCCGGCCTCCTTGACGGCCGCCTCGACACCGGCGATCGCCGAGTCGTTGAAGGACTTGTCACCACGACCGCCGGTGTCGTAGGCGACACCCACCTTGAGGTCGCCCTCGCCGCCGCCGCTGGTGCCGCCGGAGCTGCTCTCGTCGTCGCTGGCACAGGCCGCCAGGGCCAGGCTGCCGGCCAGCAGCAGCGCCGCGGCCTTCGTCATCCGCGCTCGGCGCAAGACGATCTCCTCTCTGGGGGGACCCGCACACCTCGTGGCGTCGCGGTGTCCCGGGGGTTCAGGTACCGGTGCCCGCCACCCGCTGCGCGCGGCGCGGCAGGCCACCGGCAAGGACGCTAATCGCGCTCCCCGAGGGGGCTACAACCTTCGGTGCGGACTGAGACACGATCGTTGCGAAGGCTCATCCGTTCGGGCACGACGGACGGGAGCGACGTGCTCCAGGTCACGGCGGCATACGGTGCCCGCATGCCACGACGCCTCAGCGCCGGCCTGCTGTGCGGCGTCATCACCCTGTCGGCAGTGCTCCTGGGCCCCGTTCCCGCGTCCGCCGCGCCCACCTCCTCGGCCGCCGCACCCGCCTCCGGGTCGAGCGGCCCCCCTGCCCGACCGACGGTCGACCCGGAGGCCCCCACCCCGTCGGCGCCGCTCACCGGGATGCCTCCCCAGGGCACGGCGCCGGACGGCAGCACGGTGGGCGGCGGGCGGCTCGGCACGCGTGGGACCGTCGTCGCCGAGGTCGCGCCGCCGCTCCCCGAGGGGCTCGCCGCGTCGGCGTGGCTGGTCGCGGACGCCGGGACGGGACAGGTGCTGGCCGCCCGCGATCCGCACGGCCGCTACTACCCGGCCAGCACTCTCAAGGCGCTCACCCTCCTGACGCTCGCGCACCGCCTCGACCCGGCCGCCGTGGTGACCGGCACCGCAGAGGACGAGAACGCCGAAGGCAGCAGGGTCGGGCTCGTCGCCGGCGGGCAGTACCCGGTCCGCCTGCTGTTCGAGGCGCTGGTGCTGCAGTCGGGCAACGACGCGGCCACCGCCTTGGCGCGGGCGGCCGGTGGCGTCCCGTCCACGGTGGCGCTGATGAACGCGACGGCCGCCGAGCTCGGCGCCCACGACACGGTCGTCGGGACGCCGTCCGGTCTGGACGTGGCGGGCCAGACTTCCTCCGCCTACGACCTGGCCCTGATCTTCCGGACGCTGCTGGAGGACCCGGCCGCGGTGGCCGTGCTGCAGACCCCGCGTGCCGACGTCCCACCGGTCGACGGCCGGGCCCCCGGCTTCCAGATCCAGAACCAGAACCCGCTGGCGGACTACCCGGGCATCCTGGGCGGCAAGACCGGCTTCACCGACGCCGCCCGCCACACCTACGTGGCCGGCGCCGAGCGCGACGGCCGCCGCCTCGTGGTGAGCGTCCTGGACACGGAGAACGTGCCGCTGAGGGCCGCCGACCAGGCGGCCCTGCTGCTGGACTGGGGTTTCACCGTCCCGGCCGGCAGCGAGGGGGTCGGCCGGCTCGTCCGGCCCGGGGAGCTGCGGACGCCGGTCGCACCGACCACCGCACCGCTCGCCGGACCGACGCCTCACCGCTCCCCACCCGGCACGACGGTCCCGGCGACGTCCTCCGGGTGGCTCGCCGCCCCCGTGGTCGGCGGTCTGGGGCTGGCCGGGCTGGCGGTCAGCGCGACGCTGCTGCTGGGTCGCCTGCGGGCTGCTCGTCGCCGTCCGGCCGGGGCGACGGCTCGGACGTCTCCTCCGCCTCGAGGCCGGTGGCCGTCCAGGCGGCGGTGAAGAAGGAGAACCGGGCCACCAGGTTGATCCAGACGAGCACGCCCACCGCGCCGCCGAACGCCGACGCGGTGACGCTGTCGGAGATCATCGACAGGTAGTAGCCCCCGACGACCTTGAGCACCTCGAACCCCCCCGCGCCGAACAGCGCACCGGGCAGCAGCCGGCGCAGCGGGTGGTCGACCCCCGGCACCACCCGCAGCAGCCACAGGAAGACGACGACGTCGCCGATCATGGCCAGGCCGATGCCCAGCAGCCACGTGAGCACGCCGTACCCCGGCTCGTCCGCGAGGTCCAGGAAGTCCAGCACCCGCGAGGAGGCCTGGGTGACCACGCCGGTGAGCCCGAGGCTGGCCACGCCGACGGCACCGAGCGCCACCAGCGCGACGACGTCCTGCACGTTGTCGCGGAGGAACTCGGGCTCGTCCACCCGCCCCTTCCAGATCCGCTCCATGCCGACCCGCAGCTTGTCCATGGTCCGCAGGCCGGCGTAGAGGAAGCCGCCCAGCCCGATGAGCCCCACGACGCCGGCAGAGTCGATGGCACCCGACAGCTGCTCGACCAGCCGGCGGCCCAGCGCGCCGGGGAAGGTCTCCCGGATGGCGGTGTAGAGCTCGCGCTGCAGCAGCTCGTCGCCGGCGATGACCAGCCCGATCACCGAGGCCACCAGCAGCAGGACCGGGAACAGCGCCAGGAACGCGAAGTAGGTGACGCCGGCAGCCATCAGGTCGCCCTGGGTGCGCTGGTACCGGCCACCGGCACGGGCCAGGTGGTCCAACCAGCCGAACCGCGCCCGGCCTGCGTCCACAGCTCCCTCGACGCGGCCCCACAGCCGGGCCGGCCAGGCCTGGGACGGCTTCGCGTCCCCGGAGCGGCTCGACGTCACCGCCCGAGTCTGCCGCCTGGCCGGCCCGCTCGCAGGGTCCCGACGCGCGCAGGGGACGTGCTGGAACGGCCCCCTCGCAGGGTCCCGACGCGCGCAGGGGACGTGCTGGAACGGCCCCCTCGCAGGGTCCCGACGCGCGCAGGGGACGTGCTGGAACGGCCCCCTCGCAGGGTCCCGACGCGCGCAGGGGACGTGCTGGAACGGCCCCCTCGCAGGGTCCCGACGCGAGCTTGCGAGCGGTGGGGGGCGAGGGGGTCCTTCTAGTGCTCGGGTCCGGTGAGCCGGTACTCGCGCGCGACCGCCCAGCCACCGGCGGTGGTCTGCTCGAACTCGGTGAAGTGCTCGACGCGGAACTCCGCGGAGAGGTCCTGCAGCCCGTGGTAGACGAGCTCCTGCATGTCGGGGGCGACGTCGTGGGCCACGGTGACGTGCGGGTGGTACGGGAAGGACAGCGACCGGGCCAGCGGTCCCCGGCGGACGTCGTCGGCCAGCAGCTCGCAGTTGCCGATCCCGCGCGCCACGGCGACGAAGACCACGTCGGAGACCGGCCGGAAGGTGCCGGTGCCCGACAGGTGCATGTCGAACGGCGGATGGGCCGCGGCGACCGCCTCGAGGTGCTCCCCGATCGCGGCGCGGTCGCCGACCGGGACCTCCGTCGGCGGGAGGAGGGTCACGTGCGGCGGCACGAGCGTCGCCTGCGGGTCACCGACCTTCGTCCGCCAGTCGACCAGCAGCGCCGCCCACGGCTCGGGGACCGGCACGATCACGCCGAGCACCGCCGTCTCCGGCGGGCCCGCCAGCCGGCCGACGAAGGTGTCGTCGTTCATGCCGGGGACCCGGCCGGCGGTAGGAAGCCCACCCGGTCGTACGCCTGGGCCAGCGTCCGGGACGCCACCTCGCGGGCGCGCGCGGCCCCGCCGGCGAGGATCCGCTCCAGCTCCGCCTGGTCGTCGAGCAGCTCCTGGGTGCGCTGCTGGACCGGCGTCACGAACTCCGTGACGACCTCGGCGAGCTCCTTCTTCAGGTCGCCGTAGCCACGGCCCGCGAAGTCCTCCTCCAGCTGGGCCACGGTCCGGCCGGACAGCGCGCTGTGGATCGTCAGCAGGTTGGTGATGCCCGGCTTGTTCGCGGCGTCGGCCACGATCTCGCGTCCGGTGTCGGTGACCGCGGAGCGGATCTTCTTGGCCGTCAGCTTCGGCTCGTCGAGCAGGAAGACGCAGCCGGCCCCCGGGAGGCTCTTGCTCATCTGCTTCTCGGGGGTCTGCAGGTCCAGGATCTTCGCCGCGCCGGGCGGGATGAACGCCTCGGGGACGGTGAACGTCTGGCCGAACCGGCCGTTGAAGCGGACGGCGAGGTCGCGGGTCAGCTCCAGGTGCTGGCGCTGGTCCTCACCGACCGGGACGCGCGCGGCCTGGTAGAGCAGGATGTCGGCCACCTGGAGCACCGGGTAGGTGAACAGCCCGACCGTGGTGTTCGCTGAGCCCTGCCGCTGGCTCTTGTCCTTGAACTGGGTCATCCGGCTGGCCTCGCCGAAGCCGGTGAGGCACTGCATCACCCAGCCGAGCTGGGCGTGCTCCGGCACGTGGCTCTGCACGAACAGCGCGCTGCGCGACGGGTCGACGCCCAGGGCGAGCAGCTGGGCCGCCGACGTCAGGGTGTTGCGCCGCAGCTCCACGGGGTCCTGCGCCACCGTGATCGCGTGCAGGTCGACGACGCAGTAGAAGGCTTCCGCGGAGTCCTGGAGGTCGACCCACTGCCGCAGCGCACCCAGGTAGTTGCCGAGGTGGAAGGAGCCGGCGGTCGGCTGGATGCCGGACAGCACTCGGGGCGATGACAGTGAGTGCAAGGCCACGTCCGCCATCAAACCAGCCGCACCCGCCGCTCGTCCGGGCTACCCCGTCCGAAACCGCCCGGCGCCGGGTCCGGGCCACCGAGGCGCAGGTCAGCGACCCGCGCCGGCGAGGGCGTCGTCCAGCGCGGCGAGGAAGACGTCGTCCTCCTCCGGGGTGCCGACGGTGACCCGGATCCCCTCCCCGGCGAAGGGGCGGGTGATGACCGCGCGGGCCTCCAGCGCCGCGGCCAGCTCCGCCGTCCGTTCCCCCAGCGGGAGCCAGACGAAGTTGGCCTGGCTGTCGGCCACCTCCAGGCCGCGGTCGTGCAGCGCGCCGGTCAGCCGCGCCCGCTCGGCCGTGACGGCCGCGCACCGGCGGCGCACCTCGTCCTCGCTGGCCAGGGCGGCGACGGCGGCCGCCTGCGCCACCATGCCGACGCTGAACGGCAGGTGCGTCTTGCGCACCGCCTCGGCGACCGCCGGGTCCTCGGCCAGCAGGTAGCCCACCCGCAGCCCGGCCAGCCCCCACGCCTTGGAGAACGTGCGCAGGACGGCGACGTTCGGCCGGCCGCGCATGAGCTCCACGCCGTCGGGGACGTCGCGGTCGGTCACGAACTCCCGGTAGGCCTCGTCCAGGACCACGAGGGTGTCGGTGGGGACGGCGTCGAGGAAGCGCTCGAGCTCCTGCCGGCGCACCGCCGTCCCGGTCGGGTTGTTGGGGTTGCAGACGAACACCAGCCGGGTGCTGTCGTCGATCTGAGCGGCCAGCGCCCCGAGGTCGTGGGTGTCGGGCGACCCCCCGTCCCGGCCCGCGACCAGCGGCACCTGGACGGCGCGGGCGCCGGCCACCCGTGCCAGCAGCGGGTACATCTCGAAGGACCGCCAGGCGAACGCGATGCTCGTGCCCGGGTCGTTGTACGCCTGCGCCAGCTCCTGGCAGATGGCGACGGCGCCGCAGCCGGTGGCCACCTGCGCCGGGTCGACGCCGTACCGGTCGGCCAGCGCGCGGGTGAGCACCACCGCGCCGTTGTCGGGGTAGCGGTTGGTCTCGGTGACCGCGGCGGTCACGGCCTGGACGACGGCGGGCAGGGGTGGGAAGGCCACCTCGTTGCTGGCCAGCTTCACCGCCCGCTCGACCCCGATCTCGCGCGCCAGGTCGGCGGGATTGCGGCCCGGCTTGTAGGCCGGGAGCGACTGCACCGCAGGTCGGGCGCTGACCACGAGATCCTCCACCTCCTGGGCCGCCCTCGTAGGGTGACCCCATGCGCGTACTCGTCGCCGGCGGAGCCGGCTACATCGGCAGCGTAGTGACGGCCGCGCTGCTGGCCGACGGTCACGAGGTCACCGTCCTCGACGACCTCTCGACCGGTCACGCGGACGCGGTGCCCGAGGGCGCGACGCTGGCCGAGGTGTCGCTGCACGACTCGGCCCCGGTGCTGGCCGAGGTCCGCCCCGAGGCGGTGCTGCACTTCGCGGCCAAGTCGCTGGTCGGCGTCTCCCAGCAGCGGCCCGAGGACTACTGGGACACCAACGTCGGCGGCACCTTCGCGCTGCTGGAGGCGATGCGGGCGGCCGACTGCCGGCGCATCGTCTTCTCCTCGACGGCGGCGACCTACGGCGAGCCCGACCAGGTGCCGATCCGGGAGGACGCGCCCACCCGGCCGACGAACACCTACGGCGCCTCCAAGCTGGCGGTCGACCACATGCTGACCAGCTACGCCGTCGCGCACGGCTTCGCCGCGGTGAGCCTGCGGTACTTCAACGTGGCCGGCGCGGCGTACGGGCTGGGTGAGCGGCACGCCACCGAGACGCACCTGATCCCCCTGGCGCTGCAGGTCGCCTCCGGCCACCGGGACTCCCTGACCGTGTTCGGCCAGGACTACCCCACGCCCGACGGCACCTGCATCCGCGACTACGTGCACGTCGAGGACCTCTCCGACGCGCACCTGCTGGCCCTGCCCGCCCCGGCGGCCGGCGAGCACCGGATCTACAACCTCGGCAACGGCACCGGCTTCTCCGTGCAGGAGATCGTCGAGGCGGCCCGCGAGGTCACCGGCCACCCGATCCCGGTGACCGTCGGCGAGCGACGGGCCGGCGACCCCGCGCAGCTGGTCGCCTCCAGCGACCGGATCCGGGACGAACTGGGCTGGACCCCGAAGCACACCGACCTGGTCGGCATCGTCCGCGACGCCTGGGCGGTCGCCCGCGCCCGTTGACCACCCCGGGCATGGGAAGCGATACATGCGTCCTGGGCCGAAATCCGCATGTATCGCTTCCCATGCCCGGGGGGCTGGGCCTCAGCTCGCGGTCGTGACGCCGTCCTCGTCGTCGGGCACCGGAGCGGGCGGCGGGCTCACCCGCAGGCGGGCGATCCGTCGTCCGTCGAGCTCCAGGACCTCCAGCCGGCGGCCCTCGACCTCGACCGCGTCGCCCACCTCGGGCAGCCGGCCGAGCTCGGCAAGCACGAACCCGGCCGCCGTCTCGTAGGGGCCCTCGGGCAGCTGGAGCCCGGTGGCCTCGGTGAAGTCGTCGAGGTTCAGCAGGCCGTCGACCTCCCGCGGCGCGTCGGGTGACTGCTTGGCATCGGGCTCGACCTCCTCGTCGTACTCGTCGTAGATCTCCCCGATGACCTCCTCGATGAGGTCCTCGAGGGTGACGATGCCGTCGGTGCCGCCGTACTCGTCGACGACGATGGCCAGGTGCTGGTTCTCCCGGCGCATCTCGCTGAGCACGGTGAGCACGCCTGCAGTGCCCGGCAGCCGCTTCACCTCGCGGGCCAGGTCGCCGACGGTCGCGGCACGGCCGGCCGGGTGGTTGGGCAGGAAGAGATCGCGGACGTGCACGAAGCCCAGGACGTCGTCCTGGTCCCGGCCCGCGACCGGGAACCGCGACCAGTTGGACTCCGCGACCAGCTTCGCCGCGCGGCTGGCCGTCATGGAGGCATCCAGGAACTGGACCTCCGTGCGGGGGGTCATGACCTCGCGGACCTCGCGCTCACCGGCGCGGAAGACCTCGTCGATGAGCCGGCGCTCGTCGCTGCTGAGCGACTCGTGCGCGGCCACCAGGTCGCGCAGCTCCTCCTGGCTGATGGCCTCACCGCTGGCCTTCGGGTCGGCGCCGACCAGCCGGACGAGGCCGTTGGTCGACTTCGAGAGCAGCCAGATGACGGGCCGGGACAGCTTCGCGATGGCGTTGAGCGGCGCGGCGACGAGGAGGGCGAAGCCCTCGGCGCGCTGCAGCGCCAGGCGCTTGGGCGTGAGCTCCCCGACCACCAGGGACACGTAGCTGATCGCGATCGTGACCAGCACCAGCGCCAGCGTGCCGGACAGGCCCTCGCTCAGCCCGCGGGTCTGCATCCAGTCGGCCAGCGGGGCCGACAGCGTGCTGGCACCGAACGCAGCGGAGAAGAACCCGGCCAGCGTGACGCCGACCTGGACGGCGGCCAGGAACTGGTTGGGGTCCTTGAGCAGCTTCTGCACCGCCAGGCCGCGGCGTCCGCCCTGCTCGCCCATCGCGCGGACCTGCGACTCGCGCAGGGAGACCAGGGCGATCTCGGCTCCGGCGAACACGCCGCCGACCAGCACGAACGCGATGACCATGACGATGTTGAGCCATACGTCGCTCACCGGCGGCGTGCTCCTCGGGGGGTGTTGGGGCGGGACGGACGGGTCCATGGTGCCCGGTCCGTGCGACACGTCGGGCGGGCGAGTCCCCCGGCGGCCGCGTCGAGGGACTCGAATTCGGGACTACCGCAACCGCTCGCGCACGATTAGTCTCGGATTGATAACAGATCGTGATCGTTCTGAGGATCCACATGCACCACCGGCCCGCCGGTCCCCCGCTGTCCGTCCGCCTCTCCGCCGCCGTCCGGCGGATCTGGCTGCTCCTCCGCCTCTCCGGCCGCCGCGTCGCCCTGGGTGCCGTCGCGACCGTGGCGGTCACCGCGGTCCTGCTCGCCGTGCCGGTGACCGTCAACGTGCCGGAGGTGCTCTCGCTGGACCCGTCGGCCGGTTCGTCGTCGTCGTCCTCGTCGTCCTCGTCGCCCGCGTCGTCGGCCTCGTCGGCCGGCCGGTCCTCGGCGGAGTCGTCCACCTCCGTCTTCCCCGAGCAGCCGCTGCCGTCGACGACGACGCCCGGCACGGGGCCGGCCCCGTCGGCCGCGGCCCCGGAACCGGCTCCCGTCGAGGAGCCCGCGCCCGCTCCCGAGGTGACCGCGCCCCGCACGCCGGCCGACGCGCCCACGACGTCCCCCAGCCCGTCGGCGGCCGCCACCACGCCGCGCGAGACCCCGCCCGCCGCCCCGGCGCCCGCCCCTGCTCCCGCTGCCGTCGTCACCCCCGCGGCCCTCGGCGACGAGGCCGAGGTCCTGTCGCTGGTGAACGCGGCGCGCGCCGACGCCGGGTGCGGCGCCCTCGTGGCCGACCCGGGCCTGGCCGCCGTCGCCCGTGCGCACAGCGCGGACATGCGCGACCGGGGCTTCTTCGCCCACGTGAACCTCGCCGGGCAGGACCCGTTCCAGCGGGCCGCCGCCGCGGGGGTCACCGCCCGGGCCGAGAACATCGCCCGCGGGCAGCAGGACGCGGCCGGCGTCATGGCCTCGTGGATGGACAGCCCCGGGCACCGCGCCAACATCCTCGACTGCGACCTGCGGTCGCTCGGGGTCGGCGTCGCCGACGGCGCCGGCGGCCCCTGGTGGACCCAAATCTTCGGCTGACAGACCCGGCCGCCGCTCGACGAGCACCCTTGCGGCCTTGCGCGCCGAGGTAGGGCCCTGCGTCGTCCTCCAGGGCCCTACTTCCGCGCACGAGGTCGTCGAGCAGGCCACGGACGCGGGCGATGAGCGCCTCCGGGTCCCGCAGGTCGGCGGCGTGACGTGCAGGACCGTCCAGCCTGCCTCCACCAACCGGTTGAGCCGACGCCGGTCCTCGGCGAACTGACCGGGTTCGGCGTGCCAGGCGCCGTCGTACTCGATCGCCACCCGCTGCTCGACGAAGGCCAGGTCGACGCGGGCCACGAAGTCCCCCGCCGCGTTCCGGATCGTGTGCTGTGGAGTGGCGACCAGCCCGGCGAGGGCCAAGAGGACCCTCAGCCGCGTCTCCGGCTGGCTCTCCGAACGCGGATCCGCCATGCCGACCGCTCGCTGCGCACGGCGTGCACCTCGGGCCTGCCCCATAGCCCGTGCAGCTTCCGCCAGTTCCCCGCGACCGGCGACCACCCGAGCGAGGAGGACGTCGAGGGCGATCACGCCCTCGACGAGCGGCTCCACCCGAGCGATGTCCAGGGCCGTGCGCACGCCGGTGGTGCACCGACGACCACGCACGACCACGACGTCCGACTCGGGCAGGGGCACCCGGCGGATGCGCAGGCCGGCCACGGGACCGAACCGCACGTCCGGCGGCACGGTCACCTCGACCGGTCCACTGGCGTCCACCAGCTCCCGGGCACCGTGCAGGTACGCCGCCGTGCGCCCGCTGAAGACCCCGGCCGACGGGACGAGCAACGAGGCCCCGGAGACGCGGAGATCGAAGGTCATCGGCAGGCCGGCGTCGGCGTAGACGTCCCGGTAGAGACGACGCCAGGCCGACGAACGGAGCGAATCCCGCGTCAGCAGGCCGGCGGCCACCGCATCCGCGCCCCGGAAGACCCGCCCGACGAGGGGCTCGGGACGACGGGGCGCAGGCACGTCCGCAGGATGCCGTGCGCGGCCGGGTTCACGCGCACGCCGTCCACAGGCCCCATGTGCGCTGAACCAGGGCTCTACGGGACCACGCGGAGCCCTCGTTCACCGCACGAGGCGTCCAACAGCGCACCGGGACGGCCGCCGGCGGACGGGCCCCGGACGCACGACGGCCTCCTCACCACGGGGGTGAGGAGGCCGCGTGGCCCCGTCCGGAGGCTCACCCCGAGCGTGCGAGGGGTGAGAGGGACGGGGTCCTCTTTCAGGCCATGGCCTTCTGCAGGTTGCTGTCGATGGCCGCCAGGAAGTCCTGGGTGGTCAGCCACGGGGCGTCCTTGGAGATCAGCAGCGCCAGGTCCTTGGTCATCTGACCGCTCTCGACGGTCTCGATGCAGACCCGCTCCAGAATCTCGGCGAAGCGGGTCACGTCGGGGGTGTTGTCAAGCTTGCCGCGGTGGGCCAGGCCCCGGGTCCAGGCGAAGATCGACGCGATCGGGTTGGTCGACGTCTCCTTGCCCTGCTGGTGCTGCCGGAAGTGGCGGGTGACCGTGCCGTGGGCGGCCTCGGCCTCGACCGTGCGGCCGTCGGGGCTCATGAGCACCGAGGTCATCAGGCCCAGCGAGCCGAAACCCTGAGCGACGGTGTCGGACTGGACGTCGCCGTCGTAGTTCTTGCAGGCCCAGACGTAACCGCCCTCCCACTTGAGGGACGCGGCGACCATGTCGTCGATCAGCCGGTGCTCGTAGGTGATGCCGGCGGCGTCGAACTGGTCCTTGAACTCGGCCTCGAAGACCTCCTGGAACAGGTCCTTGAACCGGCCGTCGTAGGCCTTGAGGATCGTGTTCTTGGTGGACAGGTAGACCGGGTACCCGCGCTGCAGGCCGTAGTTCATCGAGGCCCGGGCGAAGTCGCGGATCGAGTCGTCGAGGTTGTACATCGCCATGGCGACGCCGCCACCGGGCGACTGGAAGACCTCGTGCTGGATCGGCTCGCCGCCGTCCTTGGGCTGGAAGGTGATCGTCAGCGTCCCCTCACCGGGGAACTTGAAGTCGGTCGCCCGGTACTGGTCACCGAACGCGTGACGGCCGACGACGATCGGCTTGGTCCAGCCGGGCACCAGCCGCGGCACGTTCTGCATGATGATCGGCTCGCGGAAGATGACGCCGCCGAGGATGTTGCGGATCGTCCCGTTCGGGGACCGCCACATCTTCTTCAGGCCGAACTCCTCGACGCGCGCCTCGTCGGGGGTGATGGTGGCGCACTTGACGCCCACGCCGTGCTTCTTGATGGCGTTGGCGGCGTCGACGGTGATCTGGTCGTCGGTCTCGTCGCGCTTCTCGATGCCGAGGTCGTAGTACTCGAGGTTGACGTCGAGGTACGGGAGGATCAGCTGGTCCTTGATGAACTGCCAGATGATCCGGGTCATCTCGTCGCCGTCGAGCTCGACGACGGTGCCCTCGACCTTGATCTTGCTCACGCGTTCTCCTTGTTGCTGTCGTGGCCCCGCTGCAGGGCCCCGCCGCGAGCGTGCGAGCGGTGGGGGGCAGAGGGGTCCTTTTTCAGAGGTCGGCTACGTCGGCCTGCTTGGCGCGCACCGCTTCGGCCGCCTCGCGCAGGCCTGCCAGTTCGTCCTCCGACAGGTCGCTCTCGACGACGCGCTTCACGCCCCCGCGGCCGATCTCGGCCTCCACCCCCAGGTACACCCCGGAGATGCCGTACTCACCGTCCACCCAGGTGCACACCGGCATCACGGCGCCGGAGTCCTCCATGACCGCCCGTGCCATGCGGGCGGCGGCGGCGGACGGAGCGTAGTAGGCCGACCCTGTCTTGAGCAGGGCGACCACCTCTGCGCCCCCGTTGCGGGTGCGCTGGACCAGGTGCTCGATGCGGTCGGCGGGGAGCACGTCGGACAGCGGCCTGCCGTCGACGGTGCAGCGCGAGGGCACCGGGACCATCGTGTCGCCGTGCGAGCCGAGGGTCAGCGTGCGCACGGAGGCGACCGGCACGCCGACCTCCTCGGCCACGAAGGTGGAGAAGCGCGCGGTGTCGAGCATCCCGGCCTGACCCATCACCCGCTGGTGCGGGAAGCCGGTGGCGATCTGGGCCAGCGCGGTCATCTCGTCGAGCGGGTTGGAGACGACGACGACGACGGCGTCGGGCGAGGTCTTCGCGATGTTCTCCGAGACCTGGCGGACGATCCCGGCGTTGGTCTCGATCAGGTCCATGCGGCTCATGCCCGGCTTCCGGGGCAGCCCGGCGGTGACGACGACGACGTCGGACTTCTCGGTGCCCTCGTAGGAGCCGCCGCCGACACCCACCACCCGGGTCTCGAAGCCCTCGATGGGGCGTGACTGGTTCATGTCGAGGGCCAGGCCCTCGGGCTTGCCCTCGACGATGTCGGTGAGGACGACGGTCTCGAAGACGTCGTACTCCGCGAGTCGGAGGGCGGTGGTGGAGCCGTAGAACCCGGCGCCGACGACGGTCACCTTGCCGCTTCTGGGCTGCGCTGCCATGGCCGCCAACCTAGCCCCCACCGTCGCCGACCGCTGCCCTGGGCGTCCTCACGTGCCCGGCACCGCCAGCGCGACGCCGGTGAGCGCGAGCCCGACGCCGGCGAGCAGGACGACGTCGACGGCCCGGCCGCGCACGGCCAGGAACCCGACCTGCCGTGCCGGGAGGAGCAGCCGGAGCAGCGCGGCGCCGACCAGCGAGAGGCCGACGACGACCAGGCCGATCCGCCAGTGCTCGAAGGTGACCAGCAGCAGCCCGGCCCCGACCGCGAGCAGCACAGCGAGCAGCGGGAGCTGGCGGATCACGCCGGCCAGGAAGGGCCGGCGGACGTAGAGCGGCGGGCGGGTCACGGTCAGACCGGCTGCGCCTCGACGGCGGCCGCCTGCTCGGCCGCGAGCACCACGTTTCGCAGCAGCATCGCCCGGGTCATCGGTCCCACTCCCCCGGGGTTCGGCGCCACGTGGCCGGCGACGTCGACGACGTCCGGGGCGACGTCGCCGGCGATCTTCCCGTCGACCCGGCTGACGCCCACGTCGAGGACCGCGGCGCCCGGCTTGACCATGTCCGCGGTGACCAGCCCCGGGACCCCGGCGGCCGCCACCACGACGTCGGCCCGGCGCACGTGCTCGGCGACGTCGCGGGTGCCGGTGTGGCAGAGGGTCACCGTCGCGTTCTCCGACCGCCGGGTCAGCAGCAGCCCGAGGGGCCGCCCCACGGTGATGCCGCGCCCGATCACCACGACCTCGGCGCCGGCGAGCGGGACGTCGTGGCGGCGCAGCAGCTCCACGATCCCGACGGGCGTGCACGGCAGCGGGCCCGGCACGCCCAGCACCAGCCGGCCGAGGTTCACCGGGTGCAGGCCGTCGGCGTCCTTGGCCGGGTCCATCGCCTCCAGGACGGCGGCCTCGTCGATGTGCCGGGGCAGCGGCAGCTGGACGATGTAGCCGGTGCACGCCGGATCGGCGTTGAGCTCGGCGACGACGTCCAGCACGTCCTGCTCGCTCGCGTCGGCGGGCAGCTCGCGCTGGATGCTGGCGATGCCGACCTGGGCGCAGTCGGAGTGCTTGGCGTTCACGTACCAGCGGCTGCCGGGGTCGTCGCCGACCAGCAGCGTCCCCAGCCCGGGCCGGTGGCCGGCCGCGGCGAGCGCAGCCACCCGCTCGGTGAGCTCGGTGCGGATCGCCGCCGCGGTCGCCTTGCCGTCCAGAGTCGTCGCGGGCACACCGACAGTCTGCCGGAGGAGCGCGCACAGCGGTGTTCCGGTTCTAGGCTCGGGGCCGGGCGGATCTCCGCCCGCTGCGGCAGACGCACCGGAGGTGTGACTCGATGACCGAGCGCCAGCAGGAACCCACCACGCGGGCGTTCCCGGTCGCGGGTGCCTCCGCGGCCGGTGCGCACCCGGCGGCGGACGACGCGACGGCGCCGTCCTGGGCGACGGAGCGGGTGGTGTTCCGCCGTCCCGACGCCCTCGCCGGCGTCCTCCTGGTCCTCGCCGGGATCACCGCGGGCGCGAGCCTCCTGCTGCGCTGGCTGGCCGACGACGACGCCAACGGGCTGGAGTGGGTGGGGCGCGCCTTCGGCGAGCTGGGCGACCTGGTGGGCACCGGGCTGTGGCAGCCGCTGGTCATCGTGCTCGGCGGCGCGATGCTGCTGGTGCTCGGCCTGCTGATGTTCGCGCCCGCGCGCACGCACCGGCTGCTCGGTCTGCTGGCGCTGCTGGTCAGCGCCGGCGTGACGGCGGCGGTGCTCGTGCCCCTGGTGGCGGCCGGCTGGGACCTCGGCTCGTTCCGCCCCGGCTTCTGGTGCGCGATCGCCGTCGCCGTCCTGGGTCTGCTCGGCGCGCTGAAGGCGCTGGTGGCCGGCCCCCGCTACGGCACCGAGCCGCCCACGGGCTGACCGGGCCGCTCAGTCGCCGACGAACGCGCCGTGCGACCGGGTGAACTGCACTGCCTGGGCCAGGTCCAGACGCACGCCGGTGAGCTCGAACGCGCGCCAGTTGACCTCGTCGGTGGACGCCCCGCGCAGGTCGGCGCCGCGCAGCTTCGTCCCCTGCAGCCGGGCCCGGTCGAGGGAGGCACCGGTGAGGTCGCACTCGCGCAGGTCGGCGTCGGTCAGGTCGGCCTCCCGGAACCGCTGGCGGGAGAGGTCCAGCCCGGACAGGTCGACGCCGCGCATCGCGGCGTAGCTCCAGTCGCACTCGGTCGCGGTCATCGGGCGCATGTGGGCGCCGGGGAACTGCGAGCCGGTGAGCTTGCAGCCGTCCCAGGTGACGTCGATGAGCTTCGCCCGGTCGAACCGGCAGGACAGGAACGCGGTGCCGGAGTGCCGCGCCCCGGCCATGCGGACGCCGGTCAGGACGCAGTCCTGGAACACGCAGCGCCGGGTGACCAGCTCCTCCAGCCCGGCGTCGTCGAACCGGCAGCCGATGAAGGTGACGCCGTCGAGCTCGGAGCCCCACCAGTCCACCCGGGCGAAGTCCTCGCCCTCGATCTCGCTGCCCGCCCCGGGAGGGCCCACGTGCGGCCGCGAGCTGATCAATGGGCGAAGTGGCGGGTGCCGGTCAGGTACAGCGATGCGCCGGCGGCCGCTGCCGCGGCGACGACCTCCTCGTCACGGACGGACCCGCCGGGCTGGACGACGGCGCGGACACCCGCGTCCAGCAGCACCTGCAGCCCGTCGGCGAAGGGGAAGAACGCGTCGGAGGCGGCGACCGATCCGGCGGCCCGCTCCCCCGCCCGCGCGACGGCCAGCCGCGCGGAGTCCACGCGGTTGACCTGCCCCATGCCGACCCCGACCGTTGCGCGGTCGTGGGCCAGCAGGATCGCGTTGCTCTTCACGGCCCGCACCGCCCGCCAGGCGAAGACGAGGTCGTCCAGGCCGGCGGCGTCCAGGGGCTCGCCGGTGGCGAGGGTCCAGGTGGTCGGGTCGTCGCCGGCGGCGTCGATGCGGTCGACGGTCTGCAGCAGCAGCCCACCACCGATCGGGCGCATCTCCGCGCCCGTCCCCGGCAGGTGCGGCAGCCGCAGCAGGCGGACGTTCTTCTTCGCCGTCAGCACCCGCAGCGCGTCCTCGGTGAACGACGGCGCGACGACGACCTCGGTGAACACCTCGGCCACCTGCTCGGCCATCGTCAGGTCGACCTCGCGGTTGGCGGCGATGACGCCACCGAAGGCCGACAGCGGGTCGCAGGCGTGCGCCTTGCGGTGGGCGGCGGCGATGTCGGCGCCGGCGGCGATCCCGCACGGATTGGCGTGCTTGATGATTGCGACGGCCGGCTCGTCGTGGTCGTGCGCGGCCCGCCAGGCGGCGTCGGTGTCGACGTAGTTGTTGTAGGACATCGCCTTGCCGTGCAGCTGCTCGGCGTGCGCCAGCCCGGGCTGCAGGCCGCGGTAGAGGGCGGCCTGCTGGTGCGGGTTCTCGCCGTAGCGCAGCACCTCGGCCCGCTCCCAGCCGGCGCCCGCCCAGGCCGGGAAGCCGCTGTCGTCGTCGCTGGTGAGCACGTTGCCCATCCACGAGGCGACGGCGATGTCGTAGCTCGCGGTGTGCCGGAACGCCGCGGCGGCGAGCTCCTGCCGCTCGGTCAGCGTGAACCCACCGGCGGAGACGGCGGCCAGGACGTCGTCGTAGCGCGCTGGGTCGACGACGACGGCCACCGACGGGTGGTTCTTCGCCGCGGCGCGGACCATCGCGGGGCCGCCGATGTCGATCTGCTCGACGCACTCGTCCGGCGAGGCACCCGAGGCGACCGTCTCGGTGAACGGGTAGAGGTTCACGACGACGAGGTCGAAGGCGGCGACCCCCAGCTCCTCGAGCTGGGCGACGTGCTCGGGCCTGCGCCGGTCGGCCAGGATGCCGGCGTGCACGGCGGGGTGCAGCGTCTTCACCCGGCCGTCGAGGCACTCGGGGAAACCGGTCACCTGCTCCACCGGCGTGACCGGCACCCCGGCCTCGGCGATGCGGCGGGCCGTGGCCCCGGTGCTGACCAGCTCGACGCCGGCGGCGGCCAGACCGCGGGCGAGCTCCTCGACGCCGGTCTTGTCGTAGACGCCCAGCAGGGCGCGGCGGATGGGGCTGCGGTCGCTCATCTGGGGTTCTTCCTCATCGGTCCCGGGTGACGAACTCCGCCACCGTCTCCACCAGGAGCTCGCGCTCCACGTCCTTGATCCGTTCGTGCAGGGTGGCCTCGTCGTCGCCGGCCAGCACCGGCACCTCGCGCTGCGCCAGCACCGGCCCGGTGTCGACGCCCGCGTCGACCAGGTGCACGGTCGATCCGGTCACGCCGGCGCCGGCCTCCAGGGCGTCCCGCACCGCGTGGGCACCGGGGAACAGCGGCAGCAGCGCCGGGTGGGTGTTGATCAGCCGCCCCTCGAACGCCTCGAGCACCGCCGGCCCGACGATCTTCATGAAACCGGCCGACACCACCAGATCGGGTTCGAACGCGGCGATCCGCTCGGCCAGCGCCCGGTCCCACGCGGCCCGGTCGGTCAGCTCCCCGAGCGCGCAGACGAACGTGGGAAGGCCGCGGCGGCGGGCGTGCTCGAGCCCGGGGGCGTCGCGATCGGCGCCCACCGCGACGACCTCGGCCGGGTAGCCGGGTGCGTCGGTCGCCGCGAGCAGCGCCGCGAGCAGCGAACCGGCGCCCGACAGCAGGACGACGACGCGGGCCCGCTCGGCAGGCTCGTCGGCGGCGGGCACGCGCTCGACAGTAGAGGTCCCGGTCCCACGGCCCCCTCGCAGGGGCCCGCAGCGAGCCGGCGAGCGGTGGGGGGCGACGGGGCCTCTTTCAGCCCAGGGCGCGCCAGCGGGACACCGCGGCGGCCAGGGCCGCGGCGATGCCGGCCTGGGCGGCGACGGCGATGCCCGTCGCCACGGGCGGCGCCCCCACCACGGCGAGCGCGCCGTCGCCGAGGCTGCCGCCGCCCGCCCAGGCCAGCACGCCGACGGCCACTCCCAGCAGCGATCCGGTGAGCAGCCCGGCCAGCCCGGCGATGACCGATCCGCCGTCGGCGTCGCCGAACCAGCGGCCCGCCGTGAGCCCGGCCACCAGACCGGCCACGGCGGGGACGACCTGGGAGGCGAACGCGACCAGCGGCACCGCCTGGGTGTCCGGGAGCGCGGCGAGCAGCGGCAGGGCCGGGACCGCACCGAGGGTCACCCCGTGCACCGACACCAGCGTTCCGCTGCCGACGTAGAAGCCGGGTCCGGCCGCCAGCCCCAGGACCGCGACGACGGCGTTGGGGAGCAGCAGCGCCCCGAGACCGAGCAGCCCGACCGCACCGGCACCGGCCCCGCCGAGCGTCCCGGAGATCGCCGCGTAGCCACCGGCGTCGCTGGCGAGAGCGATCCCGACGACCGCCGCGCCGAGGGCGAACGCGGTGAACAGCCCCGCGAGCAAGCCGCGCAGCACCGGACGCACCACGCCGGGGAGCCGGTCCAGGGCGGCGTCGACGAGGCCCGAGTCGCGCCTGGCCCCCCAGCCGACGGCGAGCACGGCCAGCACGAGGCAGCCGAGCAGGGTGCGGGTCCAGCCGAGTCCCGCGCCCTCGCCGCCGGCGACCATCGCGACCAGCACGCTCAGCAGCACGTGCACGACCACGACGAGGGCCGCCGCCCGCAGCACCTGCCGGACGCCGGCGTCGTCGTCGAGCGCCCGCACCGACACCCGCCCGGCCCACGACAGCCCCCACGCCAGCAGCCCCGTCAGGAGCAGCGGGGCCAGGACGAGCGGCCCGGAGAGCAGCGCGAGCTCGCCGCCCTGGGCCAGCAGCCAGAGGCGGGCAGCGAGCACGGCGGACGCGCCGGTGGACATGCCGCCGTCGGGGTCCAGGGTCTGGACGACGACCACGGCGAGCCCGAGTCCCAGGAGCCCGACGACCGTGACGGCCACCGCGGCGGCGACGGCGAAGAGTCCGGGCGGGACCGACCCGGAGGCCTCCCCGTCATGCCGCCGGAAGGGCAGTCGTGCGAGCAGGGCAACCACCCCTCCACTTTCGCAAGGGGGACGCGCCCATCCGTGGCGCACTCGCCGGGACGCCGCGACCCGTCCGGGGAGCTCAGTTCTCCGTGCTCGGACGCTCACCCTCCGCAGCCCCCGAGGCGGTGGACCCACCCGGCGCGGGCTGCTGCCCCGGCTGTGGTCCGCCGTGCCCGGGCTGCTGCGCGCCCGGCTCCTGGTGCTGCGCACCGGAACCGGACGGTTGCTGCCACGGCGGGGTCCCGGCGTCCGCGGCGTACGGCTGGCCCTGCGGGTACTGCGGTCCGGCCGGGGGACCGTGATAGCCGTACGGATAGGCCTGCCCGGCTCCTGGGGGCCCGCCCCAGTAGGGACCGGCGGTGGCTGCGCTCGGCCTGGGCGGCCGCTCCCGCATCTCGCGGCGGAGGGTCAGCACGGCGACGGCCGTGAGCGCGAGCGCGGTCAGGAAGCCGAGCAACGCCCAGGACGAGAAGTCGTACTGCAGCGTGTCCAACCAGGCGAAGAGCGTGAGGACCAGCCCCAGCGCGGCCAGCCCGACGGTGAGGGAGGACCGCGGGAAGCTGACCGTCGCCTTCACGAAGCCGGGCAGCAGGGCCCAGATGGCGGCGAGCACGAACAGCACCGCGGCCGACACGACCTTGCCGTCGTCGAACCCGCTGAAGGTCACCCCGAACGTGTCGTCACCGAAGCGCCACCACGGCAGCAGGCCCAGCAGCAGGAAGAGCAGGGTTCCGCCGGCGAACACGTGGTCCAGGGGGCGGATGCGCTTGAGGTCCACCGAGAACTCCGCCCCGGGACCGGGCGTCCGGCCGTAGGGGCCGGGGCCCCCGCCGAACGGGGGCTGCCCGTACCCGGGCGCGTACCCGGGCTGACCGTACGGCTGCTGCCCGTACTGGGGGTACCCCGGCTGCCCGTACGGTGGCAGGCCGTAGGCCGGCTGCCCGTAGCCGCCCTGGCCGTACGGCGGCTGGCCGTACTGCGGCTGGCCGTACTGCTGGCCATAGGGCGGCTGGCCGTAGCCGCCCTGCCCGTAGGGCGGCTGGCCGTACTGCGGCTGGCCGTACTGCTGGCCATAGGGCGGCTGCTGCTGGCCCGGCTGCCCGTACGGCGGTTGCCCGTGGTGCTGACCGGCGGGGCCGTGTCCGGGCGCACCGGGAGCAGGCGCTCCGGGACCGGGCGCACCGGGACCTGGCTGACCGGGGCCCGACCCACCGCCGGGCGCCTCCTGCCCGTGGGGCGGCTGACCGCCGCTCGGTGGCTGGCCACCCTCGGGTGGGTGCGGTGGCTGGCTGGCGGTCACGGGATCTCCTCCGGACGGGACTGGTGCCCGATGATCGTGGCCGTCGCGGGTGCGCGCCCGCAAACGGCGCGCCCGGCCCGCGGCGGCGTGGGCCGGGAACAGCGCTGCCCGGCGACCGCGGATGCGGTCGCCGGGCAGCTGAGAACGTGCTGGAGCAGGCCCGAGGGGCCGACCACTCAGGCGCCGACGATCTCCCGCATGAGCCTCGCGGTCTCCGACGGCGTCTTGCCCACGCGCACGCCGGCGGCCTCGAGGGCTTCCTTCTTCGCCTGGGCGGTACCGGCGGAGCCGGAGACGATGGCACCGGCGTGGCCCATCGTCTTGCCCTCGGGCGCGGTGAAGCCGGCGACGTAGCCGACGACCGGCTTGGTGACGTTGGCCTTGACGAAGTCGGCGGCCCGCTCCTCGGCGTCGCCACCGATCTCACCGATCATCACGATGGCCTCGGTCTCCGGGTCGTCCTGGAAGGCCTGCAGGGCGTCGATGTGCGTGGTGCCGATGACCGGGTCACCACCGATGCCGATCGCGGTGGAGAAACCGATGTCCCGCAGCTCGTACATCATCTGGTAGGTCAGCGTGCCCGACTTCGACACCAGACCGATCTTGCCCTGCTTGGTGATGTTGGCCGGGATGATGCCGGCGTTGCTGCGTCCGGGGCTGATCAGGCCGGGGCAGTTCGGGCCGATGATGCGCGTCGAGCCGCCCTGGGCGTGCGCCCAGAAGTAGGTCGAGTCGTGCACCGGGATGCCCTCGGTGATGACGACGGCGAGCCCGATGCCCGCGTCGACCGCCTCGATGACGGCGGCCTTCGCGAACGGCGGCGGCACGAAGATGACGCTGACGTCGGCGCCGGTCTCCTTCATGGCGTCGGCGACGCCGCCGAACACCGGCACGCTGGTGCCGTCGAAGTCCACGCTGGTGCCGGCCTTGCGGGGGTTCACGCCACCGACGATCGCGGTGCCCGAGGCGAGCATGCGCGAGGTGTGCTTGCTGCCCTCGGAGCCGGTCATGCCCTGGACGATGACCTTGCTGTTCTCGTTGAGGAAGATCGACATGTCTCTGGTGTCCTGTCGGGAGTCGGGGCGATCAGGCGGCGAGCTCGGCGGCCCGGCGCGCAGCGCCGTCCATCGTGTCGACCACGGTCACCAGGGGGTGGTTGGCCTCGGCGAGGATCCGCCGGCCCTCCTCGACGTTGTTGCCGTCGAGGCGGACGACCAGGGGCTTGGTGGCCTCGTCACCGAGGATGCTCAGCGCGGAGACGATGCCGTTCGCCACCGCGTCGCAGGCGGTGATACCGCCGAAGACGTTGACGAACACGCTCTTGACGGCGGGGTCGGAGAGGATGATCTCCAGCCCGTTGGCCATGACCTCGGCGGAGGCGCCACCACCGATGTCGAGGAAGTTGGCCGGCTTGACGCCGCCGAACTCCTCACCGGCGTAGGCGACGACGTCGAGCGTGCTCATGACCAGGCCGGCACCGTTGCCGATGATCCCGACCTGGCCCTCGAGCTTGACGTAGTTGAGGTCCTTCTCCTTGGCGCGCGCCTCGAGCGGGTCGGCGGCGGCGGCGTCCTCGAGCGCGGCGTGCTCGGCGTGCCGGAAGCCGGCGTTCTCGTCGAGGGTCACCTTGGCGTCGAGGGCCAGCACGGTGCCGTCCGGCGCCTTGGCCAGCGGGTTGACCTCGACCAGCGTCGCGTCCTCCTTGGCGAAGACGTCCCACAGCTGCACGGCGATGGCGATGACCTGGTCGCGCACCTCGGGGGCGAACCCGGCGGCGTCGACGATCTCGGCGGCCTTGGCGGAGTCGACGCCCTTGCTGGCGTCGACCGGGATCCGGGCGAGGGCCTCGGGCCGCTCGACGGCGAGCTGCTCGATCTCCATGCCGCCCTCGACGCTGGCCATGGCCAGGAAGGTGCGGTTGGAGCGGTCGAGCAGGTAGGAGAAGTAGTACTCCTCGGCGATGTCGCTGGCCTGGGCGACCATCACGCGGTGCGTGATGTGGCCCTTGATGTCCAGCCCCAGGATGTCCTGGGCGCGGGCCTTGGCGTCCTCGGCGTTGTCGGCGAGCTTCACGCCACCGGCCTTGCCGCGGCCGCCGGTCTTCACCTGCGCCTTGACGACGACGGTCTGCCCGATCTCTCGGGCGATCGCCTCCGCCTGCTCGGGCGTCTCGGCGACGCCGCCGGGCAGCACGGGGACGCCGTGCGAGGCCAACAGGTCACGGGCCTGGTACTCGAAGAGATCCACGATCAGGCACCGTAGCCCGCCCGTAACCACCGCGCTGCCCCGGGCGTTACCCCAGTGGGCCCGTCGTGCCGTGCATCACACGACGTCTCACCCGTTCAGAGCACGAACGGGACGGTCCGCCGCGTGTCCCCGACCCGAGGAGCCCCCGTGCGCCGAGCCGCGACCGCCCTGCTCACCTCCGCGCTGGCTGCCGGGAGCATGGTCGCCCTGGCGCCGCACGTGGCCGCCGCGGCCGAGATCACCCCACGGGACCTCACCATCACGGTCACCGGCCTGGGGCCGGAGGAGCGGACCTGCGAGATCGATGCCGACCTGTACGTGCCGGCCGGCGTCACGAAGAAGCGGCCGGCGCCCGCGCTGCTGACCACGAACGGTTTCGGCGGCAGCAAGGGCGACCAGGCCGACTACGCCCAGGGCTTCGGCGAGCACGGCTACGTGACGCTGGCCTACACCGGCCTGGGGTTCGTCGACGACGACCCGTGCCCGATCACGCTGGACGACGTCGAGCACGACGGGGCGGCGGCGAGCCAGCTGCTGCGCTTCCTGGGCGGCGACCCGTCGATCGAGGCCGTCGACGACGCGACCGGGAAGCGGGTGCGGATCGACCAGGTCGCCCGCGAGGACTCGCGAACCGGCGTCCGCCACGATCCGCAGGTCGGCATGATCGGCGGTTCCTACGGCGGGCAGATCCAGTTCGCGACGGCCGGCTTCGAGCGGGCCGCCGGCACCGACCGGCTGGACGCGATCATCCCGCAGATCACCTGGAACGACCTGTCGTACTCGCTCGCTCCGGAGAACAGCAGCCTGCCCGGGAGCACCGCGCGCAGCGGGTCGGTGAGCGCGTCGGGCACCGGGGTCTTCAAGTACCAGTGGGCCGCACTGTTCACCACGCTCGGGGTGGTGAACGGCGCCCAGGACCTCCAGGCCCTCGCCGACCCGGACGCCTTCACCCGCTTCTTCGAGCAGGCCGCCGGCAACTGCGCGAACTTCGAACCCCAGGTGTGCCAGGCCCTGGCCGAGGTCGCCACCGTCGGCTACCCGAGCCAGGCCTCGATCGACTACCTGCGGTCGAACTCGGTCGCCAGCTACGCGCACGACGTCCGGGTCCCTACCCTGTTCGGGCAGGGCCAGGCGGACACGCTGTTCAACCTGCAGGAGTCGGTGGCCACCTACACCGCGCTGGAGCGCCAGGGGACGCCCGTCTCGCTGGTCTGGCAGTCGTGGGGGCACAGCGACTCCTCGCCGCAGCCGGGCGAGCTGGACGAGCGCCACCCCGCGCGGTCGCTGCAGGGCAGGGCGGCGCTGGCCTGGTTCGACCACTACGTGCGCGACCGCGGCCCGGAGCCGCCCCAGGGCTTCACCTACTACCGGGACTGGGTGTTCGCGGCCACCGGCGACATCGCGAAGGCCTACGCGGTCGCGCCGTCCTACCCGGTCGGCGCGGAACGCACGTTCCACCTCTCCAGCACCGGCCCGACCGGCGGCGCCCTGGTGGACTCCCCGGACCAGGTCGCGACCGGGACCAGCGGCTACAGCAGCGTGGCGCCGATCGGCCCGAACTACACCGAGACGTCGGCGCTCGACCAGAGCGGGCCGGTCTCCGATCCCGCGGGTACGGCCATCCGCTTCTCGACCGAGCCGCTGACCTCCGCGATGGACGTCGTCGGCTCGCCCCGGCTCACCGTGCAGCTGAGCTCACCGCGCGTCGCGGCCACCCAGGCGCTCGGGCCCGGCGGCCGGCTGGTCGCCTACGCGAAGGTCTACGACGTCGGCCCCGACGGGGAGGCGGTCGAGCTGCCGCACCGGCTGATCTCCCCGGTGCGGGTTCCCGACGTGACCGAGCCGGTCACGGTCGAGCTGCCGGGGATCGTGCACCGGTTCGAGGAGGGGCACCGGCTGGCGGTCGTGCTGGCCGGCGGTGACATGGCCTACCGCGGATCCACCGTCGCCCAGCCGGTGACCCTCACCACCGGCACGGGGGCCCCGCAGAGCCTGACGATCCCGGTGGTGCCCTAGCAGGAGGCCCCTCCTGCCCCCCACCCCTCGCACGCTCGGGCGGGACCCTGCAGGAGGGCCGGAAGGAACGGGATCAGGTTCCTGCTGGTGCGCCGACGTGGGTGCGCACCCACTCCACGATGTCGGTGGTGGTGGCGCCGGGGGTGAACACCCCGGCGACGCCGAGGCGCTCCAGCTCCGGCACGTCCTCCTCCGGGATGATCCCGCCGCCGAAGACGACGACGTCGTCGATCCCTCGTTCGCGCATCAGCTCGGCGAGCCGGGCGAACAGCGTCATGTGGGCGCCGGAGAGGACGGACAGGCCCACCGCGTCGGCGTCCTCCTGGACGACGGTGTCCACGATCTGCTCGGGCGCCTGGTGCAGGCCGGTGTAGACGACCTCCATGCCCGCGTCGCGCAGCGCACGCGCGACCACCTTGGCGCCCCGGTCGTGCCCGTCGAGGCCCGGCTTGGCGATGACCACCCGGATGCGTTCGTCCACCACGGGTCGGAGCTTAGGGCCGACGGGCGGGCCGGGGCACCCCTCGCGCCCGTCCGGATCAGGCCGCCGACCGGCGGGCCCGCCAGGCGAGGACGGTCAGCGCGGCGAACGCCATCCCGACCACGACGAGACCGGCGCCGGGCACGGTCCACACCAGCTCCTCGGAGGACGCCGCGTCGCGCAGCCCCACCAGGCCGGCGGACAGGACCGTCACGGTGATCCCCAGCAGCCCGCCGACGACGGCCAGCCGCGGCCGCAGCGACGGCGCCACGACCGAGCACAGCAGCAGGGCGCCGGCGAGCAGCAGGCCACCGAGCAGGGCCAGGCCCGGACGCTCCAGCAGCGCCTGCGACCCCTCGCGGGTGACGACGGTCTGGAGCCCGGTCGCGGGATCGGTGCGCAGCTCGGCCGGGACGTCGGCGGCCGGCAGGGCCAGGCACAGGACGGCGGCCACCCCGAGCAGCACGGCCGAGCCGGCCAGCACGGAGCGGAGCCGGTCCAGCGCGCCCCGGTCCTCCATGACCGTCCGGCCCCAGGCGGTCAGGGCGACGGCGCCCGCGAGCACGGTGAGGGACAGCGCGACCACGCCCAGCACCCAGCCGGCGCCCACCTGGATCCCGCTGGTGAGCACCCGCTCCCCGGCCAGGACCTCCACGCCCGGACGCGAGGTGGAACTGCTGCCCCGGTAGACCTCGATCATCAGCTCGCCGACGGAGAGGGCGCCGGTGATCGACGCGTAGGCGAGGCCGAACTTGGGGACGGCGCGGCGCACCAGCGTGGCGCCTACGGCCACCTGCACCGCGGGGACGAGGACGGCCAGCAGCGCACTCCCCGGGCCGTGCACCTGGCGCAGCACCTCGCCATCCACGACCAGGTAGGTCGGGAACGCCGCGGCGACGCCCACGAGACCGGCGAGCACCAGCAGGACACCGACGACCGGCACCGCCGGGGGAACGGTACCGACGATCAGCCGGTCGCCGGTCGGGGCCACCGCCGGAGCAGGCCTGCGCCCCGGGTCGCGGCGGGCAGTGGCTCGGGTGCGGTCGGTCCCGGTGCGGTCGTCGCGGGCGGGCACGGTTCCCCCTTCGGCGGCTTGGTCACGAACAGGCCTCGATCGGCGACCGGAGATGACGTTCGTGTGACGCTCGGCACACCGCCGCTTTACGGTCGGATGAACGGAGCACACACGGGAGCAACGAACCGACGGACCGACCTGAACCCGAGGTCCCGCCGGAAGCTCCAGACGGGGAGAACGGCCATGCACCCATCGAGCGAGCTGAGCCCTGCTCCAGGGTGGCACACGACCGGTGACCCCGAGGCCACGCCACGGGGCTTGCGCGCGCTCTGTTCGACGGCCACCCTCACCGGCGGCCTGACCGAGCTGGCCTGGGTCGGCGCGCACGTCCTGATGTACCCGCTGGGCACCCGGATGGAGGCCCTGCGCCCGGATCTCCGCAGGCGCACGGGCGAGCAGCCGGCCGCCGTCCGGGCACTGTTCGCCGACGACCCGCTCGCCGCCCGCGTCCCCGTCCTGCTGGTGCACGGCCTGGTCGACAACCGGTCGGTGTTCGCCGTGATGCGCCGCAGCCTGCGCCGGCGGGGGTTCACCCACGTCTGCTCGTGGAACTACAGCCCGTTCCTCACCGACATCACCCAGGCCGCCACGGCGCTGGGGCAGCAGCTCGAACGGATCTGCGAGCAGACCGGCCACGACCGGGTGCACGTCGTCGGGCACAGCCTGGGCGGGCTGATCGCCCGTTACCACGTGCAGCGGCAGGGTGGTGACGAGCGCGTCGACGCCCTGGTCACCCTCGGCACCCCGCACCAGGGCTCGATCCTGGCCCACGTGCTGCCCACCCCGCTGGTCCGCCAGCTCCGCCCCGGGTCACCCGTCCTGCGGGAGCTCGAGGAGCCGGCACCGGGCTGCCGCACCCGCGTCACCGCCGTCTACAGCGACCTGGACCAGCTCGTCCTGCCCACGAGCTCCGGCCGCTGCGACCACCCCGACCTCGGTGCCCGGAACCTGCTGTTCCGCGGGGTCGGGCACATGTCGCTGCCCATGCACCGCGGCGTCCTGGACGAGGTCGCGACGACGCTGGCCGGCGCCGGGCAGCGCGCGGCGCGGCGTCGGCACATGCGCGCCGTCGCCTGAGCCGCGCCCCGCAGCGGTCACCGCTTGTCGACTCATTCCCTTCACGACTTGCGCGCATCGCGACACGCAGCGTCGGGTGCTTGGCCGCGTCCTGACTCATCGTTACGGTTCGATCACGGCGCCGGGACATCCCGGCGGGTGCCGATCAGGCGCCCTCGCCGTCGTCGCTCCCCCGACGAACGCCTCGCGCGCTCGCCGCCGTGCCATCCGAGAGGTCCTTCCGTGTCTCACAGCAGTGCACAGGTGCTGGAGCGACCGGCGACCGCCGCGGACGCGCAGACCCCCGCCATCGTGCAGGCCCTCGCCGCCCGCCGGGCCGCAGCCTCCGCCGGGACCGAGGCCGAGGCCATCTCCGCGAAGCCCTGGCTGCTGGGGCGGCTCATCGGCGGTCGACGCCTGCCCCACCCGCCGGGCCGGCGAGCCCCGATGTGGTTCGCCGCACTGGTGGCCGGGGCCCTGGTCGCCGGCGTGCCCACCATGTTCGGCGACCGCACCCCCGCGGTGTCGGCGTCGGCCTCCGACTACGGGCTCGGCGAGAGCACCGACGTCAGCTTCAGCGGTGGCCTCGAGAACGCCGATGCCCGCCGCGGCATCACCGAGGCCGAGGCCCAGGCCCGCCTCGGTGAGCTCGCCGCCTCCCGCGCCGCCCGCCAGCCGAAGACGGCGCTGCCGGTCCGTGGCGTCCTCACCACCTGCTTCTGCATGCGCTGGGGCACCATGCACTACGGCCTGGACCTCGCCGCGCCCCTGGGCACGCCGATCGTCGCCGCCACCGACGGGGTCGTCATCCGCGCCGGACGGGCGTCCGGCTACGGCAACGCCGTCTACATCCAGGACCCCGACGGCAACGTCCACATCTACGGGCACATGCGCTACTACAACGTCTCCGAGGGCGACCTCGTCACCGCCGGCGACCAGATCGCCAAGGTCGGCAACGAGGGCCAGTCCACCGGCCCGCACCTGCACTACGAGCTGCACCGCGGCGGCATGGACGGGCGCCCGATCGACCCCGCCAAGTACCTCGCCGAGCGCGGCGTAGAGGTCTGACCTCCGCACGATCGCGCCCTGGAGGACCCCTCGACCCTCGAGGAGAGATCCTTCAGGGCGCAATCGCCGTTGCTGAGCCCCTACAGCTTGACGAGCGGGGCGTAGCGGAGGACGAGGCGCTTGGTGCCGCCGGACCCGAAGTCCACCGTGGCCTGCGCCTTGTCGGCCACGCCGGTGACCTCGACCACCGTGCCGAGGCCGAAGGCGTCGTGGCTCACCCGGTCGCCGACCTCCACCGAGATCACCTGGCGGTTGCCGGCACCGCCGCGCAGGCCGCCGGTGGACAGGCCGGTGGCCGTCACCCGCGTCTGCGCCGAACGGTAGCCGGTCGACGGCGCCGGGGTCGGGTCCAGCCGCTCCCAGTGGATCGTCTCGGCCGGGATCTCGTCGAGGAACCGCGACGGCGGGTTGTAGGCCGGCTGCCCCCAGCTCGTGCGGACCGTGGCCCGCGAGATGAACAGCCGCTGACGGGCGCGGGTGATACCGACGTAGGCCAGCCGGCGCTCCTCCTCCAGCTCCCGCGGGTCGCCGAGCGCGCGCAGGTGCGGGAAGACGCCGTCCTCCATGCCGGTCAGGAAGACGACCGGGAACTCCAGGCCCTTGGCGGTGTGCAGCGTCATCATCGTGACCACGCCGGCGTCGTCCCCGGTCACGGGGATCTGGTCGGCGTCGGCCACCAGGGACACCTGCTCCAGGAAGTCCGTGACGGTGCCGCCGGGGCTGGCCGCCTCGAACTCCGCGGCCACCGAGATGAGCTCGTTGAGGTTGTCCACCCGGCCCTCGTCCTGCGGGTCGGTGCTCGCCTGCAGCTCGGCCAGGTAGCCGGTGCGGTCGAGGATGCTCTCCAGCAGCGCGGCGGGGCCCGAGCCGGTCTCGACGAGCTGCTCGAACTCCTCCAGCAGCGCCACGAACTCCTGCAGCGCCTTGAGCGACCGGGTGGCGAGGTCGGGCACCTCGGCGCAGCGTCGCAGTGCCGTGCCGAACGCGATCCGCTCCCGGTCGGCGAAGGACTCGATGCAGGACTCGGCCTTGTCGCCGATGCCGCGCTTGGGCACGTTGATGATCCGGCGCAGGCTCACGACGTCGGCCGGGTTGGCCACGAGCTTCAGGTAGGCCAGCGCGTCGCGGACCTCCTTGCGCTCGTAGAACCGGACGCCGCCGACGACCTTGTACGGCATGCCGACGCGGATGAAGACCTCTTCGAACACGCGCGAGGCGTTGTTCGTGCGGTAGAAGACCGCGATGTCCTTCGGCTGGAAGGCGCCCTCGTCGACCAGCGCGTCGATCTGCTCGGCGACCCAGGCCGCCTCGTCGTGCTCGTTGTCGGCGACGTAGCCCTCGATCAGCTCGCCGTCGCCGGAGTCGGTCCACAGGTTCTTGGGACGCCGGCCGGTGTTCTTCGCGATGACGGTGTTCGCGGCCTTGAGGATCCGCTGGGTGGAGCGGTAGTTCTGCTCCAGCAGGATCGTCGTGGCCTGCGGGTAGTCGCGCTCGAACTCGTCGATGTTGCGGATCGTGGCGCCGCGGAAGGCGTAGATCGACTGATCGGCGTCACCGACGACGCACAGCTCGGCCTGGGGCACCGGGCCCTCGCCCGTGCCGGTCAGCTCGCGCACCAGCATGTACTGGGCGTGGTTGGTGTCCTGGTACTCGTCGACCAGCACGTGCCGGAACCGGCGGCGGTAGTGCTCGGCGACGTCGGGGAAGGCCTGGAGCAGGTTGACCGTCGTCATGATCAGGTCGTCGAAGTCCATGGCGTGCGCCTCGCGCAGCCGGCGCTGGTAGAGGGTGTACGCCTCCTTGAGCACCTTCTCCGGCGCCGTCTGAGGGCTGAACGACTCCTCGTCGACGAGCTCGTTCTTCAGGTTCGACACCTGGGCGGCGAGGCTGCGCCCCGGGTAGCGCTTGGCGTCGAGGTCGAGGTCCCGGGCGACCATCGTCATCAGCCGGACCGAGTCGCCCTGGTCGTAGATGGTGAACGACGACTTCATACCGAGCTTGGCGGCCTCGGCCCGCAGGATGCGCACGCACATCGAGTGGAAGGTCGACACCCACATCGACCGGGCGCGCGGACCGACGAGGGCGGCCACCCGGTCCTTCATCTCGCCCGCGGCCTTGTTCGTGAAGGTGATGGCCAGGATCTCGCCCGGTTGCACCCCGCGGGCGCCCAGCAGGTAGGCGATGCGGTGGGCGAGCACACGGGTCTTGCCCGACCCCGCTCCCGCCACGATCAGCAGCGGTCCGCCCTCGTGGACGACGGCGTCGCGCTGGGGGCCGTTGAGGCCGGCGAGCATCCGGTCCAGCTCCCGCCCGAGCGAGCCGGGAGCGGAACGCTGCAGGGCGGCGGTACCGGGCAAGGACTGCTGGATGCTGCTGCTCATGACGAGGCCACTGTAGGCCGGACGGGTGACGGTCCCGGCGGGCGCAGGACCGCCCGCACCACCCGTCACACCGCCGCGGCCGTGGCGCCGTCCGGCGGTGGTGTGGCAGACTCGCCCCGTGCTCGCCACGGTCAGCCTTCACAGGATGGACTTTGCCTACGGCCACCGGGATCCGGTGTCCGTCACCGCTGGCTGAGCACACGCCGCAACAGACGCCCCGGGCCCGAGGAGCCCGGGGCGTTTCTCGTTCCAGGGGGTCCCGGGTCCACGAACACCGAGGACGACCGATGAGCACCCTGAGCAACTCCCCCGTCGCCGGCCCGACCGCCCCGGAGGACCCGGCCGCACGGATCGGCGAGCTGCGCGGAGCGATCGACGCGTGCGACGCCGAGATCATCGAGCTGGTGCGCCGACGCCTGCGGATCTCGCACGAGATCGGTGCCCTGCGCGCCGCCAGCGGCGGTACGCGCCTGTCGCTGTCCCGCGAGCAGCAGGTGCTGGACCGCTTCCGCACCGAGCTCGGGCCCGACGGCGCGTCGCTGGGCATGATGCTGCTGCGCCAGGGCCGCGGCCGCCTCTGAAGAAGGACCCCGTCCTCCTCACCCTTCGCACGCTCAGGGCGAGCCTCTGGACGGGGCCTAGGGGCCGCTGCGCCACACCTGCGAGTCGTCGTCGCCCATGGCGGCGACCTCGAACACCCGGCCCGGACAGGCGGCCAGGGCCTCGTCCCCGAGATCCTTGCCCAGGTCCAGCGCCGCGTCGAGGTCGGCCGCCTCGCACTCGGTGGCCACCCGCAGCACCGACCGGTCCGGCTCCCGCCACAGCCGGAGCTCCGGGTCGTCGGGCCGGAGGACGGTGCGGAGGGCGTCGATCGCGGCGTCGTCCAGCGGCGCGGAGGAGCGCAGCGCGACGGACAGGGTGAACGAGGGCACGTCGGCGAGTCTGCGCGACGGCCGTCGTGGCCGCGGCACCGCCCCGGTGTCCCCTCCGCGCTGCGTGGGCTCTCCGTAGGCTCCGCCGGGTGAGCTCCCCGTTCCAGCGCCCCTCCGGTCCCGCCGAGCACGTCGAGCGCGCGCTGTGCGTCCTCGCCCACCCCGACGACGTCGACTTCGGCAGCGCCGGGACGGTCGCCACGTGGACGAAGGCCGGCACCGAGGTGACCTACCTGATCGTCACCGACGGCGACGCCGGCGGCTTCGACGAGACGCCGCGGGAGGAGATGGGTCCCCTCCGGCAGGCAGAGCAGCGGGCGGCCGCCGCGGAGGTCGGCGTCACCGACGTCCGGTTCCTCGGCTACCCCGACGGCCGGCTGGAGCTGACCCTGGACCTGCGCCGCGACATCAGCCGGGTCATCCGCCAGGTGCGGCCGCAGCGGGTGCTCACGAGCTCGCCGGAGCGCTGGTGGGAGCGGATCGCCGCCAGCCACCCGGACCACATGACGGTCGGCGAGTCGACCCTGCGCGCGGTCTACCCCGACGCCCGCAATCCGTTCGCCTTCCCGGAGCTGCTGGCCGACGAGGGGCTGGAGGCCTGGACCGTCGCGGAGGTGTGGCTCGGTGCCAGCCCGCGTGCCGACCACGCCGTCGACGTCACCGACGTGGTGGACCGCAAGCTCGCGGCGCTGCGCCGCCACGTCACCCAGGTCGGCCACATGGCCGAGCTGGACGAGTTCGTGACCGGGTGGATGCGGCAGAACGGCCGCGCCCACGGGCTGCCCGAGGGGCGGCTCGCCGAGGTCTTCCACGTGGTCCACACGGCCTGAGCCGATCAGTTCGCCGCGACCCGGGAGTCGTACCCGCATGGACGAGCGGGCAGTGCGCATCGAGGCGGCGGTCACCGGCGCGGTGACCGCCGGGGAGGTGCCCGGCGCCGCGTGGTGGGTGGGCCGGCACGGCGAGGTGCTCAGCCGCGGGGCGGCCGGCACGCGCACGCCCGGCGCCGCGGACCCGGTCGCGGCGGACGACGTCTTCCGGATCTCGTCCATGACCAAGCCGGTCGTCGCGGCGGTGGCGCTGTCGCTGGTGGACGACGGCCTGCTGTCCCTGGACGACCCGGTGGACGCCCTGCTCCCCGAGCTCGCCGACCGGCAGGTCCTCGTCGACGCAGCCGACCCCGACGCCGGGACGGAGCCGGCGGCCCGGCCGATCAGCGTGCGGGACGTGCTCACCTTCCGGCTGGGCCTGGGATTCGACTTCACCGTGCCGTGGCCGGCCCCGGGGATGGCGGCGCTGGCCGCGGCCGGCCTGCCCCTCGGTCCCCCGGCCCCGCAGGCCGCGCCCGGGCCGGACGAGTGGTTGCGCCGGCTGGCCGGCGTCCCGCTGTCGCACCAGCCCGGCACCCACTGGCTCTACCACGTGGGGGCGAGCGTGCTGGGCGTCCTCGTGGCCCGGGCCGCGGGGTTGACGCTCCCCGAGGCCCTCGCGGAACGGGTCCTCGTGCCGCTGGGGATGGACGGCACCGGCTTCGGGGTGCCGCCCGCGGCCCGCGGCCGCCTGGGCCCCCACTGGACCCCGCCCGGTCCCGACGGCGCCCGCGAGGTCTACGACGCCGCGGACGGTCAGTGGTCCCGGCCGCCGGCCTTCCCCGACGGCGGTGACGGCCTGGTGTCCACCGTCGACGACCTCGCCGCCTTCGCCACCCTGCTCGCCGTCGGCGGACGTGCCCCGGACGGGTCGAGGGTGCTCGGCGAGGAGACGGTCCGGGCCATGACCAGCGAGCAGGTCGGCCCGGTCGACGACGAGGGCGGCGGGTGGGGGCTGGGCATCGGGGTCCGCCGCACCGACGAGCCCGGTGGCCGCCACGCCGGCTCCTACGGCTGGGACGGCGGCCTGGGCAGCACCTGGTGGACCGACCCGGTCACCGGGGTGACGGCGGTGCTGCTGACCAACCAGATGTGGGCCTCGCCACGGCCCCCGCCGCTGTTCGAGGCGTTCCGGCAGGCCGCGTTCGGCGCCTGAGGGGACCCGCCGGAGACGCACGCCGTGGAGGCCGCACGCGCATCGCTGCCCCGTGGACCGGCATCCGCGGGCAGGATCACGACCATGACGGAGGACGAGTGGGAGGACCTCGTCGACCGGTTCGTCGACGGCGAGGTCACGCGCGGCCACATGTTCGGCTGCCGGGGGCTGCGGACCGGAAGGCCATGGCGTCTCAGAGCAGGCGGTTGGTCGCCGCCCAGCGGGTGAGCTCGTTGCGGTTGGACAGCTGCAGCTTGCGCAGGACGTTGGAGGCGTGCGACTCCACCGTCTTCACCGAGATGAACAGCCGGGAGCCGATCTCGCGGTAGGTGTAGCCGCGCGCCAGCAGCTGCATCACCTCGCGCTCGCGCGCGCTGAGCAGGTCCAGCCCAGGATCGGTCGCCTCCTCGGCGGGCGCGGGCGCGGCACCGGGGCCGGCCGAGAAGGCGTCGAGCACGAAGCCGGCCAGCCGCGGGCTGAACACGACGTCGCCGTCGGCCACCCGGCGGACGGCGTCGAGCAGGTCGGGGCCGGAGATCGTCTTGGTGACGTACCCGCGAGCGCCGGCCCGGATGACGGCGATGACGTCCTCGGCGGCGTCGGAGACCGACAGCGCCAGCCACTTCACCTCGGGCAGCTCGGCCCGCAGCGCCTCCAGCACGGCGCGCCCTCCCCCGCCCGGCATGTGCACGTCGAGCAGGACGACGTCGGGCTTCGCGGCCCGGATGCCGTCGACGGCGGTGGCGACGTCCGCGGCCTCCCCGACCACCGCCACCTCGTCGCCCAGCTCGGCGCGCACACCCGTGCGCACCATGGCGTGGTCGTCGACCACGAAGACACGCGGCGTCATGCGGTGCTCCTCGGCATCGTCAGTTCGAGCTCGGTGCCCTCGCCGGGGGCCGACCGGACCAGCACCGCGCCGCCACGGCGGGCCAGCCGGCCGTGCACCGAGTCGCGCAGGCCACGGCGGTCGTCGGGGACGGTGGCGGGGTCGAAGCCCTTGCCGCGGTCGCGGACGAAGACCGACACCTGGTCGGCGGTCACCTCGGTGTAGAGGTCGGCGGACTCGGCGCCGGAGTGCTTGGCGGCGTTGACCAGCGCCTCCCGGGTGGCGGCCCCCAGGGCGGCGAGCGCGTCGTCGACCGGGGCGTCACCGACGACGACGGGATCGACCAGGAACGCGTGGTCGGCCTCCACCTCGGCGACCATCCCGGCCACCAACCCGGCCCAGGTGCCGCCCTCCCGGACCGCCGCCGGGTCGTACAGCCAGGCGCGCAGCTCGCGTTCCTGGCTGCGCGCCAGCCGGCTGACCGCCTGGGGCTCCTCGGCGTTGCGCTGGATGAGGGCCAGGGTCTGCAGGACCGAGTCGTGCAGGTGCGCGGCGACGGCGGCCCGCTCCTCCGAGCGGATGCGCGCGGCACGTTCGTCGGCGCGCGAGTCCAGCAGCCGGCGCCACAGCGGCGCCGTCGCCAGCACGACGCCGGTGAGGATGAGCAGCGTGGCCGCGAAGCCGTTGCGGGCGTTGGCCAGCTGGCCGGTGGTGGCCAGCAGCAGGAACAACCCGGTGCCGACGACGGCGACGCCGCCGGCCAGTGCCCAGCGGACACCGGGGACCGCCAGCGTCCGGTCGGTGTCCAGCTGGCGCCAGATCACCGTGAGGCCGCCGGCCAGCAGCACGAGCGGGAGGACGACGTCGCTGCTGGCCCAGTTGATCATCTGGCCCAGCAGGCCGGCCGCGGCCAGCCCCACCACGACCAGTGCGATCCACTGCAGCGCGCCGACCGGGCGCCACCCGCGGATGGGCGGGGCGTCCTCGCCCGGCGCCGCGACCGACATGGTCATCCAGAGCAGGGCGTAGGCGATGATCCCGAGCCCCGTGGTGGCCAGCAGCACGAAGCCGACCCGCACCACCAGCGGGTCCTGCCGCAGGTGCGCGGCGGTCCCCGCGGCGACACCGGCGATGACCCGGCCCTCGCGCGGGCGGGCCAGCGCAGGCCGCGGCGGCGCTCCGGCAGTGGTGGTCACGGTGTCGATGGTCGCACCGGCGGAGGGCCCGCCGACACCGGTGATCACCCCGGAAGAGGAACCAGGGTCGGTTCGGGGGTTTCCCTGATGTCAGGGACCGCCGTCGTCGGCACGCTTGCTGCCATGACCTCCGCACTCCCTCCCGCTCCGCCCACGGCGGACCCACCCCCGTGGCAGCCGCAGCCGCCGGCGGGCCCGCCGGCCCGGTCGCAGCTGCGCCGCAGCCGCACCGACAAGGTGATCGGCGGTGTCAACGGCGGGCTCGCCGAGTACACCGGCATCGACGCCCTCCTCTGGCGGGTCGGCTTCGTCGCGCTCACCCTCGCCGCCGGCACCGGCGTCCTGGTCTACCTGCTGCTGTGGGTGCTGATGCCCTCCGGTCCGGCGGGTGCCGTCGCACCGGCGGCCGGGCAGCCCGCCACCACCGCACCGCGGCAGCCCGCCGGCCCCCGCTCGCCGGTTCCCGGGATCACGATCGCCGGCCTGCTGATCCTCGTCGGCTCGCTGGCCCTGACCGCCCGGTTCACCGGCTGGGACATCCCCGCCACGGGCTACCTGGGCGCGGCCCTCGCCGTGGTCGGCGCCGGACTGGTCGCCGTCGCCTTCTCCTCCGGCCGTCGGGCCCGCGGTGGGCTGATCACCCTCGGCGTCGTCCTGTCCCTGGCGCTGGCCGTCGCGGCCTCGGCGCCGTCCTGGGACGACGGGGCCGGCGTCGGTGACCGCACCTTCGCCCCGCGCTCCGTGGCCGACGTCCGCGAGGTCTACAGCGGCGGGGTCGGCGACCTCACCGTGGACCTGTCCCGCGTCCCGCTCGAGGACCTGGACGAGGCGCTGGAGGTCCGGGTCGAGCACGGGATCGGCCGCGTCGAGGTGATCCTGCCGCGCTCGGCCGACGCCCGCGTCCGGGTCGACCACGGCGTCGGCGACGTCTCCGTGTTCGGCTCGGCCGTGGACGGCAGCCGGTTCTTCCGGGGCAGCGGCTCCCAGCCCTGGAGCGACGACGGCGAGGCCGAGTTCGAGCTCGTCGTGGAGTCCGGTATCGGAGAGGTGGAGGTGTCCCGTGGCTGACTACAGCGAGTTCCCGACCACGCCGACCAGGTGGCAGGAGCAGGAGTGGCTGGCGGTGTCCCAGCTCGACACCGAGGACCCGCCGCCGCCGCCGGCCCGTCGCAGGGTCGACGCGGTCTCGCTCGTCGCCGGCCTGGTCTTCCTCGCCCTGGCGGTCACGGTCATGGTGGGCGCGTCCCTGCCGCTGTGGGTGTTCGAGGACGGCGGCGTCGTCTGGGTCCTCGTGATCGCCGCCGGCATCGCCCTGATGGTCAAGGAACTGCGCAAGGCACGCGGCCGGGGCTGACCCGGCGGGAGGGACGGACTCGGAGGGCCCGGAGCAAGCGCTCCTGGGCCCTCTGCCGTTCCCCGCCTCACCCCACGACGGCGAGGACGACGGTGGCCACGTAGATCAACGGGATGGAGACCCCCTCGAACCCGATCCACTTGCGGTCCCGCACGAGCAGTCCCGCCGCCAGCACCGCCGTCATGACCAGCGTGCCACCGAGGAGCACCAGGCTGGTCGGCCCGGCGTCCCGGTAGATCGGACCCTCGAGGTAGCCGATGTCGGCCACCGAGATCATCAGGATGTCGTAGACGTTGCCGCCGACGATGTTGCCGACGCCGAGGGTGAGCTGACCCATCCGCACCGCGGTCAGCAGGACCACGAGCTCGGGCAGCGAGCTGATCGCCGTGGTGAGGGTGAAGCCCACGACGCCGCTGTCGAGCCCGGCCTCGGCGATGACGCTGAGCCCCGCCCGACCCACGAGCCAGCCGGCCACCCCGGTGACCAGCCCCATCACGGCCAGCAGCCCCCAGAGGCGGGCCGTCGAGCGCTCGTCCCGGTCCTCGTCGCCGCCGTCGCCCTCGCTCTCGCTCTCCGACTGGTCGCCGTCGCCGTCGGCCGTCTGGTCGGTGCGGACCGGCTGCCACAGCGGCTCGCGCTGCATCCGGCGCAGCAGCACCAGGCCGTAGGCGTAGAGGGCGGGGATCAGCAGCGTCATGGGGTGGATCCAGCCCAGGCGCAGGTCGGGGGTCGCGTAGGCGACGACCGGGATCGCGAGCATGGCGATGAGCAGCACCGACTGGAGGACGTTCTGCAGCGACGCCGCCGCGTGCTCGAGGTTCACGCGGCGGTAGAGCAGGTCGGCGATCGCGAGCCACACCGTCTGGAGCGCGATACCGCCGATCGGGTTGGCCAGGGCGAAGCCGGGGTCGCCCTCCAGGGCGCCGGTGAGCACCGTGACGTTGCCCGGCAGCGAGGTGACCGCGCCCAGCAGCAGGGCACCCCCGATGGCGTCACCCATCCCGGTGCGCTCGGCGAGGGTGTCGGCGACGCGGGTCAGGCGGACCCCGGCGACAACGATGACGACGGCCATCGCGGCGAGGACGCCCACGCTGGGCAGGAGGGGCCACGGCGACGAGGTCACTGCTTGCCCTCCGGGTTCGTCGACGGGCGGCCGCCGCCGAGCCCATCACAGCTGCCCGGATCCGGCGCGCCGAGCCTCCCGGGTGGCTCGGGGAACCGGACGGAGGTGGTGGCGCGTCGTGCCGGTATGCGCCTCGTCGCCGTCCTGCTCCTGGGCGCCGCACTGCTCACCGCGTGCGGCGGCGGTGCCGGCGGCCCCGACGTGCGCGGGGAGTGGCACCTCGTGGAGGGGGCCGTCGACGGGAGCGCCCTCCCCTCCCCCGGCGGGGCGACGGCCACGCTCCGGTTCGAGGCCCAGGAGGTGCGGGGCCGGAGCTTCTGCAACTCGTTCTTCGCGTCCTACCGGCTGTCCGGCGACAGCCTCGTCCTCGACGGGCTCGGCAGCACCGAGATGGGGTGCGAGCCGGACGTCATGGCCGCCGAGACGGCGTTCCTGGGCGCGCTCGCCCGGACCGCCACGGTCACGCGCGAGGGCGCGGACCTGGTGCTCGGCGGGGACGGCGTGCGGCTGCGGTTCAGCCCGGTCCCGCCGACGCCGGACCGGGCCCTGGCGGACACCCGGTGGGTGCTCGAGACGCTGGTCGACGGCGAGACCGCGTCCTCGACCACCGGGGAGCCGGCCGTCCTCGTCCTGCGCAGCGACGGCGGCGTCGAGGCCTCCACCGGCTGCCGGTCGGGCGCCGGCACCTGGCTGGTCGACGCCGGCGTCCTGGTGCTCGACGGCCTGGCGCCGACCGGCGACTGCCCGCCGGAGCTCGCCGCGCAGGACGCCCACGTGGCCGCCGTCCTGGGCGGCAGGCCGGCGCCGGCGATCGACGGCGACCGGCTGACCCTGAGCGCCCCCGACGCCCGCGGCCTGGTCTACCGCGCCGAGGCGGAGGGCCAGCGCGAGGACGGCCTGCTCGGCTCCTGGGAACTGATCGCCGGGACGGCGGACGGGCACGCCCTGCCGCTGCCCGGGGGCGCCCGCGCCACCCTCACCTTCTCCGCCGGCTCGCAGACGGGTGGGACGTCGTTCTGCAACGGCTACGGCGGCGACTACGCCGTGGACGGCGACGAGCTGCGCTTCGAGGAGGTCGCCGTCTCGCTGGTGCTGTGCGAGGGCCCGGTGGGGGAAGCGGAGGGCGCCTACCTCGACGCCCTCCTCGACCGCACCCACCGGTTCACCGTGGATGCCGACCGGCTGAGGCTCTCCAGCCCCGCCGGCGAGCTGACCTTCCGGCGGCTGCTGCCGCCGCCCCTCGATGCGGTCTCCGACCGCCGGTGGCTCCTGGAGTCGGTGGGGGCCGGCGGCACCGCCGTCCCGGCGACCGGCGATGCCTCGCTGGAGCTGCGCTCCGGTGGCACCGCTGCCGTGACCACCGGCTGCCGCAGCTTCGAGGCCACCTGGCGGACCGGCGGCGACACGGTCCACCTGGCGGACTGGGAGTACGAGCTGCTGGACTGCCCGCCGGAGGTGGCCGGGCAGGACCAGGCGCTCGTCGACGTGCTGGCCGGCGGCTTCCAGCTGCGGGTGGACGGCGACCGGCTGGTCGTCGACCGCGCCGACGGCCGGGGCGCCCCGGCCCCGACGCTGGTCTACCGCGCCGAGAGGTGACCTACCGGAACGGCCCCTGGTGACGTGCTGGAACGGTCCTCTTGCAGGGACCCGACCCGAGCGTCAGCAAGGGTTGGGGGGCAAGAGGGTCCTTATTCCCACTCGATCGTGCCGGGCGGCTTGCTGGTCACGTCCAGCACCACCCGGTTGACCTCGACGATCTCGTTGGTGATCCGGGTCGAGATCCTCGCCAGCACGTCGTAGGGCAGCCGGGTCCAGTCAGCGGTCATCGCGTCCTCGCTGGACACCGGGCGCAGCACGATCGGGTGCCCGTAGGTGCGACCGTCGCCCTGGACGCCCACCGAACGGACGTCGGCCAACAGCACGACGGGGCACTGCCAGATCTCGCCGTCGAGCTTGGCCTGACTCAGCTCCTCGCGGGCGATCGCGTCGGCCCGGCGGAGCACGTCCAGCCGCTCGCGGGTCACCTCGCCCACGATCCGGATGCCGAGGCCCGGACCCGGGAAGGGCTGACGCTGCACGAGGCGGTCGGGCAGGCCGAGCTGCCGGCCGACCTCGCGCACCTCGTCCTTGAACAGGGTGCGCAGCGGCTCGACCAGGCTGAACGTGAGGTCGTCGGGGAGCCCGCCGACGTTGTGGTGGCTCTTGATGTTCGCCGTCCCGCTGCCGCCGCCGGACTCGACGACGTCGGGGTACAGCGTGCCCTGCACGAGGAAGTCGACTCCTCCGCCGTGCGCCTGGGCGTCGGCGACGACGTCGGTGGCCGCCTGCTCGAAGACCCGGATGAACTCCCGCCCGATGATCTTCCGCTTCTCCTCGGGGTCGCTGACCCCGGCGAGCGCGGACAGGAACTGCTCGCTGGCGTCGACGACCCGCAGGTCCGCACCGGTGGTGGCGGCGAAGTCCCGCTCGATCTGCTCGGTCTCGCCCTCGCGCATCAGCCCGTGGTCGACGTAGACGCAGGTCAGCCTGTCCCCGATCGCGCGCTGCACCAGGGCCGCGGCCACCGCCGAGTCGACGCCGCCGGACAGCGCGCACAGCGCCCGCCGGTCGCCGATCTGCTCGCGGATCCGCGCCACCTGCTCGTCGACGACGTTGCTCATCGTCCAGGTGGGCTGCAGCCCCGCGATGTCGAACAGGAAGTGCTCGAGCACCGTCTGGCCGTGCGCGGTGTGCCGCACCTCGGGGTGGAACTGCACGCCGGCGAGCCTGCGGTCGACGTCCTCGAACGCCGCGACCGGGGCCCCGGTGGAGGTGGCGGTGACGGTGAACCCGGGAGGCGCCTCGCTGACGGCGTCCCCGTGGCTCATCCAGACGTTCTGCTCCAGCGGCAGATCGCCGAACAGCCGGCCCTCGGTCGTCACGGTGAGCGGGGTGCCGCCGTACTCGCGGTCGCCGGTGCGGGCGACGGTGCCGCCGAGGGAGGCGGCCATCGCCTGGAAGCCGTAGCAGATGCCGAAGGCGGGGACGCCGGACTCGAACAGCGTCGGGTCGACCTGCGGCGCCTCGGGCGCGTAGACGCTCGACGGTCCGCCGGAGAGCACGATCGCGGCCGGCTCGCGGGCGATGATCTCCTCGGCCGGAACCTCGGAGGAGACGATCTCGGAGTAGACCCCCGCCTCCCGGATGCGCCGCGCGATGAGCTGGGCGTACTGGGCGCCGAAGTCGACGACGAGGACGGTCGGGAAATCCACGCTCAACCGCCGATCACGAGATCGACGCGCTGGAACTCCTTGAGGTCCCGGTAGCCGGTCTTCGCCATCGTGCGGGCCAGCGCACCGAAGAGGTTGGTGCGGCCGTCGGCGCTCTCCGCCGCCCCGTTCAGGACGTCGGCCAGCGAGCCCGCGGGCTCGACCGGCGCGGAGGTGGCACCGCGCGGCAGCCGCGGGTGCGCGGCCACCGAGTCCCACCACACGCCACCGGCCGGGGCCTCGGCCGCGACGCGCAGCGGCTCCCCCAGCTGGACGGCGTCGGCGCCGCAGGCCAGCGCCCGCGCGATGGCGCCGCTGGTCTCGATCCGGCCGTTGGCGATAACGTGCACGTACCGCCCGCCGGTCTCGTCCAGGTAGTCGCGGCGGGCCGCGGCGGCGTCGGCGATCGCACTGGCCAGCGGCACCCGGATGCCCATGACCGCGTCGGTCGTGGAGTACGTGTCGGCCCCGACGCCGACGATGACCCCGGCCGCGCCGGTGCGCATGAGGTGCAGCGCCGTCGTGTAGTTGGCCGCACCGCCCACGATCACCGGGACGTCGAGGTCGGCGATGAACTCCTTGAGGTTGAGCGCACCACCCTGGGTCGTCACGTGCTCGGCCGACACGATCGTGCCCTGGATGACCAGCAGGTCCACCCCGGCCGACAGCGCCGCCGGCGCCAGCTGCTGGGTGTGCTGCGGGGAGACGCGGATCGCCGTGGTCACCCCGGCGTCGCTCATCTCCTTGATCCGCGCGGCGATGAGGTCGGGCTGCACCGGCTGGGCGTAGACCTTCTGCAGAAGTGCGACCGGAGGTGCGCCGGCCGCGGCCGCCTGGGCGATCTCGCGGTAGACGGGAGCCGGGTCGTCGTACCGCGTCCACAGACCCTCGCCGTTGAGCACGCCCAGCCCACCGGCCCTGCCGACGGCGACGGCCGTGGCCGGGCTGACGACGGCGTCGCTCGGGCTGGTGATCAGCGGGATGTCGAACCGGAAAGCGTCGATCTGCCAGGCGGTGGAGACGTCGTCGACGTCCCGGGTTCGGCGGGACGGGACGATCGACACCTCGTCCAGGTCGTAGCCGCGCCGGGCGAAGCGGTTGAGCCCGATCTCGACGGTGTCACGCACGCTCATGCTCAGCGCCCCCGGTAGTTCGGTGCTTCGACGGTCATCTGGATGTCATGGGGGTGCGACTCGACCAGGCCCGCGGAGGTGATGCGGGTCAGCTGCCCGCGCTCCTTGAGGTCGGCGATCGTGGCGGCACCGGCGTAGCCCATGGAGGCACGCAGGCCGCCGACGAGCTGGTGGGCGACGCCCGACAGCGCGCCCCGGTAGGGCACCTGGCCCTCGATGCCCTCGGGGACGAGCTTGTCGTCGGACAGGACGTCGTCGGCGAAGTACCGGTCCCGGCTGAAGGACTGGTTGCCGCGCTTCTGCATGGCGCCCAGCGAGCCCATGCCGCGGTAGGTCTTGTACTGCTTGCCGTTCATGAAGACGAGCTCGCCCGGCGCCTCCTCGACGCCGGCGAACAGGCCACCGATCATCACGGTGTCGGCGCCGGCGACCATGGCCTTGGCGATGTCGCCGGAGTACTGCAGCCCGCCGTCGGCGATGACCGGGACCCCGGCGGGACCGGCGGCCAGCCAGGCCTCGTAGATCGCGCTGATCTGCGGGACGCCGACGCCCGCGACCACGCGGGTGGTGCAGATCGAGCCGGGCCCGACGCCGACCTTGACCGCGTCCACGCCGGCGTCGACCAGGGCCTGGGCACCGGCGCGGGTGGCGATGTTGCCGCCCACGACCTCCACGCCGTTCTCGCCGCCGAACTCCTTCTTGACCCGCGCGACCATGTCGAGGACGGCGCGCTGGTGGCCGTGCGCGGTGTCGACGACGAGCACGTCCACACCCGCGTCGACCAGCAGCCCGGCGCGCTTGAACGCGTCCTCACCGACCCCCAGGGCGGCACCCACGACGAGGCGGCCGTCGGCGTCCTTGGTGCTCAGCGGGAACTGGTCGCGCTTGACGAAGTCCTTGACCGTGATGAGCCCGCGCAGCCGGCCGGCGTCGTCGACCAGCGGCAGCTTCTCCACCTTGTGCTGGGAGAGCAGCCGCAGGGCGGTGTCGGCGTCCACGCCGACCGGGGCGGTGACCAGCGGCATCGGCGTCATGACGTCGCGGACGAGGCGGTCGTAGTCGGTCTCGAACCGCATGTCGCGGTTGGTGACGATGCCGACCAGGACGCCATCGGCGTCGACGACCGGCGCACCGGAGATGCGGTACCGCGCCGACAACGCGTCGACCTCGGCGAGGGTGTTCTCCGGCGAGCAGGTGACCGGGTTGGTGACCATGCCGGCCTCCGACCGCTTGACCAGGTCGACCTGGCCCGCCTGCTCCTCGGCGGAGAGGTTGCGGTGCAGCACGCCCATGCCGCCGACGCGGGCCATCGCGATCGCCATGCGGGCCTCGGTCACGGTGTCCATGGCGCTGGACAGCAGCGGGACGGCCAGCGTGATCCGCCGCGTGACGCGGCTGCTGGTGTCGACCTCGGCCGGGACGACGTCGGACGCCCCCGGGACGAGGAGCACGTCGTCGTACGTGAGTCCGAGGCGGGCGAACTTCGCCGGCAGCTCAGGCACGGAGTCGGGCTGCATGTGCGCGGCCACCCTTCGCAGCAGATCGGTTCGGGCCGGTCGGGACGCCGCGCCAGGCGCGGGAGACCACCTCTGATCCTAGGCGGCAGCAGAACAGGGGCGGTGTCCCGGCTGTTCGGCGGCTACCGTGGGGGTGTGTCCCCGTTCGATGACGCCCTCGGGCCGGACTTCGGTTCGGCCGACAGTCCCGCTCCCCCGCCGCTCACGATGGAGGAGCGCGCCGGGGTGCTCGACGACCTCGCCGAGCTCGAGGTGTTCCGCACCCTCCTGGAGCCCACGGGCATCAAGGGCATCGTCGTGGACTGCCCCGACTGCGAGGAGGAGCACCACGTCGACTGGGCGTTGATGCAGGCGAACCTGCGCCAGCTGCTCGACGAGGGGCAGACCGGCCGGCACGAGCCGCCGTTCGACCCGAACCCCGACGACTACGTCAGCTGGGACTACGCCAGCGGCTACGCCGACGGCATCGCCGCCCTCGCGGAGCGGGACGAGCCAAGCGGCCGGCCGACCGGCAAGCACGCCCGCGACGACTGAGCGAGGCGCCGAAGCGCCTGGATACGCATGGTGGCGGTTGTCCGGGTCGGATAACCGCCACCATGCGTATGCCGGCGAAAGTCGCGAGCCCGGTCAGGCCGAGTGGGGCCCGGGGGGTCCCTCGCACGTCTGACGGACACGCTCAGCGCTGCAGGGGAACGGCACCTGCCCGCGGTGCGATCCGGAGGATCGCCGTGTCATACCTCAGGTCATGATGCCGCGGCGGAAGCCCGTCGCAACGGCCTCGGCACGATCCTTCGCGCCCAGCTTGCGGAAGAGCCGCCGGGCGTGGGTCTTGATGGTGTCCTCGGACAGGTAGAGCTCCCGGCCGATCTGGGCGTTGCTCTTGCCCTGGCTCATGCCGGTGAGCACCTGCATCTCGCGCATCGACAGGGCGACCGTCGGGGCGGCGTCGCGGACGGTCGAGCGCACCGTGGTGGGCGCGGAGCCCGCCAGCGGGGCCGCACCGCTCCACGCCGGCACCGGCTGGGGCAGCTGCTGCTGCGGGATGCGGGCACCGTCGGCACGCAGGCCGACGCGGGACAGTCCCAGGCCCATCTCGATCGCACTGGCGTCCCAGCGGAGGTAGCCGCGGGCACCGAAGGCCACGGCGGCCCGGACGCTCTCGGCGTCGTCGGGGGCGCCGAGCACCAGCACCGGCAGACCGGGGTGGCTGCGCAGCGCCTGGGTGGCGGCCGACAGGCCGGTGTCGACGGCCCGCTGGGTGCCGACCACCAGGACGTCGGGGGTGCGGGTGGCCAGCCGGGACATCAGCGACTGACCGTCGCCCACGACCTCGACCCGGCCGACGAAGGGCAGTGCGACCAGCCGCGAGGCGACGTCGTCACGGACCCGACGTCGCTCGTCGTACACCCACACGGTCGCGCCGTGCACCGGGGCACGCATCCTGTCCTCGATCACGCCTGCTCCTCGCTTCTCCGGCCGACGGCCGGGTCCCCCGACCGGCCGGGATGACCCCGACCGGGTGTCGCTCGGGTGGAGGACTCCCACCCGGGGAGCCCTCCACCTCGTCGCGGGTCGCGAGACGTGCCGGGTAACTCCCCCACCAGGGACGTCGGCGCGACCTGCAGCCACCTTGATCGACTCGTGGGGGGTTCGACAGACGCCCTCACTCCCGGGGGTGAGCGCCCCCGAACGGTGGCGGGGCAGCACACACGGGTGAAAGTTGCGAATCGGCCGTGTTTGACCAGGGGACGCCACGGGCACCGGCCCCTTGCAGCCGGACAGCCCTTCTCCGGCTCATAGAGTCCTGGAGGAGACATGGCCGACATCCGCAGACTCCCGACGCCCGTGGCGGAGGTCTGGGACTGGCAGCTCCACGGCGCCTGCCGTGGCGAGAACACGTCCCTCTTCTTCCACCCGGACGGCGAGCGTGGTCCGGCCCGGGCGCGGCGGCAGACCGCCGCCAAGGCCGTCTGTGCACGGTGCCCCGTGGTGGAAGCCTGCCTGAAGCACGCACTGGCCGTCCGCGAGCCCTACGGGGTCTGGGGCGGCATGAGCGAGGAGGAGCGCGCCCGGCTGATCGCCGCGGAGCCCGCCGCCGTCGCCGCCGGGGTGTAACGCCCCGGAACGCCGAGAGGGCCCGGTCCAGGATTCCTGGACCGGGCCCTCTCGCGTGTGCGCCGTCGCCGTCTCGCGCGCCGGGGTCCTGGCTCACCGCACGGGGTCCTGGCTCACCGTCGACGGTGAGCCAGGACCCTCGGGGATCAGGTCACCTGATCACCGGGGCGCGGCTCAGTGGCTGTGGCCGTGCCCGCCGTGCGAGTGGCCGTGGGTGTGGTGCCCGCCGGCGCCGTGGTCGTGGTCGACCTCGGGCGCCTCGACGACCGCCGAGTCGGTGGTCAGGACCATCGCCGCGATCGACACGGCGTTGCCCAGCGCGGCCTTGGTGACCTTGACCGGGTCGATGACGCCCTGGCCGGCCAGGTCGCCGTACTCGCCGGTGGCGGCGTTGAAGCCCTGACCGGCGCCGGCCTCGCGGATCTTGGCCACGACGACGCGGCCCTCGAAGCCGGCGTTCTCGGCGATCTGCACCGCGGGGGCGTCCAGCGCGACCCGCACCGCGCGGGCACCGGTCAGCTCGTCGCCCTGCAGGTCCAGCGCGTCGACCGCCGCGGCGGCGTGCACCAGCGCCGAGCCGCCGCCGGGGATGACCCCCTCCTCGACCGCCGCGCGGGTGGCCGCGATGGCGTCCTCGATGCGGTGCTTGCGCTCCTTGAGCTCGACCTCGGTGGCCGCGCCGACCCGGATGACGCCGATGCCGCCGGCGAGCTTCGCCAGCCGCTCCTGCAGCTTCTCGCGGTCCCAGTCGGAGTCGGTCGCCTCGATCTCGCGGCGGATCTGCGCCACGCGGTCGCCGATGGCCTCCGACGTGCCGCCGCCGTCGACGATCGTGGTGGCGTCCTTGGTGACGGTCACCCGGCGGGCGGTGCCGAGCACCTCGAGGCCGACCTGGTCGAGCTTGAGCCCGACGTCCTCGGTGACGACCTGCCCACCGGTGACGACGGCGAGGTCGGTCATGAAGGCCTTGCGGCGGTCGCCGAAGAACGGCGACTTCACCGCGACGACCTTGATCGTCTTGCGGATGGAGTTCACGACCAGGGTCGAGAGCGCCTCGCCCTCGACGTCCTCGGCGACGATCAGCAGCGGGCGACTGCCGGTCGAGAGCACCTTCTCCAGCAGCGGGAGGAGCTCGGCCAGGGCGCCGACCTTGCCGCTGACCAGCAGCACCAGGGCGTCGTCCAGGACGGCCTCCATGGCCTCCTGGTCGGTGACGAAGTACGGCGAGAGGTAGCCCTTGTCGAACTGGAGCCCCTCGGTGACGTCCAGCTCGGTGTTGAGGGTGTTGCTCTCCTCGACGGTGATGACGCCGTCCTTGCCGACGCGCTCCATCGCCTCGCCGATCAGGTCGCCGACCTCGGCGTCCTGCGCGGAGATCGTGGCGACCTCGGCGATGGCGTCGCGCTTCTCCACCGGGATGGCGGCGGCGTCGAGCGCGGCGTGCACCGCGTCGACGGCGGCACGCATGCCCCGGCCCAGCGCCATCGGGTTGGCACCGGCGGCGACGTTGCGCATGCCCTCGTGCACGAGCGCCTGGGCCAGCACCGTGGCGGTGGTGGTGCCGTCACCGGCGACGTCGTTGGTCTTGGTCGCGACGCTCTTGGCCAGCTGCGCGCCGAGGTTCTCGTACGGGTCGTCGAGCTCGACCTCGCGGGCGATCGTGACGCCGTCGTTGGTGATGGTCGGCGCGCCGAACTTCTTGTCCAGGACGACGTTGCGGCCGCGCGGGCCGATCGTCACGCGGACCGCGTCGGCGAGCTTGTCGACGCCGCGCTCGAGGGCCCGACGGGCGTCCTCGTTGAACTTGATGATCTTGGCCATGCCAGGACCTCTCTCAGAGGTTGTGCAGGGGTGGGACGACGACCGCCCCGGGACCCGGTGAAAGTCGGGTCGCCGGGGCGGTCGGGTGGCTCGTCAGAGCCGGGGTAGCGGAGAGGTCACTTCTCCACGACGGCGAGCAGGTCGCGGGCGGAGAGCACGAGGTACTCCTCGCCGGCGTACTTGACCTCGGTGCCGCCGTACTTCGAGTAGATGACCACGTCACCGACGTTCACGTCGAGCGGAACGCGGTTGCCGTTGTCGTCGATGCGGCCGGGGCCGACGGCGACGACGGTGCCCTCCTGGGGCTTCTCCTTGGCGGTGTCCGGGATGACCAGACCGGAGGCGGTGGTGGTCTCGGCCTCGTTGGCCTGGACCACGACGCGGTCCTCCAGCGGCTTGATGCTGACCTTGGTAGCGGTCGTCACGTCGGTGACGCCCCCTTCGGTGTAGGACGGCAGGGATATCGATGCTGTGGCACGGGATCCGGGCACCCGCCGTCGCGGGGGTCGGGCGCCAGCCCGTGTCGCTTTGGCACTCTACCTATGAGAGTGCCAGCTGCTCAACCTGGTCCCCGGGGTGGGTGACGACCCGCCGCCCGGACCGGTGCGCGAGGCTGTGCCGGTGGACCCGGAATCCGAGCAGCAGGCCGCCGAGACGGTGCGCCAGCTGCGCGCCCTGGCGACGCCGGAGGGCGCGGTGGCGCTGGACCGGGCGCTGGCGCTGCTCGACGCGGGGACCGACCCGGTGGCGGCGCTGACCCGGCTGCGCAGCGAGGCCGGCACGGACCTGGCCGGACCGGCGTGGGGCATCGCGCGCCAGCGGCAGCGGGCGCGGGCGACGTTCGGGCCGGACGCCGAACGGATGCTGTTCACCTCCGACGCCCTGGAGCAGGCCGGACGTCCGGAGCTCGCCGCCCGGCGCGCTGCCCGGCTGCTGGCCGGCGGGGCCGACTCCGTCGCCGACCTCGGCTGCGCGGCGGGCACCGACACGATCGCGCTCGCCCGGGCCGGCGCCCGCGTGCTGGCGGTCGACGTGGACCCCGTCGCCCGCGAGCTGACGGCGACGAACGTCGAGGCCCTGGGCGTCGCGGACGACGTGTGGGTGGTCGCGGGCGACGCCGTGGAGCTCGTCGCGGCGGCCCGCGGCGGCGAGGTGGCCGGCTGCGGCGCCGCCGTGCTGGACCCCGCCCGTCGGGCCGGCGGCAAGCGGCAGCTGGACCCCGACCGCTGGTCGCCGCCGTGGTCGACCGTCGTGGAGCTGCTCGCGAAGGTGCCGACGTCGGTGGTGAAGGTGGCGCCCGGGCTGGACCACGACCGGGCGCCGGCGGGGATCGAGGCGGAGTGGGTGTCGGTCGGCGGCTTCATCGTCGAGGCGCTGCTCTGGGGCCCGGCGGTCGCGACCACCTGGCGGCGGGCGACCGTCGTCCGGGGCGGGGAGGTGCACGAGCTGACCGCCGACGCCGATCCCGGTCCGGCGACGGCCGGGCCGGTGCGGTCCTGGCTGCACGAACCCGACCCCGCGGTCATCCGCTCGGGCCTGGTCTCGCTGGCGGCCGACGAGCTCGGCGCCACCCTGGTGGACCCGACGATCGCCTACCTGAGCTCCGACGCCGCGGCGGACAGCCCGTGGGTCAGGTCCTACCGGGTCGACGAAGTCCTGCCGTTCAACCTCAAGAAGCTCAGGGCGCTGCTGCGCTCGCGCGGCATCGGCCGCGTGGTCGTCAAGAAGCGCGGTTCGGCGATCGAGCCGGAGACGCTCGCCCGCCAGCTGCGCACCGATGCCCGGGGCACCGCGACCGTCGTCGTCACCCGGGTGGCCGGCGCCCCCACCGCGCTGGTCTGCGACGTCAGCCTCCCCGGCTGAATCGCCGAGATCGCGTGATCTCGACACATCAGAGCCGCTGGAGCGCCGAGATCGCGCGATCTCGGCGGGAGGCCTCAGCGGCTGACGACGTCGATCGGCAGCGAGCTGTCGGCACCCAGGTCCGGCTCCGACGGCGCGACCCCGGCCGCGACCAGCCGGGACCCAAGGGCCGCCACCATCGCGCCGTTGTCGGTGCAGAGCTTGGGGCTCGGCACCCGCAGCACGATGCCGGCCGCGGCGCACCGCTCCTCGGCCAGGGCGCGCAACCGCGAGTTGGCCGCCACTCCCCCGCCCAGCACCAGGTGGTCGACGCCGTGGTCCCGGCAGGCGCGCACCGCCTTGGCGGTGAGCACGTCGGCGACCGCCTCCTGGAACGAGGCGGCGACGTCGGCCACCGGCACCGGCTCCCCCGCCCGCTCGCGGGCCTCGATCCAGCGGGCGACGGCGGTCTTCAGCCCGGAGAACGAGAAGTCGTAGGCGGGGTCGCGCGGCCCGGTGAGCCCGCGTGGGAAGGCGATCGCGCCCGGGTCGCCGTCGCGGGCGGCCCGGTCGATCGGCGGCCCGCCGGGGAACGGCAGCCCCAGCACGCGGGCGACCTTGTCGAAGGCCTCCCCCGCGGCGTCGTCGATGGTGCGGCCCAGCGACTGCACCTCCTGCGCGAGGTCGGGCACGAGCAGCAGGGAGCTGTGGCCGCCCGACACGAGCATCGCGATCGACGGTTCGGCCAGCGGCCCGTGCTGCAGCTCGTCGACGGCGACGTGCGCGGCCAGGTGGTTGACCCCGTAGAGCGGCTTGTCCAGGGCCAGCGCGTAGGCCTTGGCCGCGGCCACGCCGACCAGCAGGGCGCCGGTCAGGCCCGGACCGCTCGTCACCGCCACCGCGTCGACGTCGGAGGCGCTGATGCCGGCGTCGGCCAGCGCCCGGTGCACGGTGGGCACCATCGCCTCCAGGTGCGCCCGGGAGGCGATCTCCGGGACGACCCCGCCGAAGCGCTCGTGCTCCGCCATCGAGGTGGCCAGGGCGTCGGCGAGCAGCGTGTGCCCGCGGACGATGCCCACACCGGTCTCGTCGCACGAGGTCTCGAACCCGATGACCAGCGGCTCGCTCACGGCTTCTCCCTGCTCCCGGTCGCTCCCACGGGGCGCTCCGCTCCTCGCTCGTTCCTCGCTGCGATGCTCACGCCCCTGTCCGCTCCCGTTTCATCACCACGGCGTCGGTACCGCTCGGTTGGTAGTACTTCGGGCGCCGGCCGATCTCGGCGAACCCGCGCCGCCGGTACAGCTCCTGGGCCCGCTCGTTGTCCGCCCGCACCTCGAGCAGCACCACCGGGCTGCCGCGCCGGTCTGCCTCGGCCAGCAGTGCGTCGAGCAGCAGCGCCCCCATGCCCTGCCCCTGCCGCGCGCCCGTCACGCCGATCGTGGCCACGTGCGCCTCGTCGTCGTAGGCGATCAGGCCGGCGTACCCGACGACCGCGCCGCCGTCGTCGGCCACCAGGTAGTGCCGGGTGCGGGTCTGCGCGAGCTCGTCGCGGTACATCGCCGCCGTCCAGGTGTCGGGGGCGAAGAGCTCCTCCTCCAGCAGCATGACCGCGGGGAGGTCGGCGAGCGTCATCGGCCGCAGCCGGGTCACTGCGTCACGGCCTTGATCGACGTCGGCGGCACGGCGTCGGGCCGGCGCAGGTACAGCGGCACCAGCGGTCCGGCGGAGGACGGGTCGGCCAGCTGCGGGGTGGCCGCGCGGAGCAGGCCCGCGGTCGTGACGTCGGCCGGGACGACGTCGGCACCCAGCCGGGCGGCGAACGCCGGGTCGCCGGTGAACGGGCCGGGCAGCCCGAGCTCCTCCGGCCGGACCACCGCCGGGCCGTCGGTGCGCGAGCCGTCGGCGGCGTAGGCGGCCCAGTAGACCTCCTTGCGCCGGGCGTCGGTGACGACCGTGCGCGCTCCCGACCCGACCGCGTCCAGCGAGCAGACGCCGACCACGGGCAGCCCGCGGGCGTCGGCGATCGCCGCCGCGGTGACCACGCCCACCCGCAGCCCGGTGAAGGGGCCGGGACCGAGCCCGGTGACGACGGCCTCCACGTCGGCGAGCGCCACCCCCGCGTCGGCGAGCGCGCCCCGGATGGCCGGCGTCAGCAGCTCGGCGTGCTTCGTGCCGGAGGGAACCGCACGCTCGGCGAGCACCTCCGTGCCGCCGCCCGGCGTCCAGCGCGCCAGCCCGGCGACGAGCGTCGGGGTGGCGGTGTCGAGCGCGAGGACCAGCACGACCGGTCAGCCTAGGCGAGTGCCGGCCGCCACCTCGTACACGATCTCCAGGCCGTCCTCCTCGTCGATCTGCTCGCCGACCACCACGAACCCCTCGCCGAGCACGAGGTCGCGGGACACGACGTTGTCGGGGGCGATGCTGGCGCGGACGGTGGTGACGGCGGGCTCGGCGGCCGCGCGGGCCAGCATCGCCCGCAGCGCCGCCCGGGCGTACCCCTGCCGGCGCTGCGCGGAGTCGATCGAGTAGCCGACCTCGACCATGCCCGAGGCGTCCGGTGGGCCGTGGAAGCCGGCCTTGCCGACCGCCAGCCGGCGGTCCGGGTCCCAGACCACCCCGGTGATCCAGTCCGCGCTGGGCGGGTCGACCAGCACCTGCACGGCCCGGATGGCCCACACCGGCCGGCACTCCTCGCCCACGAGGTACGCGCTCAGCGGCACCGGCGCGCCGGCCTCGGCGGCGGCCCGGTCGCCGTCGGCGAGGGCGCGCAAGGTCCCCGGGTCCAGCCGGACCAGCTCCACCCGCGGACCGCTGCCTTCGCTCACCGCGGCAGGCTAACCGGGGCGCCCTCCGGCCGCCCGCCGCACGGGCAGTGATACTCCGGCGGACCCCGGCGGCCGCGCCGGGGCCGACGCGGGAGGACGGCCGATGGCGCGGGAGGCCGGGGACGGACTGCTCCGGCAGCTGCTGCGCTTCGGCGTCGTGGGCGGGTTCAGCGCCCTCGTGGACCTCGCCGTCTACACCGTGGGCCTGCACCTGGGGCTGCCCACGTACGCGGCGCGGACGCTGAGCTTCGCCGCCGGCACCACCACCGCGTACGCCCTCAACCGCCGGTGGGCCTTCCGGGCGACCGGCGGCAGGCGCCGGGCGGCGGGCTTCGCCGTCCTCTACGGCACGACCTTCGTGGTCATCCTGGCGACCAACGCCCTCTCCCTCGCGCTGCTGCCCGGCAGCTCCTGGCGGGTGACGCTCGCCTGGGCGCTCTCCCAGGGTCTGGGCACCGCGATCAACTTCGTGCTGCTCCGCCGGGTGGTCTTCCGCCACTGACCCGGCCCTCAGCCCAGCCGCTGCTCCCAGCCGGGGCCGTGCGGCACGAGCACGGCGGTGCGGACGTCGTCGTCGCGCCGGTCCAGGCGCACCTCGAGGTGCTCGTCGGCCAGCTGCTCGACCAGGCCCTGCCCCCACTCGGCCACCGTCACCGACTCCTCGGTGGACGCGTCGAGATCCAGGTCGTCGACGTCGGCGTGCCCGCCCAGCCGGTAGGCGTCGACGTGCACCAGCGGGATGCGGCCGTCGCGGTGCACGCGGGCGATGACGAACGTCGGCGAGGTGACCGGCTCCCGCACGCCGAGCCCGGCGCCGATGCCCTGGGTGAGCGCCGTCTTGCCCGCGCCCAGCGGGCCGACCAGCACGACGAGGTCGCCGGGCTCGACGAGGGCGGCCAGCTCCCGGCCGAGGGCGTGCGTGTCGGCCAGGGTGGCCAGCACGTGCTCCCGCCTCACCGCGTCTCCCGGGCGCCGACCATGGTCGCCACGTGGCGGAGGTCGGCGGCCAGCGCGGCCCGCGGCGCACCGTTCGGGCCGAACCGGATGGCCGCCGACGGGTGGTAGGTCACGTACAGGCCGCGGCCCTCCCACTCCACGGGGCCGGCCTCCCGTGCCCGGGCGAGCACGGTGCGCGGGCCCAGGAACCACTTCGCGGCCGAGAGCCCGAGGGCGACCACCGCCGGCGGGTCGAGCAGTTCCAGCTGCCGCCGCAGCCAGCCGCTGCAGCGGCCCACCTCGTCGGCCCTCGGCGTCCGGTTCCCCGGCGGGCGGCACTTCACCACGTTGAGCACGGCGGTCCGCCCGCGGTCCAGCCCGGCCTCCCCGAGGAGCAGGTCGAGCAGCGCGCCGGACTTCCCGACGAACGGCCGGCCGGTCTCGTCCTCCGTCGCCCCCGGGGCCTCCCCGACGATCGCCACGAGCGGACGCCCGGTCACCGGCACGTCCCCGACGACGACGTGCTGCCGGGCCGCCGCGAGCTCCGGGCACGCGACGCAGGAGCGCGCGGTGTCCGCGAGGGTCGCCCAGTCAGGGGCGGCCGCAGCGGCGCGGGCCACCTCGTCGGCGGCCGCGTCGAGCCGGGGCGGACGGGGAGCGGCCACCCCCGCACCCTAACGATGTGCCCTGGGCCTCTTCCGCCAGCACCGGCGGCGTGCGACATTGCGCTCACGACGACCCGGCGTGAAGGGGCTGGTCATGGCCGAGCTGGATCTGTACGAGTTCGCGTTCCTCGCCGGCGGACGGCAGCGCGTCGTCGACACCGCCATCGTCGCCCTCGTCGAATGCGGCCGCTTGCGCGTGCACCCCTCCGGCGAGCTCGCCATGGTCGAGGCGTTCCGCCGGCATCCGGTCGAGGCGGCTGTCCTCGACGCGGTGGGCATGCGCGGGCGCCGGTCGGTCGACACCATCCGCTGGCGGCTGGTGAACGACGACCGGATCACCGGCCTGGCCCGACCGCTCGCAGCGGCCGGACTGCTTCGCCGCCGTCCCCTTCGCGGCCGGGGACAGTGGTGCCCGACGCCGGCCGGCCGAAAGGTCCTCCGCCAGGGACCGTTCGGCGACCGCGCGCTCGACGGGGGCAGCGCGGTCGCGGTCGCGCGGCACGGGCGTGAGTTCATGACCGACACGGCGCTGCGGTCGGCCATCTTCGAGCGGCCCTCGCCGCCACCGCTCGGCGCGGCCGAGATCGGCCGCCGGATCAGGCAGGGCCGCTGGAATCAGGAGAGCGTCGAGCCGGCCTTCCGGGTGCACCAGTCGTACACGGCGCTGGGCGGCGCGATCGGCCTCGGGCTCGGTGACGGCGGCGCCGGTGGTGACGGCGGCGGCGCCTGACTCGCGCCTTCAGCTGCCGGTGCGAACTTCCGCCGCAACCCGGCGGATCAGGCCGGCGAGGGCGTCGCTGACCTCGCCCGGCTCCTCCAGCGGCACCATGTGCCCGGCGCCGGGGACGACGACGTACTCGACCCGGACGTCCTCCGGGCCCCCGAGCCGCTCGACGATGAGCTCGCTGTGCTCCTTGGGGATCATCGTGTCGCGGTCCCCGGTCAGCACCAGGGTGGGCACCGCGCGCAGCGGCTCCAGCGAGCCGGTCTCGTCCAGGCCCGCGAGCGCCGGGTAGAACTCCGCGATCACGTCGACGGGCGTGCCGGCGATCATCGCGTCCACGTAGCGCACCAGCACCGGGTCGACGTCGGCCGAGCCGAACGACAGCGACCGGGTCGCGGCGGACACCAGCTCGGCGGCCAGCCGCCTGGTCCGCTCGGCGAACACGGGCCGGTGCCGCATCGTCCAGGCGGCCACCGGGAGCACGGCGGCGCGCACCCGGGTGAGCATCTCTGGCAGCCCGAAGTTCAGGTCGGCCAGGTTGCCGCTCGACGTCGAGACCAGGGCGGCGCCGACGACGCGGCTGCCGAACAGCTCCGGGTGCAGGGCGGCGAGGCCCATGATCGTCATGCCGCCCATCGAGTGGCCGACGAGGACGACCGGTCCGCGCAGGGCCCGGGCGTCCAGGACCGCGAGCAGGTCGCGGGCGAGCTGGTCGATGGTCGAGTGCTCCGACCTGCCCCGCCCCGAGGCGCCGTGCCCGCGCTGGTCGTAGAAGACCAGCCGCGCGCTCGGCCGGTGCCCGTTCTCCGTGGCCACCTCGGCGGCCAGCGTGCGCCGCTGGAACGCCCAGGAGGCCATCGACAGCGTGTAGCCGTGCACGAAGACGACGGTCAGCGGGGCGTCCCGCGGCCCGATCTCCTCCACGGCGAGGACCACGCCGTCGTCGGCCTGCACCAGCGCGCTCCGGTCGGCGGGCCGGGCCTCGATGCCGAGCGGGTCGACCTGCCGCAGCTGGCCCTCGCTGAGGTTCTCCGGCAGCTCCGCGGCCGGACCGAGCTCGGCGGCGCGCACCCGCCGGGCCGCGATCCGGCTGACGGCGACCCCGGCGGCCGTGCCGGCCGCGGCCAGGCCGAGCAGGCCGCCGATGACGCCGGCCGCGTGCGCCCGCGGGTGCTTGCCGGCGGGCGTGCGGTCGCGCGCCATCAGACGGCCCCCGCGGACCCGGTGTAGCGGCGGGTGAACCGCCCGCCGACCCGGGTGACGAGCTCGTAGTGGATCGTGCCGGTGGCGTCCGCCCACTGCTGGGCGGTCGGCTCCCCGCGGTCGCCGGGGCCCCAGAGCACCACCTCGTCCCCCGGGGACACCGTCGCGTCGCCGACGTCGAGGACGAACTGGTCCATGCAGACCCGCCCGGCGATCGTCCGCTGCGCGCCGGCCGCCAGCACCGGGGCCGAGTTCCCGCCGGCCCGCGGCACGCCGTCGGCGTAACCCACCGGCACCAGGGCGAGCGTGGTCTCGGCGGGTGTGGTGTAGGTGTGCCCGTAGGAGACCCCGGCGCCGGCCCGCACCCGCTTGGTCAGCGCGACCCGGGCCCGCACGGTCATCGCCGGCCGGAGGCCGTGGTCGGCGGCGTCCCCGCCGAGCGGGTCCAGCCCGTAGACGGCGACGCCCGGTCGCACCATGTCGAACCAGGTGTCCGGCAGCGCCACGGTCGCCGCGGAGTTGGCCAGGTGCCGGCGGGCGTCGGTGAGCCCGGCGGCACGGGCGATCGCCACCGCCTCCTCGAACACCCGCACCTGCGCAGCGATCGTGGGGTGGGTGGGCGCGTCGGCGTAGGCCAGGTGGCTCCACAGCCCGACGACGGACACGTCGCCGTCGGCCTGGGCGCGCGCGGCCGCGGCCACCAGCTCCGGCCACTCGGTCATGGGCGCGCCCTCGCGGGAGAGGCCGGTGTCGGCGAACAGGTGCAGCCGCGCGGGGCGGCCGGTCGCGCGGGCGGCGGCGACCACCTCGGCCAGGCCCCAGCCCGCGTTCACCGACACCTCGACGTCGGCGGCCAGCGCGGCGGCGACGTCGGCACCCGGCCCGTTCAGCCAGGCGAGCACCGGGGCGGTCACGCCCGCCGCCCGCAGGGCCAGCGCCTCGGCCAGCACGGCGACCCCGAGCTGGTCCGCGCCGCCGGCCAGCGCCGCGCGCGCCGCCGGCACCAGGCCGTGGCCGTAGCCGTCGGCCTTCACCACCGCCATCAGCGGCCGGCCCACCCGCCCGCGCAGCACCGCGGTGTTCGCCGCGATCGCGTCGAGGTCCACGACCACCTCGGCCCCGGTCCCGTTCGTCGTCACGGCTCCGAGTCTGGCAGGCCGCCGGGGCGGAACCCGCGCACCCGGTTGATCGTCGCGGGCAGGTGGCGGACGAGGTCCCCGGCGACGAAGGGCCCGCCGGCAGCGGCCAGCTGCCCGGCGCGGCCGTGCAGGTGCGCCGCGACGGCGGCCGCCTCGGCCGCGGGCAGGCCGGTGGCCAGCAGCGCGCCGGCGATCCCGGACAGGACGTCACCGGTGCCCGCGGTGGCCAACCACGGGGTGCCGGTGGCGTTGACGAACGCGGTGCCCCCGGGGGCGGCGACGACCGTGGCGTCCCCCTTGAGCAGCACGACCGCGCCGAGGTCGGCGGCCAGCCGGCGGGCGGCGCCGATGCGGTCGGGACCCGGCTCGGCGCCGAAACGGGCGAACTCGCCGTCGTGCGGGGTGAGCACCGTGGGCGCCCGCCGGTCCCGCACGAGCCCGGGCTCGCGGGCGAGCAGGGTCAGCGCGTCGGCGTCGGCGAGCACCGGCAGGTCGGTGGCCAGCACCTCGGCCAGCACCGTGCGGGCGTCGTCGTCGGTGCCCATGCCGGGCCCGACCACCCAGGCCTGCACGCGGCCGGCGTCCGACGGCCGCCCGTCGGTGACGATCGCCTCCGGCCACGCGGCCCGCACGCCGTCGGCCGCCGTGCCCGCGTAGCGGACCAGCCCCGGGCGGGTGCGCAGTGCCGCGCCCGTGCACAGCACCCCGGCGCCGGGATAGGTGGACGATCCGGCGACGACGCCCACGACCCCCTGCGAGTACTTGTCGTCCCCCGCGTCCGGCAGCGGCAGCCGGCCGGCGGCATCGGCGTCGGTGAGCTGCCACGCGCCGGGGACCGGGAGGTGCTCCTCCAGGCCGATCCCGACCAGGTGGACCTCGCCGGCGTGGGCCCGCCCCTCCCCCACGACGAGCCCGGGCTTCACCGCGCCGAAGGTGACGGTGTGCGTGGCCGGGAACGCGGCTCCGGCGACCGCGCCGGTGTCCGCGTCCACCCCGCTGGGCACGTCGACGGCCACCATCAGCGCCGGTCCGGCGGCGGCCCGGTCCACCACGGCGACGGCGTCGGGTCGCAGCCCGCCGGAGCCACCGATCCCGACGATCCCGTCGAGCACGAGGTCGGCCCGGTTTAGGTGCGCCCCGGCCGCGGACGGGTCCACCATGCGGCCACCGGCCCGCACGAGCGCGGCGCGGCCGCCGGCGTGGGCGCGGTCGGGCGCCAGCAGGACGGCGGTGACCCGCACGCCCCGGCGGGCCAGGTGGGCGCCGGCGAAGAGCGCGTCCCCGCCGTTGCCGCCCGCCCCGACGAGGAGGGTCGCGCGAGCACCGTGGGCCCGGCCCAGCAGCCGCAGGCAGACGGTGGCCAGCCCGGTCGCCGCGCGCTGCATGAGGGCGCCGTCCGGCAGGGCCGCCAGCAGCGGCGCCTCGGCTGCGCGGATCTCCGCGGCGGTGAACAGGCCGATCACGAACCCTCCTCGCTGGCGCTCGTCGGATCCGTGATCGGTCGCGATGCTCTGTCCCCGCATGACCTCGCACGCTCGATCACGACGACTCCCGCGCCAGGCCCTCGGCGACGACGACCGCCGAGGCGATCCCGCCGTCATGGCTGAGGGACACGTGCCAGGACGTGACGCCGAGCTGTGCCGCGCGACCGGCGACCGATCCGCGCACCTCCAGGTGCGGCCGGCCGTGGTCGCCGACGGTCACCTCGGCGTCGTGCCAGCGCAGGTCACCGGGGGCGCCGAGCGCCTTCGCCAGCGCCTCCTTGGCGGCGAACCGGGCGGCCAGCGACTCCCCCGTCCGTGGCGCACCCGAGGGCGTCCGCTGCTCGTCGGCGGTGAACAGGCGGTCGCGCAGCCCGGGCGTGCGCTGCAGCGACTGCGCGAACCGTTCCACCGGCACGACATCGATCCCGACCCCGATGATCACCGGGTCAGTCTGCCTGTCGGCCGCCGTCCTGGCTCACCGTCCGGGGTCCTGGCTCACCGTCCGGCGTCCTGGCTCACCGTCGACCGTGAGCCAGGAGCCGCGGTGACCAGGTCACCTGATCATCAGGGAGGTCATTCGACGGTGACGGACTTGGCCAGGTTGCGGGGCTGGTCGACGTCGAACCCGCGGGTGTCGGCGATCTCGCAGGCCAGCACCTGCAGCGGCACGGTGGTGACCACCGGGGCGAGCAGGGTGGGCGTGCGCGGCACCCGGATCAGGTGGTCGGCGTACGGGAGGACGTCGTCGTCGCCCTCCTCGGCGATCACGATCGTCCGGGCCCCGCGGGCGCGGACCTCCTGGATGTTGGAGACGACCTTGCCGTGCACGGAGTTGCGGCTGCGGGGCGACGGGACGATCACCACGACCGGGGTGCCCTGGTCGACGACGGCGATCGGGCCGTGCTTGAGCTCGCCGGCCGCGAAGCCCTCGGCGTGGATGTAGGCCAGCTCCTTGAGCTTGAGCGCCCCCTCCAACGCCACCGGGAAGCCGACGTGGCGACCCAGGAAGAGGATGGTGTCCGCGTCGGCCAACGAGCGGCCGAGCTCCCGCACCGGCTCCATCTGCTCCAGCACCGTGGCGACGGCGCCGGGCAGCGCGCGCAGGTCGTCGACGATCGCGGCGATCTCGTCCTCGTACTTCACCCCGCGGACCTGCGCGAGGAACAGCCCCACCAGGTAGCAGGCCACGATCTGGGCGAGGAACGCCTTGGTCGAGGCGACGGCGATCTCCGGCCCGGCGTGGGTGTAGAGCACCGCGTCGGACTCGCGCGGGATGGTCGACCCGTTGGCGTTGCAGATGGCCAGCACGCGGGCCTTCTGCTCCTTGGCGTGCCGCATCGCCATCAGGGTGTCCATGGTCTCGCCGGACTGGCTGATCACGACGACGAGCGTGGAGCGGTCGAGCACCGGGTCGCGGTAGCGGAACTCGCTGGCCACCTCGACCTCGACGGGGATGCGGGTCCAGTGCTCGATGGCGTACTTGGCGATCAGCCCCGCGTGATAGGAGGTGCCGCAGGAGACCACGAAGATCTTGTCGATGTCGCGCAGCTCCTGGTCCGAGAGGCGCACCTCGTCGAGGACCAGCTCACCGTCCTCGCCCAGTCGGCCGAGCAGGGTGTCGGCGATCGCCTGCGGCTGCTCGGCGATCTCCTTGAGCATGAACCAGTCGTAGCCGCCCTTCTCGGCAGCGGCGGCGTCCCAGTCGACCGTGTAGGCGACCGGCTCGGCCGGCGCGCCGTCGAAGCCGGTGACGGTGAGGCCGCGGGTGCGGTCGATCTCGACGACCTGGTCCTGGCCGAGCTCTCTCGCCTCCTTGGTGTGGCCGATGAAGGCGGCGACGTCGGAGCCCAGGAAGTACTCGGCGGTGCCGTCGGCCGTCTCCCCGACGCCGACGACGAGCGGGCTGCTGCGCCGGGCGGCGACCAGCGTGTCGGGCTCGGCGACGTGCGTGCAGACGAGGGTGAAGGCGCCCTCGAGCCGCCGGCAGACCCGGCGGAGCGCCTCGGCCAGGCGCCCCTCGCCCTCGGGCGTGCTCTCGTAGACCGACGCCAGGAGGTGGGCGACCACCTCGGTGTCGGTCTCGGAGCTGAACTCGACGCCGGCGGTCTCGCACTCGGCCCGCAGCGCGGCGAAGTTCTCGATGATGCCGTTGTGGATCACCGCGACCGCACCGTCGGCGGAGACGTGCGGGTGCGCGTTGCGGTCGGTCGGGCCGCCGTGGGTGGCCCACCGGGTGTGCCCGATGCCGATGGTGGACTCCGGCAGCGGCTGGTCGGCCAGCACCTTCTCCAGGTTGGCCAGCTTGCCGGCCTTCTTCGCGGTGCTCAGCCGCCCGTCGGAGAGGACGGCGATGCCCGCGGAGTCGTAGCCCCGGTACTCCAGCCTGCGGAGGCCCTCCAGGACGACGTCCAACGCGCCCTGCGGACCGACGTAACCCACGATGCCGCACATTGCACCGAGGGTACCGGGGCGGAGGTCGGTCGACGGCCGCGTCGGCCGGGGCAGGCCCCCAAGGGGTGGGTACCGCCCGGTGGGGTCCGGCTCGCTCAGCCGGCCTGCGCGACCACCGTCGCGAGGCGCTGGGCCACCGCGTCGGCCTGGTCCTGGGTGGGCGCCTCGACCATCACGCGGACGAGCTGCTCGGTGCCCGAGGGGCGCAGCAGCACCCGCCCGGCCTCCCCGAGCTCCTCCTCCACCGCGTTGACCGCGGCGGCCACCTCGTCGCTCGCGGCGACGGCGAGCCGGTCCCGCACGGGCACGTTGACGAGCACCTGCGGCAGCCGGCGCACCACCGAGGCCAGCTCGGCCAGCGAGGAGCCGGTGGCGGCCATGCGGGACAGCAGCGCCAGCCCGGTGAGCAGGCCGTCGCCGGTCGTGGCGTGCTCGAGGAACACCAGGTGCCCGCTCTGCTCCCCGCCGAGGCTCAGGCCCTGCGCCCGCAGCGCCTCGAGCACGTACCGGTCGCCCACCGCGGTGGTGGCCACGGAGATGCCGGCGTCGCGCATGGTGTGGTGGAAGCCCAGGTTGCTCATCACCGTCGCCACGACGGTGTCGGCCTTGAGGGCGCCGCGCTCGTGCAGTGCGAGGGCGCAGACGGCGAGGATCGCGTCGCCGTCGACGACGTCGCCCGCGGCCGTGACCGCCAGGCAGCGGTCGGCGTCACCGTCGTGCGCGAGGCCGATGTCGGCGCCGCGCTCGCGGACCGCGTCGATCAGCGGCCCCAGGTGGGTGGAGCCGATGCCGTCGTTGATGTTCCAGCCGTCGGGGGCGCAGCCGATGGCGTGCACCGTGGCACCGGCACGGCGGTAGACCTCCGGCGCCGCGCCCGCGGCCGCGCCGTGGGCACCGTCGACGACGACCGAGAGCCCCGACAGGGGCTGGTCCACGGTGGAGAGCAGGTGCGCGACGTAGGCGTCGACGCCGTCGGCGAGCGCGCGCACGCGGCCGATCGCACCACCGGTGGGCCGGTGGTCGTCGGAGGAGCCGGAGCCCACGGTCTGCTCGATGGCGGCCTCGACGGCGTCGGGCAGCTTGTGCCCGCCCCGGCTGAACAGCTTGATGCCGTTGTCCGGCATGGGGTTGTGGCTGGCCGAGATCATGACCCCGAGATCGGCATCGCTGCGGCCGGTCAGGTAGGCCAGCGCCGGGGTGGGGACCACCCCGGCCAGGAGCACCTCCGCTCCGGCGCTCGTGAGGCCCGCGACGACGGCGGCCTCGAGCATCTCCCCGCTGGCACGGGGGTCGCGACCGACGACCGCGACGGGACGCGAGGTCCCGTCGCGGTCGGCGAGCACGCTTGCGGCGGCACGAGCCACCGAGAGGGCCAGCTCCGGCGTGAGGTCGGAGTTGGCCCGACCCCGGACGCCGTCGGTCCCGAAGAGGCGACCCACGGACGTACCGGTCAGCGCTTGGAGTACTGAGGAGCCTTGCGGGCCTTCTTGAGCCCGTACTTCTTGCGCTCCTTGACCCGGGGGTCACGGGTGAGGAAGCCGGCCTTCTTGAGGGCCGGACGGTCCTCGGCCTCCACCTCGATGAGGGCACGGGCGATGGCCAGGCGCAGCGCGCCGGCCTGACCCGTCACGCCGCCACCCTTGAGCAGGCCGACGACGTCGTACTGCTCGGCCTTCTCCAGGGTCACGAACGGCTCACGGATGAGCTGCTGGTGCACCTTGTTGGGGAAGTACTCCTCGAGGGTGCGGCCGTTGAGCTTGAACTGGCCGGTGCCGGGGAGGAGGCGGACGCGGACGATCGCTTCCTTGCGCCGGCCGACGGTCTGGATCGGACGCCCGTCGGCGTCGGTCACGGTCAGTGCGCTGGTCACTGGGCCACCTGCTTGATCTCGTAGGTCTGGGGCTGCTGCGCGGCGTGCGGGTGCTCCGGGCCGGCGTAGACCTTGAGCTTCTTGAGCATCTGACGGCCCAGGGTGTTGTGCGGCAGCATGCCCTTGATCGCGCGCTCGACGACGCGGTCGGGGTGCGTGCGGAGCTGGTCACCGACGTTGGTGGTCTTGAGACCACCCGGGTGACCGGAGTGCCGGTAGGCGACCTTGTCGTCGCGCTTGGAGCCGGTCAGGGCCACCTTGCCGGCGTTGACGATGACGACGAAGTCGCCGACGTCGACGTGCGGGGCGTACTGGGGCTTGTGCTTGCCGCGCAGGAGCTGCGCGGTCTGGCTGGCCAGTCGACCGAGCACCACATCGGTGGCGTCGATGACGTGCCAGGCCCGGGATACCTCGCCGGGCTTGGGGGTGTACGTGCGCACGGGCGCTCGACTCCTTGCGTCGTCGTCGGGATGGCTGGTGGGATCGCCTCACCGAGCACGGGAGACGGATCTGCACGCGCGGCACCAGCCGGCACGCGCGCCAACCAGGCACGATACCAGTCGAAGGACCCCCGTCCCCGTCCCCGTCCCCCCTCGCAGGCTCGGGGCGAGCCTTTTGGACGGGGGCCGTTCCAGCACGTCACCAGGGCCGCCCGCGTTCACGCCACGTCGCGCAGCCGCCCCGTGTCGACGTCGTACACCGTTCCGCGCACCTCGGCGGTCAGCAGGTACGGGGACTCCCGCACCAGCCGCACCGACTCCCTGACGTCGTCGTCGACGTCGGCGAAGGCGCGCATCGGCCACGGCGGACGCTGCCCGGTCGCCCGCTGGACCTGATCGGCGAAGGCTGCCTCGTCGGCCCCGGTCAGGCCGCAGCGGGTGTGGTGCACCAGCACCACCTCGCGGGTGCCGAGCACGTGCTGGGAGATGGCCAGCGAGCGCAGCACGTCGTCGGTCACCACCCCGCCGGCGTTGCGGATGACGTGCGCCTCACCCGGTGCCAGGCCCAGCAGCCGGTAGACGTCCATCCGGGCGTCCATGCAGGCCACCACTGCCACTCCCCGGGCCGGCGCCGCCGGCAGGCCCAGGCCGGAGGCCTGCCCGGCCCACTCCTCGTTCGCCGCCAGCATCCGGTCGATCTCAGCCACGACCGGACGATAACCGGGCTGCGGCGCGGTCGCGCTCCCGGGCGATCAGCGCGGCCAACTCTTCCGGGTCCAGCGCCGGGCGGCCGCCCGCGTGCGAGACGGTGGAGGCCGCTGCCGCCGCCGCGAGCCACGCCGCCTCCTCGGGACCGCGGCGCCCGAGCAGCGCGGCGACGAGCGCGGCCACCCACACGTCACCGGCGCCCGTCGGGTCGACCGGTGCGCCGCCGAGCCGGGGCACGACGAGCTCGCCGTCGGCCCACGCCGGGTCGACCTCGCCCGGTCCGGCCGCCGCGCCGGGCGCGGGCCCGGACCGCCAGGCGACCAGGTCGCCGGGCTCCCCGACCGCCAGGGCCACCAGCCGGGGCCCCGCCGCGAGGAGCCGGGCGGCCGCCTCGCGGGCGTCGTCCACGTCGGCCAGCGGGCGACCGACGAGCAGCTCGGCCTCCGCGGCATCGGCCCGGACGACGTCCGCGCGGGCGAGCACCGCGTCCCGGGTCGGCCCGTCCTCGGGGGCACCGTCGGCCACCACGACGGCGGTCCGGGGCGCCCGCTCGAGCGCTGCCCGCACCGCGGCACCGGGCTGCTGCAGCTGGAGGCTCAGCACGCGGCAGCCCGCGATCGCAGACCCCGAAGCCGCGACGTCGCCGGCGGTCAGCAGGACGTCGGGCGGCACGTCCTCGACCAGCCGGCGTCGCCCGCCGTCCTCCACGATGTCCAGCAGCAGCGCGGTGGTGGCGCCGGCCCGCGTGCGGACCCCCGAGACGTCGATGCCGTCCGCCGCGGCCTGGGCGAGGGCGTCCCCGCCGGCCCGGTCGTCGCCCACGACGCCGACCAGGGCGACCGGGACGCCGAGCTGCGCCAGCGCCACGGCCTGGTTGACCCCCTTGCCACCCAGCAGCTCGCGGCGCTCCGCGGCGGGCACCGACCCCCCCGCGGCGGGCAGCTCGCCCACCCGCAGCACGAGGTCCCTGCCGATCTGACCCAGGACGACCACGTCGGCCATGGATCCCCGTCCTCGGTCGCTGCCGGCGCCGCTCGCCCGGCGATCAGCGAGGATGTGCCCCGTGCGCAGCGTCGAGGAACATCAGGCGGTGGTCGACGGCCTGCTGCCGGCGATGCCCGCGGAGACGGTCCCGCTGGCCGAGGCCCACGGTCGCGTGCTGGCGCGGGACGTGGTCGCCCAGGTCCCCCTGCCCGGGTTCGACAACTCCGCGATGGACGGCTACGCCGGCCGGTGGGCCGAGTTGGCGGCCGCCGACGGCTCACCCGTGCGGCTGCCGGTGGCCGAGGACATCCCCGCCGGGCGCACCGACGTCGTCCCCCTGGCGCCCGGGACGGTGCACCGCATCATGACCGGCGCCCCGCTGCCCCCGGGTGCCGACGTGGTCGTCCCGGTGGAGCTCACCGACGCCGGCACCGAGGTGGTGGAGATCCGCGCCCGCCCCCCGATCGGCAGCCACCTGCGCGCGGCCGGCGAGGACATCGCGGCCGGCACGATGGCGTTGTCGGCCGGGGCGCCGCTGGCCGCCGCCCAGCTGGGCCTCGCCGCGGCCGTCGGCGTGACCGAGCTGTCGGTCCGGAGCCGCCCGCGGGTGCTGATCCTCTCCACCGGCAGCGAGCTGGTCGCCCCCGGCCGGCCGCTGGCCCGCGGCCAGATCTACGAGTCCAACTCGGTGCTGCTGGCCGCCGCCGTCGAGGAGGCCGGGGGGATCCCGCGGCGGCTGCACTTCGTCCCCGACGACGTCGACCAGTTCCTCGCCACGGTGCGGGCCGAGCTGGCGGGCGCCGACCTGCTGGTCACCAGCGGCGGGGTGAGCGCGGGTGCGTACGAGGTCGTGAAGGACGCCTTCGCGACCCTGGGGACCGTCGAGTTCGGCAAGGTCGCCATGCAGCCCGGGGGCCCGCAGGGCGCCGGCACGGTCGACGGCGTCCCGGTGGTCACCCTGCCGGGCAACCCGGTGAGCGCGTTCGTCTCCTTCGAGGTGTTCGTCCGCCCGGCGCTACGCCGCGCCCTGGGGCACGCGTCCCCGCACCGGCTGCGCGCGCCGGCCCGGCTCACCAGCTCGCTGCGCTCCCCCGCCGGTCGCCGCCAGTTCCTGCGCGGCCGCTACGACGCCGGTGAGGTCTCCCAGGTCGGCGGCCCCGGCTCGCACCTGGTGGCCCACCTGGCCCGCGCCAACTGCCTGGTCGTCGTCCCCGAGGACGTCACCGAACTGCCCGCCGGCGCCGCAGTGGACGTCGTGCTGATCGAAGGAGCCCTGCAATGACCGGACCGCGGCTCACCCACGTCGACGAGGCCGGCGCCGCGCGCATGGTCGACGTCAGCGCCAAGCAGGTCACCGCACGCGAGGCCACTGCCGCCGGGCGGGTGCTGGTCAGTTCTGAGGTCGTGGACCTGCTCCGCGGGAAGGGCGTGCCCAAGGGGGACGCCGTCGCCGTGGCGCGCATCGCCGGGATCGCCGGGGCCAAGCGCACGCCCGACCTCGTGCCGCTGTGCCACCCCATCGCCCTGCACGGCGTCACCGTCGACATCCAGGTCACCGACGACGCCGTCGAGATCACCGCCACGGCGCGCACCGCCGACCGGACGGGCGTGGAGATGGAGGCCCTCACCGCGGTCTCCGTCGCCGGCCTGACGATGATCGACATGGTCAAGGCCGTCGACCCCCGAGCGGCGATCACCGACGTCCGGCTGCTGCGCAAGAGCGGTGGGAAGAGCGGGGAGTGGACGCGATGAGGGAGCTCCCGGCCGGTGCGCGCGCCGTCGTCGTCACCGCCTCCAACCGCGCGTCCGCCGGCGTCTACGAGGACCGCAGCGGCCAGGCCCTCGCCGCCGGCCTGCGTGAGCTGGGCTTCGCCGTCGAGGGGCCGCACGTGCGCCCCGACGACGTCGCCGAGCTGGAGGCGGTGCTGCGGGCGTCGGTGGACCTCGGCGTCGACCTGGTCGTCACCACCGGCGGCACCGGCCTCTCGCCGACCGACGTCACCCCCGAGGCGACCCGTGCGGTGCTCGAGCGCGAAGCACCCGGCATCGCCGAGGCGGTCCGCCGCTACGGCGCCGAGAACGGCGTGCTGACTGCGGTGCTGTCCCGGGGGCTGGCCGGCACGGCCGGCCGCACGCTGATCGTCAACCTGCCCGGCTCGACCGGTGGGGTGAAGGACGGCCTCGCCGTGCTGGGCCCGCTGCTCCCCCACGTGGTCAGCCAGCTCCGCGGCGGCGATCACTGAGCAATGACGGTGCGGTCCTCCGGACCGCACCGCGGCCACGTGCCGTCCCCGACCTGCACTGAGCCCGTCCCGCCCCTCGTCGCGGGAGCCTCCGGCCCCCACTCCTCCGGACGCCTCGCGGGGCGGCTCACGTTCGTGCGCGGCCGTGGTCCGGTCTCTCAGTCCAGCTGGATCCGCTCGGTGTGCGTGTAGACGTTGCAGCCGTCGCCGCGCAGGAAGCCCACCAGGGTGATGCCGACCTCGCGGGCCAGCTCGACCGCCAGGGACGACGGCGCCGACACCGCCGCCAGGACCGGGATGCCGGCCATCGCCGCCTTCTGGGTGAGCTCGAAGCTCGCCCGGCCGCTCACCATCAGCACGTGACCGGCCAGCGGCAGCCGCCCCTGGCGCACCCCGTCACCGATGACCTTGTCCACCGCGTTGTGCCGGCCGACGTCCTCGCGCAGGGCGAGGAGCTCGCCCTCGGCGGTGAACAGGCCGGCGGCGTGCAGCCCGCCCGTCTTGTCGAACACCTGCTGCGCGGCGCGGAGCCGGTCGGGCAGCGCCAGCAGCACCTCCAGCGGCAGCCGCACCGGGTCGGCGGCGACGTCGAAGGAGGTCTTGGTGCGGATCGCGTCGATGCTGGCCTTGCCGCAGACCCCGCAGGAGCTGGACGTGTAGAAGTTCCGCTCCAGGCCGGTGTCCGGGACCGGCACGCCGGGCGCGAGGTCGACGTCCACGACGTTGTAGGTGTTCCGGCCGTCGGCGTCCACGGAGTCGCAGTAGCGCAGCCCGGCGACGTCGCCGGAGCCGTGGATCACGCCCTCGGTGGCCAGGAAGCCGTGCACCAGGTCGAAGTCGTCGCCCGGCGTCCGCATGGTCACGGCCAGCGGTGTGCCGTTCAGCCGGATCTCCAGCGGCTCCTCGGCCGCCACCGTGTCCGGCCGGGTGGTGTGCTGCGGACCCCGGATGCGCAGCACCGGGGTGCGACTGGTGACTCGTCCCACGACGTGGACGGTACCCACGCCGCGCGGCCTACGGTGCTGCGCATGCAGGAACTCCCGCCGTACTCGGCCGTCGTGCTGGCCGGTGGCCGGGCGTCCCGTCTCGGCGGGCAGGCCAAGCCGCAGCTGGAGGTCGGCGGCCGCAGCCTGCTGTCCGCGGTGCTCGACGCCGTGCCCGGCGCCCGCCGCCGGGTGGTCGTCGGACCTCCCCAGCCGGCTCCCGGGGACGTGCTGTTCGCCCGGGAGGACCCCGTGGGTGGCGGACCGGTGGCCGCGCTCCGGGCCGGGCTGGCCGCCGTGGGCACCGACGTCGTCGCCGTCCTCGCCGGGGACCTGCCCTTCCTGACCGCGGAGCTCGTCGCCCGGTTGCGGGAGCGGCTGTCCGCCGACGGCGTGCTCGTCGTCGACGACACCGGTCGCGACCAGCTCCTGCTCGGCGTCTGGCGGACGGCGGCGCTCCGGACGGCCGTGGGGGACCCCGACGGGCCCACGGCCCTGCACCGGGCGCTCAGGGGGCTGGTGGTGCACCGCTACCGGCCGGAGGTGGCCGTGGGCGCTCCCCCGCCGTGGCTGGACTGCGACACCCCCGAGGAGCTGGCGCACGCCCGGGCGGTAGCCGCGCGCCGCACCGGGTAGGGCGGCTGCATGCGCATCGTCGTCGCCGGGGCCCACGGGCAGGTCGCCCGCCGCCTCGGCCGCCTGCTGTCCGCCCGCGGGGACTCCGTCACAGGTCTCGTCCGCAACCCCGACCACCGGTCCGACCTGGAGGGCGACGGCGTCGAACCCGTCGTCCTCGACCTGGAGCAGGCGACCGTGGACGACGTCGCCGAGGTCCTCTCCGGCGCCGACGCCGTGGTCTTCGCGGCGGGCGCCGGCCCGGGCAGCGGCACGGCCCGCAAGGACACCGTCGACCGGGGCGCGGCCGTGCTCCTCGCCGACGCCGCCGAGCAGGCGGGTGTGCGGCGCTACCTGCTCGTGTCCTCCATGGGCGTGGACCTCGTCGCCGACGGTGCCTCCCCCGACGGCGTGGACGAGGTGTTCACGGCCTACCTGCGGGCCAAGCTCGCCGCCGAGCAGGACCTGCTCGCCCGCCCGGGTCTCGCCGTGACGGTGCTGCGGCCCGGCGGGCTCACCGACGACCCGGGCACCGGGACGGTCACCCTCGACCGGCACGTGGAGCGGGGCAGCGTCCCGCGGGACGACGTCGCCGCCGTCCTCGTCGCGCTGCTGGACGCCGGACGCGACGGCGCCGTCGTGGAACTGGTGTCCGGGGGGACGCCGATCGCCGAGGCCGTCGCCGACGTGACGTGATGGAACGGCCCCGCCCAGGGCACCACCCCGAGCCTGCGAGGGGCGGGGAGGGCGGGGTCCTTCTTCAGTCGCCGCGGCGGGCGCGGGTGACCTGCGTGCGAGCGGCGAGCTCGGCGTCGGGCGGGTAGTCCACGGCCACCAGCGTCAGCCCGTGCGCGGGCGCGACCGGGACGTCACTGGCCCGTTCGGTGCGGACGAGCAGGCTGCCGGGCCAGTCCAGCGGCCGGCGCCCCTCGCCGACCGCGACCAGCCCGCCCACGAGGCTGCGGACCATCGAGTGGCAGAAGGCGTCGGCCGAGGCGTCGATCCGGACGGTGTGCGATCCGTCGTCCTCGTGCTGCCGGGCGACGGTGAGCCGCAGCAGCGTCCTGATCGTCGTCGCGCCCTCGCGGCGCTTGCAGTAGGCGGCGAAGTCGTTCTGGCCGAGCAGCAGGCCGGCGGCGAGGTCCATGGCGCTCGCGTCCAGCCGCCGGGGCCAGGCCACCGTGTCGGCGCGGCGCAGCGGCGAGGGCCCGGCGGGCGCGTCGGTCAGCCGGTAGACGTAGTGCCGGGCCAGCGCTCCGAAGCGGGCGTCGAAGTCGGGGTGCGCCTCCTCGACCCGGGGCACCGCGACATCGGGCGGCAGGACTCCGCGCAGCCGGCGGAGGAGTTTCTCCTGCTGGTCCTCCCAGACGGCCCGCGGGACGTCGCAGTGGACCACCTGCCCCGTGGCGTGCACGCCGGCGTCGGTGCGTCCGGCGACGGTCAGGTCGACGTCGGTGCGGAGGACCGTGGCCAGTCCCCGCTCGAGCTCCTGCTGCACCGTGCGCAGTGCCGGCTGGCGGGCCCAGCCGTGGAAGTCCGTGCCGTCGTACTGGACGGCCAGACGGAGACGGACGAGCCCGCCACCGTTGCCGGTGGCGGGCTCGTCCGGGTGCTGAATGGTCAGCGGTGCGTCACTTCGGGTCGGGCGCCGACTCGCCACCCGGAGCGTGCAGGCTGGCCGTGGCGGCGTCACCCGTCTCCGCAGCGTTCACCTCACCCGCGGCGGCGTCGGCCACCTCGGGCGAGAGAGCCGGGTCGTCGACGACCGCGGTGTTCTGCGCGGTCGGCTGCGGGGTGACGTCGCCGTCGTCCTGGCGCTCACCGTCGGGGCTGTAGACGTCGGTGACGATCTCCTGCGCCTCGTCCGTGATGCTGCCGTCGGTCACGGCCGGCGAGGTGTCGCCACCCGGGCCGGTCGTCGTGCCGTCGGCCTCGCTCACTTGGCGCCGTCCGTGCCCTCGGCGTCGTCGGCAGCAGCCTCGTCGGCCGGCGCCTCGACGTCCGCGCCGCCCTCGGCAGCGGCCACGTCCTCGTTCTCCGACGCGAGGGTGCCCGACTCCTCGGTGCTGTCCTCGGTCGCGTCCTCGGCAACCTCGACGGCGTCCGCGGTGACCTCACCGGCGGCAGCGGCGGAACCGGCACCGGCACCGGCACCGGCACCGGCGGCGAACTTCGTGCCACGGGCGCGCTCGGCCTCGCCGACGGCCTGCTGACCCACGGTCAGCGCCTCGACCAGCTCGATGACCGCCATGGGGGCGTTGTCGCCCTTGCGGGGACCCACCTTGGTGATCCGGGTGTAGCCACCGGGACGGTTCTCGTAGCGAGGACCGATCTCGGCGAACAGCGTGTGGACGACGTCCTTGTCACGGATGGTGGTCATCACCTGACGACGGGCGTGCAGGTCACCGCGCTTGGCGAAGGTCACCAGCTTCTCGGCCAGCGGACGCAGCCGCTTGGCCTTCGTCTCGGTGGTGGTGATCCGCCCGTGCTCGAACAGCGAGGTGGCCAGGTTGGCCAGCATCAGCCGCTCGTGCGCGGGGGACCCGCCGAGACGGGGGCCCTTGGTGGGGGTGGGCATGTCGGTCCTTCCTCAGGCGGCCGGGCGCTCGCTGCCGGCTGCATCCGTGATGCTGCTTCTCGTCCGTACTGCGTCGTGCTGAACTGCTCGTGGCGTCAGTGTCGCGCGCCCCGCGGCGGGGGCGGACGGCGGGTGCGCCGCCGTCCGGCCCGCACCGGTCAGAGCTGCTCGGTCTCCTGGTAGGAGGTCTCGTCGTACTGGGCCTGGTCGTAGCCGGCGGCGTACTCGCCCGTGCCCTGGTAGGCGTCGGTCTCGTAGCCCTCGTCGTAGCTCTCGACCGAGGTGGGGATGAACCCGGGCGGGCTGTCCTTGAGCGCGAGGCCCATGGCCGCCAGCTTCATCTTGACCTCGTCGATCGACTTGGCACCGAAGTTCCGGATGTCGAGGAGGTCGGCCTCGGAGCGGGTGACGAGCTCACCGACGGTGTGCACGCCCTCGCGCTTGAGGCAGTTGTAGGACCGGACGGTCAGGTCCATGTCCTCGATCGGCATCGAGAAGTTCGCGATGTCCGCGGCCTCGGCCGGGCTGGGCCCGACCTCGATGCCCTCGGCGTCGACGTTCAGCTCGCGCAGCAGGCCGAACAGCTCCACCAGCGTCGACCCGGCGGACGCGATGGCGTCCCGCGGGGCGAGCGACGGCTTGGTCTCGACGTCCACGACCAGGCGGTCGAAGTCGGTGCGCTGCTCGACGCGGGTCGCCTCGACGGCGTAGGTGACCTTGAGGACCGGCGAGTAGATCGAGTCCACGGGGATGCGGCCGATCTCCTGGCCGGGCTGCTTGTTCTGCGGCGCCGGCACGTAGCCACGGCCACGCTCGACGACCAGTTCGACCTCGAGACGGCCCTTGCCGTTGAGGGTCGCGATGTGCAGGTCGGGGTTGTGCACCTCGACACCGGCCGGCGGCGCGATGTCGGCGGCCGTGACCTCACCGGGACCCTGCTTGCGCAGGTACATGGTCACCGGCTCGTCGGAGTCGGAGCTGACCACCAGACCCTTGAGGTTCAGGATGATCTCGGTGACGTCCTCCTTGACGCCCGGCACGGTGGTGAACTCGTGCAGGGTGCCCTCGATGCGGATGCTGGTGACAGCCGCACCGGGGATGGACGACAGCAGCGTGCGCCGCAGGGAGTTGCCGAGGGTGTAGCCGAAGCCCGGCTCGAGCGGCTCGATGACGAACCGCGAGCGCTGCTCCGAGATGATCTCCTCGGTCAGCGTGGGGCGCTGTGCGATGAGCATTGTTTCTCCTCGAGGTCCTCCGGCACCCGCCATATGACGCCGTGAGGGGGGTGGTGCGGGCTCCGGCGGGCATCTGTCCGCCCGCCGGAGCCGTGGTGCTGGTGAAGTGCTGGAACGGCCCCGTCCCGGGTCCCGCCCCGAGCTTGCGAAGGGTGGGAGGACGTGGTCCTTCTATTACTTCGAGTAGAGCTCGACGATCAGCTGCTCCTGGACCGGGGTGTCGATCACCTGGCGGGCCGGGATGCTGTGGACGAGCACGCGCAGCTGGCTGCTGATGACCTCCAGCCACGGCGGAACCGGACGCTCGCCGGCGCGCGCCTGGGCGATCTCGAACGGCAGCATCGTGCGCGACTTCTCCGCGACCTCGATGATGTCGTTCTCGCTGACCCGGTAGGACGGGATGTCGACCTTGCGGCCGTTCACCCGGATGTGGCCGTGGCGCACCAGCTGGCGGGCCATGTCGCGGGACTCGGCGAAGCCGGCCCGGTAGACCACGTTGTCCAGCCGCGACTCCAGGATCTGGAGCAGGACCTCACCGGTCTTGCCGGTCTTGCGGTTGGCCTCTTCGTAGTAACCGCGGAACTGCTTCTCCAGCACGCCGTAGATGCGGCGGGCCTTCTGCTTCTCACGAAGCTGGAGCAGGTACTCGCTGTCCTTGCTGCGGCCGCGGCCGTGCTCGCCCGGCGGGTACGGCCGGATCTCGATCGGGCACTTGGCGGACTCGCACTTGCTGCCCTTGAGGAACAGCTTCATCTTCTCGCGCCGGCACAGGCGGCAGTCGGCTCCGGTGTAACGGGCCACGTCTATCTACCTCTTCGTCTTCGTCGGTGGCCGGTCAGACCCGGCGGCGCTTCTTGGGGCGGCAGCCGTTGTGCGGCTGCGGCGTGACGTCCTGGATCTGCCCGACCTCGAGGCCGGTGGCCTGGAGGGAGCGGATCGCGGTCTCCCGGCCGGAGCCGGGGCCCTTCACGAAGACGTCCACCTTGCGCATGCCGTGCTCCTGCGCCTTGCGCGCCGCGTTCTCGGCGGCCATCTGCGCGGCGAAGGGGGTCGACTTGCGGGAGCCCTTGAAGCCGACGTGGCCGGCCGAGGCCCAGCTGATCACGTTCCCGTTGGGGTCGGTGATCGAGACGATCGTGTTGTTGAACGTGCTCTTGATGTGCGCAGCACCGTGAGCGACGTTCTTCTTCTCCTTGCGGCGGACCTTCTTGGCACCGGCCGCGGCGCGAGCCCTGGGAGGCATGTGTGTGTGGGGTTCCTTCTCTTCGTGGCCTAGAGAGGCAGCACGCGCTGCACCGTCGTTCCCCCCTCAGGGACGCGCGACGGCGCGGTTGCGCGGCTTACTTCTTGCCGGCCTTCTTCTTGCCGGCGATGGTCTTGCGCGGGCCCTTGCTCGAGCGCGCGTTGGTCTTGGTGCGCTGACCGTGCACCGGGAGACCACGGCGGTGCCGCAGACCCTGGTAGCAACCGATCTCCACCTTGCGACGGATGTCGGCGGCGACCTCGCGGCGGAGGTCACCCTCGACCCGGAAGTGCTCGTCGATGTAGTCGCGGAGCTTCAGCAGGTCCTCGTCACTGAGGTCCTTGGCACGCAGGTCCGGGCTGACGCCCGTCGCGGCCAGGGTCTCCTTGGCGTGGTGCTTGCCGATTCCGTAGATGTAGGTGAGCGCGATCTCCATCCGCTTCTCGCGGGGGAGGTCGACGCCAGCCAGTCGTGCCATGTTCTGGTACTCCCTCAGCCCTGGCGCTGCTTGTGCCGGGCGTTGTCGCAGATGACCATGACCCGGCCGTGCCGGCGGATCACCTTGCACTTGTCGCAGATTGTCTTCACCGACGGCTGGACCTTCACCGGTGCCGCCCCTCATTTCCTCGGATCGTGCGCCCGCCGCGCTCTGCCTCGCGGCAGCTGCACGGTCCGAGCGGTTACTTGTAGCGGTAGACGATGCGACCGCGCGTCAGGTCGTAGGGCGAGAGCTCCACGACCACGCGGTCCTCGGGCAGGATGCGGATGTAGTGCTGCCGCATCTTGCCGCTGATGTGGGCGAGCACCCGGTGTCCGTTCTGCAGCTCGACCCGGAACATCGCATTGGGCAGCGGCTCGACGACGCGACCCTCGACCTCGATGGCCCCGTCCTTCTTCGCCATGCCTCGAACGCGCTCCTTGACTCGGTGGTGCGAATACCTCTGCGCACACGGGGGTTCCCGCTGCACGCACTCGGTGATTGCAGAACTGGTGGTGCAGACGCTCTCGCGAGGGCGTCCCGGATCATGCGGCCACAGCACGACGACGAGACGGCGCGAACGCCGTCGGCCACTGTACCCCGACGTCACTTCCGTCACCAACCCGCCCCGGGGTGACGCTGGCCATCGCCCGCGGTTGCGCCCCCGCAGCGGTGCGAGGGCCCTACGTGCGGGGCGTGATGCCGAACGGGGCCAGACCGGCGACGCCGCCATCCTCCGCCGTCAGGACCCAGGGGCCCTCCGGCGTGATGGCGACGCTGTGCTCGAAGTGGGCGGCGCGGGAGCCGTCCTTGGTGACGACGGTCCACCCGTCGTCGAGCTCGGCCGTCGCGGGGTCGCCCACGGTGACCATGGGCTCGATGGCCAGGGCCAGCCCCGGCACCAGCTTGGGCCCACGCCCGGGGCGGCCGTAGTTGAGCACGTGCGGGTCCTGGTGCATCTCGGTGCCGATGCCGTGCCCCCCGTAGTGGTCCACGATGCCGTACGGGTGCGCGTGCGAGCGGATCGACTCCTCGACCGCGTGGCTGATGTCGGTGAGGCGGCCGCCGGCGACCGCGCGGGCCAGGCCAGCCCACAGGGAGCGCTCGGTCACCTCGAGGAGGGCGGCATCCTCGGCGGACGGCTCTCCCACCGTGACGGTGATCGCCGAATCGCTGTGCCAGCCGTTCAGGATGGCGCCGCAGTCGATGGATATGTTGTCGCCCGCGGCGAGCCGCCGCTCCTTGTCCGGGATGCCGTGGACGATCTCGTCGTTGATCGAGGCGCAGATCGTGCCGGTGAAGCCGTGGTAACCGAGGAAGTTCGGCACGGCGCCGTGGGACCGGATGTGGTCCTCCGCCACGGCGTCCAGCTCACCGGTGCTGACACCGGGAGCCACGGCCGCCCTGACCGCCTTGAGGGCCCCGGCCGTGATCAGGCCGGAGGCACGCATGAGCTCGATCTCCTGCGCGGTCTTGATCTGGATCATGCGTCCACTCCACTTCGCCAGCAGCGGGATGCGACCGAGGATGCCTGCCGTCATCTGCCGTGCTGCTCCTTCACCGTGCCCGGAGGCAGGCGGTCAGACCGAGGCCGGCTGCCCGGCCTCGCCGTCCCCGTCGACGCCCAGGGCGCGGAGCGCCCGGGCGGTGACCTCCTCGACCGAGCCGATCGCGTCGATACGGGCCAGCAGGCCCTCGCCCTCGTAGAAGCCGGACAGCGGGGCGGTCTGCTCCCGGTACACCTTGAGCCGGTGACGCACCGTCTCCGGCTTGTCGTCGTCCCGCTGGACCTCCTGGCCGTCGACGATCATCCGCCGTCCGGAGAGCCGGCGGACCAGCTCCTCCTCGTCGACGACGAGTTCCAGCACCCGGTCGAGGGCGTTGCCGAGGTCCTCCAGGGACGACCGCAGCTGCTCGGCCTGCGCGATGGTCCGCGGGAAGCCGTCCAGCAGGAAGCCCGCCTTGGCGTCGGGCTCGGCCAGCCGGTCCTTGACCATGGCCACGGTGATCTCGTCCGGGACGAGGTCACCGGCGTCCATGTAGGTCTTGGCCTTCTGGCCCAGCTCGGTCTGACCGCTGACGTTGGCGCGGAAGATGTCCCCGGTGGAGATGGCCGGGACCTTCAGCTCGCCGGCGATGATCTGCGCCTGGGTGCCCTTGCCCGCTCCGGGAGGGCCCAGGAGGACGACGCGCACTACTTCAGGAACCCTTCGTAGTTGCGCTGGTTGAGTTGCGTCTCGATCTGCTTCACCGTCTCCAACCCCACTCCGACCATGATGAGGACCGCCACCCCGCCGAACGGGAAGTTCTGGTTCTGCCCCGGCTGCGTGACGGCGAGGAAGAAGTTCGGGAGGACCGCGACCAGTCCCAGGTACATCGAGCCCGGCAGCGTGATCCGGGACAGCACGTACTGCAGGTACTCAGCCGTCGGGCGACCCGGTCGGATGCCAGGGATGAAACCGCCGTAGCGCTTCATGTCGTCGGCTCGCTCCTCGGGGTTGAACGTGATCGACACGTAGAAGTACGTGAAGAACACGATCAGGCCGAAGAACACCGCGATGTGCACCGGGCTGCTCTGGTCGACGATGTTGTTCTCGAAGAACTGGCGGACGCCGCCGGTCTCGTTGCCCTGCAGCTGGATGATCAGCTGCGGCAGGTACAGCAGCGACGACGCGAAGATCACCGGGATGACGCCGGCCTGGTTCACCTTCAGCGGCAGGTAGGTCGACGTACCGCCGTACATGCGCCGGCCGACCATGCGCTTGGCGTACTGGACCGGGATGCGGCGCTGCGCCTGCTCCACGTACACGACCGTGCCGATGATGACGACCGCGATGACGCACACGACGGCGAACACCAGGCCGCCGCGGGACTGGAGGATCGACCCGCCCTCGGCCGGGATGCGAGCGGCGATCGAGGTGAAGATCAGCACGGACATGCCGTTGCCGATGCCCCGCTCGGTCAGCAGCTCGCCCAGCCACATGATCATCGCCGTGCCGGCGGTGAGCGCGATGACCAGCACCACGGTCGTCCACACCGAGTTGGACGGGATGATCTGGGCGCTGCAGTTCGGGAAGAGCTGGCCGCTGCGGGCCAGGGCGATGATGCCGGTGCTCTGCAGCACCGCGAGGGCGATGGTCAGGTAGCGGGTGTACTGGGTCAGCTTGGCCTGACCCGACTGCCCTTCCTTCTTCAGCACCTCGAAGCGCGGGATCACCACCACCAGCAGCTGCACGATGATGCTCGCCGTGATGTAGGGCATGATCCCGAGCGCGAAGACGGAGAGTCTCAGCAGGGCGCCGCCGGAGAACAGGTTCACCAGCGAGTAGATGTCCCGCTGGTCTGATGCCTGCGCCTGCTCCAGGCAGCTGTTGATGGCCTCCACGGAGACACCTGGTCCCGGGACCTGCGCCCCGAGCCGGTACACGGCGATGATCGCCAGGGAGAACAGCAGCTTGCGCCGGAGGTCTGGCGTCCGGAACGCCGCAGCGAACGCCTGCAGCACGTGCCCTCCCCTGATCGGTCGTATGAGGTTAGCAATGCGGCCATCCGCCGCTTCCATGACACGGTCGCCGCACGCGACTGCAGAACGGTCAGCGCCCGGCCGCCGACGGCGACCGGGCAGCAGACGACCCCCACGGGCGCGGTGTCACACTCCCGCGGGGGTCGCCCGGTGTCAGATGCGGTTCGTGCTGCCCCCGGCCGCGCCGATCTTCTCGGCGGCGGACGAGGAGAAGGCGTGCGCGTGGACGTCGACCTTCACGCCGCCCAGGTCGCCGGTGCCGAGCACCTTGACCGGGTGGCCGCGACGGACCGCGCCGGCCTCCACGAGGGTGTCCGGGTCGACCAGACCACCCTGCGGGAAGAGCGCCGCGATGCGGTCGAGGTTGACGACCTGGAACACGACCTTGTTGTTGTTCTTGAAGCCCGAGAGCTTGGGCAGCCGCATGTGCAGCGGGGTCTGCCCACCCTCGAACCGCGCGTGCGTGTTGCCCCGCGCGCCGGTGCCCTTGGTACCGCGACCGGCCGTCTTGCCCTTGGAGCCCTCACCGCGACCCACGCGGGTCTTGGGGGTGTGGGCGCCCTTGGCCGGGCGGAGGTGGTGGACCTTCAGAGTCATGGCGAGTATTCCTCAGACCTCTTCGACGGTGACCAGGTGCGGCACCGTTGCGACCATCCCGCGGATCTCGGGACGGTCCTCCTGGACGACCGAGTCGTTGATCTTCTTCAGGCCCAGCGAACGCAGCGTCTGGCGCTGGTTGGGCTTGGTCCCGATCGCGGACTTGACCTGGGTGACCTTCAGCTGCGTCATCTCAGACCCCCTGACCCGCACGGGCACGGAGCATGGCGGCCGGGGCGACGTCCTCGAGGGGCAGGCCGCGGCGAGCCGCGATCTCCTCGGGGCGGACGAGGTCCTTCAGCGCCTGCATCGTGGCGTGCACGATGTTGATCGGGTTCGACGACCCGAGGCTCTTGGAGAGCACGTCGTGGATACCGGCGCACTCCAGCACGGCGCGCACCGGACCACCGGCGATGACACCGGTACCGGGGCTGGCCGGCTTCAGGAGCACGACACCGGCCGCCGCCTCACCCTGCACGGGGTGCGGGATGGTGCTGGCGATGCGCGGCACCTTGTAGAAGTGCTTCTTGGCCTCCTCGACACCCTTGGCGATCGCCGCGGGCACCTCCTTGGCCTTGCCGTAACCGACGCCCACGGTGCCGTCACCGTCGCCCACGATCACCAGGGCGGTGAAGCTGAAGCGCCGACCACCCTTGACGACCTTGGACACGCGGTTGATGGCGACCACGCGCTCGATGTAGTTGCTCTTCTCGGCGGGAGCGCCTCCGGGGCCCCGCCCGCCGTCACGACGGTCGCGGCGGTCGTTACCGCCGCCGGCGCCGCCGCCGCGTCGCTGTGGTCCTGGCATCAGACGTCCCTCTCGATCTGCTCGTTCGTGCTGCTACGGGTGGCGGGCATCAGAAGTCCAGCCCACCCTCACGGGCACCGTCGGCCAGGGCGGCGATGCGCCCCGCGTACCGGTTGCCACCACGGTCGAGGACGACGGCGGTGAAGCCGGCGGCCTTCGCGCGCTCGGCGATGAGCGCACCCACCTGACGGGCGAGGGCCGACTTGTCGCCCTCGGCGCCACGCAGGCTGGCGTCCATCGTGGAGGCACTGGCCACCGTGCGACCGACGGTGTCGTCGATGAGCTGCACGTGGATGTGCCGCGAGCTGCGCTTGACCGCCAGGCGCGGACGCTCCGGCGTGCCGGTGACCCGCTTGCGCAGCCGGTTGTGACGGCGGAGCCGCGAGACGCGGCGCGCCGTGCTGATGTCGGTTCCGACGGGCTTGTGGACCCGAACGGCCTTCTCTGCCTGAGCCATCACTTACCCGTCTTCCCGACCTTGCGCTTGACGACCTCGCCCTGGTACCGCACACCCTTGCCCTTGTACGGGTCGGGCTTGCGGATCTTGCGGATCTTGGCTGCGACCTCGCCGACCAGCTGCTTGTCGATGCCGCTGACCCGCAGGCGGGTCGGGGACTCGACGGCGAAGGTGATGCCCTCGGGCGCCTCCACCGGAACCGGGTGGCTGAAGCCCAGGGCGAACTCGAGGTTCGAGCCGCGCGCCTGGACGCGGTAGCCGACGCCGACGATCTCGAGGGTCTTGGTGTAGCCCTCGGTGACGCCGGTGATCATGTTGGCGATCAGAGTCCGGGACAGCCCGTGGAGGGCCCGGTTCTGCCGCTCGTCGTTCGGCCGCTGCACCAGCAGCGCGCCGTCGTCGCTGCGCTCCACCGTGATGGGCGCCGCGACCGTGTGCGAGAGGGCACCCTTGGGGCCCTTCACGTTCACCGTCTGGCCGTCGATGGCGATGTCCACGCCACCCGGCACGGGAATCGGGAGTCGTCCGATCCGTGACATCTCGCTCGCCCCTTACCAGACGTAGGCGAGGACTTCCCCACCTACGCCCTTCTTGTTCGCCTGCTTGTCGGTCAGCAGCCCGGTCGAGGTCGAGATGATCGCCACGCCGAGACCGCCGAGCACCTTGGGCAGGGCCGTGGACTTCGCGTACACCCGCAGACCGGGCTTGGAGACCCGGCGCACGCCGGCGATGCTCCGCTCACGGTTGGGGCCGTACTTCAGGTCGATCACGAGCTGCTTGAAGGTGTGGCCGTCCTTCTCGACGTCGTTGACGGTCCAGCCGGCGATGTAGCCCTCCTGCTGGAGGATCTCGGCGATGTGCGTCTTCAACTTCGACGACGGCATGGACGCTGAGTCGTGGTACGCCTGGTTGGCGTTACGCAGACGCGTCAGCATGTCCGCGATCGGGTCGGTCATCGTCATGGCGTGTGGTGCCTCTCTCGCCGCGGTTCCTCATGCGCTGGGTCTTTCGAGACTTGGCGCTGGGCCTCTCGGCGATCGGTGGTGCTACTGAAAGGGATGGAACGGCCCGGCCGCAGGGCCCCAGGCACGCGGAGCGTGTCCTGGGGAGCGGCCGGGTCCTTCACCAGCTGGACTTCTTGACGCCGGGGAGCTCCCCGGCGTGCGCCATCTCCCGCAGGCAGATCCGGCACAGGCCGAACTTGCGGAAGACGGAGTGCGGGCGACCGCACCGCTGGCAGCGGGTGTAACCGCGGACCGCGAACTTCGGCTTGCGGGCCGCCTTCTGGATCAGAGCCTTCTTGGCCATCTGTCTCTCCTGCCCCGGCTCAGCGGGTCGTGTTCACGACGGTCAGGCCGGCGAAGGGGAACCCGAGCTGGCGGAGCAGCTCGCGACCCTCCTCGTCGGTCGTGGCGGTGGTGACCAGCGTGATGTCCATACCGCGCTGCCGGTCGATCTTGTCGACGTCGATCTCGCGGAACATCGACTGCTCGGTCAGGCCGAACGTGTAGTTGCCGTGGCCGTCGAACTGCTTGGCGGACAGCCCGCGGAAGTCGCGGATGCGCGGCAGCGCCAGGGCCAGCAGGCGGTCCAGGAACTCCCACATGCGGTCACCGCGGAGGGTGACCTTCGCGCCGATCGGCATGCCCTCGCGCAGCTTGAACTGCGCGATGGACTTGCGGGCCCGGACGACGGCCGGCTTCTGGCCGGTGATGGCGGTGAGGTCGCGGACCGCGCCGTCCATCAGCTTGGCGTCACGGGTGGCCTCGCCGACGCCCATGTTGACCACGATCTTGGTCAGACGCGGGATCTGCATGACGTTCTCGTAGCCGAACTCCGACTGGAGTGCGGGCACGATCGCCTCGCGGTAGTACGAGAGCATGCGGGGCAGCTCACGGGTGGGTGCGCTCATGAGGTCAGAGGTCCTTACCGGTGCGCCGCGAGACCCGGATGCTGCGGCCTTCCTCGTCCTTGCGGAAACCGACCCGGGTCGGCTTGTCCTCGGAGTCGATCACCATCACGTTGCTCACGTGGATGCGGGCCTCCTGCGTGACGATCCCGCCCTGCTGGGCGCCGCGCTGCGTCGAGCTGATGCGGGTGTGCTTCTTCACCCGGCCGACGCCCTCCACCAGGACCTTCTGGTCCTTCGGGTAGGCGGCGATGACCCGGCCCTTCGCGCCCTTGTCCTTGCCGGACAGCACGAGGACGGTGTCGCCCTTCTTGACCTTCATCGACGGCGTCTTGTCCGCCATGATCACAGCACCTCCGGCGCGAGCGAGATGATCCGCATGAAGCGCTTGTCGCGGAGCTCACGTCCGACGGGGCCGAAGATGCGCGTCCCGCGCGGGTCGCCGCTGTCGCGGATGATGACCGCGGCGTTCTCGTCGAAACGGATGTAGGAGCCGTCCGGACGACGGCGCTCCTTCACCGTGCGGACGATGACGGCCTTGACCACATCGCCCTTCTTGACGCCGGCACCGGGCAGCGCGTCCTTGACGGTGCCGACGATGACGTCACCGATGCCTGCGTAGCGTCGCCCGGAACCGCCGAGCACCCGGATGCAGAGGATCTCCTTCGCACCGGTGTTGTCGGCGACCCGCAGTCGCGACTCCTGCTGGATCACGCCTACTCCCAAATCTTGTTGTGACAGCCGGGCCGGAACGGTGAACCGGCTGTCCGGCACCCGCGTGCGGACGCACCGGCGGCTGAGGCCGCCGGTGCGTCCGAGGCACGGGTACCGGGATGCGGCGCGCACCCGAGGGGCGCGCCAGTCGTCCAGCCTACTCGCTGCTGCTGGACGTGCGCGAGGCGGCCCCGGGGGCCACCGCACGCCGTGCTGCTGGGGTTACTTGGCCTTCTCGATGACCTGCACGAGCCGCCAGCGCTTGGTGGCGGACATCGGACGGGTCTCCATGATCTGCACGCGGTCGCCGATGCCGGCGACCCCCTGCTCGTCGTGGGCCTTGAGCTTGCTGGTCCGGCGGATGACCTTGGCGTACAGGCCGTGCTTCACGCGGTCCTCGACCTCGACGACGATGGTCTTCTCCATCTTGTCGCTGACGACGAGGCCCTCACGGACCTTGCGGTAGCCACGGCCGGCCAGGCCGGGGCCGGTCGACTCCTGGGTCTCGCTCATGCCACACCCTCGTTCGGGGCGACCGAGAGACCCAGCTCGCGCTCGCGCATGATCGTGTAGATCCGGGCGATGTCGCGGCGGACGGTCTGCAGTCGCCGGTTGTTGTCCAGCTGGCCGGTGGCCACCTGGAACCGCAGGTTGAACAGTTCTTCCTTGGACTCGCGCAGCCGCGCAGCGAGCTCGTCAGCAGAGAGCTCGCGCAGCTCGGGAGCGGTCAGACCGGCGGCCATCACACTTCTCCTTCACGCGTGATGAAGCGGCACTTCATCGGCAGCTTGTGGATCGCGCGGCGCATGGCCTCGCGGGCCACGGGCTCGGCGACACCGGACAGCTCGAACAGGACGCGGCCGGGCTTGACGTTGGCCACCCACCACTCCGGGGAACCCTTGCCAGAACCCATGCGGGTCTCGGCCGGCTTCTTCGTGAGCGGACGGTCCGGGTAGATCGAGATCCAGACCTTGCCGCCACGGCGGATGTGCCGCGTCATGGCGATACGGGCGGACTCGATCTGCCGGTTGGTGACGTACGCCGGCTCCAGGGCCTGGATGGCGAACTCACCGAAGTTGATCTCGGTGCCGCCCTTGGCCCGGCCGGAGCGGCTCGGGTGGTGCTGCTTGCGGTGCTTGACGCGCCGTGGGATGAGCATGGCGTCAGGCCCCCTGTTCCGGACTCGTGTTCTCGGTGGCCGTGGTCTCGGCGGCCGCGGTGGCCTCCGGGCCGGCGGCCTCGGCGACGGTCTGCTCGGGCGCGACCTCACCGGACGTCTGGGCGACGACGGCCTCGGGGGCCTCCTCGACCGGACCGGTGGAGGACTCGACGGCGGCGCGACCGGCCTCGGTCCCACCGGCGGTCGTGCCCGACGAGCCGGAACGGCGCTGCGGGCGCTGGGCCCGCTCGCGACGCTGCTGACGGTCGGCCAGCGCCTCGAGGGCGGCACGCTCGGCCCGGGAGCCGCTCACGTCACCCTTGTAGATCCACACCTTGACGCCGATGCGACCGAAGGTCGTGCGGGCCTCGTAGATGCCGTAGTCGATGTTGGCGCGCAGCGTGTGCAGGGGCACGCGGCCCTCGCGGTAGAACTCCGAGCGGCTCATCTCGGTACCACCGAGACGGCCGGAGCACTGCACCCGGATGCCCTTGACCTGCGGGCTCCGCTGCGCGGACTGCATCGCCTTGCGCATGGCGCGGCGGAAGCTGACCCGGCTGGAGAGCTGCTCCGCCACGCCCTGGGCGACCAGCTGCGCGTCGGACTCGGGGTTCTTCACCTCGAGGATGTTCAGCTGCACCTGCTTGCCGGTCAGCTTCTCCAGTTCGCCACGGATGCGGTCGGCCTCCGCACCGCGACGGCCGATGACGATGCCCGGCCGCGCGGTGTGGATGTCGACGCGGACCCGGTCGCGGGTGCGCTCGATCTCGACCTTGGAGATGCCGGCCCGCTCCATGCCCTTGGACATGAGCTTGCGGATCGCGACGTCTTCCTTGACGTAGTCCTTGTACAGCTTGTCCGCGTACCACCGGGACTTGTAGTCGGTGGTGATCCCGAGTCGGAACCCGTGCGGGTTGACCTTCTGACCCACTAGCGGGTCCCTCCCCTCGTGTTGTTCGTCTGCTGCGTGGCCGGGCCCGACATGCCGGTGTCCCGGCGCGCCTTGCGCGACTTCTGCGCGAGGACGTCGCTGGTGGCGACCTCGCTCACCTCGACGGTGATGTGGCTGGTCCGCTTGTTGATGCGGAACGCCCGACCCTGCGCACGCGGACGGATCCGCTTGAGCGTGGGGCCCTCGTCGACGTAGGCGGCGCTGACCACGAGTGCAGCCGGGTCCAGCTGCAGGTTGTGCTCGGCGTTGGCCACCGCGCTGGCGACCACCTTGGCCACCGGCTCGCTGGCGGACTGCGGGGCGAACCGCAGCAGCGCCAGGGCCTCATCGGTCGGCAGGTAGCGGATCAGGTCCACCACCCGGCGGGCCTTCATGGGGGTCACTCGGACGAACCGGGCCGTAGCCCGGGCGACCGGCGCCTCCTGTCCCAACTGGGAAGTCATCTGAATCTCTCTCTACCTGGTCAGCCCCGCCGCGAGCGGCGGTCGTCCTTGATGTGCCCACGGAAGGTGCGCGTGGGAGCGAACTCGCCGAGCTTGTGCCCGACCATCGCCTCGGTCACGAACACCGGGACGTGCTTGCGGCCGTCGTGCACCGCGAGGGTGTGACCCAGCATGTCCGGGATGATCGTCGAACGGCGTGACCAGGTACGGATCACGTTCTTGGTGCCCTTTTCGTTCTGCGCGTCCACCTTCTTGAGCAGGTGGTCGTCGACGAACGGGCCCTTCTTCAGGCTGCGTGGCATGTCTGTCGGACTCCTCTACCCGCTCAGCGCTTCTTGTTTGTGCGCCGGCGGCGCACGATCAGGGCGTCACTGGCCTTCCGCTTGCGCGTCCGGCCCTCCGGCTTGCCCTTCGGGTTCACCGGGTGGCGACCACCGGAGGTCTTGCCCTCACCACCACCGTGCGGGTGGTCCACCGGGTTCATGGCCACACCACGGACGGTCGGGCGCTTGCCTTTCCACCGCATGCGGCCGGCCTTGCCCCAGTTGATGTTGGACTGCTCGGCATTGCCCACCTCGCCGATCGTGGCGCGGCAGCGCACGTCGACGTTGCGGATCTCGCCCGACGGCATGCGCAGCTGCGCGAACCGGCCCTCACGGGCGACCAGCTGGACGCTGGTCCCGGCCGAGCGGGCGATCTTCGCCCCGCCACCGGGACGGAGCTCGATGGCGTGAACCACCGTGCCGACCGGGATGTTCCGCAGCGGCAGGTTGTTGCCCGGCTTGATGTCGGCCGCGGGGCCGCACTCCACCGTGTCGCCCTGCTTCAGGCGGGCCGGCGCGATGATGTAGCGCTTCTCGCCGTCGGCGAAGTGCAGGAGCGCGATCCGCGACGTGCGGTTGGGGTCGTACTCGATGTGCGCGACCTTGGCCGGCACACCGTCCTTGTCGGCCCGGCGGAAGTCGATGAGCCGGTACGCGCGCTTGTGACCACCGCCCTGGTGACGAGCGGTGACCTTCCCGTGCACGTTGCGCCCGCCCCGACCGTGCAGCGGTCGGACCAGCGACTTCTCGGGGTGGTCGCGGGTGACCTCGGCGAAGTCGGCGACGCTGGAGCCGCGGCGGCCCGGCGTCGTCGGCTTGTACTTGCGGATAGCCATTGCTGACTCAGTCCCTGTCTTCTATCTCTGGTCCGTGGGTCCGGGGGTGGCGGGGTGGGCGGGTGCCCAGCCGCGCTCAGGCGCCCGGGCCCCCGAAGATCTCGATGCGGTCGCCCGCGGCCAGCGACACGATGGCGCGCTTGGTGTCCTTGCGCTTGCCCATCTGTGCACCCCGGCTGCGCTTGCGCTTGCCCTGGCGGTTGATCGTGTTCACGCCGAGGACCTTCACCTTGAAGATCTGCTCGACCGCGATCTTGATCTGCGTCTTGTTGGCCTCCGGCAGCACGATGAACGTGTACTGGTTGGCCTCGAGGAGCCCGTAGCTCTTCTCGGAGATGACCGGGGCGAGCAGGACGTCCCGGGGGTCGCGGACGCTCATGCCTTCTCCTCGGTGGACTCTTCGACGGTGCCCTCACCAGCGGCGGGGGCGATGGACGGGACGCCACCGGAGATCTCGTGGGTGGCGAGGTCGGGAAGGTCGACGCCGGAGCGCTTGCCCTTCGCCGGGCCGGCCACGAACTCGGCGAGCGCGGTCTCGGTGAAGACGACCTCGTCGGACACCAGCACGTCGTAGGTGTTGAGCTGGCCGGCCTCGATGAGGTGCACCTCGGGGACGTTGCGCAGGCTGACCCAGTTGAGGACGTCGTCCCGGTCGAGGACGATCAGGACCCGCTTGGCCTGGGTCACCGCGTTCAGCGTCGCGAGAGCGGCCTTCGTCTTCGGGGCGTCGCCGTCCACGAACGCGGAGACCACGTGCACCCGGCCCTCGCGGGCCCGGTCGGAGAGGGCACCGCGCAGAGCGGCGGCCTTCATCTTCTTCGGGGTCTTCTGCTCGTAGTTGCGCGGCTGCGGGCCGTGGACCGTGCCACCGCCGGCGAACTGCGGCGCGCGGGTCGAGCCCTGACGGGCCCGGCCGGTGCCCTTCTGGCGGTACGGCTTGGCGCCACCACCGCTGACCTGGCCGCGCGTCTTGGTGGCGTGCGTGCCCTGGCGGGCCGCAGCCAGCTGGGCCACGACGACCTGGTGCATCAGCGACACGTTCGCGCTGGCGTCGAAGAGCTCACCGGGCAGCGTCACGCTGCCGGAGGTCTCCCCTGCCGGGGTGCGGACGTCGACCTGGCGGTCGGTGCGCGTCTCGGTTGACTGGGTCACTTGTTGTCACTCCCCACGGGGCCACCCTTGACGGCCGAGCGGACCAGCACGAGGCCGCCCTTCGGACCCGGGATGGCGCCCTTGATCAGCAGGAGGCCGCGCTCGGCGTCCACCTTGTGGACGACCAGCGACAGGGTGGTCGTCTTGACCGCACCCATGCGACCGGCCATCTTCAGGCCCTTGAAGACGCGGCCGGGCGTCGAGGCCCCACCGATCGAGCCGGGCGACCGGTGCTTGCGCTGGGTGCCGTGCGACGCGCCGAGGCCCTTGAAGCCGTGACGCTTCATGACGCCGGCGGTGCCCTTGCCCTTGCTGGTGCCGATGACGTCGACCTTGGCCACGCCGTCGAACACGTCAGCGGTCAGCTCCTGGCCGACCGTGTAGGTGCCGGCGTCCTTCGTGCGCAGCTCCACCAGGTGGCGCCGCGGCGTCACGCCCGCCTTGGTGAAGTGCCCGCCCTCGGGACGGTTCACCTTGCGCGGGTCGATCTCACCGAAGCCGAGCTGGACGGCGGAGTAGCCGTCGACCTCGGGGGTGCGCACCTGGGTCACCACACACGGGCCCGCCTTGACGACGGTCACCGGCACGAGACGGTTGTTCTCGTCGAAAACCTGGGTCATCCCCAGCTTCTCGCCGAGGAGACCGCGAAATGTGCTCGCCATGTCTGCTGACTGCCCTTACTGAATGTTGACGTCGACCGAGGCCGGCAGGTCGATGCGCATGAGCGCGTCGACCGTCTTCGGCGTCGGGTCGAGGATGTCGATGAGCCGCTTGTGCGTGCGCATCTCGAAGTGCTCGAACGAGTCCTTGTACTTGTGCGGCGAACGGATCACCGCGTACACGTTCTTCTCCGTCGGCAGAGGCACCGGGCCGACCACACGCGCTCCGGTCTTGGTGACCGTCTCCACGATGCGCCGCGCCGAGGCGTCGATCGCCTCGTGGTCATAGGCCTTCAGCCGGATGCGGATCTTCTGTCCCGCCATCGCTGTCTTCTGCTCCTGCCGATCGGTTGTGAAAGTTCGAGTGGGTCTGTTGACCCGGGGGCGGATCCGGGTGGGCCCGGCTCCTGGGCGGGCGGCGGCCGACCAGCGGCCGCCGCCCACCAGGGTGTTACTTGTTGATCTTGACGACCCGGCCGGCGCCGACGGTACGGCCACCCTCACGGATGGCGAACCGGAGGCCCTCCTCCATGGCGATGGGCTGGATGAGCTCCACCGTCATCTCGGTGTTGTCGCCGGGCATGACCATCTCGGTGCCGGCGGGCAGGGTCACCACGCCGGTCACGTCCGTCGTCCGGAAGTAGAACTGGGGACGGTAGTTGTTGAAGAACGGCGTGTGACGGCCACCCTCGTCCTTCGAGAGGATGTAGACCGAACCCTCGAAGTTGGTGTGCGGGGTGATCGAGCCGGGCTTCACGACGACCTGGCCGCGCTCCACGTCCTCGCGCTTGATGCCGCGGAGGAGCAGACCCACGTTGTCGCCGGCCTGACCCTGGTCGAGCAGCTTGCGGAACATCTCGACGCCGGTGACGGTCGTCTTGGTGGAACCCTCGCGGATACCGACGATCTCGATCTCCTCGGAGACCTTGACGATGCCACGCTCGACGCGGCCGGTGACGACCGTGCCACGACCCGTGATGGTGAAGACGTCCTCGACGGGCATGAGGAACGGCTTGTCGATCTCGCGCTCCGGCTCCGGGATCGCGGTGTCGACGGCGTTCATCAGCTCCATGAGCTTGTCGCCCCACTCGGCGTCGCCCTCGAGGGCCTTGAGCGCCGAGACGCGGACCACGGGGACGTCGTCACCCGGGAACTCGTACTCGCTGAGGAGCTCGCGGACCTCCAGCTCGACGAGCTCGAGGATCTCCTCGTCGTCGACCATGTCGGCCTTGTTGAGCGCCACGACGATGTAGGGGACGCCGACCTGGCGGGCCAGGAGGACGTGCTCCTTCGTCTGCGGCATGGGGCCGTCGGTGGCGGCGACCACGAGGATCGCGCCGTCCATCTGGGCGGCACCGGTGATCATGTTCTTGATGTAGTCGGCGTGCCCGGGGCAGTCGACGTGCGCGTAGTGACGGTTCTCCGTCTGGTACTCGACGTGCGCGATCGAGATCGTGATGCCGCGAGCCTTCTCCTCGGGCGCCTTGTCGATCTGGTCGAACGCGGACGCCTCGTTGAGGTTCGGGTACTTGTCGTGCAGGACCTTGGTGATCGCCGCGGTCAGCGTCGTCTTGCCGTGGTCGATGTGCCCGATGGTGCCGATGTTGACGTGCGGCTTGGTCCGCTCGAACTTGGCCTTGGCCACTGGGTTCCTCTCCTCGTGGTTACGCAGGTGGTGCGTGCTCTGGGGTGGGGTGGTGCTCGCAGGAGCGCGGGCAGGACTGCCCGCATTTCGATTACTCGCCGGTCGCCTTGGCGATGATCTCCTTGGCGACGTTGGCCGGGACCTCGGCGTACGAGTCGAACACCATCGAGTAGCTCGCCCGTCCCTGGGTGCGGCTGCGCAGGTCGCCCACGTAGCCGAACATCTCCGACAGCGGCACCAGGGCCTTGACGATGCGGGCGCCGGAACGCTCCTCCATCGCCTGGATGATCCCGCGGCGGGAGTTCAGGTCGCCGATGACGTCGCCCATGTTCTCCTCGGGCGTCGTCACCTCGACCGCCATCAGCGGCTCGAGCAGGGCCGGGTCGGCCTTGCGCGCCGCCTCCTTGAAGGCGATCGAGCCGGCGATCTTGAAGGCCATCTCCGAGGAGTCGACCTCGTGGTACTGGCCGTCGAGCAGGCTGGCCTTGACGCCGACCATGGGGTAGCCGGCCAGGACGCCGTACTGCATGGCGTCCTGCATGCCCGCGTCGACCGAGGGGATGTACTCCTTCGGGACGCGACCGCCGGTGACCTTGTTCTCGAACTCGTAGGTCGCCGAGTCACCGCTCATCTCCAGCGGCTCGATGGCGATCTGCACCTTCGCGAACTGGCCGGAGCCACCCGTCTGCTTCTTGTGGGTGTAGTCGTAGCGCTCGACGGCCCTGCGGATCGTCTCGCGGTAGGCGACCTGCGGCTTGCCGACGTTCGCCTCGACGTTGAACTCGCGGCGCATGCGGTCCACGAGGATCTCGAGGTGGAGCTCGCCCATGCCGGAGATGACCGTCTGGCCGGTCTCCTCGTCCAGCTTCACCTGGAAGGTCGGGTCCTCCTCGGCGAGCTTCTGGATCGCGGTGCCCAGCTTCTCCTGGTCGCTCTTCGTCTTCGGCTCGATGGCCACCGAGATGACGGGCGCCGGGAAGGTCATCGACTCCAGGATCACCGGCTTCTGCGGGTCGCAGAGGGTGTCACCCGTCGTCGTCTGCTTGAGTCCGTTGACCGCCACGATCTGACCGGCACCCACACCATCGCGCTCCTCGCGCTTGTTGGCGTGCATCTGGTAGATCTTGCCGATCCGCTCCTTGCGGTCCTTGGTGCTGTTCAGCACCGGCGAACCGGCATCCAGGCGACCGGAGTACACGCGGACGTAGGTGAGCTTGCCCAGGTGCTGGTCGGTCTGGATCTTGAAGGCCAGCGCGGAGAACGGCTCGTCCTCGTCCGCGTGCCGCAGGACCTCGGTCTCGCCGTCGAGCGCGGTGCCGATGATCGCCTCGATGTCCAGCGGGCTGGGCAGGTAGTCGACGACGGCGTCGAGCAGGGGCTGCACGCCCTTGTTCTTGAACGCGGTGCCGGTGAGGACCGGGTTGACCTGACCGCCGATGGTGGCCTTGCGGATGGCCGCCTTCAGCCGGTCGACCTCGATCTCCTCGCCACCGAGGTAGTCCTCCATGAGCGAGTCGTCGAAGTCCGCGATGTTCTCGAGCAGCTTCTCCCGGTACTCGGCGGCCTGGTCGGAGAGCTCGGCCGGGATCTCCTCGATCGCGTAGTCCTCGCCCATCTTGGTCTCGCCGCGCCAGGTGAGCGCGCGCATCTGGACCAGGTCGACGACACCGATGAAGTCGGCCTCGGCACCGATCGGCAGCTGCAGCACCAGCGGGTTGGCACCCAGGCGCTCGATCATCATGTCGACGCAGCGGAAGAAGTCCGCGCCGGTGCGGTCGAGCTTGTTGACGAAGCACATGCGCGGGACGCCGTACTTCTCGGCCTGCCGCCAGACCTGCTCGGTCTGCGGCTCGACGCCGGCGACACCGTCGTAGACCGCGACGGCACCGTCGAGCACGCGCAGGGAACGCTCCACCTCGACGGTGAAGTCGACGTGACCCGGGGTGTCGATGATGTTGATGTCGTGGCCGTTCCAGGAGCACTTCGTCGCGGCGGACGTGATGGTGATGCCGCGCTCCTGCTCCTGCTCCATCCAGTCCATCGTGGCCGCGCCGTCGTGGACCTCACCGATCTTGTACGTGATACCGGTGTAGAAGAGGATGCGCTCGGTCGTGGTGGTCTTGCCGGCGTCGATGTGCGCCATGATCCCGATGTTCCGGGTCTTGCGGAGCTGGGCCTCGTTGCTGGCCATTACTTCTCCTCTTGGTTCTGGTCCGCGAGCGGGTTCCGGGGGTGGCCCGGTCGTCCCGCCGGCCGCGGGCGCTGGTGGACGGACGTCACCAGCGGTAGTGCGCGAAGGCCTTGTTCGACTCGGCCATCTTGTGCGTGTCCTCGCGCCGCTTGACGGCGGCACCCAGACCGTTGCTCGCGTCGAGCAGCTCGTTCATCAGACGCTCGGTCATCGTCTTCTCCCGGCGCGCCCGGCTGTACTGGATCAGCCAGCGCAGGCCGAGCGTGGTGCTGCGGGAGGCGCGGACCTCGACCGGGACCTGGTAGGTCGCGCCACCGACACGGCGGCTGCGGACCTCGAGGGACGGCTTCACGTTGTCCAGCGCGCGCTTGAGCGTGACGACCGGGTCGGTGTCGCTCTTCGCACGGGCGCCCTCGAGAGCGCCGTAGACGATCGCCTCGGCGACGGAGCGCTTGCCGTCGACCAGCACCTTGTTCACCAGCTGGGTGACCAGGGGCGACTGGTACACCGGGTCGGCGATCAGCGGGCGCTTCGGCGCGGGACCCTTGCGCGGCATTAGCTCTTCTCCTTCTTGGCGCCGTACTTGCTGCGAGCCTGCTTGCGGTTGCGGACGCCCTGGGTGTCCAGCGAACCGCGGATGATCTTGTAGCGCACGCCCGGGAGGTCCTTGACCCGACCGCCGCGCACGAGCACCATCGAGTGCTCCTGCAGGTTGTGGCCGACGCCCGGGATGTAGGCGGTCACCTCGATGCCACTGGTGAGGCGGACGCGGGCGACCTTCCGCAGCGCCGAGTTCGGCTTCTTCGGCGTGGTCGTGTACACGCGGGTGCACACGCCGCGGCGCTGGGGGGAACCCTTCAGCGCCGGCGTCGTGGTCTTGACGACCTTGTCCTCGCGGCCCTTGCGGACCAGCTGGTTGATCGTGGGCATGGGTGGCCTGGATCTCCTACCTGCGCTGGGTGGTGCTCATCGAATGCCTGCTGACTGCTGGTGCTCTGCTGGTGGTGCTCGGGTGCCGGCCCCCGCGAGGGAACCTTCCCGACCCCGGCCGTGTTCCACCTCCGGTCCACGCGGTCGGGTGTGTCGCCCTTCCCCGGACCGGTCCGATGAAGGACCGAACTCGGTTGCCCCTCGCGACTCGGCGCCGCCACCCTCCGGTCACCGCGTCGGACGCGGCCCGGCGGATGGTCCCCGGCGACCAGGAGAAGTTGTTCCTCCAGCCACCCAGGCGCACCGCGAACGGGAGCAGGCCCAGGGCACCCTGGGCACGGCTGACCACGATACCCGTGCCACCTGGGCCGGTCAAAGCCGGGTCCCTCACATCCTTGTCGACAGGCCGACAGGGAGGGGGCGGGCACCAGCCGAGGAGCCGGAGGCTACCGCCGCCGGCGGGCGGAGCACAGCTCCTCCGTTCCCCCGCGCGGCGCCCGATACCGTGCCCAGCGGCGCCAACGGTGGCGCCGAGGGACAGAGGAGTGCACGTGCGCATCGGCATCCAGGCCAGCTACAGCGGCGGCTTCCAGGAGACAGCGGCGGAGATCCGGGATCTCGAGGCGGCCGGCCTCGACGTCGCCGCGGTGGCCGAGGTCTACACCTTCGACGCGGTCAGCCAGCTCGGTTACCTGGCCGCCGTCACGGAGCGGGTGGAGCTGCTCAGCGCGATCCTTCCCATCTACAGCCGCACGCCGGCCCTGACCGCCATGACGGCGGCCGGGCTGGACTTCGTCTCGGGTGGCCGGTTCACCCTGGGCCTCGGTGCCTCCGGGCCGCAGGTCATCGAGGGCTGGCACGGGCTCCCCTACGACGCCCCGCTGCAGCGGACCCGCGAGGTGGTCGAGATCTGCCGCCAGGTGTGGCGCCGCGAGCGGCTGGACCACCAAGGCAAGAAGTACACGGTCCCGCTGCCGGCCGACCAGGGCACCGGCCTCGGCAAGCCCCTCAAGCTCATCAACACCCCGGTGCGGGAGCGGGTCCCGGTGATGCTGGCCGCCCTCGGCCCGAAGAACGTGGAGCTCGCGGCGGAGATCGCCGAAGCCTGGGAGCCGATCTTCTTCGTCCCGGAGAAGGCCGGGTCGGTGTGGGGCGACTCCCTCGCCGCCGGTAGGGCCGAGCGCGACCCCGCGCTGGGCGAGCTGCAGGTCATCACCGGGGTGCCCGTCGCCATCGGTGACGACGTCGAGTCGCTGCTGGAGTTCGTCCGCCCCGCACTGGCGCTCTACATCGGCGGGATGGGCGCCCGCGGCAAGAACTTCTACAACGACCTCGCCGTCCGCTACGGCTACGAGGCCGAGGCCAAGCAGATCCAGGACCTGTACCTGGACGGCAAGAAGGACGAGGCGGCGGCCGCGGTGCCCGACGACCTCGTCCGGGCGTCGTCGCTCATCGGCCCCGAGTCCTACGTCGCCGAGCGCATCGCCGCCTTCGCCGAGGCCGGCGTCACGACGCTGATGCTCCAGCCCCTCGACGGCAGCCGGGAGGCCCGCCTGCGCACCGTGGAGACCGTGAAGCGCCTCGCCGGGTGAATCGGCAGGGCCGACCATCCCGGCGATGGGGCTACGCCGCCGCCGGTAGGGCGACCACTTTCGCGATCCTGCACCTCTACTGGGCGCTGGGTGGGACCGTGGGCCTCGCCGAGTCCGCGGGTGAGCAGCTCGCTGACGAGCGGCCCACCTGATTCGTGGTCGGAGGCCTCTGGGGGCGTCGCCCTCGCTCTGCTCGTGGCCGCAGCGCTGGGAGTCGGCCTGGCTCGGATACCGATGACGGGCCGGCGTCGGCTCCTGCCGCTACTCGAAGCCGGACCTGGCCACCGTCTTGGTCCCGCGCGCGGTGGGCATCGAGGTGCTCCTCCTGGCCGACGTCGGCCATGGCAACGGCGACATCGGCGGCGCGCAGCGGACGTGGACGCTGCTGCTGTGGAATCCCTGGTTCCTGGTCGGTGGAGCGACGTTCGGAATGGCTGCCGTCGCCGCACACCGGAGCCGCCCCATGGCCTCCGGAGCCACCTCGTAAGGCGGCTCTGGCGACGACGAGGCGGCTTTCGTCCATGGATTGACCGAAATGCGGAAGGGCCCCGCGAACCTGACGGTTCGCGGGGCCCTTTCGTCACTGCGTGGCTAGGGGATCAGCCCCGCCAGTCGTACTCCTCGAGACGCACGGCCTCGCCGGTGCCCTGACCGAAGACGTCCGGGCTGTAGTACTGCCCGTCGTCGTAGCCGGCCATGGTGTAGACGGCGGCCCGCGCCTCCTCGGTCGGCTCGACCGTGATGTTCCGGTAGCGGCTGATGCCCGTACCCGCCGGGATCAGCTTTCCGATGATCACGTTCTCCTTGAGCCCGAGCAGGCTGTCGCTCTTGCCCTGGATCGCGGCGTCGGTGAGGACCTTCGTCGTCTCCTGGAAGGAGGCGGCCGACAGCCACGACTCGGTCGCGAGCGAGGCCTTGGTGATGCCCATGAGCACCGGTCGGGCCGAGGCCGGCTCGCCGCCCTCGGCGACGACACGGCGGTTCTCGGTCTCGAACAGCGCCCGCTCGACGAGCGCACCCGGCAGGAACTCCGTGGCGCCCGAGTCGATGATGGTCACCCGCTTCAGCATCTGGCGGATGATCACCTCGATGTGCTTGTCGTGGATCGACACACCCTGCGAGCGGTAGACCTCCTGGACCTCGCGGACCAGGTGCAGCTGCACCTCGCGCGGGCCCATGATCCGCAGCACCTCGTGCGGGTCGACGGCACCCTCGGTCAGCTGCTCGCCGACCTCGACGTGCGCCCCGTCCTCGACCCGCAGCCGCGAGCGACGCGACAGCTTCTCGTAGACGACCTCGTCCGAGCCGTCGTCCGGGGTGATGGTCAGCTTGCGGAACTGCTCGCTGTCCTCGATCCGGACGGAGCCGGCCAGCTCCGCGATCGGCGCCTTGCCCTTGGGGACGCGGGCCTCGAAGAGCTCGACCACACGCGGCAGACCGTGCGTGATGTCGGCACCGGCCACACCACCGGTGTGGAAGGTGCGCATCGTCAGCTGCGTGCCCGGCTCACCGATGGACTGGGCGGCGATGATGCCGACGGCCTCGCCGACGTCCACCAGCTTGCCCGAGGCCAGCGAGCGGCCGTAGCAGGTCGCACAGGTGCCCAGGAGCGACTCGCAGGTGAGCACGCAGCGGACCTTGACCTCGGCCACCCCGGCGTCGATCAGCGACTGGATCAGCACGTCACCCAGGTCGGCGTTCGCGGGGGCGATCACCGTCCCGTCCTCGGCCACCACGTCGGCGGCGAGTGCGCGGGCGTAGACACTGGTCTCCACGTGCGCGTCACGCGTCACCACACCGTCGACGACGGTGCCGATCGGCATGATCACGCCGCGCTCGGTGCCGCAGTCCTCCTCGCGGATGATGACGTCCTGCGAGACGTCCACCAGACGACGGGTGAGGTACCCGGAGTCGGCGGTCCGCAGGGCGGTGTCCGCGAGACCCTTGCGGGCGCCGTGCGTGGAGATGAAGTACTCCAACACGGACAGACCCTCCCGGAAGTTGGCCTTGATCGGCCGCGGGATGATCTCGCCCTTCGGGTTGGCCACCAGGCCGCGCATACCGGCGATCTGGCTGATCTGCATCATGTTGCCTCGGGCGCCCGAGTTGACCATGACCCAGACCGGGTTGGTGGTCGGGAAGTTGTCCACCATCGCCTGGGAGACCTCGGCCCGCGCGCGGGTCCAGATCTCGATCAGCTCGCCGCGACGCTCGGCGTCGGTGATGACGCCGCGCTCGTACTGCTTCTCGATCTTGGCGGCCTCGGCCTCGTGCCGGTCCATGATCTCGCGCTTGGCCGGCGGGGTGACGACGTCGTCGATGGCGATCGTGACACCCGAGCGGGTCGCCCAGCGGAAGCCGGCCGCCTTGAGGGCGTCCAGCGTCGCCGCCACCTGCACCTTGGGGTAGCGCTCGGCGAGGTCGTTGACGATCGCCCCGAGCTCCTTCTTCGGCACCTGGTAGTTGACGAAGCGGTAGTCCTCGGGCAGGGCCTCGTTGAACAGCACGCGGCCCAGCGAGGTCTCCACCAGGGCAGGGGCACCCGGCGCCCAGTCCTCGGGCTGCGTCCAGGCCTCGTTGACCTTGCCGTTGTCGACGCCGAACACCTCGTCGAGGCGGATCAGCGCGCGCTCCTGCAGCCCCAGGGCACCCATGTCGAACGCCATGAGGGCCTCGGCCGCCGAGGCGTACGCCGCCGGCCGCCCACCGTCGGCCTCGTGCCGCGAGGGCACCAGGGTCGTCAGGTGGTAGAGGCCCAGCACCATGTCCTGGGTCGGCGCGGTGATCGGGCGACCGTCGGCCGGGCTCAGGATGTTGTTGCTCGACAGCATCAGGATCCGGGCCTCGGCCTGCGCCTCGGCCGACAGGGGCAGGTGCACCGCCATCTGGTCACCGTCGAAGTCCGCGTTGAACGCGGTGCAGACGAGCGGGTGGATCTGGATGGCCTTGCCCTCGACCAGCTGCGGCTCGAATGCCTGGATGCCCAGGCGGTGCAGCGTCGGCGCGCGGTTCAGCAGCACCGGGTGCTCGGTGATGACCTCCTCCAGCACGTCCCAGACGACAGGACGCGCGCGCTCCACCATCCGCTTGGCGGACTTGATGTTCTGCGCGTGGTTGAGGTCGACCAGCCGCTTCATGACGAAGGGCTTGAAGAGCTCCAGGGCCATCTGCTTGGGCAGACCGCACTGGTGCAGCTTCAGCTGCGGGCCGACGACGATGACCGAACGACCGGAGTAGTCGACGCGCTTGCCCAGCAGGTTCTGGCGGAACCGGCCCTGCTTGCCCTTGAGCAGGTCGCTCAGGGACTTCAGGGGGCGGTTGCCCGGGCCGGTGACCGGCCGGCCGCGACGGCCGTTGTCGAACAGCGCGTCCACGGACTCCTGGAGCATCCGCTTCTCGTTGTTCACGATGATCTCGGGCGCACCGAGGTCCAGCAGACGCTTCAGCCGGTTGTTCCGGTTGATCACGCGGCGGTACAGGTCGTTCATGTCGCTGGTGGCGAAGCGGCCGCCGTCGAGCTGCACCATCGGGCGCAGGTCCGGCGGGATGACCGGGACGCAGTCCAGCACCATGCCCATGGGCGAGTTGCGGGTCTGCTGGAACGCCGCGACGACCTTCAGCCGCTTGAGGGCCCGCAGCTTGCGCTGGCCCTTGCCGCTGCGGATGGTCTCGCGCAGCGAGGCGGCCTCGGCGTCGAGGTCGAAGCCGGCGAGCAGCTTCTGCAGCGCCGCGGCACCCATGCCGCCCTCGAAGTACTCCCCGAAGCGGTCGCGAAGCTCCCGGTAGAGGCCCTCGTCGGCGATGAGCTGCTTGACCTCGAGCTTGCGGAAGGTGTCCATCACCTCGTCGAGGCGGTCGATCTCCCGCTGCGAGCGGTCGCGCAGCTGGCGCATCTCGCGCTCGCCGCCCTCGCGCACCTTGCGGCGGACGTCGGACTTGGCACCCTCCGCCTCGAGCTCGGCGAGGTCGGCCTCGAGCTTCTGCTGGCGCGCCTCGACGTTCGCGTCGCGCTGGCCCTCGAGGTTCGACTTCTCGGCGCTGATCTCGGCCTCGATGGTCGGGAGGTCGCGGTGGCGCGCCTCGTCGTCGACCGAGGTGATCATGTAGGCCGCGAAGTAGATGATCTTCTCGAGGTCCTTGGGCGCCAGGTCGAGCAGGTAGCCCAGGCGCGAGGGGACGCCCTTGAAGAACCAGATGTGCGTGACCGGCGCGGCCAGCTCGATGTGGCCCATCCGCTCGCGGCGGACCTTGGCCCGGGTCACCTCGACGCCGCAGCGCTCGCAGATGATGCCCTTGAACCGGACGCGCTTGTACTTGCCGCAGTAGCACTCCCAGTCCCGGGTGGGACCGAAGATCTTCTCGCAGAAGAGACCGTCCTTCTCCGGGCGGAGGGTCCGGTAGTTGATGGTCTCGGGCTTCTTCACCTCACCGTGGCTCCACTGGCGGATGTCGTCGCCGGTGGCCAGCCCGATGCGGAGCTCGTCGAAGAAGTTGACGTCGAGCAAGGTGTGACCCCTTTCAGGGGCTAGTGCTTCGCTTCTATGACTTGGAGGTGGTGGCCGGCCGGCCCCGACTGCTCAGGGCCGGCCGGCTGCCGATCAGACGTCTTCGACGGACGACGGCTCCCGGCGGGACAGGTCGATGCCCAGCTCCTCAGCTGCCCGGAAGACCTCGTCGTCGGTGTCACGCAGCTCGATCGCGTTGCCGTCGCTGGAGAGGACCTCCACGTTCAGGCAGAGCGACTGCAGCTCCTTGAGCAACACCTTGAACGACTCGGGGATGCCCGGCTCGGGGATGTTCTCGCCCTTGACGATGGCCTCGTAGACCTTCACGCGGCCGAGGATGTCGTCGGACTTGATGGTGAGCAGCTCCTGCAGCGCGTAGGCCGCGCCGTAGGCCTGCATCGCCCAGCACTCCATCTCACCGAAGCGCTGACCACCGAACTGCGCCTTACCACCCAGCGGCTGCTGCGTGATCATCGAGTACGGGCCGGTCGAGCGGGCGTGGATCTTGTCGTCGACCAGGTGCAGCAGCTTCAGGATGTAGACGTAGCCCACCGAGATCGGCTCGGGGAACGGCTCGCCGGAGCGACCGTCGAACAGCCGCGCCTTGCCGGTCTCCTGGACCATCCGGTTGCCGTCGCGGTTCGGGATCGTCGAGCCCAGCAGGCCGATGATCTCGTCCTCCTTGGCGCCGTCGAACACCGGCGTGGCGGTCCGGGTGCCGGGCGCCGCCGACTTCGCGGCCTCGGGCAGGTTCTTGGCCCAGTCCGGGTCCCCGTTGACCTCCCAGCCCTGCTTGGCGATCCACCCGAGGTGGGTCTCCAGGACCTGGCCGACGTTCATCCGGCCGGGGACGCCGAGCGGGTTCAGGACGATGTCGACCGGGGTGCCGTCCTCGAGGAAGGGCATGTCCTCCTGCGGCAGGATCTTCGAGATGACGCCCTTGTTGCCGTGGCGTCCGGCGAGCTTGTCGCCGTCGGAGATCTTGCGCATCTGGGCGACGTAGACCCGGATCAGCTCGTTGACGCCGGCGGGCAGCTCGTCGCCGTCCTCGCGCGAGAACACGCGGACGCCGATGACCTTGCCGGACTCACCGTGCTTGACCTTGAGCGAGGTGTCGCGCACCTCGCGGGCCTTCTCACCGAAGATCGCCCGCAGCAGCCGCTCCTCGGGGGTCAGCTCGGTCTCGCCCTTCGGCGTGACCTTGCCGACGAGGATGTCGCCGGGGACGACCTCGGCACCGATGCGGATGATGCCGCGCTCGTCCAGGTCGGCCAGCACGTCCTCGGAGACGTTCGGGATGTCCCGGGTGATCTCCTCGGCACCGAGCTTGGTGTCGCGGGCGTCGACCTCGAACTCCTCGATGTGGATCGAGGACAGGACGTCGTCCTGCACGAGGCGCTGCGACAGGATGATCGCGTCCTCGTAGTTGTGGCCCTCCCACGGCATGAAGGCGACGAGCAGGTTCTTGCCCAGCGCCATCTCGCCCTGGTCGGTGCAGGGGCCGTCGGCGATGACCTGACCGACCTCGACCCGCTGGCCCTCGTGGACCACGGGGGTCTGGTTGATCGAGGTGCCCTGGTTCGAGCGGCGGAACTTCAGCAGCCGGTAGGTCTGCCGGGTGCCGTCGTCGGCCATGACCGTGACGTAGTCGGCGGTGGAGTCCTCGACCGCACCGGCCTTCTCCGCGACGACGACGTCGCCGGCGTCGACGGCGGCACGCAGCTCCATGCCGGTGCCGACCAGCGGGGCCTCGCTGCGCAGCAGCGGCACCGCCTGACGCTGCATGTTGGCGCCCATGAGCGCGCGGTTGGCGTCGTCGTGCTCGAGGAACGGGATCATCGCCGTGGCGACCGAGGTCATCTGCCGCGGCGAGACGTCCATGTAGTCCACGTTCTCGGGGGCGAGGTAGTCGACCTCACCGCCCTTGGTGCGGACCAGGACGCGCTCCTCGGCGAGGCGACCCTGCGCGTCGAGCGGGCTGTTGGCCTGCGCGACGACGAAGCGGTCCTCCTCGTCGGCGGTCAGGTAGTCGATCTGGTCGGTGACGGTGCCGTTCTCCACCTTGCGGTACGGCGTCTCGATGAAACCGAACGCGTTGACCCGGCCGAACGAGGACAGCGAACCGATCAGGCCGATGTTCGGGCCTTCCGGCGTCTCGATCGGGCACATGCGGCCGTAGTGGCTCGGGTGGACGTCGCGGACCTCCATGCCGGCGCGCTCGCGCGACAGACCACCGGGACCCAGCGCCGAGAGGCGGCGCTTGTGGGTCAGGCCCGCGAGCGGGTTGGTCTGGTCCATGAACTGCGACAGCTGGCTGGTGCCGAAGAACTCCTTGATGGAGGCGACGACCGGCCGGATGTTGATCAGGGTCTGCGGCGTGATCGCCTCGACGTCCTGGGTCGTCATCCGCTCGCGGACCACGCGCTCCATGCGGGAGAGGCCGACCCGGATCTGGTTCTGGATCAGCTCGCCGACGGTGCGCAGGCGACGGTTGCCGAAGTGGTCGATGTCGTCGACGCCGTGCTCGGGCTCCCCGGCGTGCAGACGCACGACGTACTCGATGGTGGCGACGATGTCGTCCTCGGTCAGCGTGCTGGTGCTCTGGGGCACCGAGACGCCCAGCTTCTTGTTGACCTTGTACCGGCCGACCTTGGCCAGGTCGTAGCGCTTGGAGTTGAAGAACAGGTTCTCCAGCAGCGCCTGCGCCGACTCGCGCGTCGGCGGCTCGCCCGGGCGCAGCTTGCGGTAGATGTCGAGCAGGGCCTCGTCCTGCCCGGCGATGTGGTCCTTCTCGAGGGTGGCCAGCACCGTGGGCGACCACTGGAAGTGCTCGCGGATGCGGTCCTCGGTCCAGCCCAGGGCCTTGAGCAGCACGGTGACGGGCTGACGGCGCTTGCGGTCGATGCGCACGCCGACGGTGTCGCGCTTGTCGACGTCGAACTCCAGCCACGCACCGCGGCTGGGGATGACCTTGGCCGAGAAGACGTCCTTGTCCGACGTCTTGTCCAGGGTCTTGTCGAAGTAGACGCCGGGGCTGCGGACGAGCTGGGAGACGACGACGCGCTCGGTCCCGTTGATGACGAACGTGCCCTTGTTCGTCATGATCGGGAAGTCGCCCATGAACACCGTCTGCGACTTGATCTCGCCGGTGGTGTTGTTCATGAACTCGGCGGTGACGAACAGCGGCGCCGCGTAGGTCATGTCCTTGTCCTTGCACTCCTCGAGGGACGCCTTGACGTCCTCGAAGCGCGGGTTGGAGAAGGACAGCGACATCGAGCCGCTGAAGTCCTCGATCGGCGAGATCTCCTCGAGGATCTCGGCGAGCCCGCCGACGGCCTCGGCCTGCTCCTCGGGCGACAGGGTGGCCCGCCACTCGGGGCTGCCGACCAGCCAGTCGAACGAGGCGGTCTGCAGGGCGAGCAGGTCCGGGACCTCGAGCGGCTCGGAGATCTTGGCGAACGAGACGCGCAGCGGCGCGCCGGGGATCTTCTGCTGGTCGGCCTCGCCGGTGCGGGGGCCGTTCTGCGTGACCGGGGTGGTTCGGGTGCTACCCGACTCGGTGGTGCCGGGGGTGATGCTGGTGGGGCGAGAGCCTGCCAAGATGCGTCCTTCCAAGGACCTCACGACGTGCGGGCGGTGGGGTGCGGGTCGTCCTGGGTCGTCGTCGGTAATGGCGAGGCTGTCCGCGACGGCCGCGAACGCCCGCTACGACGGTCACAGCGCGGATGGTGTCGGGAAGGATTCCCGGGCACCCGTCGTGACCCGTCTCGGCGGGCAGGCAGTCAGAGGGCAGCGCAACAGGAGACCCTACCCCTGGTCTTGCGCAGTGTCCACGTCGGGGGTACCGGTGCGACCGGTGCCACATCGTCGGACCGCGCGGGCTCCCGGGATCCCGGGGCCGGCGGGGTGCGCCCGGCGACCACTATGACAGCCGGGCGCGGCCCGTGGGACCGCCACGCCGCGCGGCGGCGAAAGGGCCGTCGCCGGGTCCGCCACGTGTCGGCGGGCGAGGGGCCGGCGTCAGCTGGTCGTGAGCAGCGTGACCTCGCTGATCTTCCAGTCCCCGTCGACCTCGGTGACCGTGAGCTGCAGCGTCTGCACGCAGGACTGGGCACCCTCGGGCGTCACGCTGCACTCGGAGCCCTGCGGGGCCTCCTGCTGACCGCTGGTGGCCGACTGCACGACGTACTGCCCGAAGACGACGAGCGTCGCGGTGTCCTGCGACTCGCTCACCTGCTGGACGCCGACGTCGAGCACCTCGTACCGGGTGGTCGCCGAGACCTGCTCGTAGGTGTCGACGATGCCGCCCTGCGACAGATCGGCCTGGTACTGCTCCCGGAGGTCACCGGTGAGCACCTCGAGCTTGCGCTCGACGCTGCCCTCGGAGTCGTCGTAGTCGTAGGCGTAGAGAGCCTCGACGTTGCTGCGCGCCGCGGTGAGCAGCTCGGCGTCGACATAGGGCGGGTTCAGCCGCTGCCACAGCAGGACCCCGGCAGCGGCCGCGGCGGTCGCGCAGAGCAGCGCGAGCGCGAGCAGCAGCGCCGGGAGACGGCGACGGGTGCCGGCTTCCGGCGGTCGCGCCGTGGCAGCGGAGGCGCGGCGCGCCCCGCGTGGCCGGGCCGTCGCGCGCGGACCGGTCTCGCCG
>NZ_POQT01000008.1 GCF_002938435.1 Blastococcus saxobsidens
TGAAGACCATCGCCGAGCTGGAGGCGATGGCCGCCGCGATCGGCCGCCCGGCCCGCCAGCGGACGACGGAGTACGGCACCCCCTCGGCCGAGCGGATCGCCACCGCCCGCTCCGACGAGGGCCGCGCGCGGCTCACCCTGTCCCCGCTGCCGTGACGGCGCCGACGGCCTGGATCGTCGTTCTTCCCCTCAAGGCCCTGGGGCGAGCCAAGTCACGCCTGCACGACCTGCCGATCCACGTCAGGCGCGCCCTTGTGGTTGCCATGGCCCGCGATGTCTGCGACGCCGTCCTTGCCTGTCCTGGTGTTGAAGAAGTGGTCGTCGTCAGCGGCGATCCGCGGTGGGAGGGCCTCCTCGGCTCCCCGCGGGTGCAGCATGTAGCTGATGCCCATACGGACACGCTGAACGACGCCCTCCGCCGCGGAGCAGGAGCATGTGACACGAAGCGGTCCCGGTATGGAGTGGCGGCATTGACCGGCGATCTCCCGGCCCTGCGACCGGATGAACTCGCGCAGGCGCTGACTCATGCGTCCAGAACGTCGACCGCCTTCGTGCCTGACGCCAGAGGGGACGGGACGACAATGTTCGCGGCCCGATCGCTCTCGGAGTTCTGGCCCCAGTTCGGTGAATGCTCCGCCACACTCCACAGCCAGGCTGGCGCGCAGATGATCTGCTTACCCGAACTGACAGGACTGCGTCAGGACGTCGACACCCTCGATGATCTGAAGCGTGTCCAAGACCTGGGACTGGGCCTGCACACCGCCACCGTTCTGCTGACGCTCGTGAACAGCAGCTCGGAGGCGGCGCTGGCCCGATGGCCGTAGACGGGCGCGGGTCGCCTTCCAGCTCGTCTAACGGATCTCGCGAGGCCGTCCCCGGCAAGCAGTTTCCTGCCGTGGTGTTACGCCCCACGTGGTTCCTGCCAGGACCCGCTTGTCGAGGGGCACCAGACGCCAGTCGCGGCGGCCGAGGATCCCGCACAGCCGTGGTTGACACGGGTTCTCCGAGGAGACCTTCGACGGCGTCGAGTAGCGCGACGTCGTCTCCTTCACGGTGCAGCTCTACGACGGCAAGCAGTTCCTGCTGCTGGTCTACGTCGACGCCGTCTGCGACTTCTCATGAACCGGCTGGTCCTGATGCGGCAGGGCCCTGCGGCAGTCGGCGCAGATGCCGAAGATCTCCAGGGTGTGGCTGACGTCGGCGAAGCCGTGCTCGTCGGCCACCCGGTCGGCCCACTGCTCCACGGCGGGTCCGGCCACCTCCACGGTGCGCCCACAGGTGCGGCACACCAGGTGGTGGTGGTGCTGCGGGCTGCACCGGCGGTAGAGCGCCTCGCCGGTGTCCGTCCGGATGGAGTCCAGCTCGCCGTCGTCGGCCAGCGACTGCACGGCGCGGTAGACGGTGGACAGGCCCACCTGGTCGCCGGAGCCGCGCAGCCGGGCGTGCACCTCCTGGGCGCTGTGGAAGCCCTCGAGGTCCGCGAAGACGGCTCGGACGGCGGCGCGCTGCCGGGTGGTGCGGACCATGCGTCCATGGTGACAGGCGCGCATGGCACGTTCTGCGCACGACCACGGGGCGACGACGGGAGATCTGGGTGTTCGCGGTGACACGACTGCGCGTCGGAGCGGGCCAGGCGGCGGAGCTGGTCGAGCAGCTGGACGCGCTGCTCGCGGCGCTCGCCGCGCGGCCCGGGTTCCGCGGTGGGGAGTTCGGCACGTCCGCGGACGACCCCGGGCTGTGGGCGATGGTCACCCGGTGGGACGGCGTCGGCGCCTACCGCCGGGCCCTCTCCGCGGCGGAGGTCAAGATCGCCGGGGCGCCGGTCTGGGTGCACGCCCTCGACGAGCCCGGGGCCTACCTGCCGCCGGCCGACGCCGCTCCGGGGACGCGGCAGGCGTAGTCCGCCGCGGGACGGGCACTCCTCCGGCGACATCGCCGCCGTCGGAGGACGGACCGCCGAACCCCGTGGAGGCCCGCATGACCGAGTCCGTGCACCCCGATCGCCCCGTGCCCGAGGACCGCACGCGGGACATCGCCCTGCCGCCGCTGCCGGACCGGCCGCCGCCGGCGCTGCCGAAGGAGTGGGCGGGACTGCGCGCACCCACCGATGCCCCGACGACGAAGGTCCCCGGCCGGGTGCCGCCGCCGTCACCCGACGCGCTCCCGGCCACCGCGCCCCCTGCGACGGCGCCCCCGGCCCCGGCAGCACCGGCGGACGCGGCACCGGTGGATGCAGCACCGGCGGACGCCGGGCAGGAGGCCACCGCACCCCCGGCCACCGCACCACCGGAGCCGCCCCCGTTGTCCGCCATCAGCCGCGAGGACGCCGTCGCCCGGATCGAGGCCCGGCGGCTGGCCTCGCAGCGCACCGACGAGATGCAGCAGCCGCCCGTCTCCACCCGGCGGGACCGCACGCTGGCGTTCAGCTCCCCGGAGATGAGCCGGCGGCCGGTCGAGCCGGTGGCGGTGGGTCGGACCTCCCGCCGCTGGCCCTGGGTGGTGCTGACCCTGCTGCCGATCCTCGTCATCGTGGGCGCCGCCGTCGCCTGGATGCTCCTCCTCGACGGGGCCTGAGCACCCGACCGCGCCCGGGACCGGCCGACGCGGGACGACTAACGTCTTGAAGAACCTCCCTGCCCCCCCCCGCCACTCGCACGCTCGTGGCGGGCCCCTGCAGGAAGGCCACCGCCGACCGCCAGCCGGATGGAGCCCCTCCCCGTGAGCACCGCCACGCACGATTCCGCACGCCTCGACAAGGTCGTCAACCTCTGCAAGCGCCGGGGGTTCGTCTTCCCGTCCGGCGAGATCTACGGCGGCACCCGCTCGGCGTGGGACTACGGCCCGCTGGGCGTCGAGCTCAAGGAGAACATCAAGAAGCAGTGGTGGCGCACCGTCGTCCAGAGCCGCGACGACATCGTCGGCCTGGACTCCTCGGTGATCCTGCCGCGGCAGACGTGGGTGGCCTCCGGGCACGTCGGCGTCTTCACCGACCCGCTGACGGAGTGCCAGAGCTGCCACAAGCGGTTCCGCGCCGACCACCTGGAAGAGGCCTACGAGGAGAAGAAGGGCCGGCTGCCGGAGAACGGCCTCGCCGACATCTCCTGCCCGAACTGCGGCACGAAGGGCGCGTGGACCGAGCCGCGCGACTTCAACATGATGCTCAAGACCTACCTCGGCCCGATCGAGGACGAGTCCGGGCTGCACTACCTGCGCCCGGAGACCGCGCAGGGCATCTTCGTCAACTTCGCCAACGTCATGGGCGCCGCGCGCAAGAAGCCGCCGTTCGGCATCGGCCAGATCGGAAAGTCCTTCCGCAACGAGATCACCCCCGGGAACTTCATCTTCCGGACGCGTGAGTTCGAGCAGATGGAGATGGAGTTCTTCGTCGAGCCCGGCAGCGACGAGGAGTGGCACCAGTACTGGATCGACGAGCGCACCCGCTGGTACACCGACCTCGGCATCTCCCCGGACAACCTGCGGCACTACGAGCACGCCACGGAGAAGTTGTCGCACTACTCGAAGCGCACCGTCGACATCGAGTACCGCTTCGGCTTCCAGGGCTCGGAGTGGGGTGAGCTGGAGGGCATCGCCAACCGCACCGACTTCGACCTGTCGACGCACTCGCAGCACTCGGGCACGGACCTGTCCTACTTCGACCAGGCCACCAACACCCGCTGGACGCCGTACGTCATCGAGCCCGCGGCCGGTCTGACCCGCTCGCTGATGGCCTTCCTCATCGAGGCCTACACCGAGGACGAGGCGCCCAACGCCAAGGGCGGCGTCGACGTGCGCACGGTGCTCAAGCTCGACCCGCGCCTGGCGCCGGTGAAGGCCGCCGTCCTGCCGCTCTCGCGCAACGCCGACCTCTCACCGAAGGCCCGCGACCTGGCCGGCGCCCTGCGGCGGAACTGGAACGTGGACTTCGACGACGCCGGCGCGATCGGCCGCCGCTACCGCCGCCAGGACGAGGTCGGCACGCCCTTCTGCCTCACCGTCGACTTCGACACCCTCGAGGACGACGCCGTCACGGTGCGGGAGCGGGACTCGATGAGCCAGGAGCGCGTCGGCCTGAGCCAGGTCGAGTCCTACCTCGCTGCGAAGCTCCCCGGCTGCTGATCCGGCCCCGTGCCGTACTGCCGGCGCCCGCCTCCGCCCCCGGAGCCGGGCGCCGGCGGCCAGGCCGGCATCGACGCCTTCACCGAACTGCGCTGGAAGGGCATGCAGGTGGAGCCCCGCGTCCACCCGTTCTGAGCGGGCCTCGTCGTGGGCCGTGCACCGGGCCAACCCGCACGGTCGACCCCTGAGCCGCGCCACTGCGCGGCCCAGGGGGCGACGGCGCGGCTCAACCCGGTCGGCCGACGCCGTCGTCGGCCCGGGCGAGCCAGCCGTCGTCCTCGCCGTCACCCCCTCGTGCTCGGCCCTCGGGTCGCGGGACCGCCCGGGACTCCCGCCGTTCGGGGCCGGGCACGGCCAGGAGCCGCCGGGCCGACTTCTCCAGTCGCCGCCGCCGCCCGCCGCTGAGGTCCTCGTAGGCGACCCGCAGGAACCGCACCCCGATCGAGCGGAGCAGATCCTCCCGGCGCTTCTCCTCCCACAACTCCTGCTCCGCGGTGCGGCCGAACTGCGTCCGCCGGTACCTGATGCGACCGTCGAACTCGACCGCCACCGCGGCCTCGGGGTACCAGCCGTCGACGACCTCGAGGAGCTCTCCCTCCACCCACAGCTCGACCTGCGAGACGAACGACGGGAGCCCGAGCGCGTCGAGCGTCAACCGGCCGCAGGTCTCCAGCCACGACTCCGCCCGGCCGTCGGCGAGGTACAGGGCGCGGACGGTGCGCGGGATGCCCGGCACGGTGGCCTGCCTGCCGAGGACGCGCCGCACGTCGGCGCGGGTCGTCAGCCCGCGCAGCAGCGCGGCGTCGAGCGCGGCGACGGCGTGGACCTCCGGCCACGTGCGGGCGACGTCGACCAGCGTGCGCGCCGCCGTCGTCACCCGGCAGGCGCCGCGGACGGTGACCTCGTCGACGGGCAGCGCGGCACGGGTCATCCGCCAGCCACGCCCTGGCGCCAGTGGTGCGGGTCCGTCAGGTGCACCGTGACCGGGGTGGCGGTGCGCGGTCGGGGGAGCCCCCACACCCAGGCCGCGCACTCCCGGCTGAGGACGGCGGACGGACGGGCGAGGCCGGCCACGACGGCCAAGGCCTCCAGCCCATGTCGTCGGTCGGAGCGGTCGACCTCGGCCAGGTCCGCGGCGCTGACGAAGACGCCGGTGCGCAGCCGCACCCATGCGCCCGTGCGGACCGCCGTGCGCACCTCGCGCTCGGTGACGCCCCGTGCGGCGAGGTCGGCGGTGGTGAAGAGGCCGAGGCGCCGGCGTGCGGGTTCGTCGACGGCGAGCGGGAGGGGCAGGGGAGCGGTCACGGGACGACCGTCCGGCCTCCACCGCGGGCCGCACGCGACCTCGGCCGATCCGTGGACGGAGGCCGGGCTGGGGACGTGTCGCGGCTCGAGCCGCGCCGCGGTCTGGTGAGCCGTGCCGTGGCGCGGCCCCGGGTACGGTGGGGCGGGTTGACCCGGGCGGCGACTCACCCGGGCGGGCGGCGAGGGTGACCGTCGTCGCCGCCTACCCTGGGTGGCGTGACCGCCACGCTCGAGCCGACGACGACGGCGCTCCCGCCGCTGCGGTTGGGCGCCCTCACCGTCGACCCCGCCGTGGTGCTCGCGCCGATGGCCGGCATCACGAACCCGGCGTTCCGCACCCTGTGCCGCGAGTTCGGGGCGGGCCTCTACGTCTGCGAGATGATCACCACCCGGGCGCTGGTCGAGCGCAGCGCCAAGACGCTGCAGATGGTGCGCGCGACCCCCGACGAGAAGGACGCGTTCTCCGTCCAGCTCTACGGCGTCGACCCGGCCACCGTCGGCCGCGCCGTCGAGATGCTCGTCGACGAGGGCGTCGCCGGCACCCGCCCGGCGCACATCGACCTGAACTTCGGCTGCCCGGTGCCCAAGGTGACCCGCAAGGGCGGCGGCTCCGCGCTGCCGTGGCGCCGCGTCCTGCTCCGGAACATCGTCCGCGAGGCGGTCCGCGCCGCGAAGGACGTGCCGGTCACCATCAAGACCCGGATCGGCATCGACGCCGACCACGTCACCTACCTCGACGCCGGTCGGATCGCCCAGGACGAGGGGGCGGCCGCGATCACCCTGCACGGACGCACCGCCGACCAGCTCTACAGCGGCACCGCCGACTGGGCGCCGATCGCCCGGCTGGTCGGGACCGTCGACATCCCGGTGCTGGGCAACGGCGACATCTGGGAGGCCGACGACGCCCTGCGCATGGTCGCCGAGACCGGCTGCGCCGGCGTCGTCATCGGCCGCGGGTGCCTGGGCCGGCCGTGGCTGTTCGGCGACCTCGCCGCCGCCTTCGCCGGGGAGTCCCGCCGCGCGCTGCCCACCTTCCGCGAGGTCGCCGCCATCATGCACCGGCACGCCGAGCTGCTGAGCGAGGAGCAGGGCGAGCTGCACGGCTGCACCGACTTCCGCAAGCACGTCGCCTGGTACCTCAAGGGCTTCTCGGTGGGCTCCGACACCCGCCGCGCCCTGGCCATGGTGAGCGGCCTCGACGAGCTGGCCGAGCTGCTGGCCGGCATCGCCGACCAGCCCTACCCGACCGCGGTCCTCGGTGCGCCGCGCGGGCGGACCAGCACGCCGCGCCCGGTGGCCCTGCCGGAGGGCTGGCTGGCCGACCGGGACGACCCGCGGTCGCCCGTGGGGGCCGAACTGGAGACGAGCGGCGGATGACGAGCCAGGGCCCCTTCCTCTACGACGACGGCCCGGCGCCGCTGCACACCGGCACCCCGCGCAGCCGGCAGGGCTGGATCATCGGGGTGATCGTGGGCATCGCCCTGCTCTCCCCGGCGATGGTCGGCGTCATGTACCTGGTCAACGGCTCCCCGGGCGAGCAGGCGACGGAGTCCGCCGGCGTGTTCGTGGCGTCGCTGTCCGCCGGCGACACCGAGACCGCCCACCAGCTGCTGTGCGGCACCGAGCAGACCCGGCTGGATCCCGAGGAGGTCGCCGGTGCCTACCTCGGCGCGGTGCCGGGCGAGGTCGGCGAGGTGCGCGACGACGAGGCCGAGGGCTCCGCGGTCCAGCTCGTGACCGTGTCCTGGGCCGACGGCTCGACGACGGAGCTCCGGGTGGTCAACGAGGACGGGCCGCGCGTCTGCGGCCTGTCCGCCGGGGACTGATCCGGGGACCCGACCCGCGACCGGCGTGCGAACCGGTCGAGGGCCGGGCCCGCGTCAGCCGGCGCAGGCCAGTCCGCGGCGCAGCGCGTCCAGGTTGGCCGACATGAGCTCCGGATAGGTCTGCCCGTCGCCCACCCGCTCGATCGGGTGCAGGACGTCGGCGGCCAGGTCCAGTTCGGACGCGAGCGTCTCGGCCACCCCGAGCCCCGCGGCGGCTTCGAAGAAGACCGTGCGGGCGCCGGTGTTCCGCACCTCGTCGGCCACCCGGCGCAGCCGGGCGGGGGAGACCTCGACGTGCGGATCGAGCCCGGCGACGCCGATCTGGTGCAGCCCGTACCGGTCGGCGAGGTAGCCGAACGCCTCGTGGGAGGCGAGCAGCGTCGCGCCGCGGCAGGGTGCGAGCGCCTCGGCGTACCGCTCGTCCAGCTCCCGCAGCGAGGCCTGCAGCCGCTGCGCGCCCTCGGCGTACTCGGCCGCGTGCTGGGCGTCGACCGCCGCCAGTTCGCCGGCGACCTCGCCGGCGAGCTCGGCCACCCGCAGCGGGTCGAGCCAGAAGTGCGGGTCCTCCGCGCGGTCGGCCAGCGGCGCGGCGTCCACCAGGTGCTCGGGCCGCTGCTGCGCGACGACGTCGTCGACCGCGGGCTGGAGCCCTCCGGACAGGTGGACGACGACGTCGGCCTCGACCAGGGAGGCGACGTCCCGCGGCGCGGGCTCCAGGCCGTGGCTGTCGCCGCCGGCCCGGGTGAGGTTCATGACCGTCACGAGGTCCCCGCCCACCTGCTCGGCGACGAACTCCAGCGGGTAGGACGTGGCCACCACGTCCACCCGGCCGTCGTCGGCACCGGCCGGCTCGCCGCCGCACGCCGCGAGCCCGCAGACCAGGCAGCCCGTCACGGTGAGGACGCCGAGGGTGCCTGCCCGCGTCACTCGTCGTGCTCGCCCTCGTGCTCGTGCTCGGCGTGCTCCTGGACGTCGCCCGTGACCCCGGAGAGCTCGTTGGGCGTCACCTCGAGGTCGGCGCTCTTCCAGACCTCCCCGGCCTCGACGTCGACCGCGTGGATCTGCCGGGTTCCCGGCTCGGTCACGTAGGCGATGCCGTCCACGACGGCGACCTGGGGGTGCGGGTCCTGCCAGTCGTCGGACTCCTCCCAGGGCCCGGTCACCGGGATGGAGCGGGTGACGGCGCCGGAGTCGACGTCGATCACCTGCAGCGCGCCGTCGTAGGTGAGGACCAGGCCCTCGCCGTTCGGGCCGCGGTCGAAGGACTGGTACCAGTACGGCGCCGGCAGGTCGACCAGTCGCAGCGACGCGGTCGTGGTGTCGATGAGGGCGACGGTTCGGGAGCGGTCCTCGGCGCTGCGCTCGTAGTCGCCGAGCACGATCGGGGAGTCCTCGCTGCCGAACTGGTTGCCGATGCGGCCGTACGCGTCCGGGCTCTGGATCTTGGTGAGCTCCCCGCCGGTGTAGAGCACGGCGCCGTCCTGGCAGCCGATGACGATCGCCTCGCCGGCGGCCACGGTCTCGCCGTGGACGGAGGGGCAGTCGTCGCGCGCGGTGATCTCCTCGCCGTCGGCGTCCAGGATGCGGACACCGCTGCGCGTGTCCTCCGTGCCGTCGGATACCAGCATCGAGCCGTCCTCCAGCTGCACTGCGACGCCGTGGTGGGCCTCCGGCGTGGAGAACGCCAGCACCTCGCCGTCGGGGTCGGCGATGTCCGCGCTGTCGAAGGCGGTCACGTCCCCGGTCCCGTCGTCGAACAGGACCGTGCGGCCGGCGTGCGCCACCACGTGACCGGGCTTCTCGGCCGGGAACAGCACGTCGGTGAGCTGCGGCTCGGCGGTGTAGTAGTGGTCGTGGTCGCCGTGGGGCTCGGCCCAGGCCCCACCGTCGAGCAGCCGGAAGCCGCCCTGGGTCGAGACCAGGAAGTGCCGGCCGTCGCCGGCGGGGTTGAGCCGGTTGAAGCCCTCCATCGGCACGTCGGCGAGCACCTCGAGCGTGGTGGCGTCGAGGATCTGCACCCCGCCGTCGTAGGTGAGGGCGAGCCGGGGCGCGCTGGCACCTACCTCGGTGGGCGCCGCGGACGCCGGTGCCTCGGACGTCGGGGGCGAGGCCGCGGCGCCGCCGTCGGTCGAGGCGCAGCCGGTGGCCAGGGCGAGGGGCAGCGCCGCCGCGAGCGCGGCGGTGCGGAGGGGGAGGGGGAGATGGGGCGTGACGCGCACGGGCTCTCCTGCGGTCGGTGCTGGAAGGGGACGCCGTCACTCTATCTATAACGACAATCATTCCCAGTTAGGGTCGCCCGAGGCGGTGCGCGACGCGTCGAGGAGCGGGCGGACGGGGCGGTGCCACGCGCCGCGTCAGCTCCGCGTGGTACCCATGACGGGTGGTCGTGTGGAGTCTGCTGACGAGGCTGGTCGGTGCCGCGGTCCTGGCTGCCGTGCTGCTCGTCGTCTCCACGGCGCTCGGCATCTGGTGGACGGCGCGACAGGACTCGCGCCCGCAGTCCGACGCGATCGTGGTGCTGGGGTCGGCGCAGTACAACGGCGTCCCGTCCTCGATCTTCGCCGCCCGGCTGGAGCATGCGATCGGTCTGTACGAGGCCGGCGTGGCCCCGGTGATCGTGACCGTGGGGGGCAAGGCCACCGGTGACCAGTTCGCCGAGGCCGAAGCCGGCCGGGACTACCTGGCGCGGGCCGGGGTGCCGGCGGAGGCGCTGCTCGCGGTGCCGGAGGGTGGGGACACCCTGGAGAGCATGCGGGTGGTCGGGGCGGCGTTCGCCGAGCGCGGCTGGCAGCGGGCCCTGGTGGTGACCGACCCGTGGCACGCGATGCGCGCCCAGCGGATGGCCCAGGACGCCGGCATGGAGGCGGAGAGCTCGCCGACCCGTCAGGGTCCGGCCGTCCAGACCCGCAACACCCAGTTCCGCTACATCCTGCGGGAGACTGCTGCGTATCTGCTCTACCGCGTGACGGGCGAGAGCATCGCCGGCGCACCCGGCATCGGCTGAGGGAGTGACGTAGAGGATGGCCGGACGGGGTCGCATCAGGGCCGCCGACATCGCGCTGGTCCGGGAACGCAGCAAGATCGACGAGATCGTCGGCGAGCACCTGCAGCTCAAGCGCGCCGGCGGCGGCAGCCTCAAGGGCCTGTGCCCGTTCCACGACGAGAAGTCGCCGTCCTTCCAGGTGACCCCGTCGAGAAACCTCTTCCATTGCCTGGCGGGGGAGACGGGGGTTCTCACGCAGGACGGCGTGGTGCCGATCCGTGAGCTCGCGGGCAAGACCGTTCGAGTTCTGAATGGCGACGGAGGCTGGGTCGAGGCGCCGTTCAAGGCCTACGGCATCCAGAGGCTGATGAAGCTGACCCTGACTCGAAACGGTCGCACCAAGGTGGTTCACGCGACGGACGAGCACCGGTGGTTCGTCCCGTCCGGCGCTCTGCGGCAGAACCGTCGCGAGAAGTTCACGAAAGACCTGCGCGCAGGGGACCGGCTCTCGCACTCGTTCCCGATGAGCCGTGTGCTGAACCCGGCGACGAGGCCATCCCCGTTCGGTATCGCGCGCGGGCTCGTCTACGGCGACGGAACGCGCGGCGGCGCCGGATCAGTCGCCAACCTGTTCGGTGAGAAGGATGCGCAGCTCGCTACCTACTTCGCAGGCTGTCGTAGCTGGGAAGGCGATGGCGTCACCAAGTACTACGGCTTGCCCGCCTACTTCAAGGACGAGCGCCCCTCGTTGGACGAGGACATGTCCTACCTGTTGGGGTGGCTGGCCGGCTACTTCGCCGCCGATGGATGTGTCGCCGAGGACGGCGACGCGATCCTGAACTCGGCTCGCGTCGAGGACCTGGAGTACGTCCGAACGCTGTGCACTCGTCTCGGCATCGGCACCTTCGGCGTCGCGAAGCAGACCCGAGTCGGTATCGACGGCGTGCCCAGCGACATCTACAACGTCCGCTTCATGACCAAGGGCCTGCCCGAGTCGTTCTTTCTGCTGGAGCAGCACCGCCGGCGATTCCTGGCGAATGACAAGAAGTACGAGCGCAAGAACTGGGTCGTCCAATCGGTCGAGTGGTCCGACCGGGTGGAGGAGGTCTATTGCGCCGAGGTTCCTGGCACGCACGCCTTCACCCTCGAGGACAACCTCCTCACCGGGAACTGCTTCGGTTGTGGGGTCGGCGGCGACGTCATCTCCTTCGTCCAGCAGATCGACCACCTCTCCTTCGCCGAGGCCGTCGAGCTGCTGGCCAACCGGGCCAACATCGAGCTGAAGTACGAGGACGACGGCGGCCGTCCCACGGCGGGCCCCGACCGTGCCTCGGTCGGCCAGCGGGCACGGCTGGTCGCGGCCAACACCGCCGCGGCCGCCTTCTACGCCGAGCAGCTCGGCACCCCCGAGGCGACACCCGCCCGCCAGTTCCTCGCCGACCGGGCGTTCGACCGGCAGGCGGCGCTGGACTTCGGCTGCGGGTACGCGCCCGGCGGCTGGGACGCCCTCACCCGGCACCTGCGCGCGAAGGGCTTCACCCAGGCGGAGCTGGTCACCGGCGGGCTGGCCAAGGAGTCCTCCCGCGGCACGCTCATCGACCGGTTCCACCGCCGGCTGATCTGGCCCATCCGCGACATCACCGGCGACGTCATCGGCTTCGGCGCGCGCAAGCTCATGGACGACGACCCCGGCCCCAAGTACCTCAACACCCCGGAGACGCCGCTCTACAAGAAGAGCTCGGTTCTCTACGGCATCGACCGGGCCAAGCGGGACATCGCCAAGCGCCACCAGGCCGTCGTCGTCGAGGGCTACACCGACGTGATGGCCTGCCACCTCGCCGGCGTGACGACGGCGGTGGCCTCCTGCGGCACCGCGTTCGGCGCCGAGCACATCGGCGTGCTGCGGCGCCTGCTCATGGACCAGGACGAGTTCCGCGGTGAGGTGGTCTACACCTTCGACGGCGACGCGGCGGGCCAGGCGGCGGCCATGAAGACCTTCGCCGAGGACCAGCGGTTCGTCGGCCAGACGTTCGTCGCCGTCGAGCCGAACGGCAACGACCCGTGCGAGCTGCGCCAGGAGCACGGCGACGCCGCCGTCCGCGACCTGGTCGCCCGCCGCACGCCGCTGATCGCCTTCGTGCTGAAGACGACGCTGGCCGGCTACGACCTGGACACCGTCGAGGGCCGGGTCGCAGCGCTGGAGAAGACGGTGCCGCTGGTCGCCGGCATCAAGGACCACGCGCTGCGCCCCGCGTACGCCCGCGAGCTGGCCGGGATGATCGGCAACACCGACGAGGCCGAGGTGCAGGAGCGGGTGCGCCGGCTCACCGGGAACGGCGGAGGGGCGCCGTCGCGCGGCCGGCCGCGCGCGCCCAAGCGCACCCCGGACGACGCCGCGGTCGCCGTGGAACGGGAGGCGGTCAAGGCCGCGCTGCAGGTGCCCGAGTACGCCGGGCCCACCTTCGACGCCATCCCGCCGAGCGCCTACACCGACCCGGACTACGCCGCCGTCGCTGCGGCGGTGGCCGGGGCGGGCGGTGCGGCCGGCGCCACCGTGACCGGGGCGGCCTGGCTCGACGAGCTCGCCGCGCACTGCGACCGGGAGAGCGCCCGCGCCCTGCTCACCGCGCTGGCCGTCGAGCCGATGCGGTCGGTCACCGGCGACTCCGACCCCACCTACGTAAACGCGATCCTGGCGCGGCTGCAGGAGATGGCGACGGTGCGCGAGATCGCCGGCATCAAGGGCCGGCTGCAGCGGATGAACCCGGTGGAGCAGGCCGACGACTACATGAAGGCGTTCAAGCAGCTGATGGACCTCGAGCAGCTCGCGATCTCGCTGCGCAAGCGCGCCGTCGGGGGGCTGGGATGAGCGTGCTGGACGCCCTGCGGCGCCGGTTCGCCGGGCCGCCCGAGCCGGTGCGGGCCGCCGTCGAAGACCCGGACGAGCGGGTCCTGGCCTGGGGGCCGCTGGCCCGCGAGGACGGTTGGCTGGTGGCCACCTCGCGCGGGCTGCGCACGGTGGTCGCCGGCGGGGCGGCGGACGCGCTGCCGTGGCACGAGGTGGGCGCGGCGCGTTGGGCGGGCACCAACGACGGCGGCGGCAGCTTCACCGTGACGCCGCTGGCCGAGGTCGAGCCCGGCGTCCAGGCGCGGCAGCCGACGGTCCGGCACGTGCTCTCCGACGCCGGCGACCTCCCCGCCGTGGTGCGCAGGCGGGTGGACCAGACGATCCTGACCAGTCGCCGCTCACCGCTGCCCGGCGGGGGAGGGGTGCTGCTGGTGGCCCGCCGGGTGCCCGGTCAGGCCGCCCGCGAGTGGACGGTCGTCTTCGACGACGACGCCGACCGCGACGATCCCGTCGCCAGGGACGTGGCCCGGCAGAAGCTCAGCGAGGCCCTGGCCGCGGAGCAGCCGGGCTGACCCGGCGGGGAGTCAGCGCGGGGGCTCGCCGCCCATGCGCGCCTTGAGCGCCGAGACCGCGTCGTCGGCGCGGGCCTGCGCCATGCCGGCCAGGCTCTGCAGGCGCGGGTCGTCCTTGGCCTGCTCCCAGCCGCGACGGATCTGCTCGTACCGCTCGTGGCCGGCACGCGCCCCGAGGACGTACCCGGCACCGAATCCGGCGAGGAACGACAGCTTGGCCACGGGAACCTCCACAGGGTGAACGCGCGATGAACGAAGGTCACGCTACCTGTGGCGCACAACGCTTCGCCGCCGGTGAGCCCTGCGCGAGCCCTCGGCGGGGGTGGGGTACTCTCGTCGGGCCAGCGGGTCGCGCCCGCTGATCCCCCGTAGCTCAATTGGCAGAGCATGCGACTGTTAATCGCAGGGTTACTGGTTCAAGTCCAGTCGGGGGAGCAGAACCGCAGGTCAGCAGCCTGTAAGGCCGCGTTGGGGTGTTAAAATGTCGCTCCGACACATCACAAACTCACCACCTAAGAGTTCGGCGGCGGGTTCACCTGGTCATGTCAGCCCAGGTCCACGGGCCGGCCTGTGCGGAGACGGCGGGGTCACACGTGCCGGCGAGGGGCGATGCGCCGCACGACTTGCGCGCCGTGCAGCCCGACGATCAGAAGCTGCGGTGCAGAGCCTCAGCCGCTTCGGGGCTGGCCGTGCCGCGGCCGAGGTAGACGTCCTGGGTCAGGCTGGGACGGCTGTGCCCGAGGTGGTCGGCGATCTGGCGTGCGGAGAGACCAGCATCGTCGAGACGGGTCGCCACGGTCTTGCGAAACGTGTGCGAGGTGACCCAAGGGAATCCGGCTCGGTCAAGAGCCTGGCGGAGATCGCCGCTGGTGTTGCTCGGGTCGCGTAGGAGACCCTTCCTGCTGGGGAAGACCACCTGCAGGTCGGATTCCCCGGGAGGATCGTTCAGACGGCGCCGCAGGAGGTCGACCGTCCGCGGCGGCAGCGCGATGGTGCGCCGGCCGGCGTCGGACTTCGGTCGTTCCTGGATGAAGAGACCGCGTAGCCGATCGCGGGTCACGGTGCCGCCGACCGACAGTGTGCTCGCAGCGAAGTCGATGTCGGTCGGGCCGACGGCGCAGGCCTCGCCGATGCGCAGGCCGGTGCCGAGCATGAAGGCGACCAGGTCGGGGAGGCCCTGGAGCACGGCGGCGGGGTCGTCGTCAAGCCGGGCCAGCAGCTCGCGCGTCTCCGCGACGGTGAGCGACCGCGGGCGGCGGGAGCCGCGTGTCGCTCGGCGAGCCGGGGTCTCGCGGACGGGGTTCATCGGAAGCAGACCGTGGCGGACAGCAAGGCCGAGGATGCTGGAGACGACGCTTCGGGTTGACTTCGCGGCTGCGGGTCCGTGTTCCTGGCTGACCGAGGTCAGCAGACGGTCGATGACGGGCACGGTGACTTCGCGCAAGCGGAGCTCACCAAGCCTCGGAAGGACGTAGGACTCGCTGACGAAGCGGTACAGACGCTTCGTGCCGGCTGCCAGATCGCTGTCGTCGATGTCGGCTAGCCACTGGGCGGCCACGACGCTCAGGCGACTGTCGACCGGCACCGGGGGAGTGGCGCCCGTGGCACGGTCGCGCAGTGCCTCCCGCAGTCGTCGCTCCGCGTGCGCTCGGGTCTCGGCGTAGCGGGTGACCAGTCGACGACGACCGTCGAGGTCGCGGAAGTAGGTGCGGGCGCCGACGCGGTGCTTGCCGAGCTTGAGGAAGTGGATCTGGCCGAAGGTCCCCACCGGCAGTGGAGGCCTTCCCATGTCAGCTCCTCCTCTCTCGTTCGCTCGGGCCTGGGGCCCGACCGTGAGGATGATGCACGGCCGGCGGGCATGCCGGGGCGCGGAGCTGCGCGTCTGGGGAAAAGCTCGCCGGCCTGTGCATGACGCCTCTCGGCCAAGGCCGCGTCCAGGCTCCTGGGGAGGCTCCAGTTGTCCTCCGGTCGTGGGGTGCGGCGGACAAGGCTGGGCTTGATCTCGAAACTGTCGGTGCCGATGGGCATAGTGGAGCCAGCCGATCACCCGGCGGACCATGATCGAGGGAGGGGAGTGCCGTGCCGGCTGTGGAGATGTTGTCCGTAGAAGAGGCGAGGCGTCGCCGCGCGGAGGTTCTCGCTTGCGTAGGCGGGGATGAGTCTGACCTGCGGGACCGCGCCGCCCGCTACATGCTCAATGCCGAGGAGCTTGCTGCCCTCACCGAGCTGAACGAGCTCGACTACCTCCTGTCCGAGTGACCACCGGGGACGCCCTCGTCGCGGAAGCGCAGCGGTTCGCTGCCGACCTCACCGCCACTGTTCAAGCGGTGGTGGGCGGCCATGTCGAAGCGTTCGGTGCCCGGGCGCTCCACCGTCAAGGCCTTGATCACGTCAGTGTTCGCCAGGAGCCTCGTACGGGGATTCCGCTCACTGTCGATGGAGCTCCGCTCCTGAACCTCACGGCTGAGTACTACTGCGTGTGGGACAGCCCAGGGCAGTACCTCGCTGTGGATGAGTCAGCCGTCAAGGTCTATGCCGGCGCCAAGGCCGCCGGCGAACCGCTGTTTCGTTACGAGTACCTACGTGCTGCGACGGGCGATGTCCCGGGAGCCCACGTCCAGATCCACGGACACCGGGACGCCCTTACTTTCGTCATGACACGAGCGGGCGTCGGATCACCGCGCGGGCAGCGGCTTGCCGGTCGAGTCGCTCAAGGCGCTGCGGTACCCCAGATGTCCGACCTCCACTTTCCCGTCGGGGGTAGCAGGTTCCGCCCGAGCCTTGAAGACGTGCTCGACATGCTCGTCCGTGAGCTCGGTGTGGACCATGAGAAGGGGTGGCGCGAGGCCCTCGCCGCCGGGCGCGAGCGTTGGCGCCGCATGCAGATCCGAGCGGTCGTGCGGGATGCCCCGGGTGAAGCCGTCGCCGCGCTCCAACAGCTCGGTTATGAGGTTCGTTTGCCTGACGGGCTCTCCGCGCCGCAAGACAACTACTCTCGGCTTCACGAGCTGTAGAGCGAGTAGCGGACCTCTCCTCTCACCGGACCGTCGTATTCCGGTCGAGCAAGAGGTGTGTCAGGTCGGAGGGGTGGGGTGACGCCGGCTCCGGTCGCCGGGCTGCTGGGGGTGACGCTCAGGTCGGCAGCCGTGTCACGAGGCCGTGTGACGATCCGGCGGTCGGTCAGCCGGACGAGCGGAGGAAGCGGTGGCCAGAACAGTGAGTCGGCAGGCGGCGGCGCTGACGAAGGCGCGGGAACGACGACGAGCGCTGGACGTCGCTCGCGATGAACAGGACCGCCGGGTCGAGGAGGCGACGGCCGAGGCGCTGGTGGCGCTGGAGGCGCGAAGCGAGGCGGAGCAGGCCTTGCTGGCGGCGACGGCGGCGCTCCGCGAGACGCTGCGTACCTTGCTCGCCGAGGACGTGCCGGTCGAGCGGGCGGCCGCGCTACTGGAGTTGGACACCGCCGAGGTACGGCGGCTGACGAAGGTGACCGAACAGCGAGCGGCCACTCCGGCGAAGCCGGTGGCGACGAGACGTTCCTGATCGGCGCAGCCAGGCCGGCCCCCGTGACGCAGAGGCAGCCGAGGTGACCCCAGTGGTTCTGCTGGCAGCGGTCGAGGACTCGCAAGCCGCCACCGGGAGCCCTGGAGCAATCAGGCGCGGCGTCAGCGAGGTCGAGGACCGGTCAGGAGGAGGAGGGCCCAGGCCCGGGCGCGTCTCCCCGCTGAGGGAGCCAGACGATGGTTCGCACGTCGCCGCCGCCAAGGTGCTCCTGGAGCACATTAGGGGTCTCTCCGGCGCGAAGTCGGGCACCATGGTCGCCGCAGAGGACGAGCTTGACCCGTCGCCCGACGAGGGTTGGCGCCTGAACCTCGGTCGCCAGCTGGTTGCAGTTCCAGTGGTCGCAGGAGGGTGCAGGATTCATACCAGGGAGTCTCCCGCTGCTTACGCAGCGTGCGCGACCGCAGGCGCCACCCGCGGCTCCCGCGGGTGGCGCCTGCGCGCCGACGACTGGACGATGAGCGCAGACGCCGCCAGGGAGTTCGCCGCAGCGGCTCGTTACAAGCCGCCGAACGGCCCGACCGACGCTCAGCTGTGGACGGCGGTGACCATTCATCCCCTGATGCCCAGTCGTGGGGCTCGGCCGTGACAGGATCGCCGACGGCACCGGGAGATCCACGCCGGTCATTTTCAGGAGACCGCGTGAGCGAGCGGATCACCCGGCCGACCTGCCACCGCTGCGGGGGGACGGCGGCCGTCGGCTGGGCGCCCACCGCCGGGAACGACGATCGGGCGCACAGCGAGGAAGCCATCGACAGCCATAAGCCTGCTCGTCTTGCCAAAGCATGAAGTTTGAGGGCCATCGCAGCGCCCGTAACGGTGTAGCTGCTCGCGGTGGGTATCACCGCGCTGCTGCTGACTCCGCTGCCAGCGGTAGGCGACCTGCGGCTGCAGTGGGACCTCAATCTGGTCGTGCCCGGTACCGCGCTTGCCGATCCTGACGTTCACCGCAGCCACCAAGAACGCGTGCACCCGCGGGGGCCCGGTAGCGGATCGGCTCCCGCAGCACATGAGTGCCCTGCTGGGAACGGATGAGGGCGCCTTGGTTATTGCACCTCACGTACGTCACCCTTGCTTCTCGCTCCTCACCCCCTCGCTGCGGGATGCCGAGTGTCCCCGGACGCAAGAGCGGGACAGCGCTGCTCTCGCGGTGACGTGACCGCTCGCTGTCACCCCTGCTGCAGGTGACGGCTCGTTGAACATCTCTGCGGAGCGTCGACGACATCACACCGATGCCGGGGGACCCGCACATGTTCCACGACCGACCATCGTCGGCAGCTGGCCGCGCTCACCGCACGTCTGGACGGCGACGCCATCCTCGTCCGTTGGGTAGCCACCGAGCGTCGATGGAGGCCGTGCAGATCTGTTCCTTGCCGGAGCGTGGACCATCGAGCTGGCGAAAGTTGTTTCATGGCCGAGTGCTGGCGATGGTTCATTGCACGCCGTTGTCTTTGAGCAAATCGGTTTGCCGGCGAGGTCGACGGTGCCATATCGGCGGGCGTCACGGCTTGCCGTGGCGCCGTTGGAACTCGTTGCAATCTCTGAAGGCCTGCACGCCCGAGTCTATGAGGAGGGCTCCGTGCTGGCCAGTGTCCGCAGCGCGTGCAGTTGTTCTTCTCGAAGCCAGCGGGTGGAGCGGGCAACATAATCGTCCAGCGTCATCCAGATCAGCCGGAAGGGCTGTTCCATTGCCGTGGCAAACCCCGGGTTGGCCGGTCCTTCTATGCCGACGGCCGCATGCCCCGTCAGTTCAAGTCGCAGACGAGCGTCGTCCACATCAGTCCTATTGCTGACCGCGATCACACAGACCAGCTCCTTGGCCGTTAAGAGGTCGCGCTGCCACCACGACCACACTCGCAGCCGCCCTTGGCCCGCTGGAGGCTTGCGCGGTTGTCCGTTGCAGGGTGCCAAGGCGTGCCGCGAGAGCATGCCGACTCGTCGGGACATCGGCGACGCGCTGTCGGCTCCAGGAAGGGCCCAAGCTTCGGGATGTGCGCCCGAGAACGCGTGGTCCCTGCGGTCCCGCGAGGCATCCACGGGCAGCCTGACTCCAGGCGGCCGGTCGCCGTTCTGACACCTCAATGCTGCTGTGCGTCCTGTGTCCTCGGAAACTCGGTCGCATGCTTGCTGTCTCGCGGGGACCGTTTCGGTGGTACGTCGCTCTGTCATGATGCTCGTGTCGGTCGCCGTCGGCTTCTTCTGAAGCGTCGAGTTGCGCTCTTGCCCCTGTAGGGATGCACGCGGGACCTTGCGGGCAAGCCTCTTCGCTCGCGCGTGCCCCGCGGGCGGTCTTAACGGAACCCGAAATTACCAGGCGAATATAGATGGTCGCGCGACCTTGGTTCGCTAGCTTTGATGAGCGGATGCGGGCAGATTCCACGCGAGCTAGTTGATCTGCTTGGGAGGGCGCAAATCGAAACTGAGGATGACTAACCCTACGGAGGGGGAGATGACCTCGTCTTCTAAGTAAAAAGCCATCCCGGCCGATGACAACGGCGAGTCGCTTGAGCTCCGGAGCAGCTGGGGCGGTGGCAAGAAACCGGGGAGTTGACATGGAGTCTGGGTACGCGGAGGGCGGAACTTCCACGCTGAGCACCCGCCTGATCTTGCGAATTGTGGCCGAGGAGGGCGGCGAGCAGGCGGTCGACCAGGTGCTTGAGCGGGCCGGGCTACTCGCGAAGAAGGCGCACCTGCAGAGCGCTCATGGTCGGGTGTCGTACTCCGTGATGCTCCAGCTTTTCGACGCGGTCGCCCGTGAGCTCGATGACTCGCGCCTCGGGCTGAAGCTGGGAGCAGCTGCCCTGGAGGACCCTGCGCTGGCGCCCATTCGGGCGTTGACGCGGGTGGTCGGCTCTCCTGCCGCCGTGTTTCGGCATGTATCACGGGTGTCGACCCGGCTCGACAGCACGGCTGTTACCCGCTGTGTCGCTGCGCGGGCCGGGGAGGCGGAGTTGGCATGGCGCGTCCTGCCGCCGCGGCGACCCACCCGTCTGGATTGTGACTACGCCATCGGCATGATTGAGCAGGTCCCTGTGCTCTTCGGTCTGCCGCCGGCGCGCGTCGCGCAGAAGACCTGCCAGGTGGATGGTGCACCCGAGTGCGAATACACGGTGACCTGGCGGGAGCATCGTGCCGGAGCATTGTGGCGTCGTTGGCGTGGGCTGTCGGTGGCTGCCGCGAGTCGCCAGGACGCCATCGCGCACGCCGAGGAGCGGCTGCGTGGACTCCGTTCGGCTGCGAGCGACTTGGTCAGCGGCGGCTCACTGGAGGAGACGTTGGACCGGGTCGCCGAGCGTGCCGATGGTGCCGTCCACGCCCGCGGGCACCTGCTCGATCTCCGGTTGCCGAAAGGCGTGCGCCATGTACGGTCCCGCGGGCTCGACGAATCGGTGCTGGAAACCCTCAGGGAAAGGCCGCTGGAGCCAGGAATCCGGTCCGTCGAAGGCGCGGAGGTCCTGGCAGTGGAGGTGGCCTCGGCGACCCGTCACTATGGAGTTCTCGCTGCGGTGGCCAGCCCTGGGCAGGCGTTCTTTCCGGAGGACGAGGGTCTTCTCGCGGCATACGCCCAGCACGCGGCGGTCGGCATCGAAAACTCGGTGCTGCTGACTGAGGTTCGAGAGCAGGAGGAGACCGCTCGGCTGCTCCTCACGGTCGCCCGTTCACTGGCTGGGCGCCGCACGGTCAGCGCGGTCGCGCAGTCGGTGGCCGAGGCCGTCCCGGTGCTGTCCGGCGCTGACCGCTCCGCAGTCGCGCTGTGGGAACCCGGTGTGGGCAGCATCTGGGTGCCCGGCTCGAGCGGGTGGCCGGCGGACCTCGCGGAGCGGCTGGCGCAGTACGTGGCAACCCCTGAGGAGAGTCCCGAACTGCGCGAGATGGTGGCTGCCGGTCTTCCGATGCTCGTCGACCGTGGCGGCTCGACATGGGCGCGCGACATGCTCGATGAATTCGGTGTCGAGGCCATCGGTGCGGTTCCCATCAAGGTCGATGACCAACTTGTGGGCATCGTTCTCGCCCACTGGGTGGAGACCACCCCCCCGCCCGTTCTCGGAGAGGTGCTCACCGAGCGCCTCTGGGGACTCGCGGGGCTGGCCGGAGTGGCCCTGGACAACAGTCGGCTCCTGGAGGAAATCCGGCGGCAAGACTCCCACGACGCGCTCACCGGCCTGCCGAACCGCGCTTTGTTCGAAGCCCGGTTGGAGTCCGCGCTCGGTGAGGTCGACCGGGAAGGGGTTCAGGTCGCCGTCTTCTTCTGCAATGTCAGCCGGCTCAAGCGGATCAACGACAGCCTCGGGCACCGGGCCGGAGATGAGCTGCTGCGGCAGGTCGCTGGTCGCCTGAGCGCCGCGGTGGTACGGGAAGGGGACACCGTGGCTCGCTACAGTGGCGACGAGTTCGTAGTGCTCCTTCCTGGCGTCGGAGATTCGGATGCTGAGGACGTCGCGGCCAGGGTCCGGAGCAATCTGACCGCGCCAATGCGCGTCGGTGGCGAAGACGTGTTCGTCGACCTTGCCATCGGATTCGCCGTCGCGGAGGCGGCGCCCCTCGCGAGACCACATGACCGCCGCGGGCTCAGCCAACGACTGATCGAGCGCGCGTACGAAGACATGCACCGGGTCAGGGCCGAGGCCCGCGGACTGGTGCACCTGGAACAGTCGCCGGAGCGGTTGCGAGTGGAAACGGAGCTTCGCGGCGCGGTCGGCCGCGGCGAGTTCCGAGTTCATCTCCAGCCGCAGATCGATCTGGCCAGCGGCCGAGTGGTTGCGGTGGAAGCCCTCGCGCGCTGGTATCACCCGGAGATGGGACTGGTATCTCCAGGCCTCTTCGTGCCCATCGCCGAGGACAGCGGAATGATCGAGGAGATCGGGGAGTACATCCTTCGCGAGGCCTGCCGCGTCGTCGCGGGCTGGCGTGAGCAGGGGATCGATCTGGAGTTGGCAGTGAACGTCTCGGCCGTCCAACTGAACAAGGCTGACTTCGCCGACTTGGTGCACCAAGTGCTCATGGAGTCCGGGCTGCCGTGCAACCGGTTGGTCGTAGAAGTCACGGAGAGTCAGGTGATGTCGCACGTCGCGGCAGGGGACGCCAACCTGCACCGGCTTCGGGAACTGGGTGTGGGCATCTCCGTGGACGATTTCGGGACCGGCTACTCGTCCTTGGCGCAGCTGCGTCGCTTGCCCGTGACCGAGGTGAAGGTCGATCAGGCCTTCACGGCGCAGCTCACCGACGAGGACTCCTCCGCCTTTGTGGCCGGCATCGTGGGTCTCGGGCAGGGTCTCGGGCTCCGCGTCGTAGCCGAAGGGGTGGAAACATCGGCCCAACTGGATGCGCTTCAGGGCATGGGGTGCCACCGGGCGCAGGGCTACCTCCTCGGTCGGCCGGGTGATCCGGCTGCCGTGCTCGACACCCTCCTCGCAGGGATACCGGTCCCGGTCATGGCGTAGTCGCCTGAGGGCCTGCCCCGTGCGGCCACCTACAAGGTGGGTAGCTGCACGGGGCAGCCCGTCTGCCGTCCGTCGCTGCCATAGAGAAAGCGGCCCTTCCCCTTGAGTTCGGGACGGCGGTGCCGAAAAAGCACCAGGCGTTACGTCGCCGACCGCCACCCCATGGTCACCCAGGAGCTCCGTTGTCTCTCCCTGCTCAGTTGCTGACTCGGTCGTCGGCCGATACCGCGTCGATCCTGTTGGTGGACGACGAGGTAGCGATCCTCGATGGACTGCGGCGTCAGCTGCGCAAGCGGTTCACGGTGCACACGGCCAACGGTGGTGCGGAAGCGCTCGAGCTGATGAAGGCCGAGCCGGTCTCCGTCGTGGTCTCCGACATGCGGATGCCGCAGATGAACGGGGCAACCTTCCTGTCCCACGTGCGGTCGCTCTACCCGAACGTCGTGCGGATTCTGCTGACCGGGCAGGCCGACACCCAGGCCGCCATCACGGCGGTCAATGAAGGCCAGATCTACCGGTTCCTCACCAAGCCATGCCCTCCCGAGGTGCTGCTGGAGGAGATCGGCAGCGCTGTCGAGCTCAACCGTCTCGTGACCGCCGAGAAGGAACTCATGGGCACGACCCTGCGCCGAACGGTAGAGGCGCTGACGGCCACGCTGTCCCTGGCACAGCCGGCTGCCTTCGGCCGGGCGGTCCGCATCGCGCGGACCGTCACTGAGCTCGCCGAGGCGCTCGGGGTCGAGGAGCCTTGGGAGCTCGAAGTGACGGCGATGCTGTCTCAGCTCGGCGCGGTCACGCTGCCACCGAACGTCCTGGAGAAGCTCGACACTGGCCGGCCGCTCAACGAGGACGAAGCCGAGATGGCCAATCGGGTACCCGAGGTCAGTCGCAAGCTGGTCAGCGCAATTCCTCGACTGGAGGGCGTGGCCGAGGCCATCGGCTGGCAGCGGGTCCGCTTCGACGGGCGGATGGCCCCGCCGGCTGCTCCGCGAGGTCCTGATCTTCCCCTTGGTGCCCGGATTCTGCGGGCGGCGGCGGACTTCGACCTAGGCAAGTCCCAGCGCCCCTCTGTGCAGGACACGCTGAGCGCGATGAGCAGCGACGCCGGCGCTTATGACCCGCGCGTCCTGGAGGCACTCATCGGCCTCCATGGCGGGGAGGAGCTCCATGGCGAGCCCCGCGAGATTGACATCGACGACCTGGAACCCGACATGGTGATCTTCGACGACATCCTCACCACCGACGGCGTGATGCTCATCAGCCGCGGCACGGTCGTTACCGATCCCCTGATCCTCCGCCTGGAGAACTACATCAGTCAGAACCGGGTCAACCGCCGGATGCGCGTTCAGGGGTAGCTCCTCCTACCGCCTTGGGGCGCCCTGCGCTGCTTCAGTGGCGGCTCAGCAGCAACACCCATCGCTCGGCGGACTCGACCAGACCGACAGGGACGTCCCGTGCTATCGCGGACGGCCGACCTCCAACAATCGGGGACCCCATGCATCCGTCGCATCACCAACCCCCCTTCACTTCCCAGGACAACGAGCTTCTGACGCGGCTGGCTTCGCAAGATTTCGAGTTAGCCCGCTACGCGGCGGTGCTCGCCTCGAGCGACGACTCGATCATCACGATGTCGCCGGACGGCCGGATCACTGACTGGAACGCCGCGGCTGAGCGGCTGTACGGGTATCCGCGGGAGGAGGTTCTGGGGCAGCAGCTCGACGTCCTCGTCACCAACGGCGATGGCGGCGTGCGCGCGGTGCTGGACACAGTGCTGGCGGGCGACAGGGCGACCGTCGAGACGGTGCACCTCCGATCTGACGGCGCGATGCTGCACACATCGGTGAGCCTCTCGGCCATCGTGGATGTGGACGGCCAGGTCATCGGTATAGCGGCCGTCGCCCGAGACATCAGCGACTACAAGGTGCGTGAGACCGAGCTTCATCAGGAATCCAAGCTTGAATCTCTGGGCCGGCTGTCGGCCGGTCTGGCGCATGAGATCAACACGCCAATCCAGTACGTCGGTGACAACGCCCGCTTCCTCGAGGAGGCCTACCAGGAACTCATTCGGGTGGTGGAGGTTTATCGCGGGCTGCTGGACACTTCCAACCCGATCGGTTGGGTCGAACGTCAGGAGCGGGTGCGGGAGGTCGAGGCCGGCATCGATTTTGACTACCTGGAGAAGGAAATTCCCAGCGCGGTGGAACAGACCCTGGAGGGCATCGAGCGGGTATCGCGGATCGTCCGGGCGATGAAGACCTTCAGCCACCCGGGGCATCAGGAGCAGGTGCCGGCCGACCTCAACGAGGCGGTCGCGGCCACGGTCACAGTGACACGCCACCAGATCAGCGACGTCGCCGACGTGACCATGGAGCTGGCCGACCTACCTCCGGTGTTGTGCAACATCGCCGACCTGAACCAGGTGTTTCTCAACCTCATCGTCAACGCTGCGGATGCCATCGAGGAGACCGGGCGGCGGGGTGCCATCACCGTCACGACGGCGCTCGACGGCGACGACGTCATCGTCTGTATCAGTGACACGGGCGGCGGGATCTCGGACGACGTGCGGGCGAAGATTTTCGACCCGTTCTTCACCACAAAGGATGTCGGTCGCGGCAGTGGGCAGGGACTGCCGCTTGCTCGCGGCGTCGTGCAGGAGGGCCACGGCGGCACGCTCACGCTGGAATCCGTCCTCGGGCAAGGAACCACCTTCACCGTGCGCCTACCAATCGACGGACGACCGACGGACGTGCCTGCGGAGCGCGGCGCCTGAACTTGTCGGTCTCGTGTAGTGCGGTGAGCTTGCGGCGCACCGGGCGACCGTCGAGGGCTGTGCCGCACGGGGCGCTGTCAGAGATTCCATGCGCTTCGAATCTCAAGCAGCGGCGTGCTGGTCCTGGTTGTGGTGAGCGTGCAAGCCCACGTTGGCCCGTACGCGCCGGTCAATGCCTTGGCTGGGTCAGCTCCGCCGAGCGCAGCGCGGCCTGGATCGTTTCGGCTTGACCTCGACGTGGCGGCGGCGGGCGCCGTTTGAGCGATCTTCGACCGGGGCAGCCGGGCCGCCCGATCAAGGTCCGGAGCGGTGGCCAGCAGCTCCAGGGCATCGCGAGCAGTCAGCTCATCGAAGGCCTCCAGCGCGGTGGAAAAGAACTCGCGTAACGCCGCAGGTCCGACGGGCACGTCATCCCATCAGCGGTCAGGCTCCGACCACCGGTGATCGCACGGAATGCTACCTACCGGCCACTATCGGTACCGAGCCATCCGCATCCGTATCGGCCCGGCAGGCACAGTCAGGCGATGGCGAGTGCTGTGGCCGGGGGTCCTGCAGTTGGTCCGGTGGTCGACGCCTCGGCATCCGAGCCGGCGATGAGGGCCATGATCTTCTCCGCGTCCACCGGGCGGGAGAAGAGGTAGCCCTGAGCCAGGTCGCAGCCCAGTTCGGCCAACTGCTGCTGTTGTTCGCCGGTCTCCACGCCCTCGGCGACGGTGCGCAGTCCCAGGGCTCCGGCCAGATCCACGATGGCGCGGGTGACGACGTCGGCGTTCGCGTCCCTGCCGAGGCCGTCCACGAACTCACGGGCAATCTTGAGCATGTCGAGAGGGAATCGGCACAGGTACGCCAACGACGAGTAACCGGTGCCGAAGTCATCGATGGCAATACGGACACCGAGGGCCTTGAGTCGGTTCAGGTTGGCGGCAGCGGCATCGCGGTCCTGCATGAGAACGGTCTCGGTGATCTCCAGGACCAGCCGGTGCGGTTCGAGGCCCGTGTCGGCGAGGGCCGCCCGGACGGCCTCGACGGTGCGCGCGTCAGTCACCTGGCGTGCGGAGAGGTTCACCGTGACGAGGAGATCAGTGGGATCGCTGGAGGACTGCACCCAGCGGGCGGCCTGCCAGCAGGCGTCGCGCAGCACGAACTCGCCGATCTCCATGATCAGGCCGGTTTCCTCTGCCAGGGGGATGAAGGTGTCCGGCGGGCGGTTGCCGTCGACCGGGTGCTGCCAGCGGACTAGTGCCTCTGCTCCGATGGCGCGGCCGGCGCGCAGGTCCACCAGCGGCTGGTAGGCGACGGTGAGCTCGCCGCGGTCCAGGGCGGCAGCCAGGTCGGCGGCCGGGTCCGGCCGTTCAGGGGCGGCATCGCCCAGACCGGCCTCGTAGAAGACGGAGCGCTGACGGCCGTTGCGCTTGGCCGTGTACATCGCGACGTCGGCGTGACCGATGAGAGTGGCGACGTCGGTCCCGGCGTCAGAGAAGGCGACGCCGATGCTCGCACCGATGGTGGCTTCCCGCCCCGCGCCGAGATCGATCGGAAGGTCCAGCTGGCTCCGGATGCGCTCGAGCACGCGCTCAACACCGGAACGGTCGATCGGCCCGTGCAGGAGGACGGCGAACTCATCGCCTCCCAGCCGGGCGGCAGTATCGGCCGATCGCAGGCAGCCGCCGAGCCGCTCGGAGAAGACCTGGAGCAGCACGTCACCAGCCTCGTGTCCGTAAGTGTCGTTCACGGGCTTGAAGCCGTCGAGGTCGATGTAGAGGACCGCGGGCCAGAGGCCGTTGCGGGCGGCGAGGTGAACCGCGTGCTGCGTGCGGTCGAGGAAGAGCGTGCGGTTGGGTAGCCCGGTGAGTGCATCGTGCATGGCCTGGTGGCGGAGCTTCTCCTTCAGCTCTGTCACCTGCCGCAGGTCGCTCTCCAGCCGCCCACGCTCCAGCGATGTGGCCAGGTGCCGCGCGAAGGTCTCCAGCAAGGCCAGGTCACTGCTGGCGAAGGTGGCGACGTCGCCCAGCCGGTCGCCAACCAGCAGCACGCCGTGCACCCGGTTCTCCGTCCGGAGCACCGACACCATGGCATCCTTGAGGCCTCGCTGGGCGGCGTACTGGTCCAGCCTTGACCCGCGGACTTGGCCGGTCCGCGCGGTGAGCACACCGGTAGCCGTCGCCGATTCGATCAGCCGCTGGATGTCGGCGCTGTGCGGCAAGGGCAGCAGGGCCGCCGGCTCCTGCCCATCGCGGCTGCGGCTCACCGTGGTGACGCCGTCCTCGGCGAGCAGGATCAGCTCGCCGAGCCCAGCGCGGAAGGCCCCGCGCACCGAGGTGAGGAAGTTGGTCAGCGCGGTGGAGGCGTCGTCGCTGTTGTAGAGCAGCGAGGTGGTCTCGTGCAGCAGCCGGAGGTTGTTCTGCTGCTCGCGGGCACGGGTGTAGGCCCGGTAGGCGGAGAAGAGCAGCGCGGAGGGCAGCACGAGTAGCAGTAGCGCGGCTCGGCTCTGCAGGGCCAGGTAGGCCGTGAGCTGGCCCATCGCCGCCACCCCGACGGCGAACGGCAGGGAAAGCGCGACCATGCGCGGCAGCTCACGGACGTGCAGCTCGCCCTCCGAGATGCTCAGCGCGGCGAACAGGCAGAGGTCCGCGGCGAGCGTGACGACCGCGACGGTGATCAGGGCCGCCGTCCAGCGCCACGGGCTGTTCCAGTCGGTGTCCCGCGCGAGGGTGGAGAAGACGACCACGGCCAGCGAACCGGTGAGTGCGTACTGCGCGAGGTTGAACGTGAGCTTGAGGCCGCGCTGGCGCTGGCGCAGCACCAGGTCCAGCCCGACGCCTAGGAGCTGCGTCGCGACGACCGTGGCCGGGTCGGCCAGGTAGAGCCCGGCGACCAGCACCAGGTCGGTGAGGGAGAAGCCGTGCGAATCCCGCTTGAGCTGGACCCACACCTTGAGTGCTTCGCCGGTGGCGAAGGCCGCGACCCACAGCCACCAGGGCATGCCGATCGGCGTGCCGAGGCCCGGCAGGTCACGGACGACGATGACGAACACCGTGCCCGCAGTGAGCGACATCGCCCCGACGAGCAGCGCGATGCGCCGGGTAATGGTCAGCCAGGACCACCCCCGCCGGTTCGCGGGGTGGCTGTCCGTCATCGTCGTCCTCATGTGATCAGGCCCAATCCACGCCGGACCAGAGGGCGCTGCCCCAGGTGCGGCCACCCCACGTGCGGCCGCCCCAGGTACGACCGGCCCATTCGTCGCCGCCCCAGGTGCGGCCGACCCAGGCGTCGCCGCCCCAGGTGCGGCCGCCCCACGTGCGGCCGGCCCAAGTCAGGCTCCCCCAGGTGCGACCGCCCCACGTGCGGCCGTTCCAGGTGACGCCGTCGCCAGGGGTGGTCACGAACCATTCGGTGCCGTTCCAGGCGCCGCCAGTCCACACGCCCTTCCGCAGCTCGCCGCCGGTCCACGTGGTGCGGGCAGCGGACGCTGCGGTCCAGGTAGCTGGGTCCCACGCCTGACCGCGGACGTCGATCTCGCCCTCCAGCGTGGTGCCCTCGTACTCGAGGTTGGCGGTACCGCGGGCCCCCTCGAGCGTGCCGAGACCGGTCGCCCTCGGCCACGACTGCACGGCCTGCGGCGTGGCGGCGTCGCGCGCAGCGCGCAGGTCGATGATGCCATCGCCCTGCGCGATCGGGTCGGCGACCGGCAGTCGCTGGGCGGTGCTCATGAGCAGCGCCTTGATCTGATCCGGCGTCGCCTCGGGGCGCTGCTGGATCAGCAGGGCGGCCGCGCCGGAGACGACCGCAGCCGCCTGCGAGGTGCCGCTGCCGCGGAAGAACCGCTCGCCCTGCCGCGCGTTCGGGTAGCTCTCGTCGAGGTACGAGCCCGGACTGCGCAGGCTGACGATCGAGGCGCCGGGCGCCACGACGTCGGGATTGCGGGCGCCGTCACCGGTGCTCGACCACGCCGGGACGATGTCGTCCTGCACGTCGTAGGTGCCGCGGCTGTCCGCGCCGCCGACCGCGATGACGTACGGGTCGTAGGCCGGATTGTTCAGCTGAGGCGTGCCGTACCCGCCGTTGCCGGCGGCGACGACCACGACGATGCCAGCGTGCCAGGCCTGCTCGACCGCGTAGGTCAGCGGGTCCAGCTGGTAATCCTGGACCCCGTCGGTGCCGAACGACAGGTTCAGCACCCGGATGTTCAGCCCCTTGCGGTTCTTGTTCTGGACCACCCAGTCGATCCCGGCGATCACCTGGGACACGTCGGTCGCGCCGTAGGCATCGGCGAGCTTCAGGCTGACGATGCGCGAGCCGGGGGCCATGCCGGCGAAGGTGTTCGGGTCACGGAAGGTCCGCGGGTTCGCGTTGGAGTCGCGGCCGGCGATGATGCCGGCCAGGTGGGTGCCGTGGCCGTAGGTGTCCAGGTTGGTCTGCGGACTGGCCTCGCAGCCGTCCACGTCGCAGACCTGCGCCTCGAAGGAGAGATCCGGCCCGTGAACGATCTTGTCCTTGTCGGACAGGCCCTCGACGGGGACGACGCCGGAGTCGATGAGGGCGACGTCGACGCCCTTGCCATTGATGCCCTTCTCCCACATGGCGGTGGCGCCGGTCACCTCGTGGGTGACCCGGAACATCGAGCCGGCCTGGTCCAGGACCTCCGTCGGAACCTTCGTGCCGAGCAGCTCGATCGGCGCGTCCTCGGTGACCGCAGCGATGCCGGCCGTCGAACGCAGCGCACCCAGACGGTCCGCGGGCAGCGTGGCGGTGAACCCACCGATGAGGCCAAGCGGCTCCTCGACGGTGCCGCCGAGGGCGACCACCGCGCGCTCAGGAGCGTTCCCGGCGCCCGACAACTCCTGAACGATGACCGACACCGGCGGAGCGGAGGCGTCGCTCGACGCCTGCGCCACACCAGGGCCGACCACACCCACGGCCAAGGCCGTAGCAGTCGCGAGCGTAGCGATGCGGCGTGCTTGCAGGGCCGGCGCACCGCCTGTCCCGATGAACGTGGGCGGCGTAGTTGGCGCCCGACCCCCGTTGGTCCTTCCCATATCGATCCCTCCATCTGTCAACTGCAACGGCTTCATGAACTAGTTCGGCACGCAACGTGAGCGGCTGTATGCAGTCAGGCCAGAAATGGGCGGGTTCACCCTTGGGTGGGAGTTCTGGGATCAGGTCGCAGTTACTGGCGGGATGCTCGACGCCAAACCACATGGCCACCGGCGTGGGCACTGACGCCTTGACCGCAGCCGCCCCGGCTACGGGGAGCGTGGCCGACACGGTCTCCCACAGCGAACACGGCAGTACACGCCGCGGGCGTGTCGCGGAGATGCGCGCCAGCCGCCGGATTACCCGCTCGATGGGCAGGCGGGCTCCAGTGCAGCCATCGTGCTCAGCCGCCGGGACGATGAGGCACCGAGCTCGCTGCGGGTGCTGATGACATAACCGATCCGAATGCCGATAGGCGCTGGGGGTGGGAGGCGGTACCGCATCCGGCAGGACGCCGCAGCCAGTCGTCTGTCGTGAAGGTCATGCGGCGTTGATGGACGCACGCCGGCGGGAGATCGTGCGTTTGGTGGTGGCGAGCTGTTGGGCGATGTCGCGGATGGACTTGCCGCGTTCGGTGAGGCGCCGGACGACTTCCTTCTGCTCGGCAGGAGTCAGGTGGTCGAGGCGGACGCCGTCGCCGGCCAGGGCGCGCTCGATGGCGATCTCGTCGAGGTCGTCGTCCGTCTCTGCGTGCTCAGTGTGGTGTTGAGGGTCTGGGTCGGTGTCGATGTCGTCCCAGGCCAGAGGTGGCAGCCAGCCGCGTTCGGCGGCGAAGGCACGGGCGGCGTCGGCGGCGGCGCGTTGGTCGTCGGTTGACTGCGGTGGGCGCAGGTTCCACAGCTGTTCGTAGAGGTCGTTGACGTGCTGCGCGGTCTGCGCGGTGACCGAGGCGCTCTGCATGCTGCGTCGGAGGCTGGCAGAGCTGCGGGCGAGCCGGGTGGCCAGCTCGTCGTGGGGCCATCCGACGGCGATCAGGGCCTGCAGTCGGCGACGAGTGCCCGTGGCGCCGATGTGACTGCGCGGCGCCCGGTTGGCCTGGTCGACACGGATGCGCAAGACCTGGTGGGCGGTCTCGGGCCGGACCCGCCGGATGCCCGGGTCGCCGTCGCGCCCCGGGTCGGCCAGCTCGCGGACGTGGCTGGTGGAGATGCCGGCGAGCATGGCGATCTGCTCGACGCCGATGCCGGCGGCCCGTAGCGCGCGGAGGTGCTCGCGCACCGGGGCCGCGTCCACGAACGGCCGCCATCGGCCGAAGGTCTGCGCGCGGTGCACGGCACGGCCGGCCGCGGTGTTGGCGGCAGTGCAGTCGGTGCACCGGCAGCGGTCCTTCACGTAGGCGACGCGGGTTCCGTGCACATGCCGAGCACGCGCATGAGTGCAGTCCCGCCTCACCCGACCCTGAGCGCGCTGAACACGGCGACGTGCTCGCTCGATGGCCTGCCGGTGCCTCGCACAGGAATGGCGCGCGTGGTGGACATCGGCGAGGGCGTCACTGGCGTACGTGCCGCTGTAGCCGCAGGCCGGGCAGGTCTGGGTGGCGCTCATGCCCCGCCCAATGCAGATCCGGCCACCGGCTGACCGGTGTGGCCACGACCGGGTACACCGGCCCTGGCCAGGACGTCCTGGATCCAGTCGGTGCGCAGGCTGCCGGCGTCTCCGACGTGGTCGTCGAAGGCCATGGCCGTGAACTGTTGGGCGGTGGCGGCCCACTCCCGGTCGGACAGGGGCCGCTCGAGGTGCGCTTCGACGGTGGGCCGGTCGACGTAGGCGATGCTGGCGCCGATGACGTCGGCCAGGTCGGTGAGCAGGCGGTGGGTGTCGCCGCCGTAGCAGTCGACGAGGTCCTGCAGCACGCCGCAGCAAGCAGGGGGGACGTGGGACGGTGCCGGCGCAGGGGCTGCCGCCGTCCGTCGTCCCGGCTGACCGCACATCCCTGCTCCGCTGGTGAGTAGTTGCTCTCACCGGGAGAAGGCGCTTTTCGGAGCCGTTTGGTGACACCCCGCCGAGAGTCGGGATGCGGCGGGCGCTCGATGTGTTGTGTGCCGAAGCTTCGGTTGAGGTCAGTCGCGGCACCAGGCCTTGCTGTCCCTGGAAGGCGCCGACGAGGGCTCCGTTTCTGTCGCGATCGTGACGAGGGGATGTCAGTCGCGGAAACCGGGTCAGGATCCGCTGACCGTCCAGTCGTTCGACGACCCTCGAACGCGCTCACTGAGCCGGAGAGGACTCCGTCGCCGGATAGCGATACACGGCGTGCCAGTCGTCGGTGAAACGGGTGATGTCCTCGGTGTGCACGTTGATGTACCCGCTGCGGTTGCGCAGCAGCTGAAGCATCTCCGTTTGTGGCCAGGCTATGGTGGCGAACAAGGTCGGGAAGTTGCGCCCGGACGCGTCGGCGTAGGCGAACACCGTGTCGGGGTCGTTGGCGTCGGGTCGCCGTCCGGTGAACTTGACGGCCAGGTCCAGGTCTCCGAGTTCGACGGCGTCAGGGCGCAAGTAGGAGCCGAACACTGCAATCTCTGTGATGACATAGAGCTTGCCGTCGTCGGCGTTGTAGTCGGCCGCGCGCTCGAGGACCCCGGCGAGTAGCTTCTCGGCTCGGGTGCGGGAGATGGGTTTGAGGAACGACGCCATCGTCAGCGCGCCGCCGGTGATGGTCGTGTTCCACTCCACATGGCCGCCGTCGCCGCCGTCGCGTCGCTGGAGGTAGGCGGCGTCGGCGAGATGGTCGAGCATGACGGCGAGCTCTTCTGCTGGCACGTGCACCTTGTCGGCGATCGCGGCGGTCGAGCTCCAGTAGTCGTGGCAGGCGCGAGCGATGTTTCGTGCCGTCTCGGGGTCGACCCCGGCGACGGGGGTCCCACGCTGCAACCTCATGCCCGGAGTCTGCCCGTTTCTCCGGGGCACCCCACACTTCCTCGCCTGGACCCACCTTGTGAGTGACAGCCGCAGACGGTCCCCGGGGACCGCTGTGAGACGCGTAGCCGCACGGACGCGACGGTGCCGGTGGGGCGGGTGTGGCGAACTCCCCGAAACTGTCGCTGCCGTCCGGCAGGCTGAGACCTGGAACGCAGCACACCCCGGTCGCCGACCGAGGAGGTCGCGTACCCGGGTGCCGTCTACATGGGGTGTAGGGGCAGCACGGTAGCACCGGCGTTCCGGACGGCGGGAGCCCCTTCCGCCGCAGGAAGGAGACGCCATGCCACAGGCTGCACACCCATCCCTGGAGACCATCCTCGAGCAGGCCCGGCGCCGCATCGAGGTGACCGACGACGAGCTCGCCGAGGCCCGGCGACGACGCGAGGCGATCGCCAACGCGCTGCTCCGCGAGTTCCCCGGCTCTCGGGTGTACTTCAACGGCAGCGTCGCGCACGGCGACGCGCTCACCCCGCTGACCGACATCGACCTCGGCATCGTCATCGCCGAGGCCCTGCGAACGCACGGGCCGGACAAGCGGGGCCCGAAGGACCTGATGGAGCGCGCCGCGGCGGCCATCCGGCGGGAGCTCAAAGGCGCCTACCCCAAGCTCACCGTCCGGACCGAGGGCTGCAAGCGGGCGGTGCTCGTCCGGTTCGGTGACCCCGTGCACGCCGGCGAGAAGGACTTCACCGCCGACGTCATCTGCGCGCTGGACAACCTCGGGGCGGCGGGTCTGTTCATCCCGAAGATGCCGACCTGGGACCGGTCGCACCCGGAGGCGCACACCGCGATGGTTCTCCAGGCCATCGAGGACACCGCAGTGGCCTTCGCCCGCATCGTGCGGCTGCTCAAGCACTGGAACCGTCGCAACGGCAAGCCGCTGTGCTCGTGGAACATCAAGGCTCTGGCGCTGGGCTGCATCCAGCAGCCGACGTCCCTGCTCTCCGGCATAGCCACCTGGTTCCAGTACGCCGCCGACGAACTGGACAAGGGCGAGACCCGCGATCCCGCCCGCGTCGCCGAGAAGCCCATCAAGCCCAACAAGCCCCGACTGGAGGTCGTTACCGCCCTGCGCAAGGCCGGCAAGCGGGTCGACGAGGCCACCCGGCTCGAGCGGGACGGTTACCCGCAGCTCGCCCACGATGAGCTGGCCAAGCTGTTCAACGACGAGGAGATGCTGCCCCGCCCGGACCAGACGGCGGTTGTCCTGGAGGAGGCCCGCCGCTTCCGCGCTGGCCGGACCAGCGGCATCACCACCGGGACGGGCGCCGGCGCACAGCGCACGCGGATCCCGGCGAAGAGCTGGGCGCCGTGAGCACCGGCCTTCCCGCCGCGGCAGCCGCGGCGGGAAGGCCGGACACCGCCTGGTACGGCATGCAGCCGTGGTGGCAGATTCCCGTGGAGGGCGCCGCACGTCGCGAGCACGGCCGGGAGCTGCGTGCGACCGTCGAACGAGACCTGCTCAGCTACCGGGTGCCGCTGGAGGTGCGTGGACGCCGGAATCCCGTGCGGGTCACCGTCTACTTCTTCGCGCAGCCGACCTACGCCTGCTGGGGGTTGTCGCCCGAGGAGTACCCGCGCGTCTTCGCCGACCCGGGTAGGCCGTCCCCGCACCGCATGCCCGACGACGACGCGCTCTGCCTGTACTACCCGTGGTCACCACCCGAGCAGCGCTGGCGGCCGCAGGACGGTCTGCTAGCACTGCTCGACCTGACCCGTGACCACCTGTTCTTCGAGGACCACTGGTGGGCCACCGGTGGCCGGCGTGACGGCGAGTGGCTCGGCGACGAGCAGCCGCACGGCTTCCCCAGGCGGGCCGCGTGACAGCGTTCCTGGCCGCGGCGGCCGGCGCGGCCGCACAGGGGACGTGGGAGCGGCTGCTGGGCCACCTCGACGGCGGCGACCTCGCCACCGCCCTCATCAGCGTGCTCGGTGTCATGGGGGCCGCGGCGGTTGCCGCCATCGTCGCGGTGAAGGCCTACAAGACCCAGCAGAGGGAGGCCCGCCGCCAGCAGCGGGCGACGTTCTATGCCGAGGCCGTACGGGCGGTGGAGGACTACCTGGAGGCCCCGTACCGCATCCGCCGCCGCGACGGCTCCGCCGCGGCACGGCGCGAGCTCACCCAGCACGTCAGCGACGTGAAGTCGCGCATCAGCTTCTACACGGCCTGGATGGCTATCCACGGCACCGACGCCGTCGCCGGGGCCTACGACGCGTTCGTGCGGGCCGCGCGGACCGAAGCCGGTCAGCAGATGACCGCGGCCTGGCGGAGCAGGCCGACGAAGAAGGACCGTGACGTCCCCATCGGGTCCCCTTTACCCCGGGCGGTAAGTGACGCCGCTCGAGCCACGCTGCTCACCGCGATGGAGGTCGACCTCGACTGTTAGAGCCAGGCGTCGTGTTCTGACACCACTGCTGCGCGACACCGCACAGCGAGGACCGACGTGTGCCCATCGGCCAGCTCCTGGTTCGCCCGCGAGAGCGGTTCGCTCATGCGGACGACGAGCGTTCCCGGCTCGGGACGCCCCTGGCCGACGCTGCGGTCAGCCGGCGAGCCGAGTTCGCCGCCGACCGGTCCGCCGCCGATCACGGCCTCTCGCTGGAGTTGGCGCCGCACTCCACCCTGGACGGCGGCCGGAGCGCGGTCTCCGGGTAGTCGCGGCAGCTCCTGGCATCCCACCCGACCTTCGACCAGCGGATCAGCGCGCTCCTGAGGGGCGACGGTGGACTCGATGCTCGACCCGAGGGCGCCGTCGTCGTGCGACCTCCTGCCTCATGTCCAGCTGGCTGAGACGCCAGTCGCGGTAGGGCGCCAGCAAGGCCGAAACGGATCAGCCGGGGCATCCGGGCGGGCCGCGAAACTTCCGCCCGGGAGGAGGTGGCGGGTGATCGTCGCTACCGCCGGGCCGGCGACAGGGACTCTTTAGGCACCCAATACTCCCGCGACCAGCCGTCGCGGGCCGTCGCAGTTAGCGCCTCGCACTGGCTCTGACCTGCGTACTCAACGCGGGCCAACGCGAGCAAGCGCCTCAAGATCAAATCGCAGGGTTATTGGTTCGAGTCCAATCGGGGGAGCCTCCAGGCCCCTGACCAGCGAAGACGCCGGTCAGGGGCCGTCGTCGTGGTTCAGGCGCGGCGGAGCCGGTCCGCCCACGGCGATGAGGGTGCTCACCCGTCGAACACCACCACGGAGCGCAGGACCTCGCCGGCGTGCATCTTGGAGAAGGCGGCCTCGACGTCGTCCAGGCCGATGGTCTCGGAGACGAAGGCGTCGAGGTCGAAGCGGCCCTGCAGGTAGAGGTCCACGAGCATCGGGAAGTCCCGGCTGGGCAGGCAGTCGCCGTACCAGGAGGACTTCACCGCCCCACCACGGCCGAAGACCTCGATCGCCGGCAGGGTGATCTCCATGCCCGGTGTCGGGACGCCGACCATCACCACCCGCCCGGCCAGGTCGCGGGCGTAGAAGGCCTGCTCGAACACCTTGGGGTGGCCGACGGCGTCGATCGCCACGTCGACCCCGAACCCGCCGGTGAGCGCCTTGATCGCCTCGACCGGGTCGGTGCCGGCGGAGTTGACCGTGTGCGTGGCACCGAACTTCTTGGCCCACTGGAGCTTGGTGTCGGAGATGTCGACGGCGATGATCGTGCTCGCCCCGGCCAGCTTCGCCCCGGCGATCGCGGCATCCCCGACACCGCCGCAGCCGAACACCGCCACGGTCTCCCCGCGCTGCACCGCCCCGGTGTTGATGGCCGCACCCACCCCGGCCATCACCCCGCAGCCCAGCAGTCCGGCCGACGCCGGCGGCGCGGCCGGGTCGACCTTGGTGCACTGCCCGGAGTGCACCAGCGTCTTCTCCGCGAACGCGCCGATGCCCAGCGCCGGGGACAGCTCGGTGCCGTCGGCCAGCGTCATCTTCTGCGCGGCGTTGTGGGTGTTGAAGCAGTACTGCAGCTGGCCCTTGCGGCAGGCCCGGCACTCCCCGCACACCGCGCGCCAGTTCAGCACCACGTAGTCACCGACGGCGACGTTGGTGACCCCCTCGCCGACCGCGGACACCACACCGGCCGCCTCGTGGCCGAGCAGGAACGGGAACTCGTCGTTGATCCCGCCCTCGCGGTAGTGCAGGTCGGTGTGGCAGACCCCACAGGCCTGCACGTCCACGACCGCCTCACCCGGACCCGGATCGGGCACCACGATCGTCTCCACGCTGACCGGCCGACCCTTGCCGCGGGCGACCACGCCACGCACCTCGTATGCCATCTGTCCGTCCTTTCTGCTGGGGCCTTGACCCGCTCCGCACCGGAACCTACTGTCAGCACGACTGATATACCAGTCCTCTGCTCAGTGGTCTTCCAAAGGGGAACCGATGTCCGTCCTCGCCGACCCGCCCCAGGCCGAACCGGCCACCAGCGACACGGTGCTGTCCCGGTCGCTCGCCGAGACCGACCCCGAGGTGGCCGCCGCGATCGCCGCCGAGCTCCGCCGGCAGCAGACCACCCTGGAGATGATCGCCAGCGAGAACTTCGCGCCGGTGGCCGTCATGCAGGCCCAGGGGTCGGTCCTCACCAACAAGTACGCCGAGGGCTACCCCGGTCGGCGCTACTACGGCGGCTGCGAGCACGTCGACGTCATCGAGCAGCTGGCGATCGACCGCCTGAAGGACCTCTTCGGCGCGGAGTACGCCAACGTCCAGCCGCACTCCGGCGCGCAGGCCAACGCGGCCGCGATGGCCGCGCTGCTCCAGCCCGGGGACACGATCCTCGGCCTGGACCTGGCGCACGGCGGCCACCTGACCCACGGGATGAAGCTCAACTTCTCCGGCAAGCTGTACGACGTCGCCGCCTACCACGTCGACCGCGAGAGCCACCTGGTCGACATGGCCGAGGTGGAGCGACTGGCGCACGAGCGGCGGCCCAAGCTCGTCGTCGCCGGCTGGTCGGCCTACCCACGGCAGCTGGACTTCGCGGAGTTCCGGCGGATCGCCGACGAGGTGGGCGCCTACCTGATGGTCGACATGGCGCACTTCGCCGGCCTCGTCGCCACGGGCCTGCACCCCTCCCCGGTGCCGCACGCGCACGTGGTCACCTCCACGACGCACAAGACCCTCGGCGGCCCGCGCGGCGGCGTCATCCTCGCCACCGCGGAGCTGGGCAAGAAGTTCAACTCGGCGGTGTTCCCCGGGCAGCAGGGCGGACCGCTCGAGCACGTGATCGCGGGGAAGGCCGTCGCGTTCAAGCTGGCCGCCGAGCCGGCCTTCCGCGAGCGGCAGGAGCGCACCCTCGACGGGGCCCGGATCCTCGCCGACCGGCTGCTCGCCGCGGACTGCCGCGAGGCGGGCGTGAGCGTCGTCAGCGGCGGCACCGACGTCCACCTGGTGCTGGTCGACCTGCGCGACTCCGTCCTGGACGGCAAGCAGGCCGAGGACCGCCTCCACGCCATCGGCATCACGGTCAACCGCAACGCGGTGCCCTTCGACCCGCGTCCGCCCATGGTCAGCTCGGGTGTCCGCATCGGCACCCCGGCCCTGGCCGCACGGGGCTTCGGCCGCGAGGACTTCACCGAGGTCGCCGACATCATCGCCACGGCGCTGCACCCGGCGGTGGGCGACGACGGGCTGGCCGAGCTCCGCGAGCGGGTCACCCGCCTCGCCGACCGGCACCCCCTGTACCCCGCGCTGGACGGAGCCGCCCGATGACCGGTGACATCACCCGCCCGCGCACCCCCGGGGCCGACCTGCCCGACCACCCGGACTTCCTCTGGCGCAACCCCGAGCCGAAGAAGTCCTACGACGTCGTCATCGTCGGCGGCGGCGGGCACGGCCTGGCCACCGCGCACTACCTGGCCAAGAACCACGGCATCACGAACGTGGCGGTCCTGGAGAAGGGGTGGCTCGCGGGCGGCAACATGGCCCGCAACACCACGATCATCCGGTCGAACTACCTGTGGGACGAGAGCTCGGCGATCTACGAGCACTCCCTGAAGCTGTGGGAGGGGCTCGAGGAGGACCTCGGCTACCCGATCCTGTTCAGCCAGCGCGGCGTGCTCAACCTCGCGCACACCCTGCAGGACGTCCGCGACAGCATCCGCCGGGTCGAGGCCAACAAGCTCAACGGGGTCGACGCGGAGTGGGTCGAGCCCGACGAGGTCCGCAAGATCTGCCCGATCGTCAACACCTCGGCCGACATCCGCTACCCGGTCATGGGCGCGACCTACCAGCCGCGGGCGGGCATCGCCAAGCACGACTACGTGGCGTGGGGCTTCGCCCGCCGGGCCGACGAGGCCGGCATCGACCTCATCCAGGACTGCGAGGTCACGGGGTTCACCACCGACGGGAACCGGGTGACCGGCGTGCAGACCAGCCGCGGCACCATCGCCGCCGGCACGGTCGCACTCTGCGCCGCCGGGCACACCTCCGTCCTCACCGACATGCTCGGCTTCCGGGTGCCCGTGCAGAGCCACCCGCTGCAGGCCCTGGTCTCCGAGCTGCTGGAGCCGGTGCACCCGACGGTCGTCATGTCCAACGCGGTGCACGTGTACGTCTCCCAGGCGCACAAGGGCGAGCTGGTCATGGGCGCCGGTGTCGACTCCTACAACGGCTACGGCCAGCGGGGCGCCTTCCACATCATCGAGCGGCAGATGGCGGCGGCCGTCGAGCTGTTCCCCGTCTTCGCCCGGGCGCACCTGCTGCGCACCTGGGGCGGGATCGTGGACACCAGCCCCGACGCCTCGCCCATCGTGGGGCGGACGCCGTACGACAACGTCTACCTCAACTGCGGCTGGGGCACCGGCGGCTTCAAGGCCACGCCCGGCATCGGCGACGCCATGGCCCACACCATCGCCCACGGCGAGCCGCACCCCTACGTCGCGCCCTTCGCCCTCGACCGCTTCGTCAGCGGCGCGCTCGTGGACGAGCACGGCGCCGCAGCCGTCGCCCACTGACGCCGCCCACCGACCGCAGGAGTTCCCCGTGCAGCTCATCGAATGCCCCTGGTGCGGTCCTCGCGAGGAGGTCGAGTTCCACTACGGCGGCCAGGCGCACGTCGCCTACCCAGAGGACCCCGCGGCCCTGGACGACGAGCAGTGGGCCCACTACGTCTTCTACCGCGACAACCCCAAGGGCCGGTTCGCCGAGCGGTGGAGCCATGCGGCCGGCTGCCGGCGCTGGTTCAACGCCGTGCGCGACACCGCCACCTACCGCTTCGAGAGCGTCTACCACCCCGACCAGCCCAAGCCGGTGATCCCGTGAGCAGCTCGTTCCGCACCCCCGACGGTGGCCGCATCGACCGCAGCACCACCCTGGAGTTCGTCTTCGACGGCCAGTCCTACGCCGGGCACGCCGGGGACACCCTCGCCTCGGCGCTGCTGGCCTCCGGACGCCACTCGATCGCCACCAGCGTGAAGCTGGGACGCCCACGCGGCATCGCCGCCGCGTGGGCGGAGGACCCCAGCGGCCTGGTGCAGATCGAGGAGCCGTTCCCGGAGCCGATGCTGCTGGCCACCACCGTCGAGCTGTACGACGGCCTCGCTGCCCACGGGCTGCCCGGCCAGGGCCGGCTCGCCGACGTGCCGGACTCCGCCCGCTACGACGCGATGCACGCCCACGTCGACGTGCTCGTCGTCGGCGCCGGGCCCGCCGGGCTGGCCGCCGCGCTCACCGCCGCCCGGGCCGGTGCACGGGTGGCCCTCGTCGACGAGCAGGCCGAGGCCGGCGGTGCGCTGCTGGGCAGCGACGACCGGCTCGACGGTTCACCGGCAGCGGACTGGGTGGCCTCCGCCGTCGTGGAGCTCGCCGCCCACCCGGAGGTCCTCCACCTGCAGCGGACCACGGCCTTCGGGCTCTACGACGACGGCTTCGTGCTCGCCCTGCAGCGGCGCACCGACCACCTCGGGGGAGCGGCGCCCCGGCACGAGGCCCGGCAGCGCGTGTGGCGCATCCGCGCCCGCCAGATCGTCGTGGCGGCCGGCGCCCACGAGCGGCCGGTGGTCTTCGCCGACAACGACCGGCCCGGCATCATGCTCGCCGGCGGTGCGCGCACCTTCCTGCACCGATACGGGGTGCGGGCCGGCAGCGAGGCCGTCGTCTTCACCACCAACGACAGCGCCTACGCCGCGGCGGTCGACCTCGCGGACGCCGGCGTGCGCGTCGCCGCCGTCGTCGATGCCCGCCCCGAGGCTCCCGGTCACTGGCTGGCCGCCTGCGCGGACCGCGGCATCCCGGTCCGCTCCGGCAGCGTGGTCACCGGCACCGACGGGGACGAGCGGGTCGCGGCCGCCCACGTCGCACCTCTCGCCGACGGCCGGCCCGGCGACGCGGAGCCGATCGCCTGCGACCTGCTGCTGGTCAGCGGGGGCTGGAACCCCGCCGTCCACCTCTTCAGCCAGGCCCGGGGCACGCTGCGCTTCGACGCCGCCCTGGGCGCCTTCCTGCCCGCCGAGGAGCTCGACGGCGTCGCCGTCGCCGGTTCGGCGGCCGGCGTCATGGACCTCGCGGGGTGCCTGGCCGACGGTCGGCGCGTGGGCGCCGCTGCCCTCGCCGCGCTGGCCGTCGGTGCGCCGGCGGAACCCGCCCTGCCCGCCGCGGACGACGCGCCGGCCGGGCTGGGCCCGATGACGCTCTGGCGGGTCCCGGACGGCGGCGACGGGAGCACCTCCTTCGTCGACCTGCAGCGCGACGCCACCGTCGCCGACCTGGCCCGTGCGGCCGGCGCCGGGCTGCGGTCGATGGAGCACGTCAAGCGGTTCACCACCATCGGGACGGCGCACGACCAGGGCAAGACCTCCGGCGTCCTCGCCTCCGGGATCACCGCCGAGCTGCTCGGCATCCCGATCCAGGCCACCGGGACCACGACCTTCCGCCCGCCCTACACGCCCGTGGCGTTCGCCGCGCTCGCCGGCCGCGACCGCGGCCGGTTGTTCGACCCTGAGCGGACCACCGCGGTGCACGACTGGCACGTCGCCGAGGGGGCGGTCTTCGAGGACGTCGGCCAGTGGAAGCGGCCGCGGTACTACCCGCGCGCCGGTGAGGACATGGAGGCCGCCGTCCTGCGCGAGTGCGCCGCCACCCGCTCCGGGGTGGGGATCCTGGACGGCTCGACCCTGGGGAAGATCGACGTCCAGGGCCCCGACGCCGCGGTGCTGCTGGACCGGCTCTACACGAACCTGATGAGCAGCCTCAAGGTCGGCTCGGTGCGCTACGGCGTCATGTGCGGCGTCGACGGCATGGTGATCGACGACGGCACCGTGCTGCGCCTGGCCGAGGACCGCTTCCTCGTGCTCACGACCACCGGCGGGGCCGCGAAGATCCTCGACTGGATGGAGGAGTGGGTCCAGACCGAGTGGCCGGAGCTGCGGGTGCACCTGGCCTCGGTCACCGAGCAGTGGTCGACCTTCCCCGTCGTGGGGCCCCGCTCGCGGGACGTCATCGGCGCCGTGTTCGGCGACGTCGACGTCTCCAACGAGGCCTTTCCGTTCATGACGTGGCGGGACACCACCCTCGGGGGCGTGCCGGTCCGCCTGGCCCGGATCAGCTTCTCCGGCGAGCTGGCCTACGAGGTGTACGTGAGCTCCTGGTACGCCCTCGCCGTCTGGGAGCGGCTGGTGGAGGCCGGCCGCCCGCACGGGATCACGCCGTACGGCACCGAGACCATGCACGTGCTGCGGGCCGAGAAGGGCTACCCGATCATCGGGCAGGACACCGACGGCACCGTCACCCCCCACGACCTGGGCATGGCGTGGGCGGTCTCCAAGAAGAAGCCGGACTTCGTCGGCAAGCGGTCGTTCTCGAGGCCGGCCAACCAGAACCCCCTCCGCAAGCAGCTGGTGGGGCTGCTCCCGGTGGACCGGGAGACCGTGCTGCCGGAGGGCTCCCAGATCGTGGAGTTCCGCGACGACGGCCGGCTGCCGGCCCCGCCGGTGCCGATGCTCGGCCACGTCACCTCGAGCTACCGCAGCGCCGAGCTCGGCCGCCCGTTCGCGCTCGCCCTGGTCAAGGGCGGCCGTGCGCGGATCGGCGACACCGTGCACGTCCCCGTCGGCGGGACGCTCGTCCCGGTCGAGGTCACCGGCTCGGTGCTGGTCGACCCGGAAGGAGCCCGTCGTGATGGCTGAGCAGCTCTCCCGCACCCACCCGCTCGAGGCCTGGCTGCCCGCCTTCGCCGAGCTGAGCGGCGCCGTCCGGATCAGCGCGGAACCGTTCGTCCCGATGACCGTGCTGCGTGCCGACCCGGCCACCGCCGGGGACGTCCGGATCCGGGGGGCGGCGCTGCCCACCGCGCCTGGATCGTGGGCATCCGCCGGTGCCGGGTGGCTGATCTGGCTGGGCCCGGACGAGTGGCTGCTCACCGGCCCCGGCGCCGCGCCGGAGGCGCTGGAGGAGGAGCTGCGCACCCTGCTGCGGCCCGTGGGCGGTTCGGCGGCCGACGTCTCCGCGCAGCGGATCGGAATCCGCCTCGGCGGTCCCCGGGCCCGTCAGGTGCTCGCCAAGGGCTGCTCGATCGACCTCCACCCCCGGGTGTTCACCCCCGGGCAGAGCGCGCAGACCACCCTCGGGCAGGCCGGGGTGCTGCTGCTCGCGCTCGGCGAGGACGAGTTCGCCGTCCTCGTCCGCTCGTCCTTCGGCGGATACCTCGCCTCCTGGCTGCTCGACGCGAGCCTCGAGTACGCCGCCCCCGCCCTGACCTCCTGAGAGGAACCCTCATGTCCAGCACCCCTCGCGTGGTGATCATCGGAGCCGGCATCGTCGGGGCCAACCTGGCCGACGAGCTCACCGTGCGTGGCTGGAACCGGGTCACCGTGGTCGACCAGGGCCCGCTGCCGCTGACCGGCGGCTCCACCTCGCACGCCCCCGGCCTGGTCTTCCAGACCAACGGGTCGAAGACCATGACGCAGTTCGCCTCCTACACGGTCGAGAAGTTCCTCGGCCTCGACGTCGACGGCGCCTGGTGCTTCAACCAGGTCGGCGGCCTGGAGCTGGCCACCACCCCGGAGCGGCTGGCCGAGCTGTACCGGCGGCAGGGCTGGGCCACCTCCTGGGGCGTGCAGAGCGAGGTCGTCGGTCCCGAGGAGTGCGTGCGGCTGCACCCGCTGGTCGACCCCGGCCAGATCCTCGGTGGCCTGCACATCCCCGGTGACGGCCTGGCGAAGGCCTCCCGCGCCGTCGTCGCGCTGGCCCGCCGGGCGGAGGCGCGCGGCGCGGTGTTCCAGGGCGACACCCGGGTCGTGGGCATCGAGCAGTCCGGCGGCCGGGTCACCGGCGTCCGCACGCAGGACGGCGTGATCCCCGCCGACGTCGTGGTCTCGTGCGCCGGCTTCTGGGGCCCGGCCGTCGGGGCCATGGTGGGCATGCGGGTGCCGCTGCTGCCGCTGGCCCACCAGTTCGTCTGGACCGGGCAGGTGCCCGAGCTCGTCGGCCGCAACGACGAGCTGACCGAGGCCGGCATGCCGATCCTGCGGCACCAGGACCGCGACCTCTACTACCGCGAGCGCGGCGACCGCCTGGGCATCGGCTCCTACGCGCACCGGCCGATGCCGGTGGAGCTCTCCGACCTGCCCGAGGGCGACGTCAGCGACGCGTCGATGCCCTCGATGCTGCCCTTCACCGAGGAGGACTTCGCCGAGCCCTGGGAGCACAGCCGCGAGCTGCTGCCCTCGCTGCGGTCGGCCAAGGTGGACTCCGGGTTCAACGGGATCTTCTCCTTCACCCCGGACGGCGGCCCGCTCGTCGGCGAGTCCCCGGACGTCGCCGGCTTCTGGATCGCCGAGGCCGTCTGGGTCACCCACTCCGCGGGCGTCGCCCGCGCGGTGGCCCAGCTGCTGGTCGACGGGCGCAGCGAGCTGGACCTGCACGGCTGCGACGTGGCCCGGTTCGAGGAGGTGCAGGTCACCGACACCTACGTGCGCGAGACCGCGCAGCAGAACTTCGTCGAGGTCTACGACATCCTCCACCCGCTGCAGCCGAAGGAGTCCCCGCGCGACCTTCGGGTCAGCCCCTTCCACGCCCGCCAGCGGGAGCTGGGTGCGGTGTTCCTGGAGGCCTCCGGCTGGGAACGGCCGCACTGGTACGAGGCCAACGCCGCGCTGGTCGACCAGCTCCCGGCCGAGTGGGTACCGCCGGGCCGCGACGACTGGTCCGCGCGGTTCTGGTCACCGATCGCCGCCGCCGAGGCGTGGAAGACCCGCACCGCCGTGGCGATGTACGACATGACCCCGCTCAAGCGCCTCGAGGTCAGCGGGCCCGGCGCCCTGGACCTCCTGGAGCGGCTCACCACGGGGAAGATGGACAAGTCGGTCGGCGCGGTCACCTACGCGCTCGCGCTCGACGAGGCCGGCGGTGTGCGCAGCGATCTGACCGTGGCCCGGCTCGGGGAGCAGCTGTTCCAGGTCGGCGCCAACGGCAACCTCGACCTCGACCACCTGCGCCGCGAGGCGCCGGCCGACGGGAGCGTCCAGGTGCGCGACATCACCGGGGGCACCTGCTGCATCGGGCTCTGGGGTCCCCGCGCCCGGGACCTGGTGCGCAGGGTGACGGCCGACGACTTCACCAACGAGGGGCTGAAGTACTTCCGCGCCAAGGACGCCACCCTCGGCGGCATCCCGGTGACCGCCATGCGGCTGTCCTACGTCGGCGAGCTGGGGTGGGAGATCTACGCCAGCGCCGAGCACGGCCAGAGGCTCTGGGACGTGCTGTGGGCAGCCGGCGAGGACCTCGGTGTCATCGCGGCGGGCCGCGCGGCCTTCAACAGCCTCCGGCTGGAGAAGGGGTACCGCTCGTGGGGCTCGGACATGACGACCGAGCACGACCCGTACGAGGCGGGGCTCGGGTTCGCCGTCCGCACGCAGAAGGGCGCGTTCGTCGGCAGCGAGGCGATCGCCGACCGGAGCGACGAGACCGTCAGCCGGAGGCTGTCCTGCCTGACCATCGACGACGGCGTCAGCGTGGTCCTCGGCCACGAGCCGGTGTTCGTCGACGGGGCACCCGCCGGCTACGTCACCAGCGCGGCCTTCGGGCACACCGTCGGCCGGCCGATCGCCTACGCGTGGCTGCCCGCCTCGGCCGGCGTCGGAACCTCGGTGGAGATCCAGTACTTCGACCGCCGGATCGCCGCGACCGTCGCCGCCGAGCCGCTCGTCGACCCGGAGATGACCCGCATCCGCGGCTGAGGGAAGGACCCTCCCCACCATCCGCGCCCTCGGGGCGGGGCGGGGCCCCGCAGGGTGGCCGCACCGGATCGGGACCAGGGGCGCGCCGGTGGAGGTGCGCACGGCCCACCGGCTCGGGCGGTTCCCGTGGCCCTCGGGAAGTGCACGCGCGGCCACGGTGGGCGAGCCGACCGGCCGCGCGGTCGACGACCGGCCGGCCGGATCGGTGACGGCGGCGCTGCCGGCCGCTGAGCGCGGCGCCGCGGTCCTGAGCGTCCACCCAGAGCTGCCGTGCGCGACGCCTGGCGCCTTCTTCACCGGTCCGGTGCTGCTGACAGCCTCCGACGGTGGCGTGCCGAGCATTATGTGGTTGACCTCACAAAATCCCTTGTGCAGCGTCGAAGGGTCTGGTTCGCTCTGCGGAACTTGGGGCGTCACACGCAACAGCTGGGAGTGTCGATGAACGAGAACGGCGATCGCGAGCCCTCGAACACCGTTCCGGGCGTACTTCCACCCGGAAACGAGCACGCGAGGACGCGGGACGTGACCGTCGGCGGAGCGCACCCGGCCATCGCGGAGACGCCGCCATGCCTGGCCGACCGCCGGGGTGCGGTCGACCGCGTGCTGTTCGCCGTGGCCGCGCTGATGGCACTCGCGTTCGTGGTCTGGGGGTTCCTGAGCCCGACGGGATTGCAGTCGGCCAGCGGGTCGGCCCTCGGGTGGATCACCGGCAACCTCGGGTGGCTGTTCGTGCTCCTGGCGACCGCGTTCGTCTTCTTCGTCATCTGGCTCGCGGCCGGCAAGTACGGCCGGGTCCCGCTCGGGCGCGACGGTGAGCGGCCGGAGTTCCGGACCCTGTCGTGGATCGCGATGATGTTCAGCGCCGGTATGGGGATCGGCCTGATGTTCTTCGGGGTCGCCGAGCCGCTGTCGCACTACGTGTCCCCGCCGCCGCTGACCACGGAGGCCGAGAGCGCCGCCGCGATCCAGACGGCGATGGCCACGACCCTCTTCCACTGGACGCTGCACCCGTGGGCGCTGTACGCCGTCGTCGGTCTGGCCATCGCCTACGGCACCTTCCGGCGTGGTCGTCCCCAGCTGATCAGCTCCGCCTTCGTCCCGCTGCTCGGGGAGCGACGGGTCGCGGGGCCGACCGGCCGCCTGATCGACGTCCTCGCGATCTTCGCCACGCTCTTCGGGTCGGCGGCATCGCTGGGCCTGGGCGCTCTGCAGATCGGCAGTGGCGCGCAACTCCTCGGCTGGGCCGGTGAGGCCGGCAACGCGCTGCTCATCGGCATCATCGCGGTGCTGACCGCGGCCTTCGTCGCCTCCGCGGTCTCCGGCATCGCGAAGGGCATCCAGTGGCTGGCCAACACCAACATGGTGCTGGCCCTGGTGCTGGCCCTGTTCGTGTTCGTGGCCGGTCCGACGGTGTTCATCCTCAACCTGATCCCCGACGCGGTGGGCAGCTACTTCTCCGACCTCGGTGCGATGGCGGCGCGGACCGAGGCCACCGGCGGTGACCCGATGGCGACCTGGCTGCGCGGCTGGACGGTCTTCTACTGGGCCTGGTGGGTCAGCTGGACCCCGTTCGTGGGGGTGTTCATCGCCCGCATCAGCCGCGGCCGCACCATCCGCCAGTTCGTCACCGGCGTCCTCCTGGTGCCCAGCCTCGTCAGCCTGCTGTGGTTCGCCGTCTTCGGTGGCGCCGGCATCGCGGCCCAGCAGGGCGGTGCCGACATCGCCGGCGAGGGGAGCACCCAGGGGCAGCTGTTCGGCGTCCTCGAGCAGTACCCCCTGGCGACCGCGAGCACGGTGCTGGTGATGCTCCTGGTGGCCATCTTCTTCGTCTCCGGCGCAGACGCCGCCTCGGTCGTCATGGGCTCCCTGTCGCAGCGGGGCACCCTCGAGCCCAGCCGCCCGGTCGTCATCTTCTGGGGCGTCGTGATGGGCGCTGTCGCGGCGATCATGCTGCTCCTCGGGGACGAGGGAGCGGCCCTGACCGGGTTGCAGAACCTCACGATCATCGCCGCGCTGCCCTTCGTCGTGGTCATGGTGGGGATGGCGGTCGGCCTGGTGAAGGACCTGCGGAGCGACCCGTTGGTGCTGCGCGGGAACTACGCCAGCGTGGCCATCGAGCAGGCGGTCGTCGACGGCATCAGCCGGCACGGTGACGACTTCGTCCTCACCGTGGGGCCGGGGCACCCGGAGGACCACGAGCCGACCGCAGCGCCGGTCCTCAGCCCGCGTCAGGCCCTGGACCCCGAGGTCCTGTCCGAGAACGGCCGGACGAGGCGGCCGGAGGAGGCCGGCGCGCAGCGGAGCGGGAGGCGGCCGGAGGAGGCCGGCGCGCAGCGGAGCGGCCGGCCGGGCGTCTCCCGGGACTGATCCCACGGCCCCCGTGCCCCCCCGTCGCGACCGGCGAGGGGGCGCGGGGGTGCCTCGTTCAGATGACGGCGCGGATGGCCTTCTCGAAGCCGATCACGTGCTCCCGTGCGAGCTCTTCGGCGCGGTCGGCGTCACCGGCCGCGATCGCGCGGAGCAGCTCGACGTGCTCACCGATGTGGGTGTCCACCGTGGGGAGCCGGTCGAGGAACAGGCAGAAGATCCGTGTCGCCAGGTTGTCGTAGCGCACCAGGACGTCGTCGAGGTGCGGATTGCCCGCGGCCCGGTAGATGGCCCGGTGGACGGTGAGGTCCCAGCGCATGAGCTCGGTGCGGTCCACCGTCGCCACGTCCAGCTCCACGATCGCGGCGGCGGTCTCCTCGAGCTCCGTGCGCAGGTCGCGGGGGGCGCGTTCGGCGGCGCGCCGCGCGGCGAGCGGCTCGAGCTGCACGCGGATCTCGGAGATGTGCGCGAGGTCGGTGATGTCCATGCCGGTGGCGAAGGTGCCGCGTCGGGGGTAGGACACCACGAGCCGGTCCACCTCCAGCCGCTTGAGCGCCTCGCGGACGGGCGTGCGTCCCACCCCCAGGGACCGCGCCAGCGCGTCGTCGTCGATCGGCTCGCCGGGTCGGATGTCCAGCATGATCAGCTGGTCCCGGATGGCGACGTAGGCGCGGTCGGCCAACGAGGCCCCGACGGTCTCGACGTCCGGTGCTGCGGTCATCACGGCGCCCATCCTAGAGGCTGGACGGCCAGAATCCTTGCCCCTCGAGAGGGAACGACATATCGTTCCTCTACAGCTGATATACCAAAGGGCTTTCAGATGGGCGTCGAGGGGGTCGCGTGACGATCAGCGTGTTCGACCTCTTCAAGGTCGGCATCGGCCCGTCCAGCTCGCACACGGTGGGTCCCATGCGGGCCGCCGCCACGTTCGCCGCCCGGCTCCGCGACGAAGGCCTCCTGCGCCGGGTCGCGGGCGTCCGCTGCGAGCTGTTCGGTTCGCTGGGCGCCACGGGGCACGGGCACGGCAGCGTGAAGGCCGTCGTCCTCGGGCTGGAGGGCGAGCTGCCCGACGTCGTCGATCCGGTCGCGGCCGACCCGCGGGTCTCCGCCGTGCGCGCCGAGGGCGAGCTCCACCTGGCCGGCGAGCACGCGATCGCCTTCGCCGTCGACGACGACGTCGTCCTGCACCGCCGTCGGCGGCTCCCGTTCCACAGCAACGGGATGGTCTTCACCGCCCTGGACGCCGAGGGCGGCGAGGTGTCCCGGCGCGAGTACTACTCCGTCGGCGGCGGCTTCGTGCTCGACGAGGACGACGCGGGCGCGCCCGTGCTCGTCGAGGACCCGACCCCGGTGCGCTACCCGTTCCGCACGGCTGACGAGCTGCTCGCCCACACCGCCCGGACCGGCCTGCGGATCAGCGACGTCATGCTGGCCAACGAGCTGTCCTGGCGCAGCGAGGCCGAGGTCCGCTCGGGCCTGCTGCACCTCTGGGCGGTCATGCAGGAGTGCGTGGAGCGCGGCACCCGCACCCCCGGCGTGCTGCCCGGCGGGCTCAAGGTGCGCCGCCGGGCGGCGGCCCTGCGCGAGCAGCTCGAGCGGGCGCAGGACGACACCGACCCGCTGCGCGCCATGGAGTGGGTCACCCTGTACGCGCTGGCGGTGAACGAGGAGAACGCCGCGGGTGGACGGGTCGTCACGGCGCCGACCAACGGTGCGGCCGGCATCGTCCCGGCGGTCCTGCACTACCACCGCGACTTCGTGCCCGGCCACGACGACGACGCCGTCGTCCGGTTCCTGCTCACGGCTGCGGCGATCGGCCTGCTGTTCAAGGAGAACGCCTCGATCTCGGGAGCCGAGGTCGGGTGCCAGGGCGAGGTCGGATCGGCCTGCTCCATGGCCGCGGCAGGGTTGGCGGAGCTGCTCGGTGGCACGCCGGAGCAGGTCGAGAACGCCGCGGAGATCGGCATCGAGCACAACCTCGGGCTCACCTGCGACCCGGTCGGCGGCCTGGTGCAGATCCCGTGCATCGAGCGCAACGCCGTGGGCTCGGTCAAGGCCATCACCGCGGCGCGCATGGCCGTGCGCGGCGACGGCAGCCACTACGTCTCGCTGGACAAGGCGATCAAGACCATGCGGGAGACCGGCGCCGACATGTCGGTCAAGTACAAGGAGACCGCCCGCGGTGGGCTGGCGCTCAACATCGTCGAGTGCTGAGGAGGCACCGATGTCCCACACCTGCACGCTCACGCTGAGCTGCCCGGAGCGACCGGGCATCGTGCGAGCGGTGAGCAGCTTCCTCTTCGAGCAGGGCTACGACATCGTCGAGCACCAGCAGTTCGACGACGCGGTGCGCGGTCAGCTGTTCCTCCGCACGGCCTTCGTCGGCGCCGAGGGAACCGACCCCGAGCAGTTGCACACCGCGTTCGCCCCCGTGGCCGACCAGTTCGGCATGACGTACTCGGTCACGGGCGCGCAGCCGCTGCGGATCCTGATGATGGTCTCCACGCTGGGGCACTGCCTCAACGACCTGGTGTTCCGCTGGCGCGCCGGGAGCCTGGGCGGGGAGCTGGTCGCCGTGGTCTCCAACCACGAGGACCTCCGCCCCATGGCGGAGGCCGCCGGGCTGCCGTTCTTCCACGTCCCGGTCACCCCGGCCACGAAGGCCGCTGCCGAGGCCCGGCTGCTGGAACTGGTCGACGCGTGCGGTGCCGACCTGGTCGTCCTGGCCCGCTACATGCAGGTGCTGTCCGACGCGGCCTGTCGGGCGCTGCACGGGCGGGCCATCAACATCCACCACTCCTTCCTCCCCGGCTTCAAGGGCGCCAAGCCCTACCACCAGGCGTTCGACCGCGGCGTGAAGCTGGTGGGCGCGACCGCCCACTACGTCACGCCCGACCTGGACGAGGGGCCGATCATCGAGCAGGAGGTCATCCGGATCGACCACACCCACGACCCGCGGGCGCTGGCGACGGTCGGCCGGGACGCCGAGGCGCTGGCCCTGTCCCGGGCGGTGCGCTGGCACTGCGAGCGCCGGGTGCTGCTCAACGGGTCGAGCACCGTGGTCTTCCGATGAGCACCGGCGTCCTCCCGGCCGCCCGGTCCCCGGGTGATCCGGTTCGGCGCCCCTGAGGGGCGACGCGGTGCGGCGCGCGCCACCGTTCCTCCGCCGGACACCGCCGACCGGCGGCGGGCCCGGGCGGGGCCCCGCCGCCGCCGCCGTCTGGCCCTCCACGGAACGGACGTTCCGCAGGCGCCCGGACGGGGTGCTGGTCAGGACGCGCTCTCCATGCGCCGGCCCGCCAGGGCCCATGGCGCACCGGTGCCACCCCACCGGGGTGGGTGCCGGGTGACCTGTGGCCGGGTGCGTGGCACAGGTCCCTAGGCTGGGCGCATGGGTGTCGAGGAGAACCGCGCAGCCGAGCGCGCGCCGGCAGCGCTGGTGCAGTCGGTGGACCGCGCGCTCGCCGTCCTCGAGATCCTCGGCTCGCGTGGGGAGGCCGGTGTCACCGAGATCGCGGCCGAGCTCGGCGTGCACAAGTCCACCGCGTTCCGGCTCGTCGCCGTCCTGGAGAGCCGTGAGTTCGTGGAGCAGCTGGCCGAGCGGGGCAAGTATCGACTGGGTTTCGGCATCGTCCGGCTCGCCGGCGTGACCGCCGCGCAGCTGGATCTGACCCGCGAGGGCCGCCGGACGTGCGAGGAACTGGCCGTGGACCTGGGTGAGACGGTCAACATCGCGATCCTCGACGGGGACCGGGTGGTCAACATCAGCCAGGCCCGGGGATCCGGAGCGATCACCTCCTACAACTGGGTGGGTCAAGCGACGCCGCTGCACGCCACCTCCAGCGGCAAGGTGCTGCTGGCCTTCGCCCCCGAGCCGCTGCGCAAGAAGCTCCTGGGCGGAGATCTGCCGCGCTTCACCGACGCGACCCTCACCACCCCCGAGGCGCTCGAGCGGGAGCTCGCCGAGACCCGGCGCCGCGGTTGGGCCGCGACGGCGGAGGAGTACGAGATGGGTCTCAACGCGGTGGCCGCGCCCGTACGGGATGCCGAGAGCCGCGTGGTCGCGGCGGTCAGTGCGTCCGGCCCCGCCTTCCGGCTGACCCGGGAGTCCTTCGACGTCGTGTCCTCGCAGGTCGTGGCTGCGGCCGATGCGCTCAGCCGCAGGTTGGGGTTCTTCCCTCGCTAGAGCTGCTACCGGGGACATCGGTCGGCGTCGGGGCACGGGAGAGTGCTGGAGACGCCCGGTCCACGAGCCTGCGCTCTCGACACCGCCGGCGGAGGACCCGGGGCGTCCGGCAGCGCCGGCGCCCCGAGCCCTCCGCCGCTCCTACTGCTGCCCGGCCGGCTCGGGGGCGGTGCTGGAATCCGTCGCCGACGCCTGGGGTCCGGGCACTGCCGTCCCCTTGCGTGCCATCTCCGCGGAGTGCGCGAGAACCGCCCTGCGGATCTGCGGATCGAGCGTCGAGGCGTAGGGCTCCCGCCGCAGTTCCAGCACCAGGTTCACGGAGATCGCGATGAGGACCAGCACGAACACGGTGGCCACCAGGATGGTGGCCGACTGCATCGCGCTGAGACCCCCGGCGAGGGTGAGCGCCGCGGCGACACCGGCGATGGCGACGCCCCACAGGATCACCACGGCGCGGCTCGGCGAGGTGGTGCCCCGCTGGGAGAGCATGCCGAGCACCAGGGAGGCCGAATCGGCGCTGCTGACGAAGAACAGCGTGATGAGCGCCATGACGAGCACCGCGGTGACCACGGGCAGCGGGAACTCGGCCAGGAGTGCGAACAGTGCGCCGCTGGCACCGCTGTCGGCGAGGGACTGGCTCAGCTCGGCCTGGCCGGTGAGCTCGAAGTGGGTGGCGGTGCCGCCGAGCACGGCGAACCAGACGATGCTGACCAGGGTCGGGACGATCATCACGAAGGTGACGAACTGCCGGATCGTGCGCCCGCGTGAGATGCGGGCGATGAAGGTGCCCACGAACGGCGTCCAGGAGATCCACCAGGCCCAGTAGAAGAGCGTCCAGCCCGACAGCCATTCCTGGCCGCCCCAGGCTCCCGAGACGAAGCTCATCGACGGCAGGCCGGCGAGGTAGTCCCCGGTCACGTCGGTGATGGTGTTGAAGATGTGCGTGGTCGGTCCGAGGACGAACACGAAGGCGGCGAGCAGTGCCGCGAGGACCACGTTGGTGTTGCTGACCAGCCTGATTCCCCGGTGCACGCCGCTCACCGCCGACAGGACGTACAGCAGCGTGAGCCCACCGATCACGGCCAGGGCGACGCCGACGTTCTCCGGGACGCCGAAGGAGGTCGCCAGCCCGCTGTTGATCTGCATCGCGCCGAGGCCGAGCGACGTCGCCGCGCCGAAGACGGTCGCGAAGATCGCCAGGATGTCGACCGCGCGCCGGATCCCCGTCCGGTGCTCGCCCACCAGCGGGACGACGGCGGAGCTGACCAGGCTGGGGCGGCCCTTCCGGAACACGCCGTAGGCCAGCGCCATGCCGATCACGGCGTACATGGCCCAGGGGTGCAGGCCCCAGTGGAACACCGAGTACTGCAGGCCCAGCCGAGCGGCTTCGGGGGTGCCGCCCTCCTGGAGCCCCAGCGGCGCGTCGGTGAGGTGGTAGAGCGGCTCGGCGACGCCCCAGAACACCAGTCCGATCCCCATCCCGGCGGCGAACAGCATGGAGAGCCACGATCCGGTGCTGAACTCCGGCCGCTCGTCGTCCTTGCCCAGCCGGATGCGGCCGTAGCGGGACACCGCCAGGACGCCGGCCAGCAGGACGAAGGCCGTGCTGGCGAGGACGAAGATCCAGCCCGTGTTGTCGATCACGGCGCTGAAGGCGGTGCCGACCGTCTCGCCGAGGTGGTCGCCGGCGACGACCCCCCAGAGCACGAAGACGAGGATCAGCGCCAGGGAGACGCCGAACACGGTCCGGTCCGTCCGTGGTGCCTCGGTGGCCGGTGGGCCATCGGTCGGTCCTCGATCGTGGTGCTGTGTCGCGTGGGTCATGGCGCCTCTCCCTAGACGTTGCGCGTGTCACGCTGCGGTGCGCGATACGAAACAGCTGTCCGGCGCCTGTGTCAATGGTCACGTTCCGCTTCCACCAGAAGTGCCGAGAGATCAACGATTCGAACTCGGGACGTGACCATTGACACACTCGCAGGAACGCTGTCAGCATGTTGCGTATGACGGCGGATGTTTCGCATAGCGCACCCGATGGACGACGAGTGCGGGTCTGCGCGTTGAGCGAGCTGGCCCCGGGTGAGGGCCGTCGCGTCGAGCTGGACCCCCCGGTCGCCGTCTTCCACACCGACGACGGGGACGTCTACGCCATCGACGACACGTGCACCCACCAGGACGCCTCGCTGGCCGACGGCTGGCTGGAGGGATGCGAGGTGGAGTGCCCGCTGCACGCCTCCCGGTTCGATCTCCGCACCGGTGCCGTGGACGCTCCTCCGGCCAAGAAGCCGGTGCGCACCCATGAGGTGTCGGTCGAGGGCGACGACGTCTACATCACCCTCTCCGAGGCGGCACCCAACCTGCCGCCCGGCGTCGGGGCGCCGACGGGCGGCTCTGCCCCCTCGACGCAGGGCCTGGCATGAGGACGGTCGCTGTCGTCGGCGCCTCCCTGGCGGGGCTGAGCGCCGTCCGCGCGTTGCGCCGGCAGGGGTTCGAGGGCCGGGTCGTCGTGGTCGGCGGGGAGCCGCACCGCCCCTACGACCGCCCGCCGCTGTCCAAGGACTTCCTCGCCGGCCGCCTGGAGGAGCCGGACCTGACCCTCGAGGCCGAGGGTGAGGACCTGGGCCTGGAGTGGCGGCTGGGCAGCCCCGCCGTGTGCCTCGACCCCTCGGCCCGCACCGTCCGCCTCGGCGACGGCAGTGCGGTCCAGGCGGATGGCGTCGTCCTGGCCACCGGGGCGCTGCCGTGCCGGCTGCCCGGCTCGGAACGGTACGACAACGTCCACGTCCTCCGGACGCTGCGGGACGCCCTGGCCCTGCGCGAGCAACTGCTCCCCGGTCGGCGGCTGGTCGTCGTGGGCGCCGGGCTCATCGGGCTCGAGGTCGCCTCGACCGCACGGGCGTTGGGCATCGACGTCACCGTCGTGGACCCCCAGGCCGCACCGATGACCGAAGCCCTGGGGCTCGACGTCGCCGGGGTCGTGACGGCCCTGCACGAGCGCAACGGTGTGCGCCTGCTCGGCGGCGCGCGGGTCGAGGGTCTGGTCGGCCCCGGAGCGGGCCGCGCCGAGGGTGTGCAGCTGCACGGCGGGCTCCGGCTCCCGGCCGACCTCGTCCTGCTCGCCATGGGTGTGCGGCCGGCGGTCGAGTGGCTGCACGGGTCCGGCGTTCGGGTGGACCGGCGCGGCGTGCTGTGCGACGGCGCCGGGGTCAGCAGCATCCCGGGGGTCGTGGCGGTGGGGGACTGCTCGGCCTGGTACGACGTCGAGGACGCCGACTTCCGCCGCGAGGAGCACTGGACCGCCGCCCGCGAGCGCGCGGCCGTGGCGGTCGGCTCGCTGCTCGGCTGCTCCACGCCGGCGCCCGTCCGGCCGCCCTACTTCTGGTCCGACCAGTTCGGGCTCCGCCTGCAGTTCACCGGTCGCCGCCGCGCCGACGACGAGCTCGTGGTGGAGGAGGGCGATCCCCTCGACCTGGACTTCCTGGCCACCTATCGCCGGGAGGGGCTGCCCGTCGGGGTCGTCGCCCTCGAGCGAGGGCGGTCCTTCACCAAGTGGCGCCGCGTCCTCGCCGCGCCGGCCATCCAGCAAGCCGTCCGTGCCTAGCCCGTCCCTCCCTCGTCCGACGCAACCCCGAGGTGTCACGTGACCACGACCGACCTGCCCGCCAGCCTCATCCCGACGCTGCCCGGCCAGCACTACACCGATCGCAACGTCTTCGGCCTCGAGCAGTCGAGGATCTTCGAGCAGATGTGGTTCTGCGCCGTCCGTGCGGCCGACCTGCCCACGCCGGGGAAGTTCGAGAAGGTCCAGATCGGTCGGGAGAGCGTGCTGGTCGTGCGCGGCCGGGACGGCGGGCTGCGCGCCTTCCTCAACATCTGCCGGCACCGGGGGGCGCAGATCTGCACCGAGGACTCCGGCGAGGTCAAGCGCGCCTTCCAGTGCCCGTACCACGCCTGGACCTACGACCTGTCGGGCAAGCTGATCGCCGCTCCGAACCTGACGAGCATGCCGGACGTCGACCGCGTCCAGTACGGACTGGTGCCGGTGCACCTGCGGGAGTGGCTGGGCTACGCGTGGGTCTGCCTCGCCGACGAGCCCCCGTCGTTCGAGGAGGACGTGATGGGCGCCGTCGTGGAGCGCCTGGGCGACCTCGAGTCGATCGACCGCTACGACCTGGACACGCTCGAGGTGGGCCGGCGCATCACCTACGACGTCAAGGCGAACTGGAAGCTCATCGTCGAGAACTTCATGGAGTGCTACCACTGCGCGACGATCCACCCGGAGCTGACCGAGGTGCTCCCGGAGTTCGCCGACGGGTACGCCGCCCAGTACTACGTGGGGCACGGCGCGGAGTTCGGCGACGACGTCAAGGGCTTCACCGTCGACGGCAGCGAGGGCTTCGACAAGCTGCCGGGCGTCGCGGACGACCAGGACCGGCGCTACTACGCGCTCACGGTCAAGCCGAGCGTGTTCATCAACCTGGTGCCCGACCACGTGATCTTCCACCGCATGTTCCCGCTCGCGGAGGACCGCACCGTCGTCGTCTGCGACTGGCTGTACACCAAGGAGGTGGTGGAGTCCGGCAAGGACGTCTCGCGGTCCGTGGAGCTCTTCCACCGCGTCAACGAGCAGGACTTCGAGGCCTGCGAGCGGACCCAGCCGGCCATGTCCTCGCGGGCGTACGCGAGGGGCGGGGTGCTGGTGCCGTCGGAGCACCACATCAGCGCCTTCCACGAATGGGTGAGCGCGCGGATCTCCGGCTGACCCGCCGACCGTCCCGGACGCGACGAGACCCGGACCCCCGACTGGGGGCCCGGGTCTCGTCGCGTGCCGCGCGAGGACGTCCGGGGATCGGCCGAGCAGTACGACGAGCCGGGCGACGCGGTCGACACCGGCAAAGCGCCGCCGGCCGAGGTGGCCCCGGGCGCGCCGGGCCGGAGACGGAGGGTCACGGGGAGGGTGCCGGGCCGTGGCCAGCGCCCTCCCCGCGACAGTCAGCGCTGCAGCGCGTGGCCCAGGTGATCCCCGCGGCCGCCCGCGGTGCCCGACGCCTTGCCGGTGCCGTTCACCGCAGACGACGTCTGGGCGAAGACGAGCGTGGCGTGCGCCGCCGCGTCGCCCAGCTCGTCGAGCGCGGCCGTGCTGACGTTGTCCCGGTCGTCACACTCCGCGTGGTAGCACGGGTCGTAGGCCAACCCGGCCGTGCCGCCGTAGACGACGGCCTGCTCGTCGGTCTTCACGCCTTCCGCGCCCGAGAAGAGCCCCCCCGCCGGAATGCCGGCGGCGATGAACGGCCCGTAGTCCGACCGGCCGTCGAAGGCGGTCGGCTCGGTGGCCAAGTCTTCCGCCGCGAAGTGGTCGAGGAAGACCTGCTCGATGGTGCCGCTGCCGTTGGGACCGGCGACGGGCGTGTCCGAGCCGTCGCCGTCGTAGACGAAACGGACGTAGTTCGGGCTGCCGAGCATGTCGAAGTTGAGGTTGAGCGCGATGTCCTTCTTCTCCCGCGCGGTCAGCTGCGACACGTAGTACTCCGCGCCCAGCAGCCCGGACTCCTCCGCTCCCCAGAAGGCGAAGCGGACGGCGTTCCTGGGCTCGATGCCCTCGGCCGCCATGGTCTCGGCGATCTCGAGGACCGTGGCCGAGCCGCTGCCGTTGTCGTTGATCCCGGCGCCCTCGGGGACCGAGTCCAAGTGGGCGCCGACGACGACGACCCGGTCGGTGCGGCCGGTGGGGGTCTGTGCGAGGTAGTTCTGGGTCGTCCGGGTCTCCGATTGGGTGCTGGCGGTGATGCTGACCCGTGTTCCGGCGGCGGCGAGCTCCGCACCGACGGCGTAGGTCGTGCCGACGACCGGGATGCCGGCGCCCGGACCGCCCAGGGTGCCGTTCACGACCTCGGTGCGGCCCTCCTGGCCCTCGTTGAAGATGATGACCGCGGACGCGCCGGCGGCCTCGGCGTTCTCCGCCTTGACGCCGAATGGGCAGGTGCCGCGCTGGAGCAGTGCGACGTTCCCTTCGACGAACCCGGCGTCGGTGAAGTCGCTCGCCTCGCAGCCGGAGGTCGAGCTGTTCGCGGCGGCGCCCGGTGGCAGCTGCACGTCGACGGGCTGGACCGCGGCATCGCTGACACCCGAGCCCGAGTACTCCATGATCGCGAAGTCGACGCCGTCGGTGTAGGCCTTCGCGGTCGGAGCCGTCCGGCTCAACGTCGTCGGCGCCAGCTCCTCGAAGTACGGGAACTGGAAGGTCTGCACGTCCACCTGGTATCCGGCCGCCCCCAGCCGTTCGATCACGTACGCGCCGGACGCGTCGTAGCCGGTGCTCCCGCTCGCGCGGTGGCCGTCGTTGGCGGCTGCGATGGCCTGGAAGGCGTCGAGGTGCTCCACAATGCCGGCGACGGTGACCGCCTCGCGAAACGCGGTGGTGTCGGTGTCGACCGCGGCTCCGGCGGGCGAGGCGAGGAGAGCTGGTGAGGCGAGTGCCAGGAGGACCGGTGGCACGAGTCCACGCCGGAAGTGCTGTCGCACGGGGGGAACCTCTTCCTGTTGAGGAGCGAAGGGATTGCGGCTGTCGAGGTGATGTACGCCACAACGCATGTACCTTCCGTTACGGGACGACCACCCGTCAATACGTCACTCGGTCCCGTCGCGACGCAGGCGGCTCGGCCCCTCCGGCGCAGCGGCCCGTCCAATGGGCGGCACGGGTTCCGTGCCCGTGCCGGGCAGGGGGACGAGTGCGCCAAGACTCCGATCGGAGCAGGCTCAGGCCCTTGACCAGCGAAGACGTCGGTCGGGGGCCTTCGTCGTCCGTGCAGCGCGGTGCGCCCGCGGGTTCCGCCGGGGATGGCACCATCACATCCCGGACGCCCGGGCTCTGCCGGGAGGCCGGTTCCCGGGCTCGGCGAGCGAGCAGAGCCGCCCGGTCCCACGGGCAGCGCGCGAGGGAGAGGACGAGGCATGACCATCGGTCCGGGTTCCACGGCCGCCCAGGACGGGGACCGCCCTCCGGTCACCATCTTCGGCCCGGACTTCCCCTTCGCGTTCGACGACTGGATCACCCATCCGTCCGGTCTCGGGGCGATCCCGCCCGAGCGGCACGGCGAGGAGGTGGCCGTCGTCGGGGCGGGGATCTCGGGCCTGGTCGCGGCGTACGAGCTGATGAAGCTCGGGCTCAAGCCGGTCCTCTACGAGGCCTCGCAGATCGGCGGCCGGCTCCGGTCGGCGCACTTCGAGGGCGCCCCCGCCGAGATCGTCGCCGAACTGGGCGGCATGCGCTTCCCGGTGTCGTCGACGGCCTTCTACCGCTACGTCGACCTGCTCGGCCTGGACACCAGGCCCTTTCCCAACCCGCTGACGCCGGCGTCCGGGAGCACGGTCATCGACATCGAGGGCGAGACCCACTACGCCGAGTCCACCGAGGCGCTCCCGCCGCTGTTCCGGGAGGTCGCGTCGGCCTGGGCTGATGCCCTGGACACGGTCGGCTTCTCCGACATCCAGGACGCGATCCGCGCCCGCGACGTCACCAGGCTGAAGTCGCTGTGGGACGAGCTCGTCCCGCTGTGGGACGACCGCACCTTCTACGACTTCGTCGCCAGCTCCGAGGCCTTCTCGAAGCTCTCCTTCCACCACCGCGAGGTCTTCGGTCAGGTCGGCTTCGGCACCGGCGGCTGGGACTCCGACTTCCCGAACTCGATGCTGGAGATCTTCCGGGTCGTGATGACCAACTGCGACGAGGACCAGCGCTTCGTCGTCGGCGGCGTGGAGCAGGTGCCCTGGGGGCTGTGGAACCACGCGCCCGACCAGCTCGCCCACTGGCCGGCCGGGACGACGCTCGCGAAGCTGCACCACGGCGGGACGCGGGCCGGCGTCGCCGCCATCGCCCGGGACGACGACGGGAGCTTCGCCGTCACCGACGCCTGGGGTCACACCGCGCGCTACCCGGCGGTGCTCGTGACCTGCCAGAGCTGGCTGCTGACCACGCAGATCGACTGCGACGAGAGCCTCTTCTCGCAGAAGATGTGGACCGCCCTGGACCGGACCCGCTACATGCAGTCGTCCAAGACCTTCGTGATGGTCGACCGGCCGTTCTGGAAGGACAAGGACCCGGAGACCGGCCGCGACGTCATGAGCATGACGCTCACCGACCGGCTGACCCGGGGCACCTACCTGTTCGACCACGGCGACGACCAGCCCGGCGTCATCTGCCTGACGTACTCCTGGATGAGCGACGCCATGAAGATGCTGCCGTACCCGGTGGACCAGCGGGTCCGGCTGGCGCTCGGGGCGCTGAAGAAGATCTATCCCGACGTGGACATCGCGCAGCACATCATCGGCGACCCGATCACCGTCTCGTGGGAGGCCGACGAGCACTTCCTCGGCGCCTTCAAGGGCGCCCTGCCCGGGCACTACCGGTACAACCAGCGGATGTACGCACACTTCGTCCAGGACGCGCTGCCCGCCGGGGAGCGCGGGATCTTCCTGGCCGGTGACGACGTGTCCTGGACCCCGGCCTGGGTGGAAGGCGCCGTGCAGACGTCGCTCAATGCGGTCTGGGGCATCATGCGGCACTTCGGCGGCGGCACCTCCGCGGACAACCCCGGCCCCGGTGACGTGTTCGCCGAGCTCGGCCCGCTCGTGCTGCCGGACTAGGCGCGGCGGACATGCGCATCGCCCTCGCCCAGTGCGGGTCCCGGTCGCTGGACGCCGACGGGAACCTGGCCCGCCTGGCCGATGCCCTGGCCGCGGCGCGGGACCGCGGCGCGGACCTCCTGCTCACCCCGGAGATGTTCCTGACCGGGTACGCCATCGGCCCGGAGGCGGTGGGCCGCCTGGCCCAGCCGCGGGACGGCGCGTGGACGCGGGCGGTCTCCGACCTGGCCCGGTCGACCGGCGTCGCCGTCCTCTACGGCTATCCGGAGCGCGTGTCGGACGCGGTCTACAACTCCGTCCAGCTCGTGGGTGCCGACGGGGCACCGCTGGCCGGGTACCGGAAGACGCACCTGTTCGGCGAGCTCGACCGGTCGCAGTTCTCCCCGTCCGACGACGACTCCCCGGTGGTCGAGATCGCCGGCTGGAGGTGCGGGCTGCTGATCTGCTACGACGTGGAGTTCCCGGAGACCGCTCGTGCGCTCGCGCTGGCGGGCGTCGACGTCGTCCTGGCGCCGACGGCGAACATGGTCGCCTACGACGTGGTGGCCACCACGCTGGTGCCGGCGCGGGCCTACGAGAACCAGCTGTACGTCGCGTACGCCAACTACTCCGGCACGGAGGCGGGTCTGGAGTACGGCGGGCTCAGCTGCGTCGTGGGACCCGACGGCAGGGACCTGGCGCGGGCCGGCCGCGGCGAGGAGCTGCTCGTGGCCGACCTCGACCGCGACGCCCTGGCGGCGTCCCGCCGGGACACCACCTACCTGCGGGACCGGCGGCCCGGGCTGTACCGGTCGCTGGCCGAGGGCGCGCCGCCGCCCTGAGCCCCGCCCTGGCACGAAGGAGCCGACCCCGGCCGCCGTCGCCCCGAGGCGCGGACCGATGTGCGCAACGGCTACCGGCACCGGGAGGTGGACCCCCGCGGCCCCCTGGAGGTGGCGATTCCCAAGCTTCGGTCGGGCAGCTGCTTCGCGACTGGCTGTCTTAACGCCGCCGGCGGGCCGAACGCGCGCTGATCACCGTGGTCGCGACCTGCCGCCCATCCGATACGAGAGCATCGTGCCCACACTGGCCGCTCAGGCTGCCTGCCCCGACCTGTCACCGACCCGTGCGGCAGTCCCCACCGGGCTTCCCGCCCCCACCGAGGTCGAGCTCCGTCCACTCGTCGCCATGCCGTCTCCTCCGCCGGGGTTGATCGGTGGCGAACCTGCGCAGGCGTCCTCTACGCCCTCCTGCACGCCGACCTCCCGCCCAGCGCAGCCCTGTAGCCCCCGAGTGGACTGGCAGCCCCGGGAAGAGTCCGTACGCGCCTGACCTCCGCCGCCTGTCGCGTTGCCCAGGAGGGACTGCGCCATCGGGTCCACGCATGACTCTTCGGGTACCGCCGGCCCGCTGCGCCGCGCACTGGCGCGAGGGTCCGCAGTGGGTGCACCTGAGCAGGTCGTAGGGGAGGAGGTCATCGATCGAGGTCCAGGTGACCACCGCAATCGCGGGCGGGCTGGACGTCGTCACGTCGTCGCCAGACGCGTGGCTTCAGGCGTCCTCACCGGCATCCTCTGCGGCTACGTGCACGTCGGCGGCCGCAGCGACCTGGCCTCCTGATGAACTCGAGGGTGGCGACGACGAGATCGACGACATGTCGATGCACGGCGCGAGAACCAGCTGCGGGGCGGCTCGCCGCGCCCCCTTCCGGCCCCCTGGAGCAGGTCGGCCGGCGGCTGCTCGGCCGGCTCCCCGAACCGGCGGGAAGTCACGGCTCGATCGGCCCGGGTGGGGCTCAGGGCGCCCGTCCGTCCCCGCGGATGGCGGTTCACCCGCGGGGACGGGTGGATCAGGCGGTCTGGTCCAACGTCGGGTAGTCGATGTACCCGGCGTCGGTGCCGCCGTAGAAGCTGGACGGATCGCCGACGTTGAGCTCTGCGCCGCGCTCCAGCCGGTGGACCAGATCGGGATTGGCCAGGAAGGCCCGGCCGACCGCGGCCAGGTCGGCCCGCCCGTCGGCGAGCAGGGCCTCGAGGTTCCCCGTCGTCGTCTCCAGGCTGAACGCCGGGTTGACGATCAGCGTCTGCGACCAGTTGCTGCGGATCTTCTCGGTCACCGACGGCGGTCCCTCGACGACGTGCAGGTAGGTCAGCCCCAGCGGCTCCAGGCCGGACACGACGGCGGCGTAGACCTCTTCGGTCTCGTGCTCGACGATGTCGTTGAAGGTGTTGGCAGGCGACACGCGGACGCCGACCCGCTCGGCGCCCACGGCCTCGGCCACCGCGGCCGTGGCCTCGAGCAGGAACCGTGCCCGGTTGTCTGCGGAGCCGCCGTAGCGGTCGGAGCGCTGGTTGGTGCCTTCGGCGAGGAACTGGTGGGGCAGGTAGCCGTTGGCGCCGTGCACCTCCACGCCGTCGAAACCGGCCTGCTCGATGGCGAGCCGGGCGGCCTCGGCGAACTCGCGGACGATCTGCTCGACCTCTGCGGTCTCCAGCGCGCGCGGCTCGACGAAGTCCTGCAGGCCCTCGGCGGTGAAGACCTGCCCGGCGGGGCGGACGGCGGACGGTGCGACCGGCAGACCGGCGCCGGGCTGCAGCGACGGGTGGGAGATCCGCCCGGCGTGCATCAGCTGCAGGAAGATGCGGCCACCACGCTCGTGCACCGCGTCGGTGATCCGGCGCCACGCCGCAGCCTGTTCGGCGGTGTGGATGCCTGGGGTGTTCGGGTAGCCCTGCCCGACGGCGCTGGGCTGGGTCCCTTCGGTCACGATCAGTCCGGCCCCGGCGCGCTGGGCGTAGTAGGTGACCATCGAGTCGGTGGGGACGCCGTCGGCGCCGGCACGGTTGCGGGTCATCGGCGCCATCACGAGGCGGTTGGCCAGCTCGATGCGGCCGAGGCTGTACGGGGTGAAGAGGGTCGAAGTCATGAAGGGCGGTCGTCTCCTTGGGTCGGTCGGTTGCGGTCGTCACAAGCTGGAGTGGCCGCTGACGGCCTTCTCCAGTGCGGTCTTCCCTGCGGCGATCTGGCGGTCCAGGGCGCCGGGGCCGGTGCGGTTGGACTGCGCGGTCCAGTAGCTGGCAACTGTGGACTGTTGGGTCCAATTCCCCGTACGGTGATCACCATGCGCGAGGAGGGATCCCCGGTTCCGAAGCCGGTGTTGACCGCGCGGGGGCGCGCCACCCGCGAGCGGATCGTGACGGCTGCCGCGGACCTCATGCACCGGCGCGGTGTGGCCGGAACCAGCCTGGACGACGTCCGCGCCGCCACCGGTACCAGCAAGTCGCAGCTGTACCACTACTTCACCGACAAGTCCGCGCTCGTCGGCGCGGTCGTCCAGTGGCAGGTCGGTCGGGTGCTGATGGCCCAGCAACCCGAATTGGACGGCATCGACTCGATGGCCGACCTGTGCCGATGGCGTGACCGGGTCGTCGAGCTCAACCGCGACGCCCATGCTCTCGGTGGGTGCCCGCTCGGCCGGCTGGCAGCCGAGCTCGCCGAGGCCGACCGGTGCGCGCCGATCGAGCTCGTCGACGGGTTCGCCGCCTGGCAGCGACACCTGGCCCTGGGACTGGGTCGGATGCGCGACCGTGGTGAGCTCGATGCCGAACCGGACGTGCTGGCCGCCGGACTGCTCGCCGCCGTGCAGGGCGGGCTGCTGCTGGCTCAGGCGGCGCGCTCCGTCCAACCCCTGGAAGCGGCGCTCGATCTCGCGCTCAGCGGGGTTGCCGCGCAGCTCGCACCGTCGGCCGGCCCGGCACGCGTGTAGGTCGGTCCCCGACCGGGCGCGGCGAGGTGGCCCTGCGCCGACTCCGGCGTTGCGCCGGGTGTCGCGCCGGTGCACCGGCATGCCCCGGCCCACCACGGCGGGCCCTGGACCGCTCCGTGACGGAGACAGCCATGGTGCCGAACCGTGCACGTGCCGATCAGTCGAGAGCGCCGACGGGATCGTTTCCTCGCATGCCGCGAGGGACATCGTGCCTCTGACCGACGTGCCGACCGGGAGGAGGGTGCGTGCCTGCCGGACGAGCGGTGGTACCCGGGGACACCACGTCCGCCGCGCCCCGGAGCGGACGTGCTGACAGGCGCGACGGGCCGGCTGAGGTCGCAGGCCCTCGGCGGGTGCTCGAGGCGTTGGTCGGCGTCCCGTTCACCGAGGGCGACCGGGTCGAGGTGCTGAAGGACGGCGAGGAGACGTTCCACGCCTTGCGCGCAGCCATCGCCGCGTCCGAGCGGACCGTGGACCTGCTGTGGTTCTCCTGGCGCGGAGGTGATGTCTCCCACGGCATGGCCGCCGCGCTCGCCGACCGGGCCCGCCAGGGGTGCGGGTGCGCATCATGCTGGACGGCTACGGCGGCAAGCACATCGACCGGCACGACCTCCGCCGGATGCGGGACGCGGGCTGCGCGGTCCACTTCCACCGGCCGCTGCACACCGCTCGGGTGAGCGTCTGGAACTTCCGCGACCACCGACGGGTGCTGGTGTGCGACGAGACGGTCGCCTTCACCGGCGGTGCCGGTGTCGACGAGGCCTGGACCGGCGACGGTCACCATCCGGGCAGCTGGCGCGACACCGCCTTCCGGGTGGAGGGGCCCGCGGTCGCCGGGCTGCGGTCGCCTTTCGTGCAGGCATGGATGCAGGCCCGGGTCTGCCTCCCCGGACGCCTCGTGTCGGGACTGGACCGGTTCCCCGAGCTGGGGCGCGCCGGGAACACAGCGGTGCAGGTGCTCCGCACCCCGTCCCAGCCGGGTTGGAACGAGGCCGCCATCGCGGTCTCCGCGCTGCTCCGGTCCGCGCGGGACCACGTCGCGATCACCACCCCGTACATGCGCCTGCCCCGCTGGCTGCGGTTGCTCCTGCAGGACGCGGCCGGGCGGGGGGTGCGGATCCAGGTGCTGACCGGTGGCCCGCACGTCGAGCGGCGAGCGGTCCACCTGCAGGGCGAACTGGACTTCCAGCCCCTGCTGGACAGCGGGGTGGAGATCTGGCGCTACCAGCCGTCCCTGATGCACGCCAAGGTCATCACTGTCGACGGCGTCGTCGCGATGGTGGGCACGGCCAACGTCGACACCCGTTCGTTCGCACTGAACGACCAGGTGTGCCTGCTGCTCGACGATCCCGCCGTGACCGCCCTCCTGGACCAGCACTTCGCCGACGACCTGACGAGGAGCCGGCGCGTGGACCCGGAGGAGTGGCGGGGGAGAGGCCTCCGGCGCCGGGCCGTGGAGGTGGCCGCGGACGTCGTGGGCAGGCCGCTGCGGGGGTGGGGAGCCGTCGGGCTGGCCGGCCGCCGGCCCTGATGCCGGTACCGCGCTGCCCGTCCCATGACGATCCGGGGACGAAGCGCCGCCGCTGGTGTGCCCGGCGGGCGCAGCGGACACCGTGCGGGGGTGCCTGAGACAGCTCGATCCACCGAGGACAGGCCGGCCGGCGTCCGCCCCCTGAGCCGTGGCCCGGCTGCGCTGGCCGGGATCGCGGCGGTGGCCGTCGCGCTCGGTGTCGCCGAGCTGACCGCCGGGCTCCTCGCGCGCGCCCCCTCGCTGGTCATCGCGGTGGGGGACACCGTCGTCGACAGCGTGCCCGGGTGGCTGGAGCGGTGGGCCATCGCGACTCTCGGCACGGCCGACAAGCCGGTGCTCCTGGGCGGCATCGTGCTCGTCTCGATCCTCCTGGGCGCCGCCCTCGGGGTGCTCGCCCGCCGGCGGTTCGTCCCGGCCGCGGCGGGCATCGCGCTGTTCGCCGGCCTCGGGACGGCGGCCGCGCTGGCCGACGCCCGCAATGCCCTCGGCCTGACCCTGCTGGTCGGCGTGCTCGGGGCCGCGGCGGGGACCGGGGTGCTGTACGTGCTGGCCGTGGCCATGCCCCGCCGCGCGGAACCGCCCGCGCCTGTGAGAGGGGAGACACCGCTGAGCGCCCTCGACCGCCGCCGGTTCCTGGCGGTGACCGCGGGCACCACCCTGCTCGGCGTCCTGGCCGGCGTGGGGGGCTACCTGCTCTCCGGCCGCGAGCGCCTGGACGACCTGCGCGCCGCCATCCGGCTGCCGGCCCCCGCGCGGCCGGCCGGCCCGGTCCCGCCCGGCGCCGAGCTCGACGTCCCGGGGCTCACGCCGCTGTTCACGCCCAACGAGGACTTCTACCGGATCGACACCGCGCTCCGGGTGCCGGTCGTCGACCCCGGCACGTGGCGGCTCGAGGTGCGGGGCATGGTCGACGAGCCGTTCACCCTCACCTACGCCGAGCTCATGGAGCTGCCGCAGATCGAGGCCGACGTGACCCTCGCCTGCGTCTCCAACGAGGTCGGCGGGGACCTCGTCGGCAACGCGCGCTGGCAGGGGGTGCCGCTGAAGGCGCTGCTGGACCGGGCCCGGGTGCAGCGCGGCGCCACCCAGCTCCTGGGCCGCTCCGTCGACGGCTTCACCGCCGGCTTCCCGGTGCTGACGGCGCTGGACGTCGAGGAGGCCATGGTCGCCGTCGCCATGAACGGCGAGCCGCTCCCGGCCGACCACGGCTTCCCCGCCCGGCTCGTCGTGCCGGGCCTGTACGGCTACGTCTCGGCGACCAAGTGGCTCTCGGCCATCGAGCTCACCGGCTGGGACGTCGACGGCTACTGGATCCCGCGCGGCTGGGCGAAGGAGGGTCCCATCAAGACGCAGGCGCGCATCGACGTCCCCCGCGCCGGCGGCACCGTCGCCCCGGGGAGGCGGCCGATCGCCGGCGTCGCGTGGGCGCCGACGCGCGGCATCGAGCGGGTGGAGGTCCGCATCGACGACGGGCCGTGGCGGGAGGCCGAGCTCGCCGAGTCCCTCGACGTCGACTGCTGGCGCCAGTGGTACCTCCCGTGGGAGGCGACCGCGGGCCGGCACCGGATCGCCGCCCGTGCCACCGACGGGCGCGGTGAGGTGCAGACCGACCAGCGGACTCCCGTCGCCCCCGACGGCGCCTCCGGCTATCCGGTGGTGGAGGTCGTCGTCGGCAGCTGACGCCCCGGAGCGGCGCCGTCCGCACGGGCGCCGGTGATGCGGTCGGCCCACCGGGTGACCTGCTCCACCACGGCGTCGGGCCGGGTCCAGGCGAGCATGTGACCCGCCCCGGGCACGGTGACCAGCTCACCGTCGGGCAGCGCGGCCAGGAGCCGTTGCGCCTCCTCGACGGGAACCTCCGGGTCCCGGCTGCCGTGCACGACCAGCGTCGGGACGCGCAGGCCCGGGGCGAGGGCGACGCCGTCGTGGGCGAGGGCGGCCATGGTGGTGCCGGCGAGCGCCAGCGGCCGGGTGGTGAGGAAGGCGTCGCGCATCCGGCGGACCATCTCCTCCGGCTCGTCGGGCGCGAACGCGAAGTGCCGGACAGCGCGATCGGACAGGGCGTGGAGCGGCCGGAGCCGCCGGCCCAGCCGGACGCCGGTGCGCAGGAGCGCGAACCAGGCGGACCGCAGCCGGGCCTGCGCCCAGGGCGGCAGAACGCGGGCGGGCAGTCCGGGGGCGGTCACGCCTGCGCCACCCGATCCGGCGAGCACGGCGCCGGCGATGCGGTCGTCCCCCGAGCCGTGCACGTGCGCCAGCAGGATGCCGCCCCCGAGGCTGTGCGCCACGACCACGGCGGATCCGCCGTCCGGGACGACCGCGTCGAGCACAGCCGCCAGGTCCTGCGCGTGCGCGTCCAGGCCGTACCCGCCTGCGCGGGCGTCCCCGCTCTGCGCGTGGCCGCGGAGGTCGTAGCCGACGACCCGGAACCGGTCGCCGAGCCGCTCGGGGACCTCGCCCCACGACTCGGTGGACATGCCCAGCCCGTGCACCAGGACGAGGAGCGGTGCCTCCGGTGGCCCCCAGTCGTAGCGGGCCAGACGGGTGCCGTCGAAGGAGGTCACGTCGCTCATCGCGGGGGGCTACCCCGGGCCCGTTCGGCGATGTGTGTCGTTGCCGTGACACGGCGGGCCGGCGTGCGCTCGATCGCCGGCGGCCCGGGTAGGGAGCTCCTCGTGGCACTCCTGCTCGCCTTCGCCGTGCTGCTGTTCGTCGCCGTCCTGTTCTCCGGGCTGGCCCACCGCACCGTGCTCTCCACGGCCGTTCTCTTCCTGCTCGCCGGCTTCGTGCTCGGCGACGGTGTGACGGGGGTGCTGGACCTGCAGCCGGGCGACGAGATCGTCGTGGGCCTGGCCGAGCTGGCCCTGTTCTCGGTCCTCTACACCGATGGCATGCGCGTCGGCTTCTCCGACCTCCGCAACGCCTGGCGGTTGCCGGGCCGGGCCCTGGTCCTCGGCATGCCGCTCACCTTCGGCGTGACCGCACTCCTGGCCCACTACGTCGCCGGCCTGTCGTGGATCGAGGCGATGCTCGTCGGCGCGGTGCTCGCCCCCACGGACCCGGTGTTCGCCTCCGCGATCGTGGGCCGCCCGGAGGTCCCGGGGCGGCTGCGGTCGCTGCTGAACGTGGAGAGCGGCCTCAACGACGGTCTGGCGCTGCCCGTCGTCCTGGTGCTCCTCTCGGTGCTGTCCCGGGACGAGGCGGACTACGCGGCGCTGGCCGGCGAGCTCGCCCTCGGGGTCGCGTCGGGCTTCGTCGTCCCGGCGGTGGCGGTGCTGCTCATCCGCAGCCGCTTCACCTCGGCCACCCCGCTGTACGCCGCGCTCGGTGGCCTGGCGATCGGGCTGATGGTGCTGGCACTGGCCGACCTCACGCACGCCAACCTGTTCCTCGCCGCGTTCACCGCCGGCATCACGATCGCCACCTTCGCGCCCGACGTCGAGAAGTCGTTCTCGGAGTTCGGCGAGCTGGTCACCGAGCTGCTCAAGCTCGCCGCCATCCTGGTGTTCGGCGCCCTGATCTCGCCGGCCTTCCTCGGCGAGATCCCGCTGAGCGGGTCCCTGTTCGGACTCCTCGCGCTGCTGCTGGCCCGGCCGCTGGCGATCGTCGTGGCACTGGTGCGCAGCGGCCTGCCGGTCGCCGAGAAGGCTGTCGCGGCGTGGTTCGGGCCCAAGGGGTTCGCGTCGGTGGTCTACGGCCTGCTCATCCTCGATGCGGGGGTGCCCGGCGCGGATGCGATGTTCCACCTGGTGGCCCTGGTCATCGTCGCCTCGATCCTGGCGCACTCGTCGACCGACGTGCCGATCGCGCACGCCTTCGCCCGCGCCCGGGGGCGGCCGGAGCCGGACGCCCCCGGTCGGGCCGACGAGGAGGCGCCGGACGTGGCGACGGGAGCCGGGCCCGGCGGCCCCGCGACAGGTGCGCGGTGACCCGGACCGGCAGCATCGAGCTGGCCAGAGGCATCGGCCGGGCAGTCGCGGGCTCGCTGCTGTTCGCGCTGCCGTTGCTGATGACGATGGAGTTCTGGCGGCTCGCGCACAGCGTGGAGCGGTACCGGCTGGCCCTGCTGGTCGTGGCGGCGGTGGCGCTGGTGATCGGTCTGTCCCGAGCCTTCGGCGCCGGGCCCGGCGGGGTCGGGGTGCGTGGCTACCTGGCCGATGCGGGGGTCGCCATCGTGACCGCCGCCGTTGCCGCGACGGTCGTACTGACGGCGCTCGGGGTGGTGGATCCGCTCATGGACTGGCGTGCCGCGGTCTCGGTGGTGGCGATCGAGACCCTGCCGGCGGCCGTGGGGGCCTCGTACGCGCGCAGCCAACTGGGGGAGGGCAGCAGACGGCCCCGGATCACGGGGTACGGCCACGAGCTGTTCCTGATGACCGCCGGAGCCGTCGTCTTCGCGGCGAACATCGCGCCCACCGAAGAGGTCGTCCTGCTCGCCGCCGAGGCCGGCACGGTCAGCATCGCGGTGCTCGCCGTGCTCAGCCTCCTGCTGATGCACGGCTTCGTGTACGGAGTCGGCTTCGGAGGGCAGGAGAGGTCCACCAACGGGTTCGTGCGGTCGTTCCTGACCCTGACCGTGGTCGGGTACGCCATCGCGCTCATCGTCTCGGCCTTCCTGCTCTGGACCTTCGGCCGGTTCGACGGGATCGGCCTGGCGACGGCGATCGACGAGACCGTCGTGCTCGCATTCCCGGGCAGCATCGGCGCTGCGGCAGCCCGGCTCATCCTGTGACGGAGGACCACGTGGACGAGGACCAGCACGCCGACACCTCGCAGGACGGACAGCAGCAGGACGACTCCGGGGAACGCACCACGCCCGGTGAGTACGTGCTCGGTGCGCTCGGGGGTCTGGTGGTCCTCCTGCTCCTCGGCTTCCTGACCTACCAGGCCGTGGCCGTACGGGAGTCGGATCCGGCGCTGTCGGTCAGCGTCACCTCGATCGAGGCGGCCGGGGACGGCTACGCGGTGCACTTCGAACTCAGGAACAGCGGCGGCCGGACGGCCGAACAGGTGCAGATCTCCGGCACCCTGACCCGGGACGGCGCCGAGGTCGGGCAGGCCTCGACGTCGATTCCCTACCTCCCGCCGAACAGCCGGCACAGCGGTGCCCTCCTGTTCTCCGAGGACCCGCGCGACGGCCGGCTGCAGGTTCGGCCGGCGGGCTTCGTCACGCCATGAGCCGCCCGGCCGCGGGCGGGCTCGCCGACGTCGCCGAGGAGCTCTACGGACTGCCACCGGAGGAGTTCATCGGGGCCCGCGACGCCCGGGACACCTGGTGAGCCCGGTGGCCGGCACGACCGCGGTCTGCGTGCGCCGGCCGGGACACCACGTCGCCTCCCCGGGCCCCGGGCTCCCTGGAGCCGGCCGACCCGACCGGACTGCCGGCGGTCCTCAGCCCAGCTGCGTGGTGATCTCGATGGCACCCCTCAGGCTGCGGGCGACCGGGCATCCGTCGGCGTGCACGGCCAGCACCCGCTGCACCTTCTCGGCGTCCTGCGCGGCGACGTCCAGTCCGGCGTAGGTGACCTGGATCCGCTTGAGCACCAGCACCTTGCCCTCGAGCTCGACCTCTCCGCGTGCGTGCCCCACCAGACCGGTGGGGTCGATCCGCCGTGCCGCGAGGGCACCGGCGAACGTCCCGGTGAGCTAACCGAGGGCGGCACCCACCAGGTGGTCGATCGTGCTGGCATGGCTGGGGGCGGTGCCCGGTTCCATCCCGTAGTGCTCGGCGATCGCGCCGTGCATGCCGTAGACGGTCGGCTCCTCCTCCCCGGGCAGGTAGGCCGCGCGCAGCGGCCCGCCCAGTCGCTCGACCCGGACCTCGGACACGTACGCGATCTCGCTCACCGTCTGCTCCCTCGCCGTCGGACGTCCGGCGGTACTTCCCAGCCGTCGCCTCGTCGACACCCTGCCGGCCGCTGAAGGACCTGGTGCACCATGGTTAGGTGTGCCTGGCCTGTGCCCGGGCCCCGTTCGACTGGAGGACCCCCGTGACCAGGCCCCGCCGGGTGATCGCCGCGCTCGTCTCGACCCTGGGGGCCGGCGTCGTCCTCGCCGGCTGCGGCTCCGACGACGACGTGCTCACCGTCTACAGCGCCCAGCACGAGAGCCTGGTCCGCACGATGCTCGAGGGCTTCACCGAGGAGACCGGCATCGAGCTGGAGTTCCGCGACGCCAACGACTCCGAGCTGGCCAACCAGATCGTGCAGGAGGGCGACGCCTCGCCGGCCGACGTCTTCCTCACCGAGAACAGCCCCGCCATCGACGTCGTCGACCAGGCCGGTCTGCTCGCGCCGCTGGACCAGGCGACGCTCGACCAGGTGGGCGAGGCCTACCGCCCGTCGTCGGGCAACTGGGTCGGCTTCGCCGCCCGTTCCACCGCGCTGATCTACAACCCGTCGGAGATCGCGGAGGAGGAGCTGCCCGCCTCGATGCTCGACCTGGCCGACCCGGCGTGGCAGGGGCGGGTCGGCATCGCCGCCGGTGGCGCCGACTTCCAGGCGATCGTCAGCGCGGTCCTGGCGCTCGAGGGCGAGGACGCCACCCGCGAGTGGCTGACCGGCCTGCAGCGCAACGCCGAGATCTACGCGAGCAACACCGCGATCATGAAGGCGGTCGACGAGGGGGAGGTGCCGGTCGGCATCACCTACCACTACTACTGGTTCCGCGACCAGGCGCAGAACGGACTCATCGGTGACGACGCCGCGCTGCACTACTTCCGCAACCAGGACCCGGGCGCGTTCGTGAGCGTCTCCGGTGCCGGGGTGCTCGCCTCCTCCGACCAGAAGGAGCAGGCGCAGCGGCTGGTCGAGTACCTGACCGGTGCCGCCGCGCAGGAGCGCCTGGCCGACAGCAGTGCGCTGGAGTACGCGGTCGGCACCGGGATCGCCTCCGCCGACGCGCTGCCCCCGCTGCAGGAGCTGCAGGCCCCCGAGGTCGACCCCGGCGACCTGGACGCGCCGCTGGTCACCGAGCTGATGCAGGAGGTCGGGCTGCTCTGACCGTTCCCGCGCTGCAGGCCGACAGCCCCGGTGCGCCGAGCGAGCAGGCGGACCGGGGCTCCCGCGCGCCGTCGCGAGGGAGGCGGCTGCGCCGGACGCCGGTGACCCTGGCCCTGGCGGTCGCCGTCGCCGCGCTGGCGCTGCTGCCGCTGGGCTACATCGCCTGGTACACCGCCGACATCGGCTGGACCGGGGTTCGCGAGCTGGTCTTCCGGCCGCGCGTGGGCGAGCTGCTCTGGAACACCACCCGCCTGGTCGTGGGCACCGTCGCCTGCTGCGCCGTCCTCGGCCTGGCCGCCGCCTGGCTGGTGGCGCGCTCCTCGGTGCCGGGCCGCCGCGTCTGGCACGTGCTGCTCGTGGCGCCGCTGGCGGTGCCGGCGTTCGTCAACAGCTACGCCTGGATCTCGCTGCTGCCGGGCCTGGACACCTACGCCGGCGCGCTGCTGGTCGTGACGCTGTCCTACTTCCCGTTCGTCTACCTCCCGCTGGCCGCCGCCTTCCGGGGGCTGGACCCGGCGCTGGAGGAGACCGCCCGCGGCCTGGGCCTCTCCGGCTGGGCGGTGTTCCTGCGCGTGCAGCTGCCGCAGCTGCGGGTGGCGCTGCTGGGCGGCAGCCTGCTGGTCGCGCTGCACCTGCTGGCCGAGTTCGGCGCGCTGCAGATGCTGCGGTACCCGACCTTCACCACGGCGATCTACGACCAGTACCGCGCCACGTTCAACGGCCCGGGCGCCACCATGCTGGCCGGTGTCCTCGTGCTGCTGTGCCTGGTGCTCCTGGTGGCGGAGCTGCGGCTGCGCGGTCGGCGCGGGTACGCGCGCACCGGTCGAGGCGCCGCCCGGCCGGTGCGGCCGGTGGCGCTGCGGGCGTTCACCGGGCCCGTGCTGCTGGGTCTCGCCGTGCTCGTCGCCCTCGCCCTGCTCGTGCCGCTGGGCAGCCTCGGCTACTGGATGGTCGCCGGCGCCGACGCCGCCCTCGACTGGGCGGCCCTGGCCGGGACCACCGGGACGACGCTGGCGCTGGCCGCGGCGGCCGCCGCGGCGACGACGGCCCTCGCCCTGCCCACCGGATGGCTCGCGGTGCGCGCCCGCGGCCGGCTGAGCACCCTGCTCGAGCGCAGCACCTACCTGGGCAGCGCCGTGCCCGGCATCGTGGTCGCCCTCGCGCTGGTGACCCTGAGCGTCCGGGTCACCCCGTGGCTCTACCAGACCATGCCGGTGCTGCTGGCGGCGTACGCGATCCTGTTCCTGCCGCGGGCCATCGTCACGGTCCGCGCCGCGGTGGAGCAGACGGCGCCGCTCTACGACGACGTCGCCGCCTCCCTGGGGTCCTCGGCCGGCGACCGGCTACGCCGCGTCACGCTGCCGCTGCTGGCCCCGGGCATCGGTGCCGGGGCCGCGCTGGTCTTCCTCGCCGTCGTCACCGAGCTGACCGCCACCCTGCTGCTGGCCCCCACCGGGACGACGACGCTGGCGACGGCGTTCTGGTCGGCGAGCAGCGCGCTGGACTACGGCGCCGCCGCCCCCTACGCCGTCGTCATGGTGCTGCTGTCGGCACCCGCTACGGTCCTGCTGTCCTCCGACGCCCGACGAGGTCTGACCACATGAGCTCCCTGACCGTGCGAGGCCTCACCAAGTCCTTCGCCGCCGCCATCCCGGTGCTGACCGGGGTGGACCTGCACGTGCCCGAGGGCAGCTTCACCGCGCTCCTCGGGCCCTCCGGCTGCGGCAAGACCACCCTGCTGCGCCTCATCGCCGGTTTCGAGGAGCCGGACTCCGGCACGGTGGCGCTGGGGGAGCGGGTGGTGACCGGTGCGGGGCGCAGCGTCCCCGCGCGGCGGCGCGGGATCGGGTTCGTGCCCCAGGAGGGCGGGCTGTTCCCGCACCTGACCGTGGCCGGCAACATCAGCTTCGGGCTGCCCCGTCGCCAGCGCCGCGACGGTGCCCGGGTCGCCGAGCTGCTGCGCCTGGTCGGCCTCGACCCCGCCCTGGCCGACCGTTCCCCGCACCAGCTCTCCGGCGGGCAGCAGCAGCGGGTGGCGCTCGCCCGCGCCCTGGCGCCGGAGCCGTCCCTGGTGCTGCTCGACGAGCCCTTCTCCTCCCTCGACGCCGCCCTGCGGGAGGAGACCCGCGTCGCGGTGTCGGCGGCGCTGAGCGCTTCCGGGGCCACCGCCGTGCTGGTCACCCACGACCAGGCCGAGGCGCTGTCGATGGCCGACCAGGTGGCGGTGCTGCGCGGCGGCCGGCTCGTGCAGCTCACCGATCCCCGCACGCTCTACCGCCGTCCCGGGGACCTGGACGTGGCCACCTTCGTCGGCGAGGCGGTGGTGCTGGAGGCCGAGCTGCGCGGCGGCCTCGCGCTCTGCGCCCTCGGCGAGCTGCCCTACGAGCCGGCCGCGGACGGCGTCCTCGAGGGTGCGGCGCGCATCCTGCTCCGTCCCGAGCAGCTGCGGCTGTCCGCGCCCCGCCCGGCGGCGCCGACGGCCCGGGTGAGCAGCGTGGACTACTACGGCCACGACTCGCGGGTGTGGCTGGACCTCCCCGACGGCCTGCGGGTGAGCGCCCGGCTGGACGGCGCGGACCTGCCGGTCGCCGGCACCGACGTGTCGATCACCGTGCGCGGCACCGCGCTGGCCTTCCCGGCCCGGGCGTCGCGCGACGCGGCAGCCGCGCTCTGACGGTGTTCCTCCCCCTCCCGGGGGAACGCAGGGCCTCGCAGCTCCGGGAACGGTTCCGATGTGGTGCCGGCGTCGGCGGGGGGTGCCGACCACCCGGTTAGGAAAGCCTAAGCTCCGCGGCGTGGACCTTCTCCTCTTCACCATCGACCCCCGCTGGGGCGCCGACGTCGTGAGCGCCGGTGCGGCCGGGATCGTCGTCGACTGGGAGCGCCGCGGGAAGGCGCGCCGGCAGGAGGGCGAGGGCACCCAGATCAACGCCGACACCCCGGACGACCTGAGCCGCATGCGGGCGGCCACCGACGGGCGGGTGGTGTGCCGGATCAACGGCTACGGCCCGTGGACCGCCGACGAGGTCGACGACGCGATCGCGCGCGGCGCGGACGAGCTCCTGCTGCCGATGGTCCGCACCCCGGAGGAGGTCGACCGCACCCTCGACCTCGTCGCCGGACGCTGCGGGCTGGGCATCCTGATCGAGACCCAGGGCGCCGTCGACCAGGCCGCCGAGCTGGCGGCGCGGCCGCTGTCGCGGATCTACGTGGGCCTCAACGACCTGCGCATCGACCGCGGCTCCCGCGAGCTGTTCCGGCCGCTGGTCGACGGCACCGTCGACGAGGTGCGCAGCCACGTCCGCGGGCAGTTCGGCGTCGGCGGCCTGACGCTGCCGGGCCGGGGCTTCCCGGTCTCCAGCGATCTGCTGGCCGCCGAGCTGGTGCGCCTCGGCACGGACTTCACCTTCCTGCGGCGGTCCTTCACCGCGGACATGGCCGGCCGGGACCCCTTCGTCGAGGTGCCGCTGCTACTGGCGAGCGTGGCCGGGCTGCGCCGGGCGCACCCGGGGGAGGCGGCCGGGCTGCGGCAGGAGTTCGTGGCCGCCGTGACGGAGGCGGGGGGGCAGGTCCCGGTGCGGGAGCCGGCGGTCGCCGCGCAGCCGGCGTGAGAGCCGTCGTCACCGGCGCCGGCGGGTTCGTCGGCCGGCACCTGGTCGTCCGGCTGCTCGCCGACGGCTGGGACGTCGTCGGCCTGACGCGGGCCGACGTCGACCTGACCGACCCGGTGGCCGCCGCGGACGCGGTCCGGGCGGCCGACCCCGACGTCGTCTTCTCCCTCGCCGCGGGCCGGGCCAAGGCGACCGCGCGGGACCGGGCGGCCACGGTGCTGGTCAACACCAGCCCCTGGCTGGTCGACGCGCTGCCCGACCGCTGCCGCGCGGTGGTGCGGCTGGGCTCCTCGACCGAGTACGCGGCTGGACCGCACCCGCTGACCGAGGACGCCGCCCTGCACCCGCGCGGCTTCTTCGGCGCCACCAAGGCGGCCGGATCGATGCTGCTGCAGGCCGCGGCCGCAGAGCGCGGCGTGCGGTCCGCCGTGCTGCGCGCCTTCCAGGTGTACGGCCCCGGCGACCACCCGACCCGGCTGGTGCCGGTCGTCCTCGCCGCCGCCCGCACGGGCGCCACCGTGCCCCTGCCCGGGGCGGTCAGCCGGCGCGACTGGGTGTGGGTCGGGGACGTCGTCGACGCCTGCGTCCGCGCGGCCGCCGACGACTCGCTGCCGGCCGGCACGGTGCTCAACATCGGCACCGGCGTGCAGACGAGCACCGAGGAGCTGGTCGCCGTCGCCGAGCGGGTCACCGGCCGGCGCATCGCGACGGCCCCGGGCGCGCACCCCGGGCGGGACTGGGACACCGCGGACTGGGTGGCCGACCCCTCCGCCGCGTGCCGGCTGCTCGGCTGGCAACCGACCGTCGACCTCGTGGCAGGCCTGGCCCGCACCTGGGAGCGGTCGTGACCGCGCGGGTAGCGGTGGTCGTGCCCGTGTACCGGAACGCGGACACCCTGCCGCTGCTGTCCGAGCGGCTGTCGGCCGCGCTGGACGGCCGCGACTGGCGGCTGCGCCTGGTCATCGACGCCTCGCCCGACGACAGCGCCGCCGTCGCCGGCGAGCTGGCTGCCGGCAACCCCCGGATCGCGGTCACCGAGCTTCCCGTCAACGGTGGTCAGCACGCGGCGATCGCCGAGGGGCTGGCCGCCGAACCCTCCGCCGAGGTCTGGGTGTGCCTGGACGCCGACCTGCAGGACCCGCCCGAGGCGGTGCCCCTCCTCGTCGACCGGTTGGCCCTGGGGGACGTCGGTGCGGTGTTCGCCGGCCGCCGGGGTGCCTACGAGTCGCTGTCCCGGCGGCTCACCGGCACCGTCCACCGGCGGCTGGCCGCCCGCCTCACCGGCCTGCCCCCGGACGCCGGCGCGTTCTTCGCCATGGACGCCGCCGTCCGGGCCGCGGTCCTCACCGCGGTCACCGACGAGGGCGCGCCCAGCGTGGTCCTCGGCGTGGCCCGGGCCGGCGTGCCCGTCGCCAGCCTTCCCGTGGTGCGGGACCAGCGGCCCACGGGGACGTCGGCGTGGAGCGGCCGGGCCCGGCTGAGCCAGTCGGCGCGCTCGCTGTACTGGGCCGTGCGCCGCCACTGATCCGGCGTGCTCAGCGCTCCCAGCGCTGGAGCGCCAGGTCGGTCTTGTCCCCGCCGAAGAAGTGCTCGGCGACCTGCCGGAAGCCGCCCTCGGCGAGGATCTGGTCGTCGTCGGTGGGCGTGGGCCTGCCGTCGATGATCCGGCGCACCAGCCACACCTCCTCGGCGTCGGCGGGTGCGTCCTCCGGCGGCAGGACGACGTCCGGTCGCAGCTCCGGTGCCAGCGTGCGGACGTAGTGGTCGAGGGCGAGCGCCGAGCGCATGTCCGCGGCCACGACCGGCTCGCCGGGGCGGTGCAGCTCGGCCAGGAGGCGCACCAGGTCATCGGCCCGCTCCCGCGGCTCGCGGTCGAACAGCGGCGTCGACGCCAGCAGCGAGCACGCCACGAGCAGGGCGCCGAGGGGGGCGCGGGCGGCGCGCGGGGCGCTTCCGGCCCCGGCGGCGGCGAGGACGCCCAGCCCGAGCAGCCCGGCCAGCAGGTAGCGGGGGAGGAACACCGGGCGCACGAGCTCGGCGACGACGAGCAGCAGCAGCGGCACCACGACCCACGCCGCCGCGACGACCCGCAGCCCGGTGGCGCGGGCCGCGCCGAGCGCCGCGAAGCCGATCGTCAGGAGGAGCAGCGGGCCCGACGTGGCCGTCCACGCCTCCAGCGCCATGACGACCAGGCGCCCGCCCGTGTCGTTCAGGTGCTCGGCGTTGCGGCCGCCGGTGCCGTTGAGCAGGTTCACCGCGACGAGGCCGACGACGGGCAGCGCGGCCGCGGCGCCGGTGAGCAGCAGCGGCCACGCCCGCTGCCGGCGCAGCAGGATGCCCGCGGCGACGAACGCGGCAAGCACCGTGACGGCGTACCAGTGGGCCAGGCCCATACCGGCGCCGGCCAGGCCGAAGAGGAGGAGTCCGCGCGGGGGTTCCTGCAGCCACCGGGCCAGGCCCAGCACGGCGCCGCCAGTGGCGAGGACGGCCAGGCCGTAGCTGCGCGCCTCCACCGCCTGCTCCAGCAGCAGCGGGCTGCAGGCCAGGACGACGCCGGCCAGGACCCCCGTCGCGCGGTCGGTCAGCCGGCTCACGGCGCGGGTGACCAGTGCCAGCCCGCCGGCCGTGGCGAGCAGGGAGAGCACGCGCAGCGAGGTGTCGCCGCCGAGCCCCGGCAGCGACACCCAGGCGTGGGTCACGACGTAGTAGGGCGCGTTGTACGACGGCGGCACCCCGGCCAGGTAGCTCGTCGTGCCGGTGCCCTCGGAGATCGCCGTCAGGATGTCGGCCAGGGGCAGCCGCGCCACCTCGGCGGTGAACAGCTCGTCGAACCACAGCCCGTGCCCCGCCAGCAGGAGCCCGGTGCCCAGCAGCAGCACGAGCAGCGGCGGCATCAGCTCGGGCCACGCCCACCGGCGGTGGCGGGCGGCCTCCTCCGTCGTCGACGACGGCGGATCCTCGCGCAGCGCCGTCGTCGTCACCCCGCCAGGTTAGGCGAGCCTTCCTCCGCGGCCCCGCGCCGCACGGTGCGGGCCCCGGCGGGGCCCTTGCGGCGAGGTCGCGACTGCCGCTAACGTACAACCTTGTGGTTGTAGATCAGCTGGATCAGCAGAGCGTCGATCGGGTCTTCGCCGCGCTCGCCGACGCCACCCGGCGCGACATCGTCACGCGGGTGATGGCCGGGGAGTCGTCGGTCTCGGCGCTCGCGCGGAACTACGAGATGAGCTTCGCCGCGGTCCAGAAGCACGTGGCCGTGCTCGAGCGGGCCCGGCTCGTCAGCAAGGAACGTCGCGGCCGCGAGCAGATCGTGCGCGGCGACGTCGGCACGGTCCGAGCGGCCGCCCGGCTGCTCGGTGGGTTCGAGGAGCTCTGGCGCGCCCGCATCGGCCGCATCGACGACCTCCTCGCCGCAGCCCCGGGAGATGCACGATGACCGTCGTCAGCACGCAGTCCGACCAGGAGAACCTCACCTTCACGATCGTCGCCGAGTTCCCGGCCCCGCCGTCCAGGGTGTGGCAGGTCTGGGCCGACCCGCGGCAGCTCGAGCGCTGGTGGGGGCCGCCGACCTGGCCGGCCACCTTCACCGACCACGATCTGTCCGTGGGCGGCGGAGCTGCCTACTTCATGACCGGCCCCGAGGGGGAGAAGGCGCACGGCTGGTGGCGGATCACCGCGGTCGAGGAGCCGACCCGGCTGGAGTTCGAGGACGGGTTCGCCGACGAGCACGGCACGCCCGCGGCCGACATGCCGGTGACGACCGCGCGCGTCGACCTCCAGGAGACCGACGGCGGCACGCGCATGACCGTGCAGTCCCGGTTCCCGTCCACCGAGGCGATGGAGCAGATGGTGGCCATGGGCATGGCCGAGGGCATGCAGCAGGCCATGGGTCAGATCGACCAGCTCCTGCTCACCAGCGTCTGAGGTTCCCGGCGGGCCCGTGGGTCGAGCCGGGCCCGCCGGTCACGGATCACCCGGCGATCAACCGCCGGACCTCCGCCTCCACCGCATCGGCCCGGCCGGCCAGCTCGTCGACCACCGTGACCGCCTTCGTCAGCTCGTCCCGCGCCCCGTCGTCGTCGATGCCGGCCAGGTTGGTCTCGACGGCGAGCCGCGCGGTGGACGCCGCGGCGCGGGCGGCGGCGGTCGCCGCCGCGACGTCGCTGATCAGATTGCGGTTGGCGAGCGGGAGGATCCGCTCCGCGAGCGAGGTGAGCACCACCGCGATGTCGATGATGGTCCGCGGCGGTCGGGCGGCGTCCAGCTGGGCGGCGCCGAGCGCCTGCCGCCGCGCCTCCTTCTCCTCGTCGGAGCCGCGCGGCAACTTCATGGCCGCGGCGACCGCGGAGAAGGCCGCCTCGTCGTCGGCCGCGGCGGCCAGGCAGGCGTCGCGCTGGCGATCGGCCTCGGCGACGATCTCGCCCACGACGCCGGCGTGCTCCTCGTCGGTGGTGAACCGGCCGACCATCGCGACGAGCGAGGCCGCGAGCGCCGCCTCGATGCCGGCGGTCGCACCGGCGCCCGGTGCGGCCAGGCGGGCGGCGAGCTGGCCGAGGAACCCGCCGAGGGACTGGCGGTCGACGTCGTCGGGGGAGGGCGCTCCGGTCGGGGGTGTCACGGTGGTGGCCTCGCTAGGGGGTGGGGGAGGGGGCTGACCCCCCTGTGCCCGCGGAGCTGCGGTGTCGAACCGGGGCGCCTGCATCCGGGGGCCGGGCGAGCGGGCGGTCGGCGTCCGCGCCCGGGCCGGCCGGCAGCAGCCGGGCGCTCCGCCAGCCGCGCAGCGAGCTCACCACGGCCAGCTCCTCGGCGGCCCGCAGGTCCGCCACGGTCAGCACCCGCTCGTGCAGCCGGCCGAGCTCCAGCAGCCGGCCCCGCTCCACGCCCGGCAGGCAGCCCACGTCGGTGGGCGGCGTCCACCAGCGCCCGCCCAACCGCACGGCCAGCGACGCGATGGTGGTCTCGGTCAGCTCACCGCGCTGGTTGACCAGCACGACGTCGTCGGCCTCCGGGTGCCGGAGCGCACGGGACCGGTAGACGTCGCGCCGGGTGGTCTTGTGCTGCAGCCAGGGGCTGGTCGCGTCCACCGGCTCGTCGTCGACGGCCAGCCGGACCGGCCGGTCGAGCGGCTCGGGCAGCGGGCCGGTCCCGACCTCCACCCGGCCGTCGCGGAACAGCAGCGCGCGCACCCGGGCCGGCTCCCCGAGCCCCGCGACGGCGCTGCGCAGGGACCCGAGGACGGCGTCCCGCTCGAACCGGAACCCGGACCAGTCGGCCGAGTCGGCCATCCGGGTGAGGTGGCGGTCCAGGTTGCGCAACCCCTCGCCGGGCACGAACGCCAGCGTCTCCAGCAGCTGGTGGTCGGTGGCCGGATGGCCGAGGACCGCCGCCTTGGCGTGCAGCTCCGCGCGCTCGCGGGCGGGGTCGGAGCCCCAGGTGATCCCGCCGCCGGCGCCGTAGACGCCCGCCCCGGTCGAGCGGTCGACGACGGCGGTGCGGATGGCGACGCTGAACCGCGCCCGGAACGGGGCGGTCGGCGGGGCGACCAGGCCGATGGCGCCGCAGTAGAGGCCGCGCGGGGTGGGTTCGAGCTCGTCGATCAGCTGCATGGTCCGCTGCTTGGGGGCACCGGTCACCGAACCGCAGGGGAACAGCGCCCGGAAGATCTCGGCCAGCCCGGTCCCGGGCCGCAGCCGGGCGCTCACCTGCGAGGTCATCTGCCACACCGTCGGGTACCGCTCGAGGGCGAACAGCTCGTCGACGGTCACGCTGCCCACTTCGGCGATGCGACCGAGGTCGTTGCGCAGCAGGTCGACGATCATCAGGTTCTCCGCCTGCTCCTTGCTGCTGGCGCGCAGCCGGCGGCTCTGCTCCCGGTCCTCGGCCGTCGTCCGCCCCCGCGCGGCGGTGCCCTTCATGGGGCGGGTGCGCACCCGGGAGCCCACCCACTCGAAGAACAGCTCCGGGCTGGCGCTGGCGACGGCGAACCGGCCGAGGTCCAGGTAGGCGTTGTGGGCCCCGCGCTGCGCCAGCGCCAGGCGGGCGTAGAGCTCCTCGGGGTCCCCGGCGTCCGGGCACCGCAGCCGGTCGGTGAGGTTGCACTGGTAGGTCTCGCCGGCGGCGATGTGCTCGCGGACGGTGGTGACCGCGCGGGCGTGCTGGTCGTCGGACCAGTCGGGTCGCCAGGCGGCCGCCGGCACCGGGGGACCGGCGGGCGGGCCCACCGGCGGCACCGGCGCGGGTTCGGCGCACAGCCCGAACCAGATCAGCGGCGGCTCGCCCGCCCGGTGCCCGCCGGGCAGGCCGGCGTCCAGCCCCGACGCCGCCTCGTAGGACACGTAGCCGAACGCCCAGGCCCCGGCCTCGGTGGCGTCGTGCAGCTCGCGCAGCACGTCGGCCACCTCGTCGGACCGGGTCGTGGTGAGCACCCGGTCCGGCGGAGGGCACAGCAGCGCCGACCCGGTGCGCAGGTCGTCGAAGCGCGCCCACGGACCTCCCGCAGGCGGCTCCGCGGCCCCGGGCACCCGTGGGGAGGCCGGCCCCGGCGCGGCCGGGGACGGGTCCATCAGTCGCCGCGCCCCTGCTGCACCTTGGCCGCCTCCAGCGTGTTGGCCAGCAGCATGGCGATCGTCATCGGACCGACCCCGCCCGGCACGGGCGTGATGCTGCCGGCCACCTCGGCCACCGCCGCGGTGTCGACGTCGCCGTGCAGCCCGTTCTCGCCCCGGTGGATGCCGACGTCGATCACGGTGGCGCCCGGCTTCACCGCGTCGGCACCGACCAGCCCGGGGATGCCGGCGGCGACGACGAGCACGTCGGCGCGGCGGCACACCTCGGCGAGGTCCCGGGTCCGGGAGTGGCAGATGGTCACGGTGGCGTTCCGCTCGAGCAGCAGCTGCGCCATCGGCTTGCCGACCAGCACCGACCGGCCGACGACGACCGCCTCGGCGCCCTGCAGGGACACCCCGGCCTCGTCGAGCAGCACCATGACGCCCGACGGCGTGCACGGCCGCAGCCCCGGCCGGCCCTGCGCCAGCAGGCCCGCGTTGGCGGCCGTCAGCCCGTCGACGTCCTTCTCGGCCGGGATCCGGGCCAGCAGCGCCTCGGAGTCCAGATGCTTCGGCACCGGCAGCTGCAGCAGGATGCCGGAGACGGCGGGGTCGGCGGCGAGCTCGTCGATCAGCGCGGCCGCCTCCTCCTGGCCGACGTCGCCGGGCAGGTGCCGGTGCAGGTCCTGCATGCCGGCGGCCACGCACAGCTTGCGCTTGTTGCGGACGTAGACCTCCGACGCCGGGTCGTCCCCGATGAGCACCGTGGCCAGCCCCGGCGCGGTGCCGCCCGCGGCCAGCAGCTCCTGGACGCCCTTGGCCACGTCCTCGCGGACCTGGCGCGCCACCGCCGTCCCGTCGATCACCTGTGCTGTCACTGCGGCGCTCCTCAGAAGACGATCGTCGTGTTGTCGTGGCGGGCGACCCGGTCCTCGAGGTGCCACCGCACCGCCCGCGACAGCACCGCCCGCTCGACGTCGGCGCCGAGGCGGACCAGGTCCGCGGTCTCGTGCCGGTGGTCCACCCGCACGACGTCCTGCTCGATGATCGGCCCCTCGTCCAGGTCCTGGGTCACGTAGTGCGCGGTGGCCCCGATCAGCTTCACCCCCCGGTCCTTGGCCTTCTGGTACGGGCCGGCGCCGATGAAGGCGGGCAGGAACGAGTGGTGGATGTTGATCAGCGGGCAGCCGACGCCCTCGAGGAAGTCGCCGCTGATGATCTGCATGTAGCGGGCGAGGACCACCAGGTCCACGTTGCCGCGCAGCAGCTCCAGCATCCGCTGCTCGGCCTCCGGCCGGTTGTCCCGCGTGGCCGGGATGTGGAAGTACGGCACCCCGAACGGGCGGACCTGGTCGGCGAGGTCGGGGTGGTTGGAGATCACCATCGCCACGTTCATGTCCAGCTCGCCGCGGCGGTTGCGCCACAGCAGGTCCAGCACGCAGTGGTCGGTCTTGGACACCATGATCGCGACCCGCTTCGGCCTGGCCGCCTCGCTGAGCCGGAACTGCATCCCGAACTTCTCCGCGACCTCGGCGGCGAACGCCCGCTCCAGGTCCTCGCGGGCGGCGGCCAGCCCGGGCAGGTGGAACTCGGTGCGCTGGAAGAAGGCGCCCCCCTCCGCGGCGGTGGAGTGCTGGTCGAGCGTGACGATGTTCGCGCCCGCGTCGGTGAGGAACGTGCTCACCGCGGAGACGATCCCCGGCTGGTCGGAGCACTGGACGAGCAGCCGGCCGTGGTCGGCGTCCTCCCGTCCGTGGTGCGTCGAGCGGGGGAGGGCGGGAGCGTTCGGCACTGCGGTCATGGCTTCTCCGGGTTCGGGCCGGCCACCGGGCCGGGCAGGTGTGGATGTGGAGCGGCGACCGCGGGCCTCAGGCGAGGGCCTGGATCGTCTGCTTCCGCCACTCCTCGGTGGGCTCGAGGTCGTTGAAGGTGAACACGTGGAAGCCGGTGATGGTGTTGTCCGGCTTCCCCATGTGCGGGGCGAGCCCCTTGATGATCTTGGCCGGGTTGTAGCCGCCGGGCACGAAGAACCGCCAGAGCAGGGTCTGCTGCTTCTTCAGGAACTTCGCCGACTCCCCGATGCCCAGACCGCCGGAGACCCGCAGCAGCTTCTGCCGGTGGACCGCACCGGGGACGCCGACGTGCACCGGCAGGTCGATGCCGCGGCGCTTCAGCTCCCGCGCCCAGCGCAGGATGACGGCCGGGTCGAACACGATCTGGGTCTTGATGTGGTGGGCCAGGGCCGCCTTGTCCTTGAGCGCCTGGAACAGCACGTCCTCGCTGACCGACGGGTGCCCCTCCGGGTGGCCGCCGATGCCGATGTCGGTGAAGCCGTGGTCCAGCTCGTGCAGCGCGACCAGGAGGGCGTGGGCGTCCTTGAACTCCGTGGGCGTCTCCGTCGGGTCCCCGCCGACGACGAACACGTCGGTGATCCCCGCCTCGCGGCACCGCGCCACGATGTCGGCGAGGTGCGCGCGGTCCTGGACCTGCTGGGCCGAGAGGTGCGGGGCCACCTCGTACCCGTGGCCGGCCAGGGCGACGGTCAGGTCGATCGTCGCGTCCTGGCCCTTCGCCGGGGAGGCGGTGACGGTCAGCCGCACGTCCTTGGGCACGTGCCGGAGCACCTGCTCCTGGGTCTTCTTGAACGGGATGACCTCGTAGCCGAGCGTCTCGAAGCTGCGCCGCAGGGTGGCGCGGGTGTTCGGGTCCCGGACGGTGAGAACTCGGTTCACGGTGGCCTTTCCTCGGGCAGCTCGTGGGGGCGGTGCTCAGGCGGGCTGGGGAGCCCGGTTGTCGAAGAGTGCGATGCCGGCCGCGGTGTTCGACGCCGGCAGGAAGTAGTGCGAGTGGACCTTGGTGACCTCGTCGGCCATGGCCCCGCGCATGATCAGCCACATGATCAGCTCGATCCCCTCGGAGCCCGCCTCGCGGATGAGCTCCTCGCGGCTGAGCGCGGCCAGCGCCGCCGGATCGGTGTGGATCTTCTCCAGCCACATCGCGTCGAACTCGGGGTTGATGAAGCCGGCGCGGGCGCCGGCGAGCTGGTGGGACATGCCGCCGGTCCCGAGGATGCCGACGGTCACGTCCTCGCCGTAGGAGCGGATCGCCCGGCCCAGCGCCTGCCCCAGGGCGTAGCACCGGGCCGCGGTGGGCTGCGGGTACTGGATGACGTTGACCAGGATCGGCACCACCGGGCAGGGCCAGGCGTCGCCGGGGTCCGGGGTCCAGACCGACAGCGGCACGGTGAGCCCGTGGTCGACCTCCAGCTCCTGGAACACGGTGAGGTCGAAGTTCTCGTCGACCAGGCTCTCGAGCAGGTGCAGCGACAGGTCCGGGTCGCCGATCACGTCCGGGACCTGGCGGGGGCCGTAGCCCTCGTCGGCCACCCGGTAGTGGTCGGCCGTGCCGATCCCGAACGTCGGGACGATGTCCAGGTCGAGGCCGTTGGCGTGGTCGTTGTAGACGACGATCGCCACGTCCGGCTCGTGCTGCGCCAGCCACTGGCGGGCCGGCGCGTAGCCGTCGAAGAGGTCCTTCCAGTTCGGGTCCTCGGTCTTGCCGCGGTCCATCGCCGCGCCGATGGACGGCACGTGCGAGGTCGCCAGACCCCAGATCACCTCAGCCACGCCGGCCACCCGCCCGCAGCTCCGCGAGGAACTCCTCCTCGGTCATGCCGGTGAACACGCCACCGAGGTACTGCATCGAGCGGCCGTCCATCATGGCCAGCTTGTAGACGTAGAAGATGCTCCCGCCGAGGTCGATCATCGCCGTCCAGTCGCGGTCGAGGACGGCCTGCGTCTGCTCGGGCGCGAGCTGGAACTCCGCACAGTAGGCGGCCTCGTCGGCGGAGAAGCGCTCGCGGTTCTCCGCCGAGCGGAAGCTCATCAGCATCTTGTTCAGCCGCAGACCGCGCCGGCTGGTCTGCCCGTCGAAGATCGGCGTCCCCGGCACGTTCAGCCGGCCGCCCGTCTCGTTCGTGCTCATCGGGGATCCCTTGATCGGAGGGGAGGGCGGGGCGACCGCCACGGCCGTCGTCACGACGTCCGCTCCTGCGGGTGGGTGGCCAGCGCCTCGACGTGGACGTCCAGCCACGGTGCCATGGGCAGCGACATGAGGGCGTCGTGCAGCGCGGCCGGGTCCTCGGCCTCGTAGAGGCCGACCGTCGCATTGCGGCCGGGCACCCGCCAGAGGCGCTTGAGCACACCCTCGGCGCGCAGCTCCATGGCCCGCGTCCGCTCCCCGGCGCGCAGCTCCTCGCGGCGCTCCGCGGGGGTGTCGGCCGGCAGCCGGTTCTCCGACCGGACCAGGAACTCCACGTCAGACCCCCGTCTCACGCCGCGTGGCCGACGATCGGCCGGCGATGTCGAGCAGTGCGGCGGCCAGCTCCGCCGGCGCGGTGACCATCGCCTCGTGCCCGGTGTCCAGCTCGTGCACCGGCCAGCCCCTCTCCCGGGCGCGGTCGGCCTGCGCGGCGAACACCCGCATCCAGCTCACGCACTCGATGAACGCCGCGGGCACCTGGTCGACGGCGCCGGTGAGGCGCAGGGCGTCGGTGTAGGTCTTCCACGGGTGTGCGGTGAGCTTCGGCGTGAGCCAGTCGACGTCGGCCTGCTCGGTCACCCCGAGCACCGACAGCTTCCGCACCGCCACCAGCCAGCCGAAGCCCTGCTCGGCGGCGGACCCGGCCCAGTGGTGCTCCACGGTCTCGGGCAGCAGGTCGCGCGCCGCCTCGCCGTCGGCACCGACGAAGGCGTCCAGGTAGACGCGCTGCGCCACGGCCGCCGGGCGGCGATCGGCCACGGCGGTGACGACCTGGCCGGCGTAGGAGTGCCCGACCAGGACGACGTCCTCCAGACCCAGGACGTCGATCAGCCGGACGACGTCCTCGACGTGGGTCTCCAGGCCGACCGTCGGCGACAGCAGGTGCGCCCGCTCGGACAGGCCGGTGAGCGTCGGGGCGTGCACGGCGTGCCCGGCCTCGCGGAGGAGGGGGGTCACGCGGTCCCAGCACCAGCCGCCGTGCCAGGCCCCGTGGACCAGGACGAAGGTGCTCATGCGGCTGCGCCCTCCAGGGGGTCGGTCATCGCGGACGTGGGGTGGCTCACGTCCACGCTACGGACGGCGGCCTGACGGCGGATCGGCGCGATGTCAGGGCCACCGCCGCCGTTGCCGCCCGGCCCGCGTACGTCATCTGTCGTGGATGCGGACGCGGGACCGGGCGGGCCGCCGGCTCAGCGTGCCCGGTAGTTCTCCCGGGCGAAGTCCACGAACGGCACGGGTGCCACCGTGGCCCGGATCTCCACCTGGCGGTGATCCTCGACGGCCGGCTTGGCCGACACCGGGTGCTCGCCCCACAGCACGGTCACCTCGGTGCCGGGCTCGGCGAGCTCCGCCTCGACGACGGCCAGGGAGACCAGCGCGCGCTCGTTGGCCAGGTAGCCGCAGTCCAGCGACAGACCCACCCGCCGGCCGTCCACGAGCACCTTGTCCTCGTGGTGGGTGGCGTACCGGATCTTCGGCAGGTCCATGAACTTCGCGCCCGGACCCGGGAGGAACAGCGAACCGAGCGCCTCGGCGACGTCGTCGGCGTTCCACACGAGGGTCACCTTCGTGCGCGACGGCGCCTGCGCCAGCTGCTCGAGGGCCTCCCGGCCGACGAACTCGTGGTCGAAGCGGACGGTCTTGCCGTACCCGACCTCGTACGGGGTGAGGCAGTAGTCGCGGATGTCGGCGGAGTCCATGCTGCCGCCGATGGAACCGACCTTCGCGGCCGGCAGCCACTCCCGGTACTCCTTCATGAGCGGGTCGTCGGAGAAGAGCGCCGCCATGGGTGCGGGCACCCACCCGGACTCCAGGTTGGCCGTGGAGTAGGCCTTGGCGCCGACGCGCACCAGGCCGTGCGCCTTCCCGGCCTCCAGCAGCGCCGAGAGGACGGCGTCCCCGTCCTCCCAGGGGCCGAAGAGCTCGAAGCCGGGCTGCCCGGCCATGCCGTGCCGCAGCGCGCGCACGCGGCGACCCGCGATCGTGAACTCGGCCATGTGGAAGAACTTCACGTCGGGGAGGGGGGCGCCGGTCACCTGCTCGACCAGCGCGGCGGCGGTCGGCCCCTGCAGCTCGTAGCGGTAGAGCCTCGGCGGCCCCGACCTGCGGACCGCGGAGTTGTCGTCGCGCTCCGCGGTGGCGTCGTAGTCCCCGCGCGCCAGGTGGAAGGTCACCCAGTCGATGACCATCGGGTGCCCGACGAGGTCGAAGAGCTCGTCCTCGAGGTGGAAGAGGATGGCGTCCCCGATGAGGTGCCCCTCCGGGTTCACCGCGACGAACTGCTTGGCCTTCCCGACGCCGAAGTTCGCGAAGGAGTTGACGCCGACGTCGCTGAGCAGGCGCAGTGCGTCGGGGCCGGAGATGAACAGGTCGGTCATGTGGTGGGACTGGTCGAGCAGGGCGCAGCTCTCCACCCAGGAGCGCTGCTCGGAGCGCCAGTTGGTGAACTCCGGCTGCACCGGGAAGGTGCTCGGCGGGAAGCTCAGGTTGCGGAGCAGCTCGACCGGGCTCCCGGCACGGGCGAGGGCGGCGGCAAGACAATCGGGCGACATGGGCGGGACCTTCCGTCGGACGGGGACCGGACGACGCCGGCCGCGGATGCGCCGGGGCCTGTGCCGCGCCCGGCCTTGCTGATCGACAAGCTAGGGAGTCCCGCCGGCCGCGGGATCCCGCGAATGACGCATCCGGGGAGCGACGAGTCGTGATCTCCGTGCGACATCCGACGTAGCGGGGGGCGCACTCCCGGAGCGGACCGGCCGGGCGGGACGCGCTCGCGCGATCAGTCGAGGGCCACCCGCACCGGCAGGCGCTCGAACGCGCGCAGCGTGTTGTTGTGGTGCCGCACGGGAGGCCCGTCGAGCTCGATGGTGGAGACCCGTCGGGCCAGCGCCGTCAGGATCGACTCGGCCTCCAGGCGGGCGACGTGCTGGCCGACGCACTGGTGGATGCCCATGCCGAAGCCGACGTGGCCCGAGGGGTCGCGCGACAGGTCGAAGCGGTCCGGGTCCGCCCACCGGCGCGGATCGCGGTTCGCCGCGGCCAGGAACATGAGGATCTTGCGGCCCTCGGGGATGACGACGTCGCCGATCCGCACCTCGGTGGTCGCCGTCCGGAAGAAGGTCTGGACCGGCGACTCCAGGCGCACCGCCTCGTCGAACGCGACGCGGGCGAGCGACGGCTCCTCGCGCAGCCGCCGCCACTGGTCCGGGTGGGTGGCGAAGGAGTGCAGGATCGCGGAGATGCCGTGCACGGTCGTGTCGACGCCGGCCGTCAGCAGCGACCGGACCACGAGCGGAGCCTGCTCGGGGGTGATGTCGCCGCGGTCGCTGGCGGCCCAGATGTCCGCGCCGAAGCCCGTCGGTGCCAGCACGTCCCGCTGGCACTGGGCGTTCACCCAGGCCGACAGCTCGGCCACCCGGGGCGCTCCCCTGGCGACCAGGTCGTTGGCCGGGCCGAACGCGTTGAACGCGTGGTCGCCGTAGGGGAGCAGCTTCTCCCGCCCGTCCTGCGGGATGCCGACGGCGTCGGGGAACACCCGCAGCGGGAAGGTGGCGGCCAGGTCCGCGACGGCGTCGAAGGAGGTCCCACGGGAGAGGACCTCGTCGACGAGCGCGTCGGCGTCGGCCGCCCAGCCGTCGCGCAGCCGGCGCAGCGCCCGGGGACCGAGCACCTTCTGCAGCACCCGGCGAGGGGCGTCGTGCCGCGGCGGGTCGGCCTCCAGCAGCAGGCTCGGCGGCCGCCACGGCTCCTCGTACCGGAAGTTCGACAACCCCACGCCGGCCGAGGACTGGAAGTCCTGCCAGTTCACCAGGGCGGCGTGCACGTCGTCGTAGCGGGCCAGCGCGAAGACGTCGTACCTGCTGAGGAAGACCACCGGCCCGGCCTCGCGCAGGGCCGCGTGCATCGGCAGCGGGTCCTCCAGCACGTCGTGGGAGAACGGGTCGACGTCGCTGGTCGGTGCGGTGGTGCCGGTGGGGACGGTGGCGGTCACGGGGAGCTCCTCGGGTGCCGGGGGGTCAGAGGTCGAGGACGAGGCGGTCGTCCCGGGAGCGGGAGACGCAGACGTACATGCAGTCGTCGGCCGCGCGCTCGTCGTCGTCGAGCAGGGCGTCACGGTGGTCGGGCCGGCCGGCCAGCACCGTGACCTCGCAGGTGCCGCACACCCCGCGCCGACAGGAGGACAGCACCTCGACGCCGACCCGGCCGAGCGCCTCGAGCACCGTCACGTCCGGTGTCACGGTCACCGTCGTGCCGGTGCGGGCGAGCTCCACCTCGAACGGCGCGACGCGCGCCGGCGCGCCCGCGTCGTCGGCGACGAACCGCTCGACCCGCAGGCTGTGCGGCGGCCAGTAGGCGCAGGTCCGCTCCATGGCTGCGAGCAGGGGGGCCGGTCCGCAGGAGTAGATCCGGACGCCCGCGCGCGGCTCGTCCAGGAAGCCGGGGAGGTCGAGCAGGCCGTACTCGTCCTGGGGCCGGACCAGGACCTTGTCGCCGTAGGGGGCCAGCTCGTCGAGGAAGGCCATCGAGCTGCGGTGCCGGCCCCCGTAGAGCAGTCGCCAGCCGGCGCCGAGCAGCTCGGCCTGGTGCACCATCGGCAGGATCGGGGTGATCCCGATGCCGCCCGCGACGAAGAGGTACTCCTCCGACGGCACGAGCGGGAAGTTGTTGCGCGGGCCGCCCACCCCCACCAGGTCGCCCACCCGCAGCTGGTCGTGCACGTAGGCGGAGCCGCCCCGGCTCTCCGGCTCGAGCAGCACGCCCACCCGATAGCTGCCGGCGTCCCACCGGTCACCGCAGAGCGAGTACTGCCGGGTCAGCCCGTTCGGCAGGATCAGGTCGATGTGCGAGCCGGGCGTCCAGTCGCGCAGCCGGTCGCCGGACGGCGAGGCGAGCTCCAGGGTCAGGACGCCGTCGGCCTGCAGCTGCTTGCCGGTCACCCGCAGGCTGGCCACGGCATCGGCCACGGCCGCGGGAGCCGGGGAGGTGGCGGTCATGGGGGCAGCGTGCTCCGGAAGGGTGTGACGTGCGAAACAGTCTCTCAATGGTCGAGACGCTGTGCCACGATGCGCCCATGCCGCGCACGCCGACCGGTGAGTCCTCCCTGGCGCGGGCGGTCCGGGTGCTCGACGCCTTCACCGCCGACCAGCCGGCGCTCCGGGTCTCCGAGATCGCCCGGCGGTCGGGGCTGCACATCGCCACCGCATCACGGATCGTCGGCCACCTCGTGGCGGAGGGGCTGCTCGCGCGGGGCTCGGACGGCAGCGTGCGGGTGGGCATGCGGCTGTGGGAGCTGGCCTCGCGCGCTGCCCCTGCCCGCTCGTTCCGGGACGCCGCGATGCCGTTCCTCGAGGACCTGCACGCCGTCGTCGGCCACCACGCGCAGCTGGCCGTCCGGAACGGCGAGGAGGTCCTCTTCGTCGAGCGGCTCTCCGCGCGCGACGCCGTCGTCAACTTCTCCCGCATCGCCGGCCGGCTCCCGCTGCACCTCTCCTCCTCCGGCGTGGTGCTCCTCGCCTACGGCCCGCCCGACGTGCGGGAGCGCGTGCTGAGCCGGCCGCTGGAGGCGGCCACCCCGGCGACCATCACCTCGCCCGAGCGGCTGCGGGCGGTGCTGGCGCAGGTGCGCCAGCAGGGCTACGCGCTCCTCCCGGGGCACGTCCACGAGGATGCGACGGGGATCGCCGTGCCGGTGCGCAACGGGATGGGCGAGGTGGTGGCGGCCCTGTCGGTCATCGTCCCGAACGACGACCGGGCCGCCTCGGCGGTCCCCGTCCTGCTGGCCACCGCCCGGGGGATCAGCCGGGTCCTGGGCGAGGCGCCGGAACCGTTCGAGGCCTCCTGACGCCGCGAGCGCTCCTGCTGCGGCACCCGGTGGATGGCACGATGCGGCCATGGCCGTGCCAGAGGGAACTGCCCGGCGGGGCGGCACGGCCTTCGTCCTCGGTGGCGGCGGCGTCCTCGGCGCGGCCGAGGTCGGGATGCTGCAGGCGCTGGCCGAGCGCGGGATCCGCCCCGACCTGGTCGTCGGCACGTCCGTGGGGGCGATCAACGGCGCACTCGTCGCCGCCGATCCCGGCCCGGACGCGGTGCGGCGGCTGCGCGCCGTGTGGGCGGAGCTGACCTCGCAGAACATCTTCGCCGGATCGCTGCTCGGCCGGGTGGGCACCCTGGTCCGGACCCGCACGCACGTGCACCCCTCCGGGCCGCTGCGGGACCTGCTCGACGCGCACCTGCCGGCGCGGACCTTCGCCGACCTGGCCGTTCCGTTCCAGTGCGTCGCGGCGAGCGTCGAGCGGGCCGCCGAGCACTGGTTCACCGACGGTGCGCTGGTCGACGCCGTCCTCGCTTCCTGCGCGGTGCCCGGCCTGCTGCCGCCGGTGCGGCTCGGGGGCGAGCACTTCCTCGACGGCGGGCTGGTCCACAGCATCCCGGTCGGCCGGGCCGTCGCCCTCGGGGCCGGCACCGTCTACGTGCTGCACGTCGGCCGGATCGATCGTCCGCTCCGGGCACCGACCCGGCCCTGGGAGGTGGCGACGGTCGCCTTCGAGATCGCCCGCCGCCACCGCTACGCCGCCGACCTGGCCGCGCTGCCGCCGGGTGTCACGGTGCACGTCCTGCCCGCGGGGGACGCGGCACCGCCCGGCACCGCCAACCTGCGGTACCGCGACTTCTCCGGCGTCGCCGACCGCATCGACCGGGCCCACGCCGCGGCCGCCGGCTACCTGGAGCAGGTGGCCACGGCGACGGACGGGGAGGCCTGAGGTGCTCCCCCCGCGCCCGGTGCGCCGGCTCGGCGGACTGCTCCTGCTCGGCACCCTCGTGGCCGCGGTGCTCGCCCTGCCCGTCCTCGTCGTCGGAGCGGCGATCTCCTCGGCGTTCCTGCCCGGCCGGTGGCGGGCGCTGCGGCTGCTGTGCTTCGCGCTGGTGTACCTCGCGGTGGAGGTCCTCGCGCTCGTGGCGGCGGGGGTGCTGTGGGTGCTCGCCGGCTTCGGCCGCCGGCTGGGCACGGCGCGGTCCCGGCGGGCGCACTACACCGTGCTGCGACTCGTCCTCGACGCGGTCATGGCTGCGGCGCAGCGGCTGTTCGCGCTCCGGATCGTGACCGACGGGACGTCCTGGTCACCGCTCGACGACGGGGTGCCCGGCTCGACGAACGCCATGGTGGTGCTGTCCCGGCACGCCGGCCCGGGCGACTCGCTGCTGCTGGTGCACACCCTGATGAACCGCGACCACCTGCGGCAGCCGCGGATCGTGCTCAAGGACGTCCTGCAGCTGGACCCGCTGATCGACGTCTACCTCAACCGGCTGCCGAACTCCTTCGTCGCGTCCGACCCCGCCGGACGAGCGCGGGCCGCGGAGGCGGTCGCGGACCTCGCCCGCGACCTGGGCGAGGAGGACGCGCTGCTGATCTTCCCAGAGGGTGCGAACTTCACCCCGCAGCGCCGGTTCCGGGCCATCCAGCGGCTGCGGGACCGGTCCCTCGCATCGGCGGTGCGCCGGGCGGAGGCCCTGCAGCACCTGCTGCCACCGCGGCCGGCGGGCGTCACCGCGGCCCTGCGGGCGGCTCCGCACGCCGACGTCGTGTTCGTCGCGCACACCGGGCTGGAGCACCTGAGCACGGCACGGGACCTGTGGCGGGGCCTGCCCATGGACAAGACCCTGCACCTGCGGTGGTGGTTCGTGCCGGCCGCGGACGTGCCCGCGGACGACGCCGAGCTCCGGGAGTGGCTGTACTCCTGGTGGGACACCGTCGACTGCTGGATCCGGACCACGCAGCAGCAGCGAGCGGAGGACCCGCCGGTCAGCCTCCGCTGACGGCGGCGCGGATGGCGGCGGCGTACGGCTCGGGTGCCTCCAGCGGGAGGAAGTGCCCGGAGTCGGGCACGGCCGTCAGCGTGACGTCGGCGAAGAACTCGTCGAGCCGGTCACCCCACGCCGCCGGGAACAGCGGGTCGTGCGCCGGCCAGAGGGCGTGGACCGGTGTGGCGAGGCGATCGGCGCGGTCGGGCGCCTGCTCGGCGAGACCGCGGGTCAGGATGCCCGGCCCGACCCGGTACCAGCCGATCGAGGCCGTGAACGCCCCGGGCCGGCCGTAGCCGTCGGCGAGCCGGTCGAGGTCGGCCGGGGCCGGGGTGAACCCGGGCCCGGACCAGTGCGTCCAGAAGTGCTCGAGGTAGGTGCGGACGGCACCGCGGTCGCCGTCCAGCAGCCGCTCGGCCAGTTCCAGCCGGTGGAAGGACTGGTACCAGAACTCCCGCACGACGTCCGCGGAGAGCAGGCGCTGCCCGGCGCCGGGCAGCGGGGGAGCGACGACCAGCGCGCGGACGCGCTCGGGGTGCAGCCGGGCGAAGGTCTGCGCGATGCGGCTGCCGATGTCGTACCCGGCCAGGACGACCGGCCCGAGCCCGAGCTCGTCCAGGAGCCCGGCCAGGCTGCGTGCCTGGGCATCGGCGGTGTAGGCCACCTCGGGGTCGGCCACGTGCGCGTCCGACTCGCCGAAGCCGCGCAGGTCGGGCACCACGACGTCGGCGACGTCGGTCAGCAGCGGCACGACCAGCCGGTGGTCGGTCCGGTCGCCGGGCCAGCCGTGGAGGAGCAGGACGGGGGCTCCGCTCCCGGAGCGGTCGTAGGCCAGGGAGAACCCGTCGACGGGGTGGCTGCGGGGCACCGGCCCAACCTAGCGAAGCCGACGGCGCGGCCGCGCGGTCAGAGGTCCAGCACCAGCCGGGTCGAGGCCCGCGAGACGCAGATGAGCATGGTGTCGCCGAAGGTCCGGTCCTCCGGGCCGAGGAGCGTGTCGCGGTGGTCCGGCCGGCCCTCGAGCACCCAGGTCTCGCACGCCCCGCACAGCCCGTCCGCGCACTGGGCCGTCACCTCCAGGCCGGCCTGCCGTGCCGCCTCCAGGATCGACGTGCCCGGTGGGACCTCCAGCACGGTCCCGGTGGTCTCGCAGACCACCTCCAGGTGGTCGCGCTGCTCGGCCGGGTCGGTCACGCGGTCCTCCCTGCGTGCGGGCAGGAGGCGCGGGCGGGAAGTGACGGCCTCCTGGCCGAGACGCTACGAGCGCCGCACGAGGTGCGGATCGCGCAGGTGACGCGGCTTCCCGGTCGCCAGACGTCGCGCCGACGGTAGGACATCTGACGCGGTGCGTCACCGGGGCTGGACGAGTCCCTCCTTGACGGCGAGGAGCGCTGCCTGGGTCCGCGAGGTGAGCCCCATCTTGGTGAGCAGGTGGCTCACGTGGGTCCGGGCGGTGCGCTCGCTGATGACCAGGTGCCGGGCGATGTCCTTGTTCGACCTGCCTTCGGCGATCAGCACCAGGACCTCCTTCTCCCGTGCCGTCAGCACGCCGAGCCCGGTGCGGGGCGACCGGATCTCCTGCGTCAACCGACGGGTCACGGCCGCGTCGAGGAAGACCTCGTCGCGGACGGCAGCGCGCAGGGCCGCGTGCACCTCGGCCGGGCCGGCGTCCTTGAGCAGGTAGCCCGACGCGCCCCGCTCGAGCGCCGCGTGCACCCGCTCGACCTCGCCGAAGCTGGTCAGGATCACCACCCGCACGCCGGGGAACCGGCGGAGGACCTCCTGGGTCGCCGTGACGCCGTCCATCCCCGGCATCTGCAGGTCCATGAGGGCGACGTCCGGCAGTTCACCGTGCGAGGCGGCCCGCCCCAGGAAGTCCAGGGCCTCCTGGCCGTTGCCCGCCTCGCCGGCCACCTCCACGTCCTCGAGCGCCTCGAGGTAGGCGACCACGCCGCGGCGCACGACCGCGTGGTCGTCCACCACGAGCACCCGGATCGGCTGCGGTCCGGTCATGGGGTGGGCTCCTCGTCGTCGGGGGTGTTCGTGGGCAGGGAGGCGAGCAGCGGGAGGGTCAGGTGGACCCGTGTCCCGCCGGAGGGCAGCTCGCGCACCCGCACCACGCCGCCCCAGCGGGCGGCCCGCTCGCGCATCGCGGTCATGCCGAAGCCGCCCGCCGGCGAGCTGCCGTCGCGGGCGCCCGCCTGCTCGCCGATCCCGCAGCCGTCGTCGCGCACCTCGGCGACCAGGCGCCGCCGGCTGCCGTGCGTTGTCACCGCCACCCGGACGCGCATCGTGCTCGCGGAAGCGTGCTTGACGCTGTTGTGCACGGCCTCGGCGACGATCCGGTAGACGTCCTCCAGCAGGTCGGCGTCCAGCCCGGTCAGCTCCCCGGCGGGGTCCTCGACCTCGAGGGAGGCCGCCACGCCGGTCCGGGCGCCGGTGGTCTCGACCAGGCTGCGCAGGGCGGAGGTGAGCCCGCGCCCGGTGCCGGTCGCCGGGCGCAGCTCGACCACCATGCCGCGGAGGTCGGCCAGCACGTCCTCGGCGCTGCTGCTCAGGTCGTCGGCCACCTGGGCGATCCTCTCCGGCGCCGGTGGCAGCCCGCGTTCCACCAGCACACCCAGCGATCGCGCCTGCATCATCATCGAGAAGACCTGCTGGACGACCGAGTCGTGCAGGTCGCGGGCGAGCTGCTGGCGGGCCTCTCGACTGGCGACGTCCCGTTCGCGCTCCAGCAGCGCGGCGTGGTCGACGGCCATCGCGGCCTGCTCGGCCATGGCGAGCAGGAACTCCAGCTCGCTGTCGCCGACCGTCTGCCCCGGGGCGAAGAAGGCGTTCAGGATGCCGACCGGCTCGCCGCGGGCCAGCAGCGGGACGCTGGCGAACCAGTCCCACTTGGGATTGCCCATCATCTCGTGCAGCGGGGCCCAGGCCGGGTCCTGCATCACCGCGTCGTACCGGTCGGCCAGCACCAGCGGCTTGCGGCTCTGCAGCGCGTCCAGCATCACCAGCCGGGCACCGCGGGCGCGGCACGCCACGAGCTTGTCGAAGAAGTCCGGCGTCCGGACGAACCCGGCCGCGCCCATGACGTGCAGCCGGTCGCCCGTCGAGTTCACCGTGAGCACCTGGACCCCGGCGAGCGAGTCGGTCCGCGCCACCTCGCGGGCCAGGGCCTCGAGCGTGCCGACGAGGGAGCGCTTGGTCGCCACGCTGGACGCCGCTTTGGCGATCGCGGTCAGGCGCCGCTGGCGCTGCCGGCTGAGCGTGACGTCCCGGAAGGACACCACCCACTCGTCCCGGCCGGGGATCCGGTTGACCAGGTAGGCGAACTCGCGACGGACGCCCGGTCCGGCCGGCCACTCGACGGTGGCCTCGCCGAGGCCGGAGGAACCCGCCGGGGGAGTGGAGGCAGGCGCCGGGAACGGCGAGCGGATCCCGGCGACGGTGCCGGCCGGCAACCCGCACAGCGCGCGGGCGGCGGGGTTCGCCTCGACGAACCGGGCCTCGGCGTCGATGACCGCCAGCCCCTCCAGCACGTGCTCGAACACGTCGCCGGGAGCGGCGCCCGCGGACGTGGCCCCGGGGGTGGACCGCACGTCGAGCTGCATCATCGCCTCCTCTCCGCCGCGGATCACACGGTGATCGGCGCCGTCATTGTGACCCACGGCCCGGGGACTCCGGCCCGATCAGGGGGGACGCATCCCTCGCACGGGCCGGAGGACGCGACGAAGGACGGCGTCACGACCGCGGGATGTGTCGTGGTCGGCCCGGGCCGGTGCCACATCGTGCCGCGAGGCTCGGCTCGACGGTGGCGCGGACATGGAGCTGCTCGTTCGGCTCGGGCTCCCACCACACCACGCAGACGCCGGCGCAGTGCGGCACGCCGGGCTGCTGGTGGCCAGGGACGGGCGTTCGTCGGATCCCGTCGGTGGTGCCGAGGTCAGTGCGCCGGGTCGTCGTCGCGGCCGGTGTCCTCCGCGCTCTCGCCGGCGAACGAGTGCGCGATCATCCACGAGGCGAAGTCGGTGATCCGGGCGTCGATCACCAGCGGTCGCCGGCGGGAGCCCTCCACCCAGTCGCGCACCGCCTTGAGGTCGTCGACGGTCCGCACCGTGACCGCCTCGCAGCCGTAACCGCGCGCGATCGCGGCGATGTCGGTCTCGGGGAACTCGACGAGGTGGAGCGGGTGACCCTCCGGGCCGAAGTGGTGGACCTCCGCGCCGTAGGCGTGGTCGTTGTAGACGAGCACCACCAGGGGCACCTCGGTGCGGACGGCGGTGTCCAGCTCGACGTGGCTCATCATGAAGCCCCCGTCGCCGACGCCGGCGACGGCGACCCGGCCCGGGGACGCCAACCCTCCGCCGATCGCGGTGGAGATGCCCAGTCCGATGGACTGGAACGCCAGCGTCAGGAGGTATCCGCGCTCGTCCGGCACATCGAGGAACATCGCCGGGTAGCCGTTGAAGTTGCCGCCGTCGATGGCGACCACCCGCTCCCGGGGCAGGATCTCGTTCAGCGCGGTGGTGAGCGTCCGCGGGTCGATGAGCTCGTCGGTGCTGGTGTCCGTGTAGGGCTCGTCGCGCCAGCGGTACCCGGCGCGGATCCGCTCCTGCACCTCCGTCGTCCGCCACCCCGGGGACGTACGGGGCCGGGCACGCAGGCTCTCGACGGTTGCCGCGGCGGTGGTCCGGACGTCGCCGACGATCCCGAGGTCGACCCGCACGTGCGTGCCGATCGCGGCCGGGTCCTCGTCGATCTGGACCACCGTGGCGTCGGGGTTCAGCAGCTCGCCTGCCCGCAGCGTCCAGACGTTGAGCGAGGCGCCCCAGGCGACGACGAGATCCGCGGAGCTGATCAGGTCGGCGGCCATCGGCGTGGAGAACCCGCCGGAGACGTCGACGGACCACTCGAGACCCTCGAACAGTCCCCGAGCGACGCCCGAGGTCGCGAGGAGGGCCCCGCTGACGTCGCCCAGCTCGGCGAGCACCTCCCGGGCACCCGACAACCGGGCGCCCCGGCCGGCGATGAGCACCGGCCGCGACGCGGTGCGCAGCAGGTCGGCCAGGGCCTCGATCGAGCGCGGGCCGGCGACGGCCGGCTCCAGCACCGGGGGCGTCAGCGGCGGGAGCGCGTCGGTGGGCACCTCGGCGTCCTGGATGTCCAGGGGCAGGTTGAGCACGACGGTCCGGCGGTCCACCGCAGCACGCCGGAAGGCCCGCACGGCCTCCTGCACGGCGGTGCGCGGAGAGGTGATCGTCTCGGAATGGACGCCCAGCCCGCGCAGCACGGCCGGCTGGTCGATGTTGAAGTTCGAGAGCGTGTTCCAGCCGGCGGTGTCCGCGGCCAGCACCAGCAGCGGGGTGCGGCTCTTGGCCGCCTCGGTGATGCCGGTCAGCGCGTTGGTCAGGCCGCACCCCTGGTGGACGGTCACGGCCGCCACGCGCTGGGTGGTGCGGGCGTACGCGTCGGCCATGATCGCGGCGCCGGCCTCGTGACGCGTGGCCACGAACCGGGCCCCGGAGCTGACGAGGGCGTTGGTCACGTGGAAGTTGCCGCTACCGACCACGCCGAACACCTGGTCCAGGCCCAGACGTCCCAGTTCTCGGCCGATCGCTTCGGCTACGCGCACGGTGGAGGTCCTCTCGATGGGGTGGGTGGTGCGGTCGGCCCGCCGCGCCCGGGCCGGGCCCGGGTGCGGCGGAACCGGTCAGTCGCCGCAGATGAGCTCGTCGGCGGAGGGCGCCTCGTCGACGATCTCGTACTCCTCAAGGAAGCCCATCTGCTCGTCGATCTCGTCGACCTTCAGCTCCGACTGGTACACCGGCAGGCGCATCCGGTCGGCGACGTCAGCGGGGATCTTCGTGTAGGTCGGGATGATCTCCCGGATCGCGTCCGGGTTCTCCCGCGCGAAGTCGAGCGACCGCGTCATGGCCGCCTCGAACCGCTCCATCAGCTCCGGGTCCTCCTGGAAGGCCTGCTGACTGGTCGCGTAGGACCCGTTCGGGTATTCTGGAGCAATGGCCGACTGCGGGGCGAAGGCCACCTTGCCCCCCTGGTCCAGCACGGTCGTCACGAACGGCTCGGAGGTGTAGCCGGCGTCGATCCGCCCGGCCTGGACGGCTGCGGGCACCTCCGGGAACGGCACCTCGATGAGCTCGACGGTCCGCCAGTCGGCGCCCTCCTGGTCCATGGCGGCCTTGAGCATCACCTCGGCGACACCGCCCAGGCCGTTGACGCTGATGGTCTTGCCCTCCAGGTCCGCGGCGCTCTGGATGGGGCTGTCGCCGGCGGCGACCAGGACCTGCCAGTCGTCCTCGGGCGTGGTGCCCGTGGCGTCGCTCGCGGTGGCCACGCAGACCGGCACGCCGCGGGCCGCGGCGATGCCGGCGGAGATGTAGCCGACGAAGCCGAAGTCGTAGTCGCCGGCCACCATCCCGGTGATGATCTCGTTGCCGCTCTGCAGGACGGTCTGCTCGACCTCGAGGCCCTCCTCCTCGAAGAAGCCCTCCTGGATGCCCAGGTACATGGCGGCGGCGTTGGCGATGGGGAGAGTGCCGACCCGGATCGTCGCCGTCTCGGCTGCGCCGCCCCCTCCTCCGGTGTCGGCGTCGTCGCCGCCGCAGCCGGTGGCCGCGAGGGCGACCACGGCCAGACCGGCGACCGCGGAGGTGGTGCGGCGGGTGAACGGACGGTGGCTCATCGGCTCTCCTTCTCAGAGGGGTGGTGCGGCAGGTGTGGCACCGGATCGGCGCGTTCGGCGGACCGACGAGCCGTACGGCGGTCTATGCGGGGACGTCGGCGGTCTCGGGGCGCTTGATGGAACGCCAGACGTAGGCCCGCAGGTGGGAGAACTCGGCCAGCTCCTTGGTCTCCACCTGGTCGCGCGGCCGGGGGAGCGGGACGTCCACGATCTCCTGGACGCGCGTGGGGGAGGGCGTCAGGACGATCACCCGGTCGCTGAGGTACACCGACTCGTCGATGTCGTGGGTGACGAAGACCACCGTGACGCCGTACCGGGCCCGCAGCTCCAGCACCAGGTCCTCGAGATCCGCGCGGGTCTGCGCGTCGACGGAGGCGAACGGCTCGTCCATCAGCAGGATCTCGGGCTGGTAGGCGAGCGCGCGGGCAATGGCCACGCGCTGCTGCATGCCGCCCGACAGCTGCCAGGGGTACTTCTTGCCCGCACCGGCCAGGCCCACCGACTGCAGCGTGTCCCGGATCAGCTCGGAGGTCTCGGCCTTGCCGAGCTTGCGGTGCTTGAGCGGGAAGGCGACGTTCTCCTCGACGGTCATCCAGGGGTACAGCGACCGCGAGTAGTCCTGGAAGACCAGGGCCATCTTCTCCGGGGGACCGGTCACCTTCTCGTCGTCGAGGTAGACAACGCCCGACGTGGGCGTCAGCAGCCCGGCGATCATCTTGAGCAGAGTCGTCTTGCCGGCACCCGACGGGCCGACGATGCAGACGAGCTCACGCTCCTTGACCTCGAAGGTCAGGTCGGCGCACGCCTCGAAGGCCCGCTTGGTGCCCTCCTGGTAGACCTTCCGGAGGTTCTCGACACGCAGCATTTCTGGACTACCTCCGCGGGGTCAGCCGGCGCCCGCGCGGGCACCGCGGTGCCAGCGGAGGACTCGACGCTCGACGAGCAGGAACAGGACGTTGAGCACGTAGCCGAGGATGGCCAGCAGGAAGATCCCGGCCCACATCTCGGTGATGGCGTAGGTGCGCTGGGACTGCAGCACGAAGTAGCCGATGCCGTTGGTGCTGCCCACCATCTCGGAGACGACCATCATGATCACGGCCAGGGAGAGGCTGATCCGCGCGCCGGCGAAGATCTGCGGCGATGCCGAGGGCAGCACGACGCGGAACAGCCGCTCGCGCCAGGGGATCTGGAAGCTGCGGGCCGTCTCCCGGAGGGACGGGTCGACGCCCGCCACGCCGTCGATCGTGTTGAGCAGGACGGGGAACACGCAGACGAAGGCGATCAGCGCCACCTTCATCCCCGAGCCGACCCCCAGGAGCAGGATGCCGGCCGGGATGAGGACCGGGGCCGGGATCGCCCGCAGGAACTGCACGACCGGGTCGACCATCCGGCCGAGCGTCCGGGACGAGCCGAGCGCCACCCCGATCACCACTGCGGACACCACGGCGATCGCGTAGCCGGTGAAGAGCCGGCCCAGGCTGGGCAGCACGTCGGTGCCGACCCGCTCGAAGAGCCACGTGTCGCCGAACGCGCGGAAGATGTCGACGAGCGGAGGGAAGTAGAAGTTCGTGCTCTCGGCCGACAACAGCGCCCACACCGCCAGGACGGCGATCGGCACGGCGATTTCGAGGCCGACTCCGAGCACGCGGATCGGCCGGCTGGTCTCGTTCATCGGTTGCGCTCCCGCTGGGACGCGTGCCAGTGCAGCAGCCGTCGCTCGACGGCGGACAGGGCGATGTTGAGGACCCAGCCGATGAGGCCGGTCACGATGATCAGCGCGTACATGCTGGCCACGGCACCGCTCTGCCGGGCGATGTTGATCTCCTGGCCGAGGCCGGGTGCGCCCAGGACCAGCTCGACGGTCACCGCCAGGATCAGAGCGACCGCCGAGGAGATGCGGATCCCGGTGACGACGTACGGGAGGGCGCTGGGCAGTACCACCCGCCACAGCCGCTCGGGCGTCCTGATGCCGAAGGAGCGGGCCGTCTCCATGGCGACCGGGTCGACGTCCCGGACGCCGTAGAGGGTCTGCAGCAGGATCGGCCAGGTAGCGGCGAAGGCGGCGAGGAACCACTTGCCCTCGAGGCCGGCGCCGAAGACCAGAGCGGTGAGCGGGATCAGCGCCACGGACGGGATCGGCCGGAGGAACTCCACGATCGTCCGGGTGGACATGAACAGCAGGAACACCGACCCGATGAGGATGCCCAGCGGCAGCGCTATCAGCATCGCGGTGCCCAGGCCGAGGCTCCAGCCCTGGAGGGTCTGGCCGATCGGCTGCCACAGGCTGCCGTCGGCGACCCGCGCCCAGAGGGCGGTGAACATCTCCGACGCGGGTGGCAGGAAGCGCTGGTCGACGAACCCCGTCCGGGGCGCGAGCTCGAAGATCAGGATGGCGACCGCGACTCCGGTCAGCGGCAGCAGCCAGTCCGATGGGCGTCGGCGTCCCTGGTTCGCACCGGCGCGCCGGGTGTCGGCGGGCCCCGGCGCCGCCGCATCCGCCGTCGCCTGCCCGACGGCCGCTCCCGGCGGACCGTCGTCAGCGGTCGCGGACCTGGCCGCACCGCGGCCTGACGACTGTGCTGGGTCGACTTCCCGGCTGGACCTGGTCACAAGCCTCCCGTCGCGAGCCCTCAGACGCTCCCACGGTGGTGAACGGCGTCACTGTCGGGCCCAGCGTAGGGGCGGGGAGTGTGCCACGACACAGTCTTCCGACGGCCTTTCGTGGTCGGTCCGGTGCTACGGAGTGCGTCTCCTGGGGCGGGGCGTCCGGGTCATTTGACGCACGTGCCCCCGGCGAGGCGCGTCTCACGGGTTCGTGCCGGGTGGAGCGGTGGCATTCTGGGGATGCGTCGTACGGTGCCCCGGACCGACCCGCCGGGCGCGGGAGGGCGGTCAGCCCCGAGCGCGTGTCACCAGGCGCCGGTCGATGTCCTCCACGGTGGCACACCCGGCGAGAGCCATGGCGCGATCCAGCTCGAGATGCAGCAGGTCGAGCACCTTCTCGACGCCGGCCTGCCCTCCGGCGGCGAGCCCGAAGAGGTAGGGACGGCCGACCAGTACCGCCCTGGCGCCCAGGGCCAGTGCCTTCAGGACGTCGGTGCCGCGGCGCACGCCACCGTCGAGGAGCACCTCGGCGCGCCCGGCCACGGCGTCGACGACGGCCGGCAGCGCCTCGATCGTCGCCGGCACGCCGTCCAGCTGGCGGCCGCCGTGGTTGGAGACGATCACGGCGTCGACGCCCTCGTCCATCATCCTGCCGCACGATTCCGGGCCGAGGACGCCCTTGACCACCAGCGGGCCGTGCCACAGCGCGCGCACCTGCCGGAGATCGGCCCACGTGACGGGGGAGGGGGAGGCCAGGATCTGCTCCTGGGTGGCCCGCACCGGCAGTCCGCGGATCTGCTGCCACGGTCCGGGCACCGCGCCCCGGATGAAGTCCAGCGCCCACCCCGGCCGGGCAGCGCCCTCCAGCGCGAGTCGTGGACGGATGCGGACGGGGAGCGCCGTGCCGTTGCGCCGGTCCCGCTCCCGACCTCCGAAGACGGCGGTGTCGACGGTGAGCACCAGGGCCTGGTAGCCGGCGGCGGCGACGCGGTCGATCATGGCGGCCGTCTGCGCCCTGTGCTCGGGAAGGTAGAGCTGATACCAGGCCCGGCCGTCCGCGACCGAGGCGACGTCCTCCAGGGCGTAGCTGGTCACCGTGCTCTGCACGTAGACCGTGTCCCGGGTGGCGGCTGCGGCGGCCACCGCCAGCTCGGCATGCCGGTGAGCCACCCGGGCGCCCCCGGTCGGGGCGAGCAGCACGGGGGTCGACACCGACCGGCCCAGGACGGTCGTGGCCGTGCTCCGGGTGGCGACGTCGGCGAACGGTCGCGGACTGATCAGCAGGTCCTCGAAGGCGGCCTCGTTCCGCCGCATGGTCCTCTCGTCGTCCGCGCCCCCGTCGATCGTGTCGAACACGGGACGGGGCAGCCGCCGGCGCGCGGCCTCGCGGACGTCCGCCAGGTTCACCGCTCGGTTCAGACCCACGCGAGCATCCTGCCCCGGCGCACCGTCGCTTGCGCCAGGCGGGCCGGGGCTGGTTCCGTGAGGCATGAGCTCCCCGGTGACCGGCGGTCCTGGCATCGAGTCGTTGGGGACGATGCTCACGGCGGGAGCGCTGCTGTCCGATCCGGCGTCGACGGAGGCCTATCGGCACGACTGGACCCGGTTGCCGGACGCGGGGACCCCGCTGGCCGTCGTGCGGGCCGGCTCGGCCGCGGACGTGCAGGCCACGATCCGCTGGGCCGCGGAGCACCGGGTGCCGGTCGTGCCGCGCGGGGCGGGGACCAGCCTGGCCGGGGGGGCGACGGCGGTGGACGGCTGCCTGGTGCTGAGCACCGAGCGGATGACCGGGATCGAGATCGACCCGACGACCCGCACCGCCGTCGTCGAGCCGGGAGCCTTCAACGCTGCCGTCAAGGATGCCGCCGCCCCACACGGGCTCTGGTACCCCCCGGACCCGGGTTCGTTCCGGATCTCCTCGATCGGGGGCAACGTGGCCACCGATGCCGGGGGCATCTGCTGTGTGAAGTACGGGGTGACGAGCGACTACGTGCTGGGTCTCGACGTCGTGCTGGCCGACGGACGCCTGGTCACGCTCGGCGGCCGCACCGTCAAGGACGTCGCCGGACTGCCGCTGCTGAAGCTCTTCGTCGGCAGCGAAGGCACCCTCGGCGTGATCACCCGGGTGGTCCTGCGGCTGCTCCCGTCACCGAGCCCGGCGGCGACCCTGGTGGCCTACTTCGACGACCTCCGGGACGCGGCGTGGGCCGTGGTCGCCATGGGAGCGCGCGTACGCCCGGCGATGCTGGAGCTCATGGACGCCGCCTCGATCGGTGCGGTGGAGGACTTCCAGCCCATGGGCCTGGACCGCGAGGCCGGCGCACTCCTGGTGGCGCAGTCCGATGCGCCCGGCGCGGCGCGGACGGACGAGATCACCGTCATGGCGGGGTGCTGCGAGGAGGCCGGGGCGCGCAGCGTGTTCGCCACCGACGACCCGGCCGAGGGGGACATGTTCCTGGAGGCGCGCCGCGCCGCGGGGCCGGCGATCGACGCCCGCGGCTCGGTCCTGGCCGAGGACATCTGCGTGCCGGTGGACCGGCTGCCCACCGCGATGGAGCGGATCGGGGCCATCGCGCGCGAGCACCAGGTGGAGATCCCGGTCTTCGCGCATGCAGGGGACGGCAACCTGCACCCGGCCATCGTCCACGTGCCGGGCGACCAGGAGGGCCGCCGACGTGCGGAGGCGGCGTTCGCCGCGATCCTGCAGGTGGCGCTCGACTGCGGCGGCACCATCACCGGGGAGCACGGGGTCGGGCGGACCAAGCGCTCGGCGCTGCCCGCCCAGCTGGGACCGGACGTCATGGAGCTCGGGCAGCGGGTCCGCAACGCCCTGGACCCGCTGGGCATCCTCAACCCCGGCGTGCTCTGGTAGCCCGTCGGAGGTGCAAGGAGGGCCGGGCCCCGACCGCAGGACGTCCTGCGGTCGGGACCCGGCCCGAAGCCTGAGGGATCAGGCCTTGCCGACGGTGCGCCAGCCGCCCTGGTAGGTCTCCCGCGCCATCTTGGCGTAGGGGACCGGGCTGACGATCGCGCGGACCTCGAACTGCTCGTGCGGCTCGACGGTGGTCTTCTCGCTGCCGCCGCCGGGCTCGCCCCAGACCACCTTGACCTCGGCGCCGTGCGGCACGTCGGGGCTGATGGTGGCCAGCGACAGCCCCTTCTGCTCGTTCGCCGAGATGCCGGTGAACATGGAGACGCCGAGGTCGGTGCCGTCGGCGTCGATCACCCGGTCGAAGTTCGACGACCCGTAGTTGGCGTTCGGCAGGTCGAAGAACTGGTACTTGGCGCCCTCGACCGGGGAGGCGAGCAGCGTGGCGAGGTCCTCGGAGTTCCACTCCAGGGTGACCTTGCGGCGCTGGGCGTCCTTGTCCAGGGCCTCGAGGGCGTCCCGGCCGATGAAGTCGTGGTCGAACTTCACGAAGGAGCCGTAACCGAGCTCCCACGGGTTGGTGTAGTAGTCCTCGATGTCGTCGGACACGAAGCTGCCGGCGATGGCGTTGGTGGCCTCGTAGCTGTCGGCGCCGAGCCACTCGCGGTAGGGGCGCAGCTCCTCCCCGGTGTAGATGGCGGGCAGCGGCGAGGGGATCCAGCCGGACTCGAGGGTGTTGGTGGAGTAGGCGCGGGAGCCGACGGGCTCCATGCCGAACTCGCGACCGGCCTCGAGGATGGCCTCCCGGATCCGGTCGTAGCTCTCGTACGGGCCCCAGATCTCCAGGCCCGGCGCGCCGGCCATGCCGTGGCGCAGCGTGCGCACGCGCTCGCCGGCGATCGTCATCTCGCCCATGCGGAAGAACTTGAGCTGCTCGACCGTGCCGCCGTTGAGCTTCTCGATGATCTCCCAGGCGCGGGGGCCCTGGATCTGGAAGCGCCACAGGTCGCGGGTGACGGCCTTGCCGTAGGGCCGCGACGGCGAACGGGGGTCGTTGCGGATCTCGACGTCGTACCCGCCGGTCTCACCCTGGAACTGCAGCCAGCTGGCGCCGGGCGCGCGGCCGACGTAGACGTACTCGTCCTCGTCGAGGTGGAAGAGGATGCCGTCACCGATGACGTTGCCGGCGGGGGTGACCGGGACGAACTGCTTGGCCATGTTCACCGGGAAGTTGGCCACGCTGTTGATGCCGGTGTCGGAGATCAGCTTGAGGGCGTCCGGGCCCTTCATGAACAGGTTGAACATGTGGTGCGACTGGTCGAAGAGCACGGCGGTCTGCTGCCACGCCTTCTGCTCGCGGCGCCAGTTGGTGAACTCCGAGGGGACCACCGGGTAGATGTAGGTGCCCAGCTGGGAGTTGCGCAGCAGGCCGACGGTGTCGCCCTTCTGGTCGAGGAGCTCCTGCAGGTTCTTCGCGGTCATGTCCGTCCGTTCTCGTCGGGTGTCACTTCTGCGGGCCGGGAGGGCCGGCCCATGGCCTGGTGGCCGGTGGTCGGCTCGCGGGGGCGATCCGGCCGGGGAGCGTCGAGCTCCGGAGTCGGTGGAGGCTCCCCTCGTCCGGGATGTGGTCCGCCTATCCACCGGCGGACGAGTGCGTGTCATCCGGTCTCCTGCAGCGTAGGGCCGCAGAGGTGTGCCAGGACACATGCATCCGTCACCCTGCCCCGGCCGATACGGCCGCTCGGCCTGAGTCGGATGACGGGGCGCCCGGGTCATTTGACGTATTAGTCAGGCCCTCCGCGGTTCCCGCAGCGACGACGGCGCTCGGATCGGCGACATTGGCCGCGTCCGGACCACGGAGGAGGTAGGCGATGACGCGACGGCCGGTCGGCCCGGGGGGTCGGCTCGCGGCCGGGACGGACCCTGCGCCGACGTCGTGGAGCGCCGTGGCCGGCCTCATGGGCGCCGGGGTGGTCGCCGCCGCGCAGATCGGTGGCGCCGCGGCGGCGCTCCCGGTGCTCCAGGACGAGTTCGGGCTCAGCTCGACCACCGCGGCCTGGTACCTCTCCACGGTGAGCCTGCTGAGCGCGGCCGCCGGTGTCCTCCTGGGTTGGCTGGGGCAGACGGTGGGGTTCGGCCGGCAGGTACGGCTGGGCCTGCTCGCGATCGTCGTCGCCGACCTGGGCGGTGCTGCGGTCGACTCGCTGGCGGGCCTGCTGGTGGCCCGGGTGGGGGAGGGTCTCGGGCTCGTGATGGTGATCCTCGCGGCGCCGCCCCTCCTCGCGGAGGTGTCCGGCCCGGCGCACCGGCGGCTCGTCGCCGGCGGGTGGGGTGCCTACATGCCGGTGGGTTCAGGACTGGCCGCGCTCCTCATCCCTCCCGCGATCGGCCTGGTGGGCTGGCGGGGGGCGTCGGTCGCCGACGCCTGCCTGGCGGCGGTCGTGCTGCTGGCCGTGGTGCGCTGGGTGCCGTCCTCCGCGGAGCGCCGGCGGCCGTCGCTGGGCGGGCTGCTGGGGGCGATCCGCTCGCCGTCGGTCGTGATCATCACCGTCGCCTTCGGCCTCTACGCCGCGCAGTACCTGGCCGTGGTCGGGCTGCTGCCGAGCGCGCTCGTCGCCGACGAGGGGCTCTCCGTGGCCGCCGCGGGTGTGCTGGGGGCCGTCGTCTTCCTGGTGAACGCACCCGCCAACCTCCTCGGCGCGTACCTGCTGCACCGGGGAGCCCCGCTGCGATGGGTCATTCTCACCGGGTGCGTCGGCATGGCCGTGACCGTGTGGGGGGCGCTCGACCCGGCGCTGCCGCCGGCCCTGCGGGTCGCCTCGGCGATGGCGTTCTCGTTCGTCGCGGGCCTGGTGCCCTCGGCCCTCTTCGCCGGCCTGGCCGCCGTCTCCGCGGGTACCGGCTCGGCCGGTGCGGCCATCGGCCTGGTGACCCAGGGGTCGGGCGTGGGGCAGCTGCTCGGTCCGCCGCTGGTCGTGGCGGTGGGAACGGCCCTCGGTCAGGGGGCTGCCCAGTCCGCCGTCCTGGTCGGCCTGGCGGGTCTCGTGGCGGTGGGAGCCCTGGGGCTGCCACGGGGCGAGCGGACCCCGTGACGAGCGTGGCGACGGTGTACCGGGAGCTCGGTGCTGCACCGTCGTGCGGAGCCGGCGTCCGGACATCCGTTGGTGACGGCCCTGCAACTTTCCCGCCAAAATCGTTGTCAATCTCACGTCGGGTCCGTAGGTTCCCCGGCGGGCTGGGACCCACCCGGAACATCGCGGCGACGGCGGGAGAGACGTCAATGGCGGCTGAGCTGACCCTGCAGGACGTGAGCCTGCAATTCGGCGGCATCAAAGTGCTGCAGGAGGTGAGCTTCACCGTCGAGCCGGGCCAGATCTTCGGGCTGGTCGGCCCCAACGGGGCGGGGAAGACGTCGCTGTTCAACTGCATCAGCGGGCACTACAAGCCGACCTCGGGCGTCGTGCGGATCGACGGCGCGGAGGTGCAGGGCGCGCGCCCGGCCACCCTCGCCGGCCACGGCCTGGCCCGCACGTTCCAGCACCCTGCGCTGCAGCTGCACGAGACGGTGCTGGAGAACGTGCTGCTCGGTGCGCACTCCCGGCTGCCCGGCGGAGCGCTGGAGTGGGCGGTGCGGACGCCGCGCACCCGGCGTGCGGAGAAGGAGCTGCGCGCCGAGGCGCTCGAGCTCCTGGAACGCAACGACCTGGGATGGGCCGCCCACCTGCCGGCCGACGAGCTGTCCCACGGCCTCCACAAGGGCGTCGAGCTGTGCCGCGCGCTGCTCATGAAGCCGAAGCTGCTCCTCCTCGACGAGCCCGCCGCCGGCCTCCCGCACACCGAGGTGGAGACGCTGATCGCGACGGTCCGGCGGCTGCGCGCGGAGGACGACATCACCGTCGTCATCGTCGAGCACCACATGGGCCTGATCGCCGCCCTCACCGACCGCGTCGTCGTGCTCGACCACGGCGCGAAGCTCATGGAGGGGTCGGCCGCCGAGGCGCAGTCCGACCCCCGGGTCATCGAGGCCTACATCGGAAAGGACGCCGCGGATGACGCTGCTTGAGCTGGAGGACGTGACCGCGTCCTACGGCCCCGTCCAGGTGCTGGAGGGGGTATCGCTGAGCGTTCCGGAGAACGGCGCGTTCGGGATCCTCGGCGCGAACGGCGCCGGCAAGACCACGACCCTCCGCGCGATCAGTGCCACCGTCCGCACCGGCGGCCGCATCACCTTCGACGGCAAGGACATCCGCGGTCTGCGGCCCGACCAGGTCGCTGCCCTCGGCATCGCGCACGTGCCCGAGGGGCGCGGCACGTTCGGTGACCTGTCCGTCCGGGAGAACCTGCGGGTCGGCGCGTACCTGCGCAACGACCGCAAGGGCATCGACGAGGACATCGACTACTGCCTCGACCTGTTCCCCAACCTGCAGGAACGCATCGGGTCGAACGCGTCGGCGCTGTCCGGCGGCGAGCAGCAGATGCTCGCGGTGGCCCGGGCCATCATGTCCAAGCCCCGGTTGCTGCTGCTCGACGAGGCCTCGCTCGGCCTCGCGCCGAGCACGGCGAAGAACGTCTACGACGCCATCCGGCGCCTGCGCAGCGAGTCCGGCATCGCGATGCTCGTGGTCGAGCAGAACGCCAATCTCGCCTTCACCCTCGTCGACGGCGCCACGGTCCTGGAGACCGGGCGGAACGTGCTCACCGGCACGACTGCCGAGCTCAAGGGCATGGACGAGATCCGTCGCGCCTACCTGGGAGGGTGACATGGGGACCTTCATCCAACTCGTCATCGACGGCCTGTCCACCGGCTCCGTCTACGCGGCCCTCGCCCTCGCGATCGTGCTCGTCCACTCGGCGACGGGGCTGATCAACTTCGCGCAGGGCGGCATGGCGGTCCTCGCGGCGTACTTCGCGTGGTACCTGACGAACCAGGGCGTGCCGCTGATCGTCGCGATCCTGCTGTCGATCGTCTTCTCCTTCGCCCTCGGTGCGGTCGTCGAGCGCTGGCTGATGCGGCGCTTCGAGCGTGGCGACCCCGACACCGCCGTCGTGGTCACGATCGGCCTGCTCACGCTGATCACCGGTATCGCCGGGTGGCTCTGGACGTACAACAACCAGCAGTTCCCGTCGCTGTTCCCCCTCGACACCGTGTCGTTCCTGGGGGTCTCGGTCAGCATCCGGTCGATCGGGACGACGGTCGTCATCGTCGTGGCCATGGTCCTGCTGCAGGCGCTCTTCGTGGGCACCAAGCTCGGCCTGGCGCTGCGGGCGGTCGCGATCAACCCGCAGTCCGCGGCCTTCTCCGGACTGCCCGTCGGCCGTCTCCTGATGGTCGGCTGGGGCCTGGCGGCGGTGCTGGGGGCCGTGGCCGGGGCGCTCGTCGCACCGCAGCTCACGCTGACGCCGGGCATGCTCGACAACGCCCTCGTGTACGCGCTGGCCGCCGTCATCCTGGGCGGCCTCACCAGCCCCGTCGGCGTCGTCGTCGCGGCCTGGATCATCGGCATCCTGGAGAACCTGGCCGCGGTGTACGTGCCGTTCATCGGGCACGACCTGAAGATCGCCGTGCCGTTCATCCTCCTCTTCGTCGTGCTCATCGTCCGACCTCAGGGCCTGTTCGGCCGGAAAACCGTGGTGCGCGTGTGATGGCCTCCGCCTCGTCCCTCTCCACCTCGTCCCGGTCCGCGGCCGCCCCCGCCGCGGCGGCTCCGTCCTTCCGGCAGCGTCGGTGGGTGCGCATGGCGGCCCCGCTGGTGCTCGCCCTCGTGCTCGCCGTGCTGCCCCTGGTGCTGCCGGAGTTCGCCAACGAGACGATCGCCCGCATCGGCGTCTTCGCCGTCGCGGTGCTCGGTCTCAACGTCGTGATGGGTTACACGGGGCAGGTGTCGCTGGGGCAGATCTTCTTCCTCGGCGTCGGCGCGTACGTCACGGCGTACGGCGTCCAGAACGACTGGAACATCGTCCTGGTCTTCGTGCTCGCCTGCCTGATCCCCGCCGTCGCGGGGCTGATCGTGGCGCTCGCCGCGGCACGCCTGGGCGGGCTGGCGATCGCGATGGTCACCGTCGCGCTGCCCATCGTCGGCGTCCCGCTCGCCAAGCGGCTGAGCGAGTTCACCGGCGGTTCCCAGGGTCTGTCGGCGCGCTTCGCCGACAACCCGGAGTGGACCGGGCTCTACGACGACCAGTGGCAGCTGTACATCGTGCTGGTCATCGGCGGCATCGTCTTCCTGCTGACCCGCTACCTCGTGCGCGGCAAGTACGGCCGGGCCTTCGCCATCGTGAAGGGCAACGAGAACGTCGCGTCCTCCATGGGCATCTCGCCGTACCGGTACAAGGTGCTGGCGTTCACGATCGCCTCCCTCATCGGCGGCGTGAGCGGCTTCCTGTACATGCTCGTCGTCCAGTACACCTCGCCGGAGACCATGAGCTTCGGGCACTCGATCGAGCTGCTCGCCGCGATGGTGATCGGCGGCGCCGGGAGCATCGTGGGCTCGATCCTCGGTGGCGCCTGGTACGTGCTCGTCCCCCAGCTGACGAACGCGGTCGACGCCAGCCTCACGGCGTTGCTGCAGGGCGCCGTCCTGCTGCTCGTCCTGTTCGTCCTCCCCGGCGGCCTCGCGTCGCTTCCCCGCGCCCTCACCCGCGGCCGCCGGCGCTCCGGCGCCGACCGCGGAGTCGGCGCGCCACCAACCACTCCGTCGTCGACCGCAGGGTCGGGCACCGCGGCGGAGGGATCTGAGAGAGAGAGGCAAGGTCCCGCATGAACACGCACTTTCGATCGCGGACTGCCCGCGGTGTCGCTGTCGTCTCGGCGCTCGCGCTGACCCTCACGGCCTGCGGTCGTGAAGGCGGCGGTGGCGGCGGTGGCGGCGGTGGCTCGGCCAGCCCCGGCATCACCGACGACTCGGTCACGCTCGGCGTCACCACGCCGCTCAGCGGCGCCACCGCCGGGCCGGGCACCTGCACCGTCGCCGGCGTCAAGGCCTACTTCGGCGCGAAGAACGCCGAGGGCGGCGTCGAGTTCGGCGACGGGAAGACCCGCACCGTCGACATCCGGGCGCTGGACGACACCTACGACCCGCAGCAGGCGAAGGCCAACTACGACCAGCTCAAGAACGACGTCTTCGCGATGACCGCGGGCCTCGGGACGCCGACCAACCGTGCGTGGCGTGACGCGGCGATCGCCGACGAGGTGCCGCAGGTCCTGATCATGACCGGCGACCCGCTGTTCAGCGACACCGAGGAGAGCCCCTGGCAGCTCGGCTTCGTGCCGATCTACCAGAACGAGGGCGAGGCCTTCGGCGAGCTGCTCGCCACCTCGAGCGAGGAGCACAAGGTCGCGATCCTGTCGCAGAACGACGACTACGGCGAGGGCTACGTCGAGGGCTTCAAGTCGGCCATCGAGGGCGCGGACAACATCGAGATCGTCGACGAGCTGACCTACGAGGCGACCGACACCTCCGTCGACGCGCAGATCACCGAGCTCGCCAGCAGCGGCGCCGACATCTTCTTCAACGCGATGTCGGTGACCCCGCTGATGATCGCCTCGCTGCAGAAGGCGCAGCAGCTCAACTGGAAGCCCAGCTGGTTCCTGCCCTCGAACACCTCGAGCCCCGGGGCGATCCTGGAGCCCGGCGGCGCGGCGGCCTACCCCGGCATCTACTCCGTCTCCTTCGCGAAGGCGCCGCAGAGCCCGGCCTTCGCCCAGGACGAGGACGTCGTGGAGTACCTGGCGGCGCTCAAGGAGCACGGCGACTACCCGGACCCGCCGGCCTTCCCGCACTGCCAGTGGAGCTGGATGATCGGCGCGACGCTGGAGCAGGCGTTCGGCGAGATGACCGAGCCGACCCGGGAGAACTTCATGGAGGCGCTGCGCTCCATCGAGGACTTCCAGGCCCCGCTCATGCTGGAGGGCACCGCTGTGAACACCAGCGAGGAGGGCCAGCCGGCCGTCTCGACGCTGAACGTGCAGAAGTTCAACGGCAAGGGCTACGACACGGTCGAGTCCTTCGGGTGACCTCGTCGTGACGCGGAGGGGCGGCTAGTCCAAGGACGGGTCGCCCCTCCGTCCCGGCGCCCCGCCGGTGCGTCGGGGCACCCGGCAGGGGGACGTCGGCGTACCGGAAGGGTCGCATCTGTTGAGATCCCCGGCCCGCGGTCCCTACGGTGGGCCGGTGGCGCACACGACGGGGGAGAGCGCACACCTGCTCCGCGGCGCGCACGCCAAGCGCCTCGCCGAGCAGCGGCTGCGCGAGGAGATCGTGCGCGGGGTCGTCGTCCCGGGGCAGTGGCTGGTCGAGCCCGAGCTGGGGGAGCGGTACGGCGTGACCCGCAACAGCGCCCGGCTCGCCCTGGACGTGCTGATCACCGAGGGCCTGGTCGAGCGGATCCCGAACCGCGGGGCGCGGGTCCGGGTCGTCTCCACCGCCGAGGCGGTGGCCGTCCTGGAGTGCCGGCAGGTCCTCGACGGGCTGCTCGCCCGCAAGGCGGCGCAGCACGCGACCGCCGGCCGGACCGACTCCCTGCGCGACAACCTCCGGCGGATGCGTCGGGCCGGGGCCGAGCAGGAGCTGCTCGAGTACTCGGCGCTGGTGCGGGAGCACCACCGGCTCCTGCGGGAGCTGGCGTCCCAGCCCAGGGCGTCGGCGCTGGTCGAGCAGTTGGAAGGGCGGATGGTGCGGCACGAGTTCCAGCTGCTGCTGCGTCCGGGGCAGGCCCGGCAGTCGCTCGCCGGGCTGACGCGCGTCGTCGACGCCGTCGTGGAGCGCGCGGCCGACCGAGCCGAGTCCGCCGCCCGGGCGCACCTGCAGGACGTCATCGACGCACTGCTCCTTGAGCCGGCCGCGGCCTGATCCGGCCCCGCGTCGGAACGCCGGCGGTGGCGGTGCCCGCGGCGCCTCGCCCGTGCCGGCCGAGGGGCGCGACGATTGCATGCAGAATCGTTGGCAATCCCGCCCGGGTGGATTAACGTGCGCCCATGGCGTCCGCGGCTCAGGAAATGGCGGAGCGCGCCCTCCGGGTCGCGATCTCCCGCGGTGACATGCCGCCCGGATACCGGCTGGTCGAGGCCGAGCTCGTCACCCTGACCGGCGTCAGCCGCAGTGCCGTGCGGCAGGCGATCGACGTGCTGGCCGCGGAGGGTCTCGTCGAGCGGATCCCGAACAAGGGGGCGCGGGTACGGATCGTCTCCGCCGAGGAGGCCATCGAGATCACCGAGTGCCGGCTCCCGCTCGAGGGCCTGCTGGCCCGCAAGGCGGCCGAGCGGATCACCGACGCCGAGGTCGACCGGCTCCGCGCCCACCTGCACACGATGACGGCGGCGGTCGACTCCGGCGACGTCCAGAAGTACTCGCAGCTCATCCAGCAGCTGTACGGCATGGTCGCCGAGGCTGCCCGCCACCCGATCGCGGCGGACATGGTCGGCCGGCTGCAGGCGCAGCTGGTCCGCCACCAGTTCCGGCTCTCGCTGCGGCCCGGCCGTCCCCGGGTGAGCCTCGGCGGGCTCACCGCCCTGGTCGACGCGATCTCCGCCCGCGATCCCGAGCGGGCCGAGGCCGCGGTAGCCGCCCACCTCGGCAGCGTCATCGCCGCGCTGTCCGAGCCCCACCCGTCCGGAGGAGCAGCATGAGGAACGTCGTCGTCACCGATCCGCCGCGTGCGGACGTCGGAGATGCCCAGCAGCTCGGCGAGTACGGCGTCGCCACCGTCCACGAGGCGCTGGGCCGGGTCGGCTACCTGGGGCCCGAGTTCCGCCCGGCATGGTCCGGTGCGCGGATCGGCGGCACCGCGGTCACCGTCCTCTGCTGGCCCGGCGACAACCTCATGATCCACGTGGCGGTGGAGCAGTGCCGGCCGGGCGACGTGCTCGTCGTCGCCACCAACTCCCCGTCCAGCGACGGGTTGTTCGGCGAGCTGTTCGCCACCGCCCTGGCCCAGCGCGGGGTGCGCGGCGTGGTGCTGGCCAGCGGCGTGCGCGACGTCGCCGAGCTGCGCGAGATGGGCTTCCCGGCCTGGTCGCGGGCGGTGAGCGCCCAGGGCTCGGTGAAGGCCACGGCCGGCGCGGTGAACGTGCCGGTGGTCGTCGGCGGCCAGACGGTCCACCCGGGCGACGTCGTGGTCGCCGACGACGACGGCGTGATGGTGGTGCCCCGCGCCGACGTGCCGCGCGCGCTCACCTCGTCGCAGGCTCGGCTGGACAAGGAGGCCGCCAGCCGCGCCGCCTTCCAGGCGGGCGAGCTCGGGCTGGACCGCTACGGCCTGCGCGACCGCCTCGCGGACTTCGGCATCGAGTACGTGCCGTACGAGAAGTACGCGGAGGGAGAGAGGTGAGCTACGACGACGGCGGCGTCCGCTGCACGATGCTGCGCGCCGGTACCTCCCGCGGCCTGTACTTCGAGGCGGAGCACCTGCCGGCCGACCCGGCCGAGCGCGACGACCTGCTGCTGCGGCTCATGGGCACGCCCGACCCGCGGCAGATCGACGGCCTCGGCGGCGGCACCACGCTCACCAGCAAGGTCGCGGTGGTCTCCCGGTCCGAGGACCCGGAGGTCGACGTCGACTACCTGTTCCTCCAGCTCGGCGTCGACGAGGCGACGGTCAGCGACCGGCAGAACTGCGGCAACATCCTGGCCGGGGTGGGGCCCTTCGCCGTCGAGCGCGGCCTGGTCCCGGCCGCCGGCGACGAGACCAGCGTGCGCATCCGGATGGTCAACTCCGGGAGCGTCGCCGTCGCCACCTTCCCGACGCCGGAGGGCCGGGTCGAGTACCGCGGCGACGTGGCGATCGCCGGGGTGCCCGGCACGGCGGCGCCGGTGGTGCTGGGCTTCACCGACACGGAGGGTTCGGCGACCGGGGCGCTGCTGCCCACCGGGCACGTCCGCGACACCGTCGAGGGCATCGAGGTCACCTGCGTCGACAACGGCATGCCCGTCGTCCTCGCCCTCGCCGAGGCGTTCGGGCTGACCGGCTACGAGTCGCACGAGGAGCTGGCCGCCGACGCGGCCCTGCTCGAGCGGGTCGACACCTTCCGCCGCAAGGCCGCCCAGCTGATGGGCATGGGCGACGTCGCCACCGCGTCGGTGCCCAAGACCGTGCTGCTGGCCGCGCCCCGCGACGGCGGGCAGGTGTGCACCCGCTCCTTCATCCCGGTCCAGCCGCACTCCTCGATCGGCGTGCTCGGCGCGGTCAGCGTGGTCACCGGGATGCGCCTGCCCGGCGCGGTCGGCCACGAGCTGACCAGCGCCTGGCCGACGGACACCTCGCAGGTCGACGTCGAGCACCCGACGGGGCACCTGCTCGTCGACGTCGTCGTCGACGCCTCGACCACACCGCCGCGCGCCGTCCGGTCCGCGGTCGTGCGCACCGCCCGCAAGCTCTTCGACGGGACAGCGTTCCCGCGCTGAGGAGACACCCCGTCCCCTCGCGGGGCCGGGACGAGCCTCCGGACGACGCCACCGAACCTTCCGCCCCCGACTCCTAGGAGTGCCCGTGCCACCCCTGCACGACATCGCGCACCTCGCCCACATCGAGCTGCTCACGCACAAGCCGGAGGAGAGCCTCGACTTCTTCGTGCGGTACCTGGGGATGACCGAGAACGGCTCCTCCGGCGACTCGGTGTTCCTGCGCGCCTGGGACGACTACGAGAACACCACCATCAAGCTCACCGCCGCCCCGCAGCCGGGCGTGGGTCGCACGAACTTCCGGGCCAGCACGCCCGAGGCCCTCCAGCGCCGGGTGGCGGCCATCGAAGCGACCGGCCTCGGCAGGGGCTGGCAGGACGGCGACCCCGGCTACGGGCCGGTCTACGTCTTCACCGACCCCGACGGCCACGAGATGGGCGTCTACTACGAGACCGAGTGGTACCGGCCGGAGGGTGACCTCAAGCCGGCGCTGAAGAACCAGGCGCAGGCCTACCCCGGCCGCGGGGTCGGCGTCCGCCGGATCGACCACATCAACTACCTCGGTGTGAACCCGAAGGAGAACCGCGACTTCTTCGTCGACACCCTCGGCGCGATGACCACCGAGCAGATCGTGCTCGACAGCGGTGAGATCGCCGGCACCTGGACCACGTTCACCAACCAGGGCTACAACGCGGTCTGGACCAAGGACCGGACCGGTACCTCGGGCCGGCTGCACCACATCTCCTTCGCAGTCGACAGCCGGGACGACATCATCCGGGCCGCCGACCTGGCCCTGGAGCACGGCGTCCACATCGAGACCGGACCGCACAAGCACACCATCCAGCAGAGCTTCTTCCTCTACGTCTGGGAGCCGGCCGGCAACCGGATCGAGCTGGACAACCCCGCCGCCCGGCTGGTGCTCGCGCCGGACTGGCAGCCGGTCGACTGGTCGGAGGCCGAGCGGGCCAAGGGCCAGGCCTGGGGCCTGCAGACCATCTCCACGTTCCACACCCACGGCACGCCGCCGGTCGAGGGCCAGGAGTGACCCCGGTCGTCGCCGTCCTCGGGCTGGGCGAGGCCGGGTCGGAGATCGCCCGCGACCTGGTCGCCGTGGGCGCGGACGTCCGGGGGTACGACCCGCTGGGCCTGACCGTGGACGGCGTCGCCCGCTGCGGTTCCGAGGCGGAGGCGGTGGCCGGCGCCGACGTCGTCCTCAGCGTCAACAGCTCGCACGACGCCATGACGGCGCTGGAGAACGCACTGACCGGGCTGCGCCCGGACACCCTGTGGGCCGACCTGAACACCGCGAGCCCCGGGGCCAAGGTCGCCCTGGCGGAGCGGGCCGCGGCGCACGACGTGCGGGTGGTCGACGTCGCCCTCATGTCGCCGGTGCCGGACAAGGGCCTGCGCACGCCGATGCTCGTCTGCGGCGACGGCGCCGGCCGGTTCCTCGAGCTGCTCTCCGGGCTGGGCGCCGAGGTGACCCTGCAGGACGGTCCGGTCGGGACGGCGATCTCCCGCAAGCTGCTGCGCAGCGTCTTCTACAAGGGCCTGGCCGCAGCCGTGGTCGAGGCGCTGCGCGGCGCCGAGGCGGCCGGCTGCGCCGACTGGCTGCGCGGCAACATCGCCGCCGAGCTGGCCGGGTTCGACGAGCGCACGCTGGACCGGCTCGTCGACGGCACCTACACGCACGCCGGGCGACGGGCCGACGAGATGGCCGCGGCCACCGAGCAGCTGCAGGAGCTGGGGGTGCCCGCCCGCGTCGCCCCCGCCGCCCGCGACCTCCTGGTCGAGCTCCGGGACGCCGCCGACAAGGGGACGACGTGATCATCGACTGCCACGGGCACTACACGACCGCCCCCGCCGCGCACACCGCGTGGCGCGAGGAGCAGGTGTCGGCGTGGAAGGCGGGGACCACGCCGCCGGCGTACCCGTCGATCAGCGACGACGAGATCCGGGAGACGATCGAGACCAGTCAGCTGCGGCTGATGGACGAGCGCGGCATCGACGTCACGCTCTTCTCGCCCCGCGCCTCGGCGATGGCCCACCACGTCGGCGACGCGGCGGTCAGCCTGGAGTGGGCCCGCCGGTGCAACGACCTCGTCCACCGGGTCACCACGCTGTTCCCCGACCGCTTCGTCGGCGTCGCGCAGCTGCCCCAGTCCCCGGGCACGGGCATCACCGGGTCGATCGACGAGCTGCGCCGCTGCGTGGAGCAGCTCGGCTTCGTCGGCTGCAACCTCAACCCCGACCCCAGCGGTGGCCACTGGACGTCGCCGGCGCTGACCGACCGGAGCTGGTACCCGTTCTACGAGGCCATGGTCGAGCTCGACGTGCCGGCGATGGTGCACGTCTCGGCGTCGGCCACCCCGGTCTTCCACGCGACCGGTGCGTACTACATCAACGCCGACACCACCGCGTTCATGCAGCTGCTCCAGGGCGACCTGTTCACCGATCTCCCGGACCTGCGCCTGGTGATCCCGCACGGTGGGGGAGCGGTGCCCTACCACTGGGGCCGGTACCGGGGGCTGGCCGACATGCTCGGGCGGCCGCCGGTGGAGACCAACGTCATGGGCAACGTCTTCTTCGACACCTGCGTCTACCACCAGCCGGGCCTGGACCTGCTGCTGGACGTGGTCGACACCCGCAACGTCCTGTTCGGGTCGGAGATGGTCGGGGCCGTGCGCGGCGTCGACGAGCGCACCGGGCACCACTACGACGACACCCGCCGGTACGTGGAGGCCGCGTTCGAGAGGGGGGCGCTGGACGAGGAGTCCCGCGCCGCCGTCTTCGAGCACAACGTCAGGCGGGTCTACCCCCGGCTCGCCGCCGCGCTCGACTGACGCCGGCCCCCAGGGGTCCGGCAGCTCGTCGTGACGGTCGTCGAGCGGGCCCGTATCGCGGGCAGCTGCCCGGTGCGGTTCGGTGGCGGCCCGGCTGCCGGTCCGGCACAGAATGGCTCCCCGTCGGCGTCCGACAGGACGGTGGGGAGTTGGCCACCCGTCCGAGACAGATGTCGCAGGCGGCATGGGCTATCACGCCCTGTGACCTGGAACACCCCCGTATGAGGATGGCGTCGCCGGTGGCGAAGCGCCGGCATCGCACAGTCGTTCGGCCGGATGCCGGGCGGCCGGCTGCACCGAACCTGAGGAGACAACGCCCATGCGGTCACGTCCACGTCCGGGACATGCGCGCGCGACGCTCACCGTCCTTGCCACCACTGCGTCGAGTCTCGTGCTCCTCGCCCCGACCGCGCAGGCGGCACCCGGGGGGAAGAGCCCCCAGGCGCCCCACCCGGATCGGCCGGCGATCGCCTGCGAGGCGCTCAAGGCACGGGCCTTCGCGCCGGCGAACGCGACGGTCACGGAGGCGACGTCGGTCCCGGCGAGCAGCACGGCGCCGGCGACGTGCCAGGTCACCCTGACCGTCTCCGACCCGGAGGACGGCGGGAAGGTGACCGTCTGGGTGCACATGCCCGAGCGCACGTGGAACGGGCGGTACCAGGCCGTCGGGGGCGGCGGCTTCTCCGGCGGCGACCCCGGCCGCCTCGCCGGGGCGGTCCAGCAGGGCTACGCGGCCTCGGCCACCGACGCCGGGCACGTGGGCAGCTCCGGCACCTTCGGGCTGAACCCCGACGGCACCCCCAACCACACCGGCCGTGAGGACTTCGGCCACGAGGGCGTCCACGACATGGCCGTCGCCGCGAAGTCCGTCGTCACCACCTTCTACGGCCGGGCGCCGGAGTACTCGTACTGGAACGGCTGCTCCACCGGTGGCCGGCAGGGCCTCATGGAGGCCCAGAATTACCCGGACGACTTCGACGGCATCTTCGCGGGCGCGCCGGTCATCAACTTCCCGGAGATGCAGACCGGCCAGATCTGGGGCCAGATCGTCATGCTCCAGGAGAACAACCCGGTCCCCGCCTGCAAGTTCGAGACCGCGCTGAAGGCCGCGGTCGCGGCCTGCGACACCGTCGGTGACGGCGTGGTGGACGGAGTCATCGGCGACCCCTTCGCCTGCGACTTCGACCTGACCACGCTCATCGGAACCGAGACGGCGTGCGGCACCATCACGGCGAAGGACGTCGCGGTCATGCAGCGCATCCACGAGGGGCCACGCGGCACCGACGGCCGCTTCCTCTGGTACGGCCTGCCCTACGGCGCCCCCTACGCGGGCCTGCACAACACCAAGCTGGACGACCAGGGCCAGCTCGTCGGGGACCCGTTCATCTACGACATCTGGTGGATCAGGTACTTCCTGACCGACGACCCGTCGTTCGACTGGCGGACCCTGGACTACGCGTCGTTCGAGGGGCTGTTCGACCTGGCCGTCGAGCGGTACGGCGACATGATGGGCGCCAGCGACACGGACCTCTCGGCGTTCCGCGACAGCGGCGGCAAGCTGCTCATGTGGCACGGCGCAGCCGACTTCGGCGTCACCGTCAAGGGCACGGTCGACTACTACGAGCGCCTGGAGGAGCGGTTCGGCGAGGGGACGGACGACTTCGCCCGGCTGTTCCTGGCGCCGGGCGTCGGCCACTGCAGCGGCGGGGCCGGACCTGAGCTGACCAACGGCTTCGGCGCCCTGGTCGAGTGGGTGGAGAACGGCACGGCACCGGCGACCCTCGACGCCGCCAAGGCCGGGGTGACCCGCCCGGTCTGCGCCTACCCGCTGGTGGCCGAGTGGACGGGTTTCGGCGACTGGAGGGACGGCAGCAACTTCGAGTGCGTCGCCGGCACCAGGATGGAGCTCCGCCAGCCCTGACGGTCCGAAGGTGAGACCGGGCCCGGCCACGGCAGCCACCGCTGCCGTGGCCGGGTACCGGCGCGCCGGGCAGCATGTCCGCATGCCGCTGCGGGCGCGGCTGCCGATACCGAAGGAGGATGCGGTGCCCGACCTCACTGACAGCTCCGCCCCCGGCCCACCGCGGGCGGAGGCGTCCGGTCCGCCGTTCCCCGCCGACCACGTCGGCAGCCTGCCGCGCCGCGGCGCGGGGCCGGGAGCCTGGGAGCCGGTGACCGACGACCCGGCCGCCGCGAAGGCGACCCTGCGCGCGGGGTTCCTGGCGCGCCGGGTGGCCCGGCCGGAGAACGAGCGGGCGGCGGCCGCCGACGCGATCGCCGACGTGCTCGTCGCCCGGCTCACCGGGGTCCGCACGCTCGCGGCGTTCGTGCCCGACCCCACCGAGCCCGGGCACGGCCGGATCCCCGCGGCGTTCGCCGGCCTCGGCGCGCGGGTGCTGCTCCCGGTCGTCCCGGCGCAGGGGCGGCAGCTGGACTGGGCGGTCGACACCGGCCGGCACGAGCCCGGCCGCTTCGGCCTGATGGAGCCCGGAGGGCCCCGCCTCGACGCCACGGCGATCGGTGCCGCCGACGTCGTCGTCGTGCCGGCCCTGGTCGTCGACCGGGCCGGCATCCGGCTCGGCCGCGGGGGCGGCTACTACGACCGGGCGCTGGTGCACGCCCGCCCCGACGCGCTCCTGGTCACGCTCGCGTTCGACGACGAGGTCGTCGACGAACTGCCCGCGGAGGAGCACGATCGGCCCGTGGACGCCGTCGTCACGCCGTCCGGCTGGCTGGACCTCCCTGGACGGTCCCGGTGAGCGCGCGCTCGCGGGCCGTCGCCGCGTCCCTCCGGGGCGCCCCCACCCGTGGCCTGCGGACGCAGGTTCCGATCCCTATCCGAGGAGAGAACGATGGTGTCTCTGGATCAGCTACCGGAGATCAGGACCGAGCTGTTCATCGCCGGCGAGGTGCGCAGCACGGATGACCACCTGCAGGTGATCGACCCGTCCGACGGCCGGTCGGTCGTGGGTTATGCGGGCGCGGCCAGTGCCAAGCAGGCCGAGGAGGCCGTCGCCGCGGCGCACCGCGCCTTCCCGGCGTGGTCCGCCCGGACGCCGCAGGAGCGGGCGGAGATGATCGTCGCCGCGCTGGCCCCGCTCGAGGCCGACCGCGACGCGACGGCGGAGATCCTGACCCGCGAGAACGGGAAGATCCGGATGGAGTCGTTCATCGACTCCATCGTCTTCGCCCACCGCTGCCAGCTCGCCGCCGGGCTGGCGGACCGGGTGGGGGAGACGGTCACGCTGCCGGCGCCGCCGTGGCGGACCGAGGTCTCCTACCTGCCGCTGGGTGTCGTGACGATCATCGTGCCGTTCAACTGGCCGATGGCGATCCTGGGCGCGTCGCTGCCGTACGCCCTCGTGGCCGGGAACACCGTGGTGGTCAAGCCGCCGCCGACCACCCCGCTGGCCACGACCCGCACGGTGCAGAAGATGGCCGAGCTGCTGCCGCCGGGCGTGCTCAACGTGGTGACCGGGCACGACGCCGAGATCGGCTCCGCGCTGATCCAGGACGACCGGGTGAAGAAGGTCTGCTTCACCGGCAGCCCCGGCGGCGGCAAGCGGATCATGGCCATGGCGTCGGAGTCGCTGACCCGGGTGGCCCTGGAGCTGGGCGGCAACGACCCGGCGATCGTGCTGCCCGACGCCGACCTCGGCCCGGAGGCGCTGCAGAAGATGTTCGGGGGCACCTTCGACTCCACCGGCCAGATCTGCATGGCGACCAAGCGGCTCTACGTGCACCGCTCCCGGTACGAGGAGGTCGTGGAGGGGCTGTCGGGTCTGCTGTCGGCCACGCGCCTGGGCCACGGCCTGGACGAGGGCGTCACGATGGGCCCGCTGCACCAGAGCCGGCAGAAGGAGTACGTGCTGGAGCTGCTCGCGCAGGCGCGCGAGTCCGGCGCGGAGGTGCGCGAGTTCGGCGAGGCGGTGGACGGCGCCGACATCTCGGTCGGCAACTTCCTCAGGCCGAGCCTGGTCCTCGACCCGTCCGACGACGCCCGCGTCGTCGGTGAGGAGCAGTTCGGGCCGACCCTGCCGATCCTGCCGTTCGACGACGTCGAGGACGCGGTCGCTCGCGCCAACGACACCTGGTCGGGCCTGTGCTCCTCGGTGTGGACGGCGGACATGGACCGGGCGGCGGACATCGGCAAGCGGCTGCGCACCGGCTACACCTTCGTCAACTGCCACGGTGCGGCGTTCCTCGACGAGCGGGCGCCCTTCGGCGGCTTCAACCACAGCGGCTTCGGTCGCGAGATGGGCATCGAGGGTCTCCGGGAGTTCATGGACACCCACTCGGTCGGCTTCCCGGCCTGACCGGATCCCCCGTGGGGGTCCGCACCGTCGCGGTGCGGGCCCCCACGGGCACGTCGAGGCCCGGATGGTCCCGGGGGTGCGGCGACGGGCGTCCGGGCGGAGTCATCCGTCGTACGCCGCGCGCGACGGGGGAGGGCCGCCGGGGACGTCATCCGCGGGATCCACCGCGCGCACCGGTCGCCCTAGCGTCGCAGTCCAGCCCGGCTGCTCGGAGCCGGCCCGGCGGACGAGGAGGAGCGGACGGATGCTGATGAAGGCCACCGCCCGGCCGTCCGTCGTCCGGACGCCGGCGATCGTCCGCCCGCCGGACGGGCGGTGCGTCGTCGTCGGCATCCTCAACGTCACCCCCGACTCGTTCTCCGACGGCGGGCTCTGGTCCTCGCCCGCGGCGGCCGTCGAGCACGGCCTGGCCCTCGCGGCGGCCGGGGCCGACTACGTCGACGTCGGCGGCGAGTCGACCCGTCCCGGCGCCTGCCGGGTGGACGCGGCGGAGGAGCTCCGGCGGGTGCGGCCGGTCGTCGCCGAGCTGGCGGCGGCCGGCATCGCGGTCAGCGTGGACACCATGCGCGCATCGGTCGCCGAGGCAGCCGTCGACGCCGGTGCCGTGCTGGTCAATGACGTCAGCGGTGGGCTGGCGGACCCGGCGATGGCCGACGTCGTCGCAGCCACAGGGGTGCCCTGGGTGCTGACGCACTGGCGGGGCCCGAGCCGGCAGATGTACGCCGGTGCGGAGTACCGCGACGTCGTGGCCCAGGTGCGCGAGGAGCTGCTGGCCCGGGTCGACGCGGCGCTGGCCGCGGGGGTCGACCCGCAGCGGCTGGTCCTCGACCCGGGGCTGGGTTTCGCCAAGCTGCCCGAGCACGACCTCGCGCTGCTGGCCCGCCTGGAGGAGTTGACCGCGCTGGGGTTCCCGCTGCTCGTCGGCGCCTCCCGCAAGCGCTTCCTCGGCGCGGTCCTGGCCGACGCCGACGGCGAGCCCCGGCCGGCGGACCGGCGGGACGCCGCCACGGGAGCGACGACGGTGGTCTCGGCGCGGGCCGGCGCGTGGGGCGTGCGCGTGCACGACGCCGCCGCCAGCGCCGACGCGGTGCGCCTGCTCGCCGCGCTCCCGCCGCACGCCTGACCCGGCCGCTCGCGGTGCCGGGTCGTCGCCGTGCCGACCTCCCGGCACGGCGACGACCCGTGCGCCTCAGCGCTGGGCCAGGTAGGCCGCTCCGGTCTGCCGCAGCCGGTCGTGCACGCCGTCGGCGACGCGGACACCCTCGGTGCCCAGGTACCGCTTGGCCAGCTTGGCGACCATCGTGTAGTTCGTGTCCACGACGTTGCCGGCCGGCGCGAGACCCGCCTGGCTCACCAGCTGGTAGGCGTCTAGCGTGTCCCACCCGGTGAGCTCGGCGGCCCAGGTGACCAGGTCGTGCTGGCTCACCCGGTAGGCGTCCTCCAGCGGCCGGGCCGAGCCGGTCGACATGAGGAAGTCGTCGGTCTCCAGCCGCGGCCACGGGGTGCCCGCGCCCTTGATCAGGTCGACGACGACGACCGTGCGCATGGCCGCCTCGACGGCTGTGCCGCACACCTCGCCCTCGCCCTGCCGGCAGTGCCCGTCCCCGATGGCCAGCTGGGCACCGGGCACGTTGACGCCGAAGTACGCCGTCGTCCCGGCGCGCAGCTCCGGGGTGTCCATGTTCCCGCCGTGCGCCCCCGGCGTGATGGTGGCGAAGACCTCGCCGCCGGCGGGCGCCACGCCCACAGTGCCGTGCATGGGGTCGAGCGGGAGTTCCACCTCCGGGCCGCCGCGGCGCGGCCGGAACAGGCAGGTGCCCCGCTCCCGGTCCACCTCGTAGACCCACACGACCTCCTCCAGGGGGTCGTGCAGCATGGCCGTGCTGTGCGTGGCGGTGAGCGCCCCGAAGTGCGGGAACGTGGTGGACACCGCCCAGTCGCGGGCCGGTGCGATCTCCACGAAGTGCACGGCGAGCGTGTCGCCGGGCTCCGCGCCCTCCACGTGGATCGGGCCGGTGACCGGGTTGAGCTGCGAGAAGTCGCAGACCTGGCTGGGCAGGTCGCCGGTGCCGGTCACCCGGCCGCCGAAGCAGTCCTCGGTGGTGAGCTCGACGACGGTGCCCGGCCGCACCCGCAGCAGTGGCTCCGGCGCTCCGCCGAAGGTGTAGCGGTACTGGCCCGGTCCGGGGTCGAGCGGGACGACCTCGAGGGTCACAGGTTCTCCTCCGTCTTCAGCTCGGGCTTGCGGCCGGTGGCCAGCAGGAAGACCAGCAGCGCGACACCGATCGCGAACCACACGAAGCCGAGCTCCTGCGCGGCCACCTGCGCGTTGTAGACGACGTAGGCCAGGATCGCGAACCCGACGACCGGCACCACCAGGTGCAGCCACCAGTTCCGGCTGCCGAGCCGGCCGACGTAGTGGACGACCACCGAGACGTGCAGCAGCAGGAAGGCCGACAGGGCGCCGAAGTTGACCAGGGTCGACAGCAGCGTGATCCCGTCGTCGCGGGTGCTCATGTAGATGCCCAGCACCAGCGAGATGGCGGCGACCAGGAACGTGGCGTTCACCGGCACGCGGCGGACCGGGTGCACCGTGGCCAGGAAGCCCGGCAGCTGGCGGTCACGGGCCATCGCGAACAGCAGCCGGGAGGTGGCGGCCTGGGCGACCAGCGAGTTGGCGAAGCCCCAGGCGATGGCGGTGGCCACGGCGGTGAGCGTGGCCAGCCACGCGCCACCGGCGACCCCGGCGGCGTCGTAGAAGGCGGTGCCGGCGGCGTCGCCCTCGGCGATCAGCGTGTCCGGGTCGGGCACGAGCAGCGCGGCGACCCAGGTCTGTACGACGAACAGCGTCCCGGCGAGCACGAGCGCGCCGATCATCGCCTTGCCGAGCGAGCGCGCCGACTCCCGGTTCTCCTCGGCCAGCGTGGAGATCGCGTCGAAGCCCAGGAAGCTCAGCACGGCGATGGAGACCGCGCCGAACACCAGCTCCAGGGAGAACGTGTCGGAGTTGTAGATCGGGGTGAGGTCCCAGCCGCGGCCCTCGCCGGAGGACAGCGCGATGACGCCCACGACCAGGAAGACCGCCAGCACGACCAGCTCGGCGACCAGCACGACCTTGTTCACGCGGGCGGTGAACTCGATGCCGAAGTAGTTGACCACCGTGTTCAGCACGACGAACGCGACGACCCAGATCCAGACGGGGACGCCCGGCACGATCGAGTTCATGGCGAAACCGGAGATCAGGTACAGCAGGCCGGGGATCAGCAGGTAGTCCAGCAGGACCATCCACCCGGCGATGAAGCCCACCGGCCGCGCGATGCCGCGGCCGGCGTAGGTGTAGACCGATCCGGCCATCGGGAACGCGCGCGACATCTGGGAGTAGGACGCGGCGGTGAACGCCATGGCCAGCCCGCCGACCACGTAGGCCAGCGCGACCATGCCCCCGGAGGCCTGGAAGACGCCGCCGAAGATGCCGAACGGCGCGATGGGGACCATGAAGACCAGGCCGTAGACCAGCAGGTCGGTGAAGCTCAGCGAACGCTTGAGCTCCTGCTCGTAGCCGAAGGACTCCACGCCCTGCTCGCTCGCGGCAGGGGTCACGCCGCCGAGGGTGGGACCGGGGGTGGTGCGGGGTTCGCTCATGGGCGGTCTGCTCCGTCTCTCCTCCCGGCCTGTGCCGGGGCGCGAGCAGAGTAGGACGCTTTCCTTCCATCTGGAAGTAACCGTCTCAAGCGGTGAGAAGACCGGGGATCTCGCGCAGTGCCAGACCCTCGGCGCGGGCCAGCCGGGCAGCGGGTGTGCGGCGGGCCGCCCGGCGCGTGCCGCCGGGGGAGACGGCCAGCCGGACGCCGTCGTAGAGCCCGCGGGCGTAGGCGCACACGACCGGCGCGTCGGGCCCGGAGCGGGAGGCGTGCCGCTCCTCGAGCGCGAGCTGCGCCTCGTCGGGCCCGCTGCCGCCGGAGGCGAAGGACGGCATGCAGGCGTAGAGCTCGCCGGTGCCGTCGCCGCCCACGGCGTAGAGGCCGTTCTCCTCCAGCGCACCCGACAGCCGCACCACCCGCCGGTCGAGCCCGGCGCGGACGAACTCGCGGTTGAACGTGACCAGGTCACGGCCCACCATGCTCAGCAGCACCCCGTCGGCGCGGGTGCGCCGCACCAGGTCCAGCAGCGGGCCCATGTCCGTCGGGCCGAACGGCACGAGCGCCTCGCCGACCACCTCGGCGCCGGTGCCGGCCAGCGCCCGGTGCGCGGCGCGGTGCACGGCGCGCGGCCAGACGTAGTCGGTACCCAGGAGCACCCAGCGACGGGCGCGGCGGTGGCGGACCAGCCAGGCCAGCGCGGCGGCGTGCTGGTTCGCCGGGGAGACCCCGGTGCGCACCACCCCGGTCCGGTGGCGGCCGCCCTCGTGCGGCGGGGTGAACACGTAGCGCGCCCCGGGCGGCAGCACCCGCTCAAGCGCCCGGTGGACGTCGCTGGTGTGGAACCCGACCAGGACGTCGAACGCGCCCGCCTCGAACAGGGCCGCAGCCTCGGCCGCCACGACGGCCGGCGCGCGGCCGGAGTCGACCGCGACCAGCCGCAGCTCGCGACCGTCCACGCCACCCGTGGCGTTCACCTCGTCGACGGCCAGCCCGGCCAGGTCGAGCGCCGAGGGCGCGGTCAGCGCCAGCGGCCCCGACAGCGGCACCGCCAGGCCGACGTGCAGCACCCCGGACTCCGGACCCGTGAGCAGGAGGTCCCACGGGTCCAGCGGACGGAGGGAGCCGGGCACACCGAGAAGTATGGTGCCCCCATGGTCCCGGGAGCTCGCGGTGGCGTCGGGGCGCGCGAGGAGCGCGTCACCGACGACCTGGTCGAGCTGCTGACGGTCACCCAGCGCCGGGTCGCCGGTGGTGTCGCCGCGGCACTGGCCGAGGACGGCACCACGCTGGACGGCTACCGGTTGCTGCGGGCGCTGGCCGGAGGGGGCCGCACGATGGGGCAGCTGGTGGCGGTCCTGCACCTGCCGGCCCCCACCTGCACGCGGCTGGTCGACGCCGCCGTCGACCAGGCGCTGGCCTACCGGCTGCCGCACGCCGAGGACGGTCGCAAGGTCGTCGTCCACCTGTCGGACCCGGGCCGCTCCCGGCTGCACCGCTGGGAGGCGCTGGTCGCGGCGCACGAGGCGTCGCTGGCCGCGGCGCTCGGTCCCGACCGCGTGGCGGCGCTGCGCCAGGCGCTGACCGAGCTGGCCGGCCCCGGGGACTGAGGCCGCCGGCTCGCGGGCGACCACGGCCCCGCCGGGTGCCCGCGGGTCCGCAGCCTCGTGCGAGGGTGCCCCGAGACGCGATGGAGGAGGTGGCATGACCTGGCCCCGGCCGGTCCCGGTGATCGGTGACCGCACCCACGCCGCCGAGCGGGCCGCCGACCCGTCGGGCTGGGCGTTCGACCCGGCCACGGTCGAGGCGCTGCACACCGTGATCGGCGCCCGCCGCGACATCCGCCGCTACCGACCCGACCCGGTGCCGCCGGAGGTGCTGCGCGGCGTGCTGGAGGCAGGGCACCGCGCGCCGTCGGTGGGGCACTCCCAGCCGTGGCGGTTCGTCGTCGTCACCGGGCAGCAGACCCGCGACCGCGCCGCGGTGCTGGCCGACCGGGAGCGGCTGCGCCAGGCCGGGCAGCTCACCCCGGACCGGCGGGCCCGGCTGCTGGACCTGCAGCTGGAGGGCATCCGCGAGGCGCCGGTCGGCGTCGTCGTCGCCTGCGACCGCCGCACGCACGCCACCGGCGTGCTCGGCCGGGCGACGTTCCCCGACGCCGACCTGTGGAGCTGCGCCTGCGCCATCCAGAACATGTGGCTGGCCGCCCGGGCCGCGGGGCTGGGCATGGGCTGGGTGACGCTGTTCCGGCCGGCCGACCTCGCCGCGCTGCTGCACCTGCCCGACGGCGTGGAGACCCTCGGCTGGTTGTGCCTCGGCTGGCCGGACGAGCGCCCGCCGGAACCGGGCCTGGTGCGGCACGGCTGGTCCAGCCGCGCGCCGCTGGACGAGGTCGTCCTGCACGAGCGCTGGCCGGCCGACGGGAGCCCCGAGGCGCCGGTCTCGCACCTGGCCGGGCCGCAGCCGGAGGCCGTGGTGGCCGCCAGGGACACCGGTGACGACCTGCTCGCCGTGCCCGGATCGCTGGGCGTGCTGGACCGGGCGGTCGACCGGGTGCTCGCGCTGCCGGGCGCCGAGCCCGCGGGCGGCACGCTGCTGGTCGTCGCCGGCGACCACCCCGTCGCCGCCGCGCACGCCGTCTCGGCCTACCCGTCGTCGGTGACCGCCGACGTCCTCGCGGCCACCGGCACGGGGGAGTCGCTCGGGGCGTCGACCGCGCGCCAGGCGGGGCTCCGGGTGGTCGCCCACCACGCCCTCTCCCCGGACCCGCAGGGCGACCTCCTCACCGCCGACGCGCTCACCCCCGCCGCGGCCGCGGCGCTGGTGGCGGAGGGGCGGGCGCTGGGGCGCGCGCTCGCCGCACACGGGCTGGTCTGCCTCGGCGAGGTGGGCATCGGCAACACCACGGTGGCCGCCGCGCTCGCCTGCGGGCTGCTCGGTCTCGGTCCCGACGACGCGGTCGGTCTCGGCGCGGGGGCCGACGCCGCGATGCTGGAGCGCAAGCGGGCCGTGGTGCGCGGGGCGCTGGACCGCGCGCGGGCGGCGCACGGCGCCGCGCTGGCCGAGCCGATGACGGCCCTCGCCGCCCTGGGTGGCCCCGAGGTCGCCGTGCTGGCCGGTGTCACGCTCGGCGCCGCCGCGGCCGGTGTGCCGGTGGTGCTCGACGGCCTGGTCACCTCCGTGGCGGCCGCCGTCGCCGTCCGGCTGGAGCCGGCCGCGCAGGCGGCGCTGGTCGCCGGGCAGCGCAGCCGGGAGCGCGCGCACGCGGAGGTCCTCACCGAGCTGGGCCTCGAGCCGCTGCTCGACCTGCGGCTGCGCGCCGGCGAGGGCGTCGGCGCGGCGCTCGCCGCCCAGCTCCTGCTCACTGCGCTGCGCGCCCGCCGCACCGCCGGGCGGGTGTCGTGAACCTGCGGCGCCCCCGCCGCACGCTGGTGCTCGGCGGTGCCCGCTCGGGCAAGTCGCGGTACGCGGAGCAGCTGCTCGCCCGGGCACGCCGGGTCGAGTACGTCGCCTGTGGCCTCCCCGCGGACGACGGCGACCCGGAGTGGGCGGCGCGGGTGGCGCTGCACCGCGACCGCCGGCCGGGCAGCTGGCGCACCGTCGAGACCGTCGACCTGGTGCGCGTGCTCGGCGAGCCGGGCCCGCCGGTGCTGGTCGACTGCCTGTCCACCTGGCTGGCGCGGGTCATGGACGACTGCGACGTCTGGACCGGTGCCGAGGGCGCCGACGAGCGGCTGGCGCGGGCCGTCGACGACGTCGTCGCCGCCTGGGTCGGCACCCGGCGTCGGGTGGTCGCGGTGAGCAACGAGGTCGGCTCCGGCGTCGTGCCCGCGACGGCGTCCGGCCGCCGCTACCGCGACGAACTGGGCATCCTCAACGCGCGGGTGGCCGCGGCCTCGCAGCGGGTGTGGCTGCTGACCGCCGGGCTGCCGCAGCGGCTGCGGTGACCGGTCTGCTCGCGGCGCTCGGCATGTTCAGCGTGCTGCCGGTGCCCGCCTCCGCCCGCATGCCCGGCCCCGGGGTGCTGCGCTGGCTGCCGGTCGTGGGAGCGTTGCTGGGCGCGCTGTCCTTCCTCCCGGCGCTCGCCGTCTGGCGCGGAGGGGAGCAGGGGGCGCCACTGCTCGCGGCCGCCCTCGTCGTCGGCGCACTGGCCCTGCTCACCCGGGGGCTGCACCTCGACGGGGCCGCAGACCTCGCCGACGGGCTGGGCAGCGGGCGGCCCGCCGAGCAGGCGCTGGCGATCATGCGCCGGCCCGACGTCGGGGCGTTCGGCGTCGCGGCGCTGGTCTGCGGTCTGCTCGTGCAGGTGACGGCGCTGGCCGCCGTGCTGGGACGGTCCACCGTGGCCGAGGGGCTCGTCGTGGTGCTCCTGGCGACGACCACCGGCCGGGTCGCGGTGCTGCAGGCGGCCGCGCGGCCGGCGGCGCTCGGCTCCTCGTTGGGTGCCCTGGTCGCCGGGGCGGGCTCGCCCGCGACCCGGTGGACGCCGGCCCTCCTCCTGCTGGTCGCCGCCGCCGGGCTCCGGCTGCTGTCCGGCGGGTCGGCGGCCGACGCCGTGTGGGCCTTGGCCGCGGTGGTGGTCGCACTGGTCGCTGCCGCCGCGCTGACCGCGCACGCCGCCCGGCGCCTGGGCGGGGTGAACGGCGACGTCTTCGGTGCGGTCGTCGAGATCGGGACCGCGGCGACCCTGGTCCTCCTCGCCGCCGGCGCCACCTGGACCTGAGGACGTCCTGGGCGGGCCACCCGGCCTGGTCCCCGTCGCTGCCCGGGCCGGCATGACCGTGCCCAGTCCCGCAGCGCCCTGTTGACATGCGGGTCGAGCCGCGTCAGCGGACGTTGAGCCGCGCCCTGACGCGGCTCAACGTCCGCTGGAACGGCTTCACCTGTCCTTCGTGAGCTCCCTGGTCCTCAGCTTCCCGTCGCTGCCCGGGACGACCGCGCCCAGCGCCGCGGGCTGACCCCGGTCCACCGCTGGAAGGCGTGCACGAACGCCGAGGCCTCGGAGTAGCCGATGCGCTCGGCGACCTGTTCGACGGTGAGGCCCACGGTCACCAGCAGCTCCTCGGCCAGGTGCCTGCGTGTCTGGTCGACGATGGCGCGGAACGTCGTGCCCTCTTCCTCCAGGTGCCGGCGCAGCGTCCGGACGCTCATGTGCAGCTCCGCGGCCACCGCCTCCTGGCCGGGCATGGCCTGCGGACGGCGCAGCAGCAGGTCGCGCACCCGACCGCTCACCCCGCGGCGTGTCTGGCGCCGCTCGAGCAGCTCGCGGCACTGCGCCTCGCACAGGGCGGCGGTGAGCGGTGCGGCCTGGGGGAGCGGCTCGTCGAGCAGCGTCGCGGCGAAGACCACGACCGACCGTGGTGCCTCGAACCGGGGCAGCACCCCGAAAGCCGCCTCGTACGGAGCCGGATCCGCGGGGCGGGGCACCTGCAGCAGCACGCGCAGCGGGACGACGGGGCGGCCGAGGGACTCCCGCCACAACTGCACCGCAGCCGAGGTGTCGCGCAGCAGGACGAACCGGCGGACGGGTTCGGTCAGGTCCAGGTCGTCGAAGAACAGCGACAGCTCGCCGTCCTCCTCGTGCGCACTGATCCGGGTGAGCGCGTAGGTCAGGTCCAGGAAGCGCATCGCCACCTCGTGACCGGCGCGCAGGGTCGGGCTGGAGAGGAGCGCGAACCCCCAGATGCCGTAGGTGGCCAGGCGGTAGCGCGTGCCGGCCGCGAGACCGCCGTCAGCGGGCAGTTCTGCGGCGAGGGTGGCGACGAGCCGGGCCTCCTGCTCGGCGCTGATCTCGGCCAGGGGATCGCTCAGTGCAGCCGCGCTGATGCCCGTGCCGGCGAGCACCCGGACGTGCGGGATGCCGTGCTCCTCGGCCAGGGCGCACATCAGGGCCGCGCTGCCCGTGCCCCGGGCAGCGGCGTGGCGGGGGTTGGCCGAATTCATCAATTGGCGGCCGATTGTGCCATGGCTCACACCCGTCGCCCGTCGTTAGGTTCCGCGGACGAGCCAGATCGTGTCGCGAGTGGGGGCAGACCATGACAGTGACCGCGGAACAGCCGGTGGCGGCGGGGATCGAGCACGTCGACGTGCTCGTCGTCGGGGCCGGGATCTCGGGCATCGGGGCCGCGTACCACCTCAGGGAGCGGCTGCCGGGCCGGACCTTCGCGATCCTCGACGCCCTCGGCGCCCGGGGCGGCACGTGGTGGACCCATCGCTACCCCGGCGTCCGTTCCGACAGCGACCTGTTCACCTTCGGCTACGGGTTCAAGCCCTGGCGCGGCCCCTCGATCGCCACGTCGGAGGAGATCCTCCGCTACCTGGACGAGGTCATCGACGAGGGGCAGCTCGCCGGGCGCATCCGCTACCGCTCCCGCGTCACGAGCGCGAGCTGGTCGTCGGCGGACCGGCGCTGGACGGTGCAGGTCCGCCGCGAGAACACCGGTGAGGACCACACGGTCACGACCGACTTCCTGTGGATGTGCCAGGGCTATTACGACCACTCCCGGCCCTACCGCCCCCAGTGGGAGGGGATGGAGAGGTTCCGTGGGGTGGTCGCGCACCCGCAGCAGTGGCCCGAGGACCTCGACCACGCCGGCACGCGCGTCGTCGTCATCGGTTCGGGCGCCACCGCGGCGACGATCGTCCCGGCCATGGCCGAGACCGCCGCGCACGTGACGATGCTGCAGCGGTCCCCGACGTTCTTCTTCGCCCGGCCCCGCACGCACGAGCTGGCCGAGACGCTGCGCGCGCTCGACGTACCCGACGACTGGACGCACGAGATCCTCCGCCGGGCCTACATCGCCGAGGGTGACGAGATCACCCGGATGTCGTTCGAGTCGCCCGGCGAGCTGCGCGAGATGCTCCTCGAGGCGATGCGTCCCCTCCTTCCCGAGGACTTCGACATCACCAGGCACTTCAGCCCGACCTACCGGCCCTGGCAGCAGCGGCTCGCCCTGCTGCCCGACGGCGACCTGTTCACCGCCATCCGGGAAGGGAAGGCGTCGGTCGTCACGGACACGATCGACAGGTTCACCGAGACCGGCGTCCGCACCTCCTCGGGGGAAGAGCTGCAGGCCGACGTCGTGGTGACCGCGACCGGGTTCGACCTGTGCCTGTTCGGTGGGATCACCTTCACGGTGGACGGCGAACCGGTGGACTTCACCCGTCGGGTCACCTGGCGCGGCACGATGATCAGCGGCGTGCCGAACATGGCCTACGTGTTCGGGTACTTCCGGGCGAGCTGGACGCTGCGCGCCGACCTGGTGAGCGACCTCGTCTGCCGCCTGCTGGACCACATGCAGGAACGCGGCGCCACCGTCGTCGTCCCGACGCTGCGTACGGAGGACGCGGACATGCCCCTGCGGCCGTGGGCGGATCCGGAGAACTTCAACTCCGGCTACGTCATGCGCTCGGTCGACCGGATGTTCAAGCAGGGCGACCGCGAGCCGTGGACCCACCTGCTCGAGTACGCGCAGGAACGGACGGCGCTGCCGGCCGTCGACCTCGACGACTCCTCGCTCGTCTACCGATGACCGCGCACACGCCCGACCCTGCCCGTCCGTCCCGCGACTCCCAGGAGACTCCCGTGCCCGTCGACCCGCACATCGCCGCGATGCTCACCATGATGGAACAGGCGGGGCTGCCGCCGATGTACGAAGGCACCCCTGAGGCCGGCCGCGCCCTGTACCTGGCGCTGACCCACGGGGCACGCACCCCGGAACAGCTGGTACCCGTCGGCGGGACCGAGGACCGGGCCGTCCCCGGCGCCGAGGGCGACCTGAAGGCCCGCGTCTACCGTCCCGACGGGGACGGGCCGTTCCCGACGGTCGTCTTCTTCCACGGTGGCGGCTGGGTCATCGGTGATCTGGACACCCACGACAACATGGCCCGCAACGTCTGCCGGGGCAGCGGCGCCGTCGTCGTCGCGGTCGACTACCGGCTGGCCCCGGAGCACCCCTTCCCGGCGGCGGCCGAGGACGCGGTGGCCGCGGCGCGCTGGATCGCCGCGCACCTCGACGAGTTCGGCGGCGACCAGCGGCTGGGGCTCGCCGGGGACAGCGCCGGTGGCAACCTCGCCGCTGTCGTCGCCCAGGCCCTGCACGACGACGGCACGCCTCTGGCGGCGCAGTTCCTCATCTACCCGGCGGTGGACGCCGAGGGGGAGTACCCGTCCCGGATCGAGAACGCCACGGGCTACTTCCTCGAGAAGGACACCATGGACTGGTTCTACGGGCACTACGCCGAGGGCTGGGACGACGCCATGGACCCGCGCCTGTCGCCGCTGCACGGTGCCGACCTCGCGGGTCTGCCGCCGGCGGTGGTCGTCACGGCCGAGTACGACCCGCTGCGTGACGAGGGGGAGGCCTACGGCGAGGCGCTGCGCGGGGCGGGCGTGACCGCCGACGTCCGGCGCTACGACGGGATGATCCACGGCTTCTTCGACATGGGGACGATCTCGCCGGCCGCCCAGTCGGCGATCGACGAGAGCAGCGCCCGCTTCGGGGAGCTCCTGCGCGGTTGAGCGGCCGCACTGCGGCGGAGGACGTCGGCCCGTCCTCCGCCGCACCGGTCAGTCGGGAGGGAACAGGGCGCGCACACCGAAGCGGGTGGGGCGCTGGAACGGGCGCCAGGCGCCCTGCGGCTGGGCCAGCCGATCGGCGACGATCCACAGCACGGCCGGGTCGATGCCCATCCCGAGGTGGCCGGCGTGCACGGCCACGTTCTCGCTGATCGGCCCCTCCTCCTGCAGGCAGGTCCGCCAGTCGACGACGCCGTCCCACCGCGAGTAGACGGAGGTGCTCGGCACCCGGAGGGCCGGGGCCCGGCGCACCGTCCCGACGGCGCGCAGCTCCCGGTGGGCCTGGTACATCCCCGCCCCCGACGGCGCACGCTTCCGGGCCACGACCCCGGCAAACGGCGAGCCGAGCGAGACCACCTGGCGGACCAGGTGCGGGCTGCGCTCGGCCAGCCTGCGGGCGAAGATCCCGCCGAGGCTCTGGCCCACGATGCTCACCGTCGTCCCGTGCCGGTCGGCCAGCCGCTGGACGAGGGTGCGGACGCCCTCGACCACCTCCGCCCGTGCCCCGCGGTTGCGGCCCAGGTCCCAGCCCACCGTCGGGTGACCGAGGCCGCCCAGCCAGCGGCGCAGGGTGCGCGTGGAGACGTCGGAGGCGAGCCAGCCGGGCAGCACCAGCACGGGGTGCGGCTCCCCGCGCGGGGCCAGCCGCAGCAGCGGGAAGCCGGCGGCCAGCGCGCCGGCGCTGACGAGGGCGCGGGCCGGCTCGGTGACGGCCAGCAGGTCGTCGGCGCGGGCGCCGCGGGGGCGGGAGCTCACCGGTGCTCGATGCCCGGACGGGGCAGCGATCAGTCGCGGGATCAGTCGGCCGGCGGCAGGACGCGCGGGACGAACACCTCGTCGACCGGCCGCGGGCCGACGTACTGCCGGCACGTGCAGGGCACCCAGCTGTGGCCCGACCAGCGGCCGCGCTTGTCGTAGGTGTCGCGTCGCAGCTCGGCGTAGCAGGTGTTGGTCTCCGTGTCGTGCTGGCTCAGCGTGTGACCGCACCCGCACAGCGGCGTCACCGGTGGGGGTGGGGTCGTGCGCCGGCCCCGGCCCAGCCGCCCGGCGACGAAGCCGGCGCCGAGCAGCGCGGCGCCCACCAGCAGGCTGACCGGATCCATCCGCATGCACCTTCCGACCGGGGCCTTCGACGGTAGCGCGCCCGGGTGCTCCGGTCGGGTGACCGGCCCCCGGCCGGCGCCGCCGGAACTGCGGGGCGTGACCGTCGTTCCCGTCCGGTGCCGTCCGTATTCGCCCGATCGTGGGGATTGGCCGGCCGGCGTCGCGGGAATGGATGTGTCCGTGAACACGTACGCCGTAGGGTTCGCGCGCCCCGACCGCTGGTCGGGGACGGAGAAGGCCCAGCAGACCTACCCGTGGCACGCCGTCGAGGCGCACCGCCCGCCGGTGGAGCTGGACGGCGAGGTGGAGCTGGCCGTGTGCGGGGCGATCGTGCAGGTGTGGGGCTCGCAGAAGTGGGAGCGGGTCGGTATCGGCCGCACCGGCTGCCCGGAGTGCGCCCGCATCACCGCCGTCGACAACCGGCTCACCAGCGCCCGCTGACGCCCTCCGCCCCGGACCTCATGGCGGTGGAGCCCCCGGCCCCACCGCCATGACGCCTCAGCGCTGCTCGGGCTTGCGCCCGCTGATCGCCGACAGCCCGGTGATCGCGCGCCCCACGATCAGCGCCTGCACCGAATCGGTGCCCTCGAACGTGAAGACCGCCTCCATGTCGGCGAAGTGCCGGGCGACGTGGTGGTCGATCAGGATCCCGTCCCCGCCCAGGATGTCCCGGGCGTCCGCGACGATCGCCCGGGCCTTGGCCGCGTGGTTCATCTTGGCCAGCGAGGCCATCGCCGCGGTCATCCGGCCTTCGTCGGCGAGCTTGGACAGCCGCCAGCACATCAGCTGCATCGAGGTGATCTCGGCCAGCATCCGCGCGAGCTTGTCCTGCACGAGCTGGAAGCCGGCGATCGGCTGGCCGAACTGCTCCCGCTGCAACGCGTGCGCCAGCGCCAGCTCGTAGGAGGCGGTCGCGAGACCGAGCGCCCGCCAGGCCACGGTGTACCGGGTGCGGTCGAGCACCTGGGAGACGTCCTTGAACGAGTGGCAGTTGGCCAGCTTGTTCTCCGCCGGCACCCGCACGTCCGTGAGCGTGATCTCCGCCTGCCACACCGCCCGCAGGGCGGTCTTGCCGGTCATCACGGTGGCCTCGTAGCCGGGCGTCCCCTTCTCGACGACGTAGCCGCCGACCTTGCCGTCCTCACCGCGCGCCCAGATGATCACGAAGTCGGCGATGGAGCCGTTGCCGATCCACTTCTTCTGGCCGTCGAGCACGAAGTGGTCGCCGTCCTGGCGGGCCGAGGTCTCCAGGCCGACGGCGTCGGACCCGTGCTGGGGCTCGGTGAGACCGAAGGCGCCGATCTTCTCCAGCCGCGCCATCGGCGGCAGGAACCGCTCGCGCTGCTCCTCGTCGCCCAGCAGCGCGATCGACTGCATGGCGAGGAAGCTGTGCACGCCGTTGAACGTGCCGATGCTGCCGTCGGCGCGGGCCAGCTCGGCGGCGACCAGACCGGCGGCGACGTTGCTCATGCCCGGGCAGCCGTAGCCCTCGATGGTGCCGCCGACGATGCCGGTCCCGGCGAGCAGCGGCACGAGGTCGAACGGGAACTCCGCCCGCTCCCAGTACTCGTTGATCCGGGGCAGGACCTCCTGCTCGCCGAAGGCGCGCACCCGGTTCCGGATCTCGATCTCCGCCGGCTCGAGCAGGTCCTCGAAGGCGTAGAAGTCAGGGCTCTCGACTGTCACGCGCCCGAACGTACGGCGATCAGGGGCATGCTGCCCGTCGTGCGCATCGTGATCGCCCCGCACTCGTTCGCGGGCAGCCTGCCGGCGGACGAGGTGGCGTCCGCGATCGCCACCGGCATCCGCCGGGTGCTGCCCGGCGCCGAGCTGGTGCTGCGGCCGGTGGCCGACGGGGGAGAGGGCACGGTGGCCGCCGCACTGCGGGCCGGCTGGTCGGCCCGGACGGTGCGGGTGAGCGGCCCGGACGGGACCCCGGTCGAGGCGACCTACGCGGTGGACGGCGCGACGGCGGTGCTGGAGCTCGCCTCGGCCGCGGGGCGGGGGCTGCTGCACCGGCCCGCTCCGCTGACCGCCGGCACCCGCGGGGTGGGCGAGCTCGTGCTGGCCGCCCTCGACGAGGGTGCCCGTCGGATCGTCCTCGGGCTGGGTGGCAGCGCCTCCACCGACGGCGGCGCCGGGATGCTGCAGGCCCTCGGCGTGCGGCTGACCGACGGCGACGGGGCGGACATCGGCCCCGGTGGCGCCGGCCTGGCGACGCTGGCGCGGATCGACCCGGCGGGGCTGGACCTGCGGATCGCGGCGACCGAGGTCGTCGTCGCCACCGCCGTGGACAACCCGCTCACCGGCCCGGCGGGTGCGGCAGCGGTCTTCGGCCCGCAGAAGGGTGCGACCGCCGACCACGTGGCGGTGCTCGACGCCGCCCTCGCCCGGTACGCCTCGCTGCTCGCCCGGACCAGTGGCGCATGGGTGGAACGCCGTCAGGGGGCGGCAGCCGCGGGCGGTACCGCGGCCGGGGCCATGGCGCTGCTCGGCGCGCGGGTCGTCTCCGGTGCCGAGCTGGTGTGCGACCTGATCCGGCTGGACGAGGCGTTCACCGGCGCGGATCTGGTGATCACCGGCGAGGGCGCCCTGGACGAGCAGACGCTACGGGGCAGGGCGCCCGCGGAGGTGGCCCGGCGGGCCGCCGCGGCCGGTGTGCGCTGCGTGGCCCTGGCCGGTGTCGTGCGGCTGGCGCCCGACCGGCTGGCCCCGGCCGGCTTCGCGGCCGCCTCCGCGCTCACCGAGGTGGAGCCGGACGTCGCCCGCCGCCTGGCCGCGCCTGCTGCGGTGCTGGCGGAGCTGGCCGGCCGGATGATCGTCGCCGCACTGCCCGCCGACGGCCCGCGGTAGCTTGCGTCGTCCTGCTCCCGCACCAGGAGGTCCGGTGCCCTTCCTGCTCCGCCGCTTCTCGCGGTTCTTCCGGCGGCGCCTGACCGGCTGGCGGCTGCCCCTGGCGGTCGCGGTGTTCGTGTACCTGAGCAGTTGGCTGGCGATGACCCTGGTGGAGCCGCCGGGCAGCGACATCGTGGCTCCGGGCACGTACTGGTGGTACTTCCTCGTCACGGCCGCCACCGTCGGCTACGGGGACGTCTTCCCCGAGTCCCTCGGCGGCCGGATCGTCGGCGCCTACGTGATCATCGGTGGCATCGTCACCCTGACCCTGCTGTTCACCCGGTTGTCCGACGCCCTGCAGTCCGTCCGGGGCCGGCGCCTGAGAGGTGTGGTCCCCCTGGAACTGACCGACCACGTCGTGCTGCTGGGCTACTGGCCCGGGCGCACCGAGCGGATCGTCGCCGAGCTCACCGCCGAGGGTCGTGCCGAGGTGGCGCTGTGCGCCTGGGACGACGTCGCCGAGAACCCGATGCCCGACCGGCCGGCGGTGCACTTCGTGCGCGGGGACCTCACCGGGGAGGACGTCATGCAGCGGGCATGCGTGCCGGCCGCCCGCACCGTGGTGATCGACGCCCGCGACGACAACGAGACCCTCGCGGTCGCGGTCGCCGTCGACCACGCCCATCCGGGAGTGCACCTCGTCGCAGCGCTGCGGGACCTGGGGAGGCGGGACACCCTGCGCTACGTCAGCCCCAGCGTGCAGGCGGTGCAGTGGCACATGCCCTTCCTGCTCACCGAGGAGGCGACCGACCCGGGCATCACCCAGGTCTACGCCGACCTGATGAGCAGCCACGGGCACGGCAACACCTACTCCTCGACCGTGCCGGCCGGTTTCCCGCACCGCACGTTCGGCGACTGCCAGGTCTGGTTCGGCCGGACCTTCGGCGCGACGGTGCTCGCCGTGCGCGGGCCCGACGGGCTGCGGGTGAGCCCGGCCTGGGACACCCCGGTGCCGGAGGGGGCGACGCTCTACTACGTCGCCGGGCAGCGCATCCCGGCCGAGCAGCTGGCCGGGCGCTGACGGGCTAGACGCACCCCTAGGACGGGTGGCCCTCGACGTCCTCCTCATCGCCCTGCGGGGCCTGCGGGGTGCCGCTCTGGGCCTCGAGGTCGGCGGCCATCTCCGGCGTCTCCTGCTCGAGGGCGATGTCGCGGGGCTGCGGCGTCTCCGAGGGCGTGTCCGACGGCGTCGTCATGCGCCCAGCCTGCCGCAGGCCGCGCTGATCCGCCCGGTCACCGGCGGGGTCAGTCGAAGAAGGCGCCGATCGCCAGTGCCGCGCCGACGAGCAGGACCAGCAGCACCAGCACGGTGGTCACGACCGGCACGACCACCCAGCGGCGCTTGAACCTGCGTCTGCGACGCGGCGGGGGAGGCGCGGGGCGTTGCTCGGCCACCGGACGCGGCGCCTCCTTGCGCTCGCGCCTGCGGTCGGCCATGTGCCGGGCCTGGTCGCGGGCGTCGCGGGCGACGGATCCCAGGAGAGCGCGGGACGCGGACGCCAGGGCGATGAGGTCCGCGGCGTCGATGCGCTCGAGCGAGTTGCCCCCGACCGGTCCCGGCGGGGGAGAGGGCGGTGCCGCGGCTGCCGCGACCGGTGCGCGGCCGTCGGCCACCTCCGCGAGCTGTGCCCGGGCGACGGCGGCCGTGCTGCGCTGCGCGGGGTCCTTGGTGAGCAGCCCCTGCAGCACCGGCTCCAGCGGCCCGGCGCGGAGCATGGGGGCCGGGTGTTCGGACACGACGCTCATCAGGGTGGCCATCGCGTCCCCCTTGTCGAAGGGCGGGCGGCCCTCCACCGCGGCGTAGAGGGTGGCGCCGAGCGACCACAGGTCGACGGGCGGGCGCGGTTCGTCGCCATGCGCCCGCTCGGGTGCCATGTAGGACGGCGAGCCGATCAGCGCGCCGTGCGTCGTCAGGCTGGAGTCGCCGGTGGTGGTGGCGATGCCGAAGTCGGTGAGGCAGCCGGAGCCGTCCGCGCCGACCAGCACGTTGGCCGGCTTGACGTCGCGGTGCACGATGCCGATGTCGTGCGCGGCCTCCAGCGCGTCGAGCACGTCCAGGCCGATGCGGGCGACCGAGGCCGGCGCCAGCGGTCCCCGCTCCTCCAGGATCTGCTGCAGGCTCCGGGCGTCGACGTGCTTCATGACCAGCCAGGGCTTGCCGCCCTCCTCGACCACGTCGTAGACGGTCGTGACGTGCGGGTGCTCCAGCCGGCCGGCGGCCCGGGCCTCGCGCATCGTCCGCTCGCGCAGGACGGCGCGCTCCTCGTCGGTGACGTGCAGGGAGAAGGTGACCTCCTTGAGCGCCACCTGGCGCTCCAGGACCAGGTCGGTCGCCAGCCAGACGGTGCCCATGCCGCCCTGGCCGAGCAGGTCGCCGAGCGCGTAACGGCCCGCAACGACCCGGGTCTCTGGTCCGGTGCCAGCGCTCACGGGAGCATCCCTACCCCGCGGGCCGGTGTCCACTCGGGGAGCGACGTTCGCCAGATAGCACCGCTCACGTCAGCCGGACCGGTCGGCGCGGCGGGTCCGGCTGACGTGAGCGCTGTCCCGGGCCCCGTTCCGGGCGGCGTACCAGAGCCCGCCGAAGGCCAGGGCGAGCGCGCCCAGGAAGGAGGCGGTCGAGCCGTTGCCGCCCAGCCAGTTCGGGTCCCGGCCGAACTGGGCCAGCTGCAGCAGCGAGGCGGCCAGCGCGACGCCGGCGACCGCGGCGAACAGTGCGGGCCGGCCGGTACGCGAGGCCAGAGCGCCGAGCGCGGCGATGACCAGGAGCACCACCACGACCGGCCCGGTGACGGCGACGAAGCGGATCGCGTCGGTGCGGGGGGCGAAGACGAACAGCGTGGCGACGGCGGCGGCCGCGCTCGTGGCGTAGCCGCCGCGGACGGCCGTGGCGGAGGCGGTCACGAGACCCTCATCAGGATGCGGGCGACCCGGCCGTCCGACCGGTGCCACAGCGGCCGGAGCAGGCCGTCCAGCCCGGCGGTCCGCCCGGCCGCCGTGGCGAACAGGACGACGTGGGCGGCGAACATGAGGTAGTACGTCCACGGGAACTCGTCGGGCGCGTTGAGCACCGACAGGGTGATCGCCGTGGTCTGCACCATGCCGAGCACGGCCCACAACCGGGTGGCCAGGCCGACGAGGAGGAAGGCACCGAGAGCGGCCTCCAGGAGCAGCACCGCGTACCCGAAGAGGACGAAGTTGGGCAGCACCACGTTGTCGACCAGCCACGTGTAGGGCGGGAACACGGGGTGCTCGACGGCGTAACGCGTGAACCGGAAGAGCCCCGTGCCGGTGTCCTGGCCGAAGTCCGGCGGTGTCTTCCACCCGGAGTTGGCCACCCACAGCATGCCCACCACGACGCGGACGGCCGCCACGGCGCCGCGGGACCCGCGACCGGTGTCCAGGGGCTCGACCGGGGACCCCCGGTCGCTGACGGTCTCGTGCATGCGGACCTCCGTGCGGTCGAGCCGCAGACCTGGCTGGTGCGGACCTCCGGTGCAGGGCGCCCGACCGGGCGCCGTGGCTTCACGCCTAACGGATGTTGAGCGTGCTGTCCGCACCGGCGGGCCGCCCGCCGAGCACGGTGAGCATCGCGTCGACCGGCCGCTGGAGCGGCCGGGTGGTGCGGCTGAGCAGCAGATCGGTGTCGAGCACGCCCTGCCGGACGGTGGGGGCGAACGGCGACCAGAAGGCGCCGTCGGCGGTGAGGGTCAGCTCCGGCGGCAGGTCGAGGTAGCGAGCCCGCACACCCATGTCGCCGGACTCGGCCCGCCCGCGCCGGAGGATCGGTCGGACCACGTGGTCGTCGTCGCCGACGCCGAGCTCGCGGTGCAGCATGCACAGGCGCGGCAGGTCCTCGGCGTCGCCGTCCTCCAGCGTGGTCGCGATGCGAACCGGGATGCCCAGGCCCAGCAGTGCGGGCACCGCCTCGACGACCTTGCGGAAGTTCGCCGGGCCCCGCATGACGTCGTTGGTCACCGGGTCGGGGTGGTCCAGCGAGATCTGCAGGGTGACGTCGGCGGCCCCGAGGGGGGCCATGCGCTCGAGCAGGGAGCGTTGGAACAGCGTGCCGTTGGTCAGGACGAGCACGGGGAGCACGGCGGAGAGCTCGAGCAGCATCTCCGGCAGCTCGGGCACGAGGAAGGGCTCTCCGCCGGTGATGCCGATCCGGGTGAAGCCCATGCCCTTCGCCTCGTGGGCGATGTCGAGCATCGTCGCGGGGTCGAGCTCCCGGCGCTCGACCTTCGGCCCGGACTCCGTCAGGCAGTAGGAGCAGGCGAGGTTGCAGTGGTAGTTGCTGTACAGCCACACCCGGTCGCCGAGCTGGTCGGCGGCGATGGCTTCGGCCAAGGTGGTCACAGGGCCTCCTGCAGCAGCCGGTCGCGGACGTCGGGGGAGGTCGGCAGCGCCAGGGCGGTGGCGTACCGGTTGAGCATGACCGTGGTGGCCACCAGCAGCGTGAGCTCGACGACGCGGGCGTCGTCGATGGTCAGGGCTGCTCGTGCCGGCCGGATGTCGGCCTCGACGCCGAAGGCGACGGCGTCGCACCAGGCGATCAGCGCCCGATCGTCGACGTCGGGAAAGGCCGCGGCGGCCGGCAGGTCACCCCGTAGCGCGCGCACCTCGGTGTGGCTCAGCCCGGAGTCCAGTGCGACGACGGTGTGGGTGTCGGTGCAGTACCGGCAGCCCATGACCGCCGACGTCCGCAGGATGACGATCTCCTTCTCGCGCATCGGGATCCACGACGGGCCGAGCACGGTGCCGAGGAAGGGCAGCGTCGGCCCGACCAGCTCGGGGACCTGCGCCAGCGAGGCGACGATCGGTCCCGGGTCGCCCCCGGCGAAGTGGTCGCGCACGAGCAGCGGTGCGCTGTCGGCATCGATCAGCCGCACGCGGGGACCGCCGGGTGCGCGCAGGATCTCGCGCTCCGTCATCTCGCTCACGGGCCACCTCGTCTCGGTAGGAGCCGGGCATCGGTCGAACCCGCCGTCGGGCCGGTGCGCGTCAGCAGGATCGAGTGTCACCCGCGACGGGTATTCGTGCGCGACGGGCCCTCCGGATGGCGGTGCCGGAAGTTCTCTCATCCGGCGGCCGACCGTCAGGTGCCGCGCAGCTCCCGGCGGAGGATCTTGCCCGTCACCGTCTTGGGCAGTTCGTCGACCAGCACCACGCTGCGCGGGTACTTGTAGGCGGCCATCCGCTCCTTGCAGTGGGCGATGAGGTCCGCCTCGGTGGCCGTCGCGCCCGCCTTGAGGCTGACGAAGGCCTTCACGGTCTCGCCGCGCTTCTCGTCGGGAACGCCGACCACCGCGGACTCCCGCACGGCCGGGTGCTCGGCCAGCACGTCCTCGACCTCGCGGGGCCACACCTTGTAGCCGGACGCGTTGATCATGTCCTTCTTGCGGTCGACGATGAACACCCAGCCCTCGGGGTTCATGAAGCCGACGTCACCGCTCTTCAGCGCCCTGCCCGGCAGGTTCGCCGCGGTCTCCTCGGGCTTGCCCCAGTAGCCGGCGACGATCTGCGGCCCGGATGCGACGATCTCGCCCACCTCGCCCAGCGGCAGGTCGCGGCCGTCGTCGTCCCGGATGCGGACGACCGTGTTCGGCGCCGGGACGCCCACCGACAGCGCGCCGGACGTCGGGTCGACCGGGGAGGGCGAGCCGAACGGCGTCACCGTCATCGGCGACGTCGTCTCGGTCAGGCCGTAGGCGTTGTGCACCTGCTTGCCCGTCGCGGCCTTGAAGTTCTGCTCGGCGGTGGGGGAGATGGCCGCCCCGCCGGAGTAGATCGACTCGAACGAGGCGAAGTGGTCCTTCGTGAACCCCGGGGCGTTGAGCAGGGCGGAGAAGGCGGTGATCGCGCCGATGGTGAAGGTCGGCCGGTGCTCGGCGAACGCGTCGAGCACCACCTGCGGCTCGAACCGGTACGCCAGCACCAGCGGCGCGGGCGCCAGCATGCTCACCGCGATGTGCCCGATGAGCCCGGTGATGTGGAAGAGCGGCGCGACGCCGAAGATCGCCCCGCCGTCCCGGCCGGCGTGCACCCAGTCCCGGTAGACCTGCGCGGTGAAGACGACGTTGCGGTGGGTGTTCATCGCGCCCTTGGGCACGCCCGTCGTCCCGGAGGTGTAGGTCAGGAACGCGACGTCGTCCGGGGCGAGGTCGACCGGCGGCGGCGGGGAGCCGCGGTGCTGGGCGATGAACTCGGAGAGGTCCGTCGTCCCCTCGTGCCGCTGCCGGCTCATCCCGGCGAAGAGCCGCTCGTCGTCCCGTGTCTGGAACTCCAGCTCGCTGGTGGTGAGGACCAGGCGCACGTCGGTGCCCGGCACCACCTCCCGGGCCACCGAGTCGTACAGGGCTTCGAGGGAGACGAGCACCGTCGCGCCGGAGTCCTTCAGCAGGTAGCCCAGCTCCCGCTGCCGGCTCATCGGGTTGACCGACACCATGACGCCGCCGGCCTTCCAGGCGGCGACCATCGCGATGACGAACTGCGGCACGTTCTGCAGGTAGACCGCCAGCCGGTCACCCGGTGCGAAGCCGTGCGCGAGCAGACCGGCGGCCAGCCCGTCGCTGAGCTCGTCCAGCTCGGCCCGGGTGACGACGCCGTCGAAGTAGCGCAGCGCCACCGCGCCGGGGTCTCGGGCCACCCCGGCGCGGAACATCTCCAGGGCGTTGCCGAACTCGACGTCGTAGTCGGCCGGGTGGTCGCCGTACAGCGCCAGCCACGGGCGCTCGTCGTAGGCGCTCATGGTGGCGCGCTACTTGATGACGACGGGGTTGACCGGCGAGCCGCTGCCCTTGGCGACCTTCAAGGGGGCGGCCACGTAGAGGAAGGCGTACTGACCGTCCTCCGCGCAGTCGGCGGCGAGCTGCTCGAGGTCGGTGATCTCGGTGAGCGTGACGCCCAGGTTGCGCATCAGGGCGTTGTGCAGCACCAGGGCGACGCCGTTGTTCGGGTCGAAGGTGACCTCGTTGGCGATGGTGTCGGTGACCAGGTTGGGGATCTCCATGTCCTGGAACCACTGCACGAGCTCGGGGCTGTAGACCAGGCCCGGCTCGTTGAACCCCTCGTAGAACGCCTCGCCCTGCTCGAAGAACAGCCGGAGGAAGTTCGTCCGGATGATCAGGATGTCGCGCTTCTGGATCGGCGTGCCCTGAGCCTCGGCACAGGCCATCAGGTCCTCGTGGGTGTACGTCTCGGCCTTGTCCAGGTTCTCCCTGCCGCGGAAGCGGGCCATGTCGAGCAGCACCGCGCGGCCGACGACGCCCCGCTCGGCGATGGGCTGCACGCTCGCCCTGTCCAGCCCACCGACGGTGGTCCGGGCGTCGTAGCCGTTCCAGATCTTGCCGTCGTACCAGACGTGGCCGAGCGCGTCGTACTGCGTCGAGCCCTGCAGGAAAGCGTTGATCTTGTCGTCGGCGTAGTGCAGCCCGCCCGGGTACTCCGCGCCCTTGCCGCCTTCGTCCCAGTCGCTCTCGTCGAGGATCTGGGTGCGTTCCGCGGGGGAACGACCCGGCCACACCGGGTCGCCCTTGGGATCGCCGATCAGCCGCTGGAGGGTGAAGACCTTGCCGGAGCTGACCAGCTGGACCGCGGCGAGGACCTGCTCCGGGCCGAGGTAGTTGAGCGCGCCGACCTCGTCGTCCGGACCCCACTTGCCCCAGTTGGTCGGCGAGTCCTTGAGCAGCTCACCGAGGTACGGGGCGGTGGGGGTGTCGGTCACGGGAGCCTCCAGGGGGGAGCGCGAACGGGATGGGGCCGACACCACCACGACCCCCCTGTGGTGTCAATCACGGGACTCTGCAAGGTTCGGGTGCTCCACCACGACGCCCACGCAGCCCCGGGGGAAGCCATGAGCAGCACCGTCACCGGTACGCCCGAGACCGTCTTCACGTACGGCGCGCCCCAGTTGAAGTTCGGCAGCGGCGCGTCGGACGAGATCGGCTACGACCTCAGCCGGTACGGGGTCCGCCGGGTGCTCGTCGTGACCGATCCGGGGGTGGCGGCCACCGGTCATCCGCAGCGCGTGGCCGACCAGATGGCGCAGTTCGGCATCGAGGCGCGGGTGTTCGACGGCGTGCACGTCGAGCCGACCGACGTCAGCCTCGTCGCCGCCATCGAGGAGGCGCGCTCGACCGGGCCGTGGGACGCGTTCGTCGCGGTCGGCGGCGGGTCGAGCATCGACACCGCCAAGGCGATCAACCTGCTCACGACCAACCCCGGCGAGCTCATGGACTACGTGAACGTGCCGGTGGGGAAGGGGCAGGCGCCGCCGGAGCCCCTCAAGCCGCTGGTCGCCGTCCCGACCACGACCGGCACCGGCGCGGAGAGCACCACGATCTGCGTGATGGACGTGATCTCGGCGCGGGTGAAGACCGGGATCAGCCACGCGCGGCTGCGGCCCACCCTCGCCGTGATCGACCCGGACCTGACGTTCACCCAGCCGTCCGGCGTGACCGCGGCATCGGGGATGGACATCCTCTGCCACGCGCTGGAGAGCTACACCGCCCGCTGGTACACCACCTACGACCACCGGACGCCGGAGCAGCGGGTGCCCTACTGCGGGTCCAACCCGATCTCGGACATGTGGTCGGAGAAGGCGCTGACCCTGCTGGCCGGCTCCTTCCGCACCGCCGTGCGCGACGGCGAGGACGCCCAGGCGCGTGCGGACATGGCGATCGCGGCGACGTTCGCCGGCATGGGCTTCGGCAACGCCGGGGTGCACATCCCGCACGCCAACGCCTACCCGATCGCCGGGCAGGTGAAGGGCTTCCACCCCAAGGACTACCCGGCCGGCGAGGCGATGGTCCCGCACGGGATGTCGGTGTCGCTCACCGCGCCGGAGGCCTTCCGGTTCACCTTCGACGCATCCCCCGAGCGGCACGTCCGGGCCGCCGAGCTGCTCGCGCCCGGCGCCGACCGCCCCGCGGACCTCGTCGAGTTCCTGCCCACCGTGCTGGCCGACCTCATGCGCGACATCGACATGCCCAACGGGATCGGCGCCGTCGGGTTCGACGAGGGCGACATCCCCGACCTGGTCGAGGGCACGATGAAGCAGCAGCGGCTGCTCGCCACGAGCCCCAAGGCGGTCACCGAGGACGACGCCGCCGGGATCTTCCGGCGCTCGATCGAGCTGTGGTGAGCCCGCTCAGCTGAACATCGCGGCCAGCGCCGCGTCGGACTCGGCGAGGGCGTCGCGGTCGAAGGTGCTGCTGCCGGCCACCAGCTCGGCGGCGCCGGTGCGGTCCAGCAGCTCGGCGAGCCGGCTCTCCACCTGGGACGGGGTGCCGGCGATGGCCGCCGCGGCGGTCTGCTCCAGGTACTGCTGCTGGCGTGGAGTGCGGGAGGCGGCCCGGACGGCGGCCACCGGCTCGAGCGCGGGGAAGGCCCCTTCGGTCCGCGACCGCGCCATGGCCCACGCCTCGGGCAGCAGCAGGTCGGCGGCCTCGGCGGCGGTGTCGGCCACCAGCACGTCCAGGCTGATCGACACCCGCGGCTCCGGCTGCTGCGCCGACGGCCGGAAGTCCCGCCGGTAGCCGGCCAGGGCCTGCAGTCCGGGCCCCGGGTCGCCGGCCACGCCCAGCAGGGGGCCGCCGACGATCACCGGCAGACCCAGCGCCGCGGCCACCTGCAGGCCTCGGCCGGTGGCGAGCACGTGCACGGGTACGGAACCGACCGGCTGCGGGCGCAGCGTGATCTCCGCGGTCCCGGTCAGGAAGGCGCGCAGCTCGGCCAGGTCGGCGGCGAAGTCGCGCTCGGCCTCCCGCAGCGCACGGCGCACCGGCGCGGTGAAGCCGGGGGAGCGGCCCAGGCCGAGATCGACCCGGCGGGGGGCGAAGGCCGACAGCGTGGCGAACTGCTCGGCGACGACGAGCGGCTGGTGGTGCGGCAGCATCACGCCGGCCGAGCCGAGCCGGATGCTCGTCGTCCGCGCGGCGACGGCGGTCAGCAGCACCGCGGGTGCGGCACCGGCGATGCCCGGCACCCCGTGGTGCTCGGCCACCCAGAACCGGCCGAACCCGAGCTGCTCGGCGCGGGCCGCACGGGCCACGGCGCCGGTGAGCGCTGCATCGTCCGGCTCACCCACCCGGGTGCGGGCCCGGTCCAGCAGGGACAGCCGGGGCCTCGGGGCGATCACGCCTCTGCCAGCACCGCCCGGGCCGGAGGTGTTCCGGTCGCCCGTCCGCCGGGGGAGCGGATCAGCGGGGCGCGATGACGGTCTTGGTCACCTGGCCGGTGGCGACGAGCTGGCCATCGACGGTCGCCTCCGCGCGCATGAAGGCCACGGCGCGGCCGCGGCGCAGCACCGTCGCGGTGACGTCCACGGTGGCGCCGGCCCTGACCGGCCGGAGCAGCGACGCCGACACGTCGTGGGTGACGGCGTGCTCTCCGTCGGCGAGGGAGGGGAGCAGCGCGAGGAACGACGCGACGTCGAGCAGGGCGTAGACGACGCCGCCGTGCAGCATGCCGGCCGGGTTCTGCGCGGCGGTGCCGACGGGGAAGCGGATGCCGGCCGACGGATCGGCGTCGTCGCGGAGCTCCACGCCGAGGAACCGGTGCAGCGGGATGTCCAGCACGGCCTGCACGGAAGCCTCAGGTGCTCGGTCGGAGGGCACGGGCGCCGCCTCTCGTCGGGATGTCCCGGCAGCCTCGCACGCGGCCCAGGTCGGCCCGTGAGGTGGCCGGTCGGCCGTGGACGACGCCGTCCACAGGTCGGCTGGGCGTCCACACGGGCGTCCTGGCGCGCCGCTCGCCAGGTGGCCGCCGCTTAGGCTGACGCCCCAGTTCAGCAACCGAGGAGGGCGGCCGTGGGCATGTACGGGGACCCCGACGCCCTGGACGCGCTGGCGGCCGAGCTCTCCCAGCGCGCCCGGGAGGTGCGCGCCGCGGGGGAGGAGCACCGCCGCGAGGGCGAGCGCGCGCGGTGGGTGTCCGAAGCCGCCTCGGCCTACCGCCGCCAGCTCAGCCGGGACTGCGCGGCCGTGGACTCCGCGGCCGACGAGATGGAACAGGCCGCCGACGAGCTGCGCCGGCACGCCGACGAGGTGCGGTCGCGCCTCGAAGCGATCGCCCGCGCCGAGCGGGCGGTGCGGGCGTGGCTCGCCGAGCAGACCGCCCGCGGCGGTGCGCTGCTCGACGACGTCGGCGACGTCCTGGGCGAGCTCCCCGACGCCGGTGCAGATGCCTGGCGCTCCGTGTCCGGGCAGCTGAGCAGGCTGGGCCTGTGGTGAGCGCGGCGCCGCGGCGGCTGACCCTCACCGCCGGTGAGTGGGCGGTGTTGACCGACGGTCGGGTGGGCACGGCCCCGGGCGCCTTCGCGCCCGTGGCGATGACCCCGGAGGACCGGGACGGCGCCTTGGCCTCGCTGGCGCGGGCAGCGGTGGTGGACGCCGCCGACGGTGCGCCGGTGCCGGCGGTGGCCGCCCAGCTCCAGCTGCTCCGCCGTCCGCTGCTCACGCTCCGGTTGCAGATCTCCGGCCGCGCAGGGATCCGCCAGGGCTGGTTCGCCGTGCGGTCCGGGGTGGTGGCCGGCGTGCTGACGCTCGCCGACGGCCGCAGGGAGCTCTCGCTGGCCCCCGAGGTGCGGCTGGGCCCCGAGCTGGCACGCGCGGTGCCCGCTGCCGGCGAGGTCACCGGGCCGTGGCCGGCCGAGCAGGAGCCGGGCGACGGCATGCCGCTCACCGGGCAGTTGCCGCTCGCGCTGCTGGAGGACCGGCCGTCGCCGGGCAGCACGCCCGAGGAACTGGCGCTGGCGCAGGAGCTGGAGCGGCGGGCGGCGGGCTCGCTGAGCTGCCTGGTGCTCGGTCGCGCCGGCGGCGGAATGGCGGCCGGGCAGGTGTCGTGGCTGGCGACGGACACGGGCTGGACCGGCCTGCGCCCGCGGCCGGACGGCTCGGCCCGCCGTCCGGTCGACCTGGTGCCCGTGGAGCCGGCCGACCTGGGCACGTGGGTCACCCCCACCGTCGCCGCCCTGCTGGAGGGGACCGATGAGCAGTCCTGAGATCTCGGTCAGCGGCGGCGCCGGGGGTATCGAGGCCGAGCTGGCCGATCTCGTCGCGCTCGCCCGGAGCAGCAGCGAGCTGGCGGAGGAGCTGGCGTCGACCAGCCTCACCTGCCACGGGCTGCTGGCCGACCCCGACCTGCTCGCCTCGGCCGTGCTCGACCCCGCCGGCGTGGCGCGGTTCAGCGCGGCCCTGCTCGACGCGCTGGACGGCCCGCGCGGCCTCACCGTGCTCGCGGCCACCTTCGCCGCCCGGGCGATCACGCTGCAGGGGGCAGCCGCCGCCTACGAGGCCGCCGACGCCGCGCTCGCCGAGTTGGCCGACACCGTCGACTGGGCGCAGGGCTTCTTCTGGCCGGCCACGGTGGGCGGTCTGCTTCTCGAGGGCGCCGGCCGGCTGCTGGCCGACCCCGTGGGCACGGCGGTCGACACCGCCGCCCTGGTCGACGACCCGGAGCGCTGGCTCACCGAGCACCCCGGCGTGGTCGACGAGCTGGTGGGGTCGCTGCCCGGCGCCGGCAGCCTGGTCGGTGTCCTCACCGGCGGGCTGGCCTCACCGTGGCTGTGCGGCGGGGACGTCCGCTCGGCGGCGCGCCGCCTCGGGCTGCTGTGGCCCGACGGGACGCCGGTCGTGACCACGCTGCCCGACGACGACAAGGTCGGCGCGGTCACCCCGCCGCGGACCGTGGCCGACCTGATGGTGGCGCTCAACCGCCGGGCGACCGCATCGCGCGCGGAGCAGGACCAGATCGACGTCCGGGTCCTCACCCACGCGGACGGCACCCGCGCCTACATCGTCGACATCCCCGGCACGGCCGACTGGAGCCTGCCGGGCGGCCCGGTGAACCCGCAGACGCACGACCTCGGCACCAACGTGCGGGTGCTCGGCGGGGACGTGACCACCCGCCAGGAGGCGATCGCCGAGGCGCTGCGCCGAGCGGGTGCCGGTCCCAGCGATCCAGTCATGCTGGTCGGCCACAGCCAGGGCGGCATGGTCGCCGCCCAGGCGGCCCACGACGCCCGCACCCCGGCGTTCGACTTCGACGTGCGGAGCGTGGTCACCGCCGGGTCGCCGATCGCGCGGGCCGGCGTACCGCCGTCGGTGCAGGTGCTGGCGCTGGAGAACGCGCACGACGTCGTTCCGCACCTGGACAGCCGGAAGAACGACGACGACCCCAACGTCACCACCGTCACCTTCGACGTGCAGCGGGGGAGCATCGGCGACAACCACGGCATCGCCGGCGCCTACCAGTACGGTGCGGAGGCCGTCGACCGCAGCGATGATCCGTCGATCGCCGCCTTCCGCGTCCACTCCGCACCGTTCTTCGTGCGGCCCGGCGAGCAGGCCACCGTGGTGGCCCACGTCTACGAGATCGGCAGGAAGTGACCCGAGTGCCCACCACCCGCGGCCGCGCGCGTCGAGCCGCCCGGATCTCCGTGCTGCCGCTCGGCGCCGTCCTGCTGGCCGGCTGCGCCTTCGCGACCGGGGGAGCGGCCTCGCCCAGCAGCAGCCCTGCCGAGGACCCGGCGGCGGCGGTCGGCGCGGACATCGAGCGGCAGCTGCTCGCGCGGGACGACGTGGCCGACGCCGAGGTCCGCTACCGCGACGACGTCACCGTGCCGGCGAGCGCGGCCGTGGACGTGACGATGGAGCCCGGCGCCGACGCCGAGGCGCTCGCCGACGAGGCCGTGCGGCTGGTGTGGCTGAGCGCCCTCGAACCGCTGCACTCGATCACGCTGGAGATCGGCGACCCCGAGGACCCGCCGAGCGGCGTCTCCCGGATCGTCGACCTGCTGGACGACGCGCAGCGCGACGCGATCGAGAGCGAGCACGGCCCCCGTCCGGAGTAGCCGGCGGGGTGCGGGCAAGCGTCCGGGAGTCCGCTCGGACGTAACCGGTGAACAACTCGGTGGGGCGGGTGGGGCTCGAACCCACGACCCAGGGATTATGAGCCCGGTCGACCAGGTGTCGGCGGCGGTCGGCCATGACCTCTGCGCGCCGTTTATGCAGGTCAGCCGCCTGTGGCCGTTCGCTCCCGTTCGGCCCTGGCCGTGAGTCGGCGGCGCGTCCGTGCCCACCGTGTGCCCACGGGCGAGGTGTGGCGTGACCGCCCGCGGCACGTGCGCTGTCTGCGGCGGCACGTACGCCGTCCGCCGGGACGGCACCCTGCGCACCCACTGGGAGAACGGCACCTCGCACCGGTGCATGGGCTCCGGCTGGGCCCCGGCACCCCCCGAGACTGTCCCTGGCGTCCGCTAGGAACAAGGCGGCCCCGCCCGGTGCGCAAACACCGGAACGGGGCCTTGATCACTCACCTGCATGGAGGAGAGAGACCCATGAACGACGCTAGCGCCAACCCTGCCCCGCACCCCATCGCCCGATGGGTGGAAGTCGACGGGCAGGACATGCTCGAGGTGCGGTCCGGTGACCGCACGTGGCTGCTCACCGAGGACGAGGCCGGGGAACTGTCCCTGTTCCTCGACCGGACCGATGACCGGCCGGGCACGCCGCTGCCGTGCCCGCCCTGGTGCGAGTACGAGCCCGGCCACGGCTTCGACTCGGCCATGCCCGGCGGCGGGGAACTGGTTCGCTTCCACGGCCGCAACCTGGGCGAGCACCTGACGGTCGTCGCCGAGGAGCAGGCCGCCTCCAAGCGGGGACCGGTCACGGCCACCCGCGGCCCGTACCTGGACATCTCCGCGGAGGGCCCGTTCACCGCCGAGGATGCCCGGCAGCTCGCCGCGGGCATCGAGTCGGCCGTCGAGTTCCTGGCCGGCCTCCGGTGAGCATGACCGCCCGCCCCCTCCCGGAGGAGTGGCGGCAGCCGATCGCGGCGTGGGAGCAGCAGCTGCGCGCCGACGGGTTCACCGACAGCACGGTCTACGACCGCATCCGGGCGGTGCGCCGCGCCGCGCCCGCGTTCGCTGGCTGCCCCTGGCAGGTGACCTCCGAGGGGCTCACCGGCTACGCCGACGAGCAACCGTGGAGCGCACAGACCCGCGGCACGTGGCTGCGCAACGTCCGCCTGTTCTACGAGTTCGCCGTGACGAAAGGGTGGACCGACCGCACCCCCACCCCCGACCGGTACGCGGCGCTGGTGCGTCAACCGCAGGCCACGATCTGGGCTGTGGAGCTGGCCGCGTGGGCGGGCTGGCTGGCCGCGTCGGGGCAGAGCCCGAACACGGTCAAGCTGCGCACCTACGTGCTGCGGCGGCTGGCCTGCGCCCACCCCGAGTGGGGGCCGTGGGACCTGGGCGCCGATGACCTCGCCGGGTGGCTCGGCGGGCTGGGGGTGGGTCCGGCGGCGCTGCGGGTGGCCCGGCAGTCGCTGCGGGCGTTCTACCGGTGGGGTGCGGCCACGGGCCGGGTGCGGGTGGATCCGTCCGCGGAGCTTCCGGCGGTCCGGCACCCCCGCGCGCTGCCCCGCCCGGTCCCGGACACGGTGATCGTGAGCGCCCTCGAGGAGGCCGACGAGCGGCAGCGGGACGCGATCGAGCTGGGCGCGGTCGCCGGGCTGCGGCGTTCGGAGATCGCCCGGGCGCGCACCGACGATCTGACGCGCCGGCCGGACGGCTGGTGGCTGCGGGTGGTCGGCAAGGGCGGGCAGGCGCGGGACGTGCCCCTACCCGACGAGCTCGGCGACCGGTTGGCGTCCCGCCCGGCGGGCTGGCTGTTCCCCAACGGCAAGGGCGGGCATCTGACCGCCGCCTACCTGGGGCGGCTGATGCGTGGGCGGCTGGCCGAGCACTGGACGCCGCACACCCTGCGGCACCGGTTCGCCTCCACCGCGTACGCCGCGCAGCGGGACTACCGGGCCGTGCAGGAGCTGCTGGGCCACGCCAACGTCAACACCACGATGATCTACACCGCGGTGCCCGAGGGCGCCCGGCGGGCGGCGGTGACCGCCGCCGCGATCATCGGCTGAGCAGGAGAAGTCCCCGGCCGGAAGCGGCGGGTAAGGACATGAGCGACGACGTCGGCCGCGTTGGACGTCACCCCTGCCAGGGTCGCTCGTGTCGCCGGGGCGCCACCTGCAGGGCCGTCCCTGCCTTCTTGGGCGGGGCAGGGCCGGTCCTGCAGCTCAGGCCACCGACCCCGGGGCCAGCTTCCCGGCGGCCACCGCCTGGGCCACGATCTGCCGCACACGGGCCGTCTTGACGCCGGTGGTCCGGTAGATCGCCCGGGCGGTCACCGGGCCACCGGCGCGGCGTACCGCCCGCAGCACCTTCTCCTCCGGACTGAGCGGCCGCCGCCTCTGGGGCCGGCGTCCGCGGCGGATCGCGGCGTCGCCCTCCTTGGCCACGCGGTCAGCGATGTACCGACGTTTCGCTTCGCGGCAGTCCGCACAGGCGCGGCCGTCGTCCTCCTTGCAGCTCACGTATCTCGCGTACGTCCCATGCTGCGCGGCGCCCGGGTTGGGGTAGCCGTGCCGGCGGGCCAGGCGCCTGCGGTCACCGGGGTCCAGGCCGCCGTACATGCCGTGCGCGATGGAGCCCTCCAGCGCCTCCAGCGCGCACGGGTAGCGGACCGGGCAGGCGGCGCACACCCGGCGTGCCACCGCGAACTGCGCGGCCTTGGTTGCGGCCGGCAGGTCGTCGTGGGGATGCCAGTAGTCGTGGTCGCGGGTGACCAGCCCGGCGCACGCCGCTGAGCGTGTCCAGGTCGGGGGTCGCAGCAGGGAAGGGGCCTTGTCCACAGGGTGACGGTCGGTCACGGTGTGGCAGGCCTCAGTTGCCCCGGGAGCGGAGCTCGAGGTTCAGCTTGCGGGCCACGTCGTCGGCGGTGCCCTCGATGATGTTGATCGTGTCGGCGCGCACCATCGAGTCGAACCCGCCGGGGCCACCACTCATACCGCCGCCTGTGGGCTCGGCCGCGGCACCAGCAAAGCTCATCCCGACTGGCGCGGGCAGCCGAATGGCGGCCGGTGCCGGGAAGGAAGCCATGCGGCCCATCTCGGCGGCCACCGCGGGGCGCATGTGCGCCATGCCCTCGATGAAGCCCTCGCCAACCATCTCGCCCATCCACCTGGTCACCCGCGACGGGGAGTTGATGTCCAGCTTCTTGCCCATCGCAGCCGACAGCGCCCCGGCGACCGCCC
>NZ_POQT01000009.1 GCF_002938435.1 Blastococcus saxobsidens
TTCGGCGGGCTGCTCGCCGGCCTCGTGCGTGCGCTGGCCGGTCGCACCGCGGTCCGGTTGCCGGAGCGGGTCACGATCGCCGGCCAGGCCGTCATCGGTGTGGCGATCGGTGCCGTGGTGGGGGTGGCCATCGCGGTCGCCGCCGTGCCCGAAGGGCTGCCGCTGGTCGCCACCGTCGCCCAGCAGGCCGCCGCCCGCCGGCTGTCCAACCGCGGCGCGGTCGTGCGCAGCGCCCGGGTGCTGGAGGCGCTCGGCCGGGTCGACACCGTCTGCTTCGACAAGACCGGCACGCTCACGGAGAACCGGCTGCGGGTCGCCCGGCTCCTCCCCGACGGCGACACCGGCGACGACGAGCTGCTCCGCCTCGCCGCCGCGGGCATGGGCAACGGTGACGACGGCGCGCACGAGACCGACCGCGCCGTCCTCGACGCGGCCGGCGACGCCTGGGACGGCCCGCCGGACGCGAGCCTGGCGTTCGCCGCCGGCCGCGGCTTCTCCGTCGCCGTCCGCGACGGCCGCCTCGTGGTCAAGGGCGCGCCCGAGGTGGTGCTCCGCCGCTGCGCCGCAGCGCCCGACGTCGGTGACCGGGTCCGCGAGCTGGCCGGCACCGGGCTGCGGGTGCTCGCCGTCGCCGACCGCGGGATCGACGGCGTGCCCGAGGACCTCGACGAGGCGGCCGCCGACCTCACCTTCCGCGGGCTGATCGGGCTGGCCGACACGCTGCGCGAATCGTCGGTGCGCGCCGTCGAGCAGCTGCGCGCGGCCGGCGTGCGGGTCGTCGTGGCCACCGGCGACCACCCCGAGACGGCCGGCGCCATCGCCGCCGAGGCCGGCATCCCCGACGCCGACAAAGTCGTGACCGGCGCGGCGCTGGCCAAGGCCTCCGACGCCGAGCGGGCCCGGATGGTCGCCGAGACCGCCGTCTTCGCCCGGCTCTCGCCCGAGCAGAAGGTGACCCTGGTGCAGGCGCTGCGCAAGGCCGGCGCGACGCTGGCGATGACCGGCGACGGCGTCAACGACGCCGCGGCGATCCGGCTGGCCGACGTCGGCGTCGGCGTCGAGGGCGCCGAGTCGCCCGCCGCCCGCACCGCGGCCGACCTCGTGCTCACCGACCTCGACCTCACCCGCCTGGTCGACGCCATCGCCGAGGGCCGGGCCATGTGGGGCCGGGTCCGCGACGCGGTGTCCATCCTGGTCGGCGGCAACGCCGGCGAGGTGGCCTTCACCGTGCTCGGCACCGCGCTCGGCGGCCGCTCGCCGCTGGGCACCCGCCAGCTGCTGCTGGTCAACCTGCTCACCGACATGTTCCCGGCGCTCGCCGTCGCCGTGGCCGCACCCCGGCACGTGCCGAACGATGACGACGAGGGGCCGCTGGCCGGGCACCCGCTGGCGGCGGTGCTGCGCGCCGGCCCGCACCGTGGCTTTTCCGACGCGGTCCGGCGCATGGTGCTGGTCCGGGGCGCGGCGACCACCGCCGGCGCCACCGGCGCGTGGGCGGTCGGCAAGGTGACCCCGGTCTTCCCCGGCCGCGCCGGCACCATGGGTCTGGCCGCGCTCATCGCCACCCAGCTGGCGCAGACCGCGTGGATGGGCCGGCGCAGCCCGCTGGTGCTGGCCACGGTCGCCGGCTCGCTCGTCGTCCTGGTCGCCATCGTGCAGACCCCGGGGCTGAGCCGGTTCTTCGGCTGCACGCCGCTGGACCCGGTTTCCTGGTCGGTGGTGCTCGGTTCGGCCGCCGTCGGGGCCGCGGGCGCCGAGGTGGTGCCGGCCCTGGTCACCCGGTGGCGCGCGCACAGCCGTTGACAGGCGTCGGGAGCCGAGCAGCATGGCCGTCGCGGGACGCCGCAGGGGCGCCACGCCAGGCCCTGAGGAAGGGAGGGCGTCATGTACGCCCGCTCCACGACGATCACCGCCGCCCCGGACCGCATCGACGCCGGCCTCGCCGCCGTCCGCGACGACGTCATGCCCGCCGTCCTCGACATGGACGGCTGCGTCGGGCTGTCCATGCTCTGCGACCGGGACTCCGGTCGCTGCATCGTCACCACCGCGTGGGCGAGCGAGGACGCGATGGCCGGGACCCGCGAGGGGGTGCGCCGGATGCGCGAGCAGGCGACCGAGCGGTTCGGTGCCCGCGAGCCCGAGGTGCGCGAGTGGGAGATCGCGGCGATGCACCGGCTGCACCCCGTGGGCGACGACGCCTGCGCCCGGGTCACCTGGTCCTGCGTCGACCCGGCCGCCATGGACCGCGTCCTCGAGGCCTTCCGCACCGACCTCATCCCGCGGATGGACGGCATGCCCGGCTTCTGCAGCCTCAGCCTGATGCTGGACCGGCAGACCGGCGACAACTCGCTCACCGCCGTCTACGCCGACCGCCGGGCTCTGGAGTCGTCCCGCCAGCGGGCCACCTACATCCGCGACGAGTTCCGCCGGGCGCTGCACATGTCGGCTACCGACGTGGCCGAGTTCGACGTCGTCCTGCACCACCTGCGCGTGCCCGAACTGGTCTGACGCAGGTCGGCGGTCGCCGCAGGGAGAAGAGCTGACCTCCCTGCCGAGCGCGCCCCGACCGGGGCCCGGACACCCTCGCCTGACGCTTCCGGAGGTCTCGAGAACGACGGCGGACGACTGCTACACCTGTGCTACGGAAGCGCTACAGTCGACGGCATGAAGGTCGCCTCGCGGGAGTTGCGGAACGACACCGCCGGAGTGCTGCGGCGCGCCGCGGGGGGTGAGCGGGTCCAGATCACCGTGAACGGCGAGCCGGTGGCCGAGCTGGGGCCGTTGAGCCAGGACCGGCCGCACTGGACGAGCAGCGCGCTCCTGGCCGAACGGCTCGACGACATCCAGGCCGATCCGGCCCTCGCCGAAGAGTTGCTGGCGCTCTCCGGCGGCACGGACGAGCTCCGGTCGCTCGAGTGAGCCGCGGGCTGCTGGACACCAGCGTGTTCATCGCCCGCGAGGGCCGCCGCCTGGACAGCGCGCAGCTGCCCGAGCAGGTCGCCGTCTCGGTGATCACCTACGCGGAGCTGCGCGCCGGGGTCCTCGCCGCCACCGACCTGTCCGTGCGCTCGCGCCGGCTGAGCACCCTGCAGGCCGTGGCCGAGCTGAACCCGCTGCCGATCGACGCCTCCGTCGCCGACGCATGGGCAGAGCTACGGCTGCGGATCGCCCAGGCGGGCCGGCGGATGAACGTGAACGACACGTGGATCGCGGCCACCGCGCTGGCGCACGACGTCCCGGTCGTCAGCCAGGATGCCGACTTCGACGTCCTCGCCGGGATGACTCCGCTCCGCGTCGTCCGGGTCTGACGACACCCGGGCGGGGCCACCGGCCAGGTCAGCTGAACAAGCCGCGGATGTCCTCGGCCGTCAGCGTTCCCGACAGGGCGCCGGCGTCGTCGTCGAGCACCCGGGCGAACAGGTCGCGCTTGCGTTCCTGGAGTGCCACGACCTTCTGCTCGATGGTGTCCGCGGCCACCAGCCGGTAGACCATCACCGCCTTGTCCTGGCCGATCCGGTGCGTGCGGTCGACCGCCTGCGCCTCGGCCGCCGGGTTCCACCACGGGTCGAGCACGTACACGTAGTCGGCCTCGGTCAGGTTCAACCCGAACCCGCCGGCCTTGAGGCTGATCAGGAACACCGGGGCACCGCCGTCGCGGAACCCGTCGATCACCCGCTCGCGATCCCGCGTGCTCCCGTCGAGGTAGGCGTAGGGCAGCCCGGCGGCATCCAGCCGCGCGCGCACCGTGCCCAGGAATCCGGTGAACGAGCTGAACACCAGCGCGCGGTGCCCCTCGGCGACCACCTCCTGCAGGTGCTCGAGGAACGCGTCGGCCTTGCTCGAGGTGATCCCGGCGTGCTCGCCGTCCACCAGAGCCGGGTCCAGCGCCAGCTGCCGCAGGAGGGTCAGCGACCGGAAGATCGTGAACCGGTTGCGGTCCAGGTCGTCGACCAGACCGAGGATCTTGCGGCGCTCCCGCTGCAGATGCGTGTCGTAGACCTTGCGGTGCCTGGGGTTGAGCACCACCTCGAGCACCTGCTCCTGCTTGGGCGGGAGCTCGGCGGCGACCTGCTCCTTGGTGCGGCGGCGCATCAGCGGCCGGATCCGCCGGCGCAGCGCGTCCAGCCGCTCCGGATCGTGGCCGCGCTCGACCGGCGTCCGGTAGTGCTCGGTGAACCGTTGCGGGCTCGGGAACAGCCCCGGCGCCACGATGGAGAGCATCGACCACAGGTCCATCAGGTTGTTCTCCACCGGCGTACCGGTGATCGCGAGCTTGAACCGGGCCGGCAGCCGCCGCGCGGCCGCGTACGTCTTCGCCTGGTGGTTCTTCACGAACTGCGCCTCGTCGAGCACCAACCCGCTCCACGGCAGCGCCCGGTAGTCCTCCTCCCCGAGCCGCAGCAGGGTGTAGGAGGTGATCACCAGGTCGGCGCCCTCGACGACATCGGTCAGGGGCGTGCCGAGCTTGCGACCGGTGGCGGTGACGGTCCGGACGGCGAGGCCCGGCGCGAACCGCTCGGCCTCCCGCGCCCAGTTCGACACCACGCTGGCCGGGGCGACCACGAGGACTGGCGCGGTGAGGTCACCGGCCTCCTTCGCGCGGCAGATCAGCGCCAGGGTCTGCAGGGTCTTGCCCAGCCCCATGTCGTCGGCCAGCACGCCCCCGAGTCCGGCGTCCCACAGCACCGACAGCCACTGGTAGCCCTCGAGCTGGTAAGGCCGCAGCTGCGCGGCCAGCCCGGCGGGCGCCGGCGGCGGAGCGACGTCGTCCACCTCCAGCAGCGCCTGCACGTCACGCGCCCACCGCTCGCTCTGCTCGGCGACCACGCCCAGCTCGACGAGCTCGTCCCAGAGGCCGGCCTGGTAGCGGCTGATCCGCAGGCCCGGCCGGTCGCCGTCCTGCAGCGCCCTGGCCTCCTCGATCAGCCGGCGCAGCTGGTCGAACTCCGGACGGCGGATGTCGAACCACGTGCCGCTGTCCAGCAGCAGGTGTTCCTCGCCCGCCGCCAGCGCTCTGAACAGCAGCGCGAACGGGATGTCCTCGCCGTCCACGGTGACCGTGACACCCAGGTCGAACCAGTCCTGGTCCCCGCTCTCGGTGGCCGACACCCGCACGACCGGTGCGGCCTCGGCCAGCCGGTAGTCCGGCGGCTCCCCCGTCACCTCGATGTGGACCCCGGCCTCGGCGAGCCGGGGCAGCAGCTCGGTGACGAGGACCACGGTGTCCAGCCCGGACACCTCGGCGGTGGGGATCGGCCGCGGGTCCGGGCCGACGTGCCACACCCTCAGCAGCCGCTCCGGCGGAGCGGGCAGGGCACGCAGCAACCGCTGCTCCTCGCCCGCGTCGCGCCCCGGATCCGCCGCAGCGGCGGCGTCGCGCGCCAGCGGCACCCGGCGGACGTCCTCCCCCGTGTGGTACAGCACCGACCAGTCCAGGCGCGCCCGGTGGCCGCTGGAATGGGTGACGTCCAGCCGCAGCTGCGGGGGCAGCACCTCCGGCAGCTCCACCGATCCGTCGGACGACCGCACCGGCAGGGCACGGCGCAGGGCCGGGTAGAAGCCGGTCAGGAAGCGGGCCCGGTCGGCCGCGGGGATCCGCAGCGAGCCGAGGGCGACCAGCTTCTCGACCCGCCGGGGAACCCGCTGCAGCGGCACCAGCACCAGCCCCGCCCCGGCGCCGAAGCCCGGCGGGAGGTCTTCCGTGCCGGGGACGACCGCGACGCCGTGCGGAGGGCTCCCGAGCAGCCGGACGGAGCCGGCCGGCACGCGGACGTCGGCGTCCAGATCGACCACGGCCTGCACCCGGAGACCGCCGTCGCCGTCCTGGCGCACGTCCACGGTGAGCGCGCCCGGGAGCTCGGCGACCTGCACCGGCGCGCCCCCGGTGGTCAGCAGCGGCACGCCGTCGTCCGTGGCCTGCCGCAGGGCCGGCCACAGCGCGGGGCCGAAGTCCTGCAGGAGCACGGGCACGTCACCGGAGCGGTAGTGGTAACCGGGCGCGTCGGCGCCGGCCGCATGCGCCCGGTGGAGCCCGAGCAGCGCGGCGGCGTGCGCGGCATCGCGCTGCCCGGAGTAGTCGTACTCCAGGTTCCGCCACGACACCCCGCTGCGCACCCACCGCCCCTTCGCGCCCGGCACCACCGGACGCAGCCGCACCGACACCTCGGACGCCGCCCCGCGGCCCACCCTCTCGACGTCGAACTGCAGCCCGACCGGCGTCCCCCGACGGCCCTCGGGTAGCGCGGCGGCGGGCAGCACGTCGGCCAGCGCGAGCTCCCACTGCGGCTCGGGAGGACCGGCGGGAGGAGCCGCGGTCGGCGCCGCGAGGGCCTGCCGGGCCGCGACCAGCAGTGCGGCGGCGTGCTTGCAGTCCTCGCCGACCGGGCAGCTGCACTCGCCCCACCACCGGGCGTCGCCGCGGTCGAACACCGCCACGGTCTGGTAGACGCGCCGCTGGCTGCCGACCACCACGGCGCCGAGCTCGCCGGACGAGCGCGCGTAGGAGATCTCCGAGACCCGGCCCTCCCGCGCGTACGCGGCGCCGCGCCGCCACGCCTCGTCCCCGACCGACCGCCGGATGACGGCGTCGGAGAGCATCGGCATCAGCTGCTGGAGCACCGCCCGAGGCTAGCTCCGCCGATCCCCGCGAGGCCCCGGTCGTCCACACCGCGGCGATCCGTCCACAGGGCGCCCGGCGGGGGTTCAGACCCCGAGGTGCGCCAGCGCCTGCAGCAGCAGCATGCTCTGGCCGTTCTCGAACTCGGCGAGCACCCCGGGGTCGCGCGCCTCGAGCGGGGAGAACCAGGTCAGCTCCAGCGCGTCCTGCTGCGGCTCGCAGTCACCCTCCACGGGCACGACGAAGGCCAGCGACACCGCGTGCTGCCGTGGGTCGTGGAACGGCGTCACCCCCGGCGTCGGGAAGTACTCGGCCACGGTGAACGGCTGCGGCGCCGGCGGCACCCGCGGCAGCGCCAGCGGCCCGAGGTCCTTCTCCATGTGCCGTAGCAGCGCCGCCCGGATGCGCTCGTGGTACTGCACCCGTCCCGACACCAGCGCCCGCTTGATCTGCCCGTCCGCGCCGGCCCGCAGCAGCAGCCCGATGGCGACCACCTGGCCGTGCTCGTCCACCCGCACCGGCACGACGTCGACGTACACGATGGGCAGCCGCTCGCGCGCGGCGTCCATCTCCTCGCGGGAGAGGAAGCCGCCACCGGTCTGCGTCGAGAGCTCGGTCATGAGCACTGTCTAACCGATGCAGCCGGCCCCGCGCCTGATCGGGTGGTCCGGCGAGTTGCCCGAGCGAGGGGAACCGAGGGAAGAACGGACCAGCGCTGCGCTTGATGGACGGTGTCGTCCGGACGACGCTATCCGTATGCCCCTGCTGACGACGCAGCAGGCCGCCGAGCGGATCGGCGTCTCCGTCCGGCACGTGCAGCGGCTCGTCGCGGGAGGCGGCCTGGACGCGATCGGCACCGACCGGATCGATGCCGACTCCGTCGCCCAATGGCTGGCACAGCGACAGGGACGCCGGCTGCGCGCCTGGGAGGCGCCGACCGCATGGGCCGCGGTCGCGCTCTTGGAGGACGAGCCGGCGCCGTGGCTGGGGCAGGCACAACGATCCCGGCTGCGGTCAGCGCTCGCAGGAACCACCGCCGCGGAGCTGACCGGTCGCACCCGCAACCGCGCCGAGGTGCAGCGCTTCCACGCGCACCCGCGAGCCCTCGGCCACCTGACCCGGGACGTCGTCGAGTCGGGCGCGAACCGCGGCATCGGCGGGCTCGCGGCCGCCTCCGACCGGCTCGACGGCTACATCGCCGCATCCGGCGTACGCCGCGTGGTCCAGCGCTACGAGCTCGATCCCGATCCGGCCGGGAACCTGACCCTGCGGACGACGGACATGCCGCTGGACGTCGTCGCCGAGCTCGTCGACGGGCGCCGGCACGTGCTGGCCGGACTCGACCTCGCCGGCTCCACCGACACCCGCGAGCGGTCGGCGGGACACCGCCTCCTCGACCGCGCACTGGCGGCGCTCAAGAGCTGACCCCCTGGGACGACGCGAGCCCCGCACCTGCTCGGCAGGTACGGGGCTCGCGGAGAAGAGAGGTCAGTCGCCGGTGTAGGCGACGACGCCGAAGTGCTGCTCGCCCTGCTCGTCGGTCTGCACCAGCACGGTGTAGGCCTGGCCGCCGATGATCGCCGCGCAGGTGTCGCCCTCGCACTCGACCGTCGTCACCTCGGCGCCCTGCTCGGTCACCGACCGGGCGAAGGCGGCCTCGGTCTCGGCGTTGGCGTCGTCGATGCTGCCGCGCCAGAGGATCAGGCCGGCGATCGCGATGGCCGCGACGAGCACGGCCACCATCGCGGCGACCAGCAGCGCGGTGTTCCGCTTCGGCCGAGCCGGCTCACCCGCCGGCGAGGCCTCGGCCGGGTGGGCGGCCTCGGCCGGGTGGGTGGCCTCGGCCGGGTGGGTGGCCTCGGCCGGGTGGGCGGCCGGCTGCCCCGGGGCGACGCCGGTCGTCGGGTCGGGCTGATTGGTGCTGTCGGTGCTCATCGCGGTACGTCCTCAGTTGCTCACGGGAGTCGGGACGCCGAGGAGCTCCACGCGGCAGTCCGCCGGCGGCCACACCCTCAGCCGTCCAGCTGACCCCTCGAGCGTCCCACAGCGAACCGCCGTCCGGGCCGCCCTCCCGGGCACTCCCAGCCGACTCGCAGCGGGCGCCCAGCCACCCGCTCAGCCGCTCGCGAGCGCCACGGCCGGCGGGTCGACGACGTCGGCCGCCGTCAGCGAGGCCACCAGCTCGGCCACCGGCCGGGGCCGGCCGTACAGGTAGCCCTGCGCCAGCGGGCAGCCCAGCGACGCCAGCGCCCGCGCCTGCTCCGGCGTCTCCACGCCCTCGGCGATGAGGATCAGGTCCAGCGCGTCGGCCAGCGCCATGACGCTGCGCAGCAGCCGCGCCCGCCGGGTCGAGGTGGTGATCGCCGAGACGAACGAGTTGTCCAGCTTCAGGAAGTCGGTCGGCAGTGTGTCCAGCCGGGACAGCGCCGAGTAGCCGGTGCCGAAGTCGTCGATCGCCACCCGCAGCCCGTGCTCGCGCAGCACGTGCAGGGCGTGCACCGACCGGGTCGACTCGGCCTCCACCAGGCTCTCGGTCACCTCGACGACGGTGCGCTCGGCCGGCCAGCCGGAGCCCGCCAGCGTGGCCAGCACCCGGTCCGGGAAGCCGGGATCGTCCAGCTCCAGCCCCGACACGTTGACGGTCAGGAACAGCGAGCGGCCGGTCGCCTCGGACAGCGTCCGCGCATCGCGGCACGCGGCCAGCCACACGAACGCGCCGAGGGCGCCGATCAGGCCCTCCCGCTCGGCGACCGGCACGAAGTCCGCCGGCGGCACCGCGCCGAGCTCGGGGTGGGTCCAGCGCACCAGCGCCTCGACGCCGACGATCTCGCCGTCGGCCGGCGTCACGACCGGCTGGAGGTGCACCGACAGGCCACCGGAGGTGCCGGCCGCGAGCGCGGCGGCCAGGTCGCGGGCCATCGGGCTCTGCCCGCCGGCGTCCAGCTCGCTGCGGCCGCGGCCCCGGCTCTTCACCCGGTACAGGGCGGCGTCCGCGCGGCGCATCAGGTCCGCGGGCGAGTCGCCCGGCGCGAGCTCGGCCACCCCCACCGATGTGCCGATGTGCGGCAGCGCCGCCCGGAGCGCCTCGGCGCACGCGAGCGCGCTCCCGCCGTCGGATCCCGGGAGCAGCAGGGCGAACTCGTCGCCACCGTGCCTCGCCAGCACCGCGGTGCCGGGGAGCAGCGGGGTCCAGGTGGCGGCGACGGCGCGCAGCATCTCGTCGCCGGCGGCGTGCCCCCGGGAGTCGTTGACGGCCTTGAAGTGGTCCAGGTCGAACAGCGCCGCGGACAGCGGCTCGCCGGTGCGGGCCGTCGCGCGCACGGCAGCCTCCAGGGCCTCGTCGAAGCCGCGGCGGTTCACCAGCCCGGTGAGCGCGTCCTCGTGGGCGGTGGCCGCGCGGTGCGCGACCACGGCCATGGCGCCGGCGCAGCCGACGACGAGCACCGCGAGAACCCCGGCCACACCGGCGTCCACGTCGCCCCGCGCGACGACCACGACCGCGCCCATGACGAGCAGCTCGGCCAGGTAGCCCAGCGCGCACGGCAGCGCGAAGAAGAGGAAGGAGCCCATCGCGGCGAAGGCGCTCAGGGACAGCATCGCGACGGCGGCGCCCACCGTGGGCGAGGCGTAGGCGAAGACCCCGATGTCGACGACGCCGGCGGCCATCAGGAACCGGTAGCCCGACAGCGGTATGCGGTGCCCCCAGCGCATGACGACGAGGCCCACCCCGGCCGTGACCGGTCCGAGCGCAGCCGCGCCCGGGTGCATCGCGCCCGCGGACCCCAGGACCAGCGCGATCGCGCCCAGCCCGCCCATCACGGTGAGCAGGCCGGACGTCCGCGCGATCAGCCGCGAGGTGGCCACCTCAGGAGCCAACCGGCTGATCCGCATGGCTTGGACCTCGGCACACGCTCAGCGGAACTCAAGCGGCCGCATCCTGCGCCGTCCGGAAGTCCCCCGGACGGGGGGCCTGTCGGTGGTCAGACGCCGGTCGGCACCCGGTCCTGCGGCTTGCGCCGCACCGAGCGCACGGTGCGGACGGCGGCGTTGCGGGCCAGCTCCCGGATCGGGCCGGTGTCCCACAGCTGCCGCGGCGCCTCGTCGGCGGTCTCCGGCGCCGGCGTGGCCCCGCCCTGCCGCTCCCGCTCGACCCGCGCCGCCACCTCGGCCAGCGCGGTGCGGCGCCGGGCCAGGATGGCTTCCCGCTGCCGGTCGACCCGCTCCTTCTCGGCGAGCACCAGCAGCTCCTCCTTGGCCCGCGCCACCGTGCGGCGCGAGTCCTGCGCCATCGCCTCGAGGTCGACGTCGCCGTCGTCGCGCAGCGCGGCCAGCCGGTCGTAGGCGGTGGGCGGGCTGAAGTTCAGCAGCAGCTTCATGAGCACCGGCAGGACCTCCACGCTCATGAACAGCAGCGAGAGCATGAACTGGGCGGCGGCGAGGGTGCCGCTCTCGTCCCCGAGGCGGTCCAGCGCCTCCAGGCGCAGCAGGATGCCGCCCGAGCCCTCGTTCTGGGCGTCGAACGCGGCCTGCAGCCGGTCCAGCTCGGCGCTCAGCCGGGCGAAGTCGGCGCGGTCGCGGTCCAGCGACGACGTCGCCAGCTGGGCGCTGCGGCCCTCGGCCGCGGTCACCCCGGCGACGGCGGCGTCGAGCTCGGCGCGCGCCGCGGAGACGACCGCCTGCTGCGCGTCGGCCGCCGCACGGGCCTGCAGGTAGGCCTGCCCCGTGCCGGCGTCGCCGGTGCCGCAGGTGCCGTCGAGCTCGCACTGCGCCTTGGCCTCGAGGGCGCGCGACACCGCGAGCGCGGCGTCCAGCGCCGCCTGCTTGCCGGAGACCTCGGCGCGGACGGTCATCAGCTGCTCGTCGCTGCGGCCGCCGCTGGCCACGATCGCCTCCTGCGCGGCGATCCGCTCCTCCAGCTCGGGCAGGCCGGCGAACCGGGTGTCGGCCTCCAGCGTCTGGCGGTGCACATCGGCGGCCTCGGCCTGCATCACCACGATCTCGGCGTCGATCTCCTTGTGGAAGACCTGCAGCGTCAGCGGCGTCGCGACGACGACGCCGAGCACCAGGGCCAGCCCCACGCGGGGCACCGCCAGCGCCAGGTTCCGCTTCAGCGACGAGTCGTGCGCCATCCCGACCAGCAGCATCCGGTCCAGGTTGACGACGACGGCGCCCCAGCCCAGGCCCACCAGCAGCGCGAACGGCCACCAGACGCCGAGGGCCATGTGTACCGCGAACGCCGCGGAGACCGCGGCGAGCCCGCCGGTGCTGAGCAGGACGCCGCCCAGCGCCACGAACCGGGGCCGGGCACCGGGCGCCGCCGTCAGCACGTCCGGACGTGCCCCGGCCAGCACCGCCAGCGCGTGGCCGATCCGTCCTCGTCGAGCCAACATGTACGTGCACACCCCCGGCGACGGGGATTGCGGGGATCCGTCGCCTTCCCTGCCCTTATCGGCAGGCCCGGGGGTGTGACGGGACGGTCACGGCGTGCGGGATGTCGCGCGGGCTGCTGATGGCTCAGCCGTCCGGGGTGCTGCCGTCGCCCCCGCCCTCGGTGTTGTCGTCGCTGTCCAGGCCGCCGGTGCCCTTGTCGACGGCGTCGTCGTCCTCCTCGCCGCCGTCCACCGGGTCGGGTCCGCCGACCTCCTCCTGCTCGAACTCCTCCTCGACGCTCGTGCCGTCCTGGGGGTCGGCGGTGTCGCCCTCACCGCAGCCGGTCAGCGCCAGACCGCCGGCGAGCACCGCGCCGGCGACCATCCGCGTGGTCCTGCGCACGGGTCCTCCTCGAAGTCATGGACTGGTGCATCCTCTCCTGCCCGGCGGCCCCGCCGGCACGCGGACCCGGCGGCAGATGACACGGCTTCGACATCTCCCGCTGTCAGGTCGAGGACCACGTCGGGTCGCGGCCGGTGCGGCCCAGCAGCCGGTCCATCGCCGGGGCGCCGTCCGGCACGGGCACGACCGGCCCGAACAGGCCCTCGGGCTCGTCAGCGGGATCGCTGCGGTCGCCGACGAAGTCCAGGCACGCCTCGACGGCGGCGTCGTCCGGCCGGTAGGGCTGCCCGGTGGCGACGGCGAGGTCCCAGCCGTGCACCAGCACCTCGTCCAGCGCGACGAGTGCCATCGCCGGTGCCGGCATGCGCACCCCGGCCACCTCGGTCGTGCCCTCCCAGGCGTCCGGCTCGCGCCACGCGGCGGCCAGCGCCGCCAGCTGGGCGGGAAGGCGGGTGCGCCAGTCGGGCGCGAGGCTCGCCGCGTCGGCCGACGGGCCGCCGTCGAAGGCGGTCTTCTCCGCGGCGAGCCGGAACGCCAGCGTGAGCCCGACCAGGTGGTCGAGCAGGGCGGCGACCGTCATGTCCTCGCACGGCGTCGGGTGGCACAGCTGGTCCTCCCGCACGCCGGCGACCACGCGGGCCACCTCGGCGGTCTGCGGCCCCAGGTCGAGCGTCGTCGTCTGCATGCTTGTCAGACGGCTCCGGCGCCCCGGACTCATCGGTGGGGCAAGCTGCTCGGCGTGAGCGATCCCCACGACCTCCGCCGGTTCGTCGACGCGCAGTCCCAGACCTACGACCAGGCGCTGGGCGAGCTGCGCGCCGGGGGGAAGCGGACGCACTGGATGTGGTTCGTGTTCCCGCAGATCGCGGGGTTGGGGCGCAGCGGCATGGCCCAGCGGTTCGCGATCGCCGACCTCGACGAGGCCCGCGCGTACGTCGCCCACCCGGTGCTGGGCCCCCGGCTGGTCGAGTGCGCCCGTGCGCTCACCGCGCTGGACACCGACGACGCCGTCCGGGTGATGGGTTCGATCGACGCGCAGAAGCTCCGCTCGTCGATGACGCTCTTCGCGCACGCCGCGCCCGACCAGCCGGTCTTCCGCGAGGTGCTCGACCACTATTTCGACGGCGCGGAGGACGAGGCCACCAGTTCCCGGCTCTGACGACGCATGGCGCGGTGGCGCCGGCAACCTGCCGCCACAGGTCGGACGGGGCTGTCGCCTACCCCAGGGCCGTCGCCGTCGGGGGCGAGGCATGCCGCCGCCATACCCGCGCCCCGCCCGGTGCGGGCTGATCTTCCACCCCACGACACGCCGATTACGACACGCCCAAGTACTGCTATGGCGGGTGTAGGAAGTCAGAACCGGGCGTCGGCGGCTCGTCACCGTCCCGTCCAGCGACTTATGCGCGCCGGAAACGGGCCGCCAGGGCGGGGGAATGATGGACTCCAGCGAGATCGCAGTCGCGTTCGCCTCCTCCCTGGCAGGAGCCGTCGCCGGCGCCGTCCTGCCACTGTTCCTGCCGAAACGAACCGCCAGCAGTTCCACCAGTGCTGAGGGAAGTGCCCGTAACGCCATATCGGGTGGGACCTTCACCGGAAATGTGCACGTGGGCGACGAAGTCTTCCACCTCACGCACGACAACCGGGTGATCATCAACGGGCCGGCCGTTCGAGAAGTGGCCGATCTGACGCCTCCTCGCCGGGAGCGACGCCCGTCGAATTCTGCGGCGAGCACGAGTTCGAGCAGCGACTGGGAACCGCTCGTGTGGGGGGGCTTGGCGGTCCTGCTAGTCGTGCTGGGCTACTTGCGGTACCGGGAAACCGTCATCATCACGGTGCTCTCCCTCAGCGGCTTCGCGATGTTCTTGCCGATCGGTGCCCTGATCGCGGCGCGGGTGCGAGCTGTCTCCTACGCGCGGAGTCAGCTCGTCCAAGTCTGGCTCAACCTGCTCCTCGTATGCGCGAGTCTGCTCGGCATCTACTTCCTCAGCGATCCGCTGACGGGGATCGACGCTTCGGTGTTCGCAACACTCCTCGAGGCGGGCAGGACCGCAGCTATCGACGAGTTGTTCGAGCGGTTCGGGTTCGACTGGGTACTCTTCCTCCTGTACCAGCTGCTTGGCCTGGCCCTTTCAGTGCTCTCCGTGAGCATGATCGCGTTCCATTCGCTGAAGCTTTATGCGGTGGCTGCGACAGCGGTTCGCGCCCAGCAGGACGGGGATTACCGTCCAGGGCCCATGCGAGCATGGCTCATCCGCGTCGGCGGTGGCCCAGGAGCGATCTTCGGCAAGGCGGTCGTCCTCACCGTGTTTTCCCTCGTCCTCATCAGCGGGGCGGGATTCGCTCTCGTGTCCAAGCTCCAGTCGGATCGTGACTTTCCCGGGATCCCCGCGCCTGCGACCCCGACGGCCCCATCCGAGGGGGACCTCCCGGCTCCGCCGTCCTGACGCGCGGTTCGACGCAGCATTGCGGTCGCGATACGCCATCGCGGGGATGGCCATCGCACGCCGACGGACAGCTCCACGGCCGGCCGCCGCAATCCCGCCTCGCGTCGCCGCCGCACGTCGGCGATGGTTGAGGGCGTGAGCACTGACAGCGGTTCCGGATACGTCGAGCCCGAGTACACCCGCGACTCCAAGTACATCTCCGACCGCATCACCGCCGACGGCTCCAGCCGCTGGCCCGTCGAGGCCGGCCGCTACCGCCTCGTCGTCGCCCGCGCCTGCCCCTGGGCGAACCGCTCGGTGATCGTGCGCCGGCTGCTCGGCCTGGAGGACGCCATCTCGATGGGCCTGTGCGGGCCCACCCACGACGAGCGCAGCTGGACGTTCGACCTCGACCCCGGCGGCCGCGACCCGGTGCTGGGATACGAGCGGCTGCAGGAAGCGTTCCTCGCCCGCGACCCGGAGTACTCCCGCGGCATCACGGTGCCGGCGATGGTGGACGTGCCGAGCGGCGCCGTCGCCACCAACGACTTCCCGCAGATCACCCTGGACCTCTCCACCCAGTGGACCGCCCACCACCGCGACGGCGCGCCCGACCTCTACCCGGAGCACCTGCGCGACGAGATGGACGAGGTGATGGAGCGGGTCTACCAGGAGGTGAACAACGGCGTGTACCGCTGCGGGTTCTCCGGCTCGCAGCGCGCCTACGACAAGGCCTACGACCGGCTGTTCGCCACGATGGACTGGCTGTCCGAGCGGCTGGCCGACCGCCGCTTCCTGATGGGCGACCAGATCACCGAGGCCGACGTCCGGCTGTTCACCACGCTGGCCCGGTTCGACGCCGTCTACCACGGCCACTTCAAGTGCAACCGGCAGAAGCTGACCGAGATGCCGGTGCTGTGGGCGTACGCGCGCGACCTCTTCCAGACTCCCGGGTTCGGCGACACGATCGACTTCCCGCAGATCAAGGAGCACTACTACGTCGTGCACGCCGACATCAACCCGACGCAGATCATCCCGAAGGGGCCGGACACCTCGAACTGGCTGACGCCGCACGGCCGTGAGGAGCTCGGCGACCGGCCGTTCGGCGACGGGACGCCGCCCCCGCCGCCGCCGGCGCTGGAGCAGGTGCCCGCGGAGCACGGGCCCGGGGGCATCGCGCACCGCTGACCTGTGGACAACGGGCGGGGAGGTCGTCGCCGGCTGGCACGGTGACCGGCATGACGATCTCCCCGCTCACCGCCCTGCCCGTCCGCTCCGCCGCCGAGCTCACCGAGCGGTGGTCCGCGATCCTCGAGCCGCCGGTGTTCGGCGCCCGCAGCCTGTGGCTGACCTGGTTCGGCACCGACGGCCGGCAGCTCCCGCTGGTCGTCCCGGTCGACGATCTGCGGCTCGTCCCGGACGGCAAGATGCTGGTCGGGTTGCGCGAGCTGCACTTCTCTGTGCTCGACGACCAGCTCGGCGGCGCGGGGCACCTCGCGCTGGCGCTGTGCCGGCCGGGGTCACCGTCGGTGACCGAGGGCGACCAGCAGTGGGCCGAGGCGCTGCGCGCGGTCCTGGACGAGGCCTCCTGGAGCCTGCACCTGGCCGCCGGTGGCGCGGTCGTGCCGATGGTGGCCGGTCCGTTGTGAGCCGTCCCGCACGGTTCAGCGGTGCCGACGCTGCAGGTCTCCAGGCGCCGGGCGGTCACCCGATCCGGCGGCGGACGACGGCTTGTCCACAGTTACGGAACCGCACACGACCGAACCCTGCGTAGTCTCCCGCTGTGCGTGATCGTCGAGGACTGCGTCGAGCCGTGGTGGGTCTGCTGATCGGGACGGCCGTGTTGAGCGGCTGCTCCGAGAAGCAGCAAGCCAACGAGAGTCTCCCGACGAGTTCTGCCGCGGAGAAGACACAGTCACGGCCCGAGCTGGGCCCAGAGGATTTCCGTGTTCCTGACGAAGCGCGGGTGCAAGACCCTGCAGGTGCACAGGCGTTTGTGCGCTACTACTTCGAGCTCATCAACCACACCTCCGCCACGTTGGAGCCGGATGCGCTCCGCCAGCTAAGTGAAGACTGCGATGACTGCGCCCGTATCGCAGATAACGCCGAGAGAAGCGCACAAGCAGGCCACCGTTACGACGGGGGGCAGATCACTATCACGGAGATGGCCCCGGCCTTGGTCCGGGACGGGACGGCCGACATGGCCATTCGCCTGAATCAGTCGACGCTCGTCGTGCGCGATGCCTCGGGAAATCCGGTCGCAGAAGGAAGCTCGGAGGAGTACGTCGGTCTCCCCGGCAGTGTCTCACTCGCGTGGAAGCCCGCCCTTGACTCCTGGGTCATGACCTACATGACTTTCGGATGAGAGCGCTAACCCGCTTCGCAGTAGCCCTGCTTGTCGGGCTGCTCGTGTCCGCGTATCCATTCGCCGCCGTCGCCGACAACCACTGTGGCGCGCTGATCTGCCCAGACGTTGGATACAGCCCTGGCTCAATGAATGCGGCATACGTCGAGGGAAGTCCTGGCGGCCGGTGGATCGCCAGTAACGTCGCCCCGGAAGCTCATCCATACCGCTACCAGCTTTCACATCCCTGCGTCGTAGACGACCGGGACAACGGCGGTTGTCGACCCAGCGATTTCCGCACTTGCCCGAGCGCGCCGGGGCTGCTCGTCGAAGACCTCGTGCTCGAACGCCAGAACCTGGTCTTGTCGAACGGCACAACTGAAGACGGAATCGTCCCGCTTCCCGGCACGCCACCAGGAACCCCTGTCGGCGGCTGGTTGCCCCTAGATCGCGGTTGCGTGGACATCACCGCATTGAACCCGCCGCCGTCACCTGACGAGGTGTTCCGCTACTTCCAGACCCTGCCGCTCCCGCAGCTGGCCACCCAGCACCAGCCACCGGGCGACGGCCTGACCGGGCTGCCGGTCATCTTCTACACCGACTCCCCCACCACCCATACCTTCACCGTCGACATCCGCGGCTTCCAGGTCGTCATCGAAGCCACCGCCGAACAGTTCACCTGGCACACCGGCGACGCCACCGGCCAGATCACCAGCACCGACCCCGGCCGCCCCTATCCCGACGAGACGGTCGAGCACTCCTACCGGTCCGGCACCTACACCGCCCACCTCACCGTCACCTGGGGAGCCACCTTCTCCGTCGACGGCGGCGCAACGGTCGCGGTCCCGGGCACCACCACCACCGACGGCCCCCGGTCACCTTCGACGTCCTCCAGGCCCGGACGGTGCTCACCAACCCGTACGACTGACCGCCGGACCGGCCGGCTGAGCTGCGAAAAGTGTCAGTGGTCGGCCTTACGGTGCAGGTGTGTTCGACGACGGCTCCGCACCTGGCGATCCGGACGACGGCGTCCGCATCCGGGAGCTGCCCGACACCATCGCCCCCGGGCTGAGCGATCTCGAACTGGCCGCCGACATCTGGGCGGCCGATGCACGCGAGTCCCGCTACGCCGCCGAGCGCGCCACAGCCATCGCGGCACTGGCCCGCCGCCGTGCGATCGAGCGCGACCGCGAGTTCGGCCCGCTGGGCGGCCCGGGACTGGACAGCCGACTGCGCCGATCGCCGGTCCTCGCGCAGGTGAGCGAGACCTTCGTGTCGGAGCTCGCCCTCATCCGCGGCTGCTCCGAGGTCGAGGCCGAGGCCCTCGCCGTGGAGTCGATCGTGCTGACCACCACCATGACCGCCACGTGGGAGGCGCTCCACGCCGGCGAGATCGACGTGAAGAAGATGCGGGCGCTGGTCGATCTCCTCGGCCCCGCGAAGTCCGCCGTGACCCAGGAAATCGAACAGCGGGTACTGCCTGGCGCTGGCCGCCGCACGGTCGCCCAGCTCCGCCGACAGGTCCGGCGCGCCCTCGCCACGCTCGATGCCGAGGCGCTGGACGAGCGACGCAAGGAAGCAGCCCGGCGCGCCGACGTCCGCGCCTGCCGCACCGGTGACGGGATGAGCCAGCTGGTCATCGACCTGTCCGTCGCACGAGCGGCCGCCTGCGCCGACGCCATCGACCAGTACGCCCAGCTGCTGCGGGCCGACGGCGACCGCAGGCCGATCGGTGTCATCCGGGCCGCCGTTGCCGCCGACCTCATCCTGCGCCCGTGGGACACCTCGCGGCCTCCCGTCACCGCCCAGCTGACGATCCACGCGCCGCTGGCAGCACTGGCCGAGCCAGACGCCACCGACCCGGTCCCGCAGCCCCCCGCCGAGGTCGCCGGTGAGGTCGTCACCGCCGCCGAGTGCCGCGAGCTCCTCCGAGAGTTGGACCTGCTCGGAGTCGGCAACGCGCCCACCGGCGGCTGCATCCGGGTGGCCGTCGAGGACCCCACCACCGGCCGGCTCGTCGCCGTGGCCACCCGCCGCGAACTGCAGCGAGCCGGCGGCGCCCGCCGACGCCGCCGGCGGCGCGGCCGACCCGACCAACCGATCGATGACGGCCCCGGGCTCCGTCCACCACCGGCCACCTCCGCCTACGAGCCCACCGCCGCCCAGCAACGGTTCCTCCACACCCGTGACCGGCACTGCCGGATGCCCGGCTGCCAGCGGCGCGCCGGCCGCTGCGACATCGACCACGGCATCGCGCACGGCGACGGCGGACCGACGGACTGCTGGAACCTCTGCTGTCTGTGCCGGCGGCACCACCGCATCAAGACGTTCGCCCGCGGCTGGCACTTCGAGCTGTTGCGCGACGGGCGGCTGATCGTCCGCACGCCGAGCGGCGTCTCCCGCGAGACCCGGCCACCGGGCTGGTGCCACGAACCCGAGCCCGAACCTCCGTGGCTGGAGGAACAAGCACCACCGGACCCGCTCCACTGTTGACGGCCCGGCCGCGGACACCTCGGATCCCGACGACGCCACGGCCGGTGATGTCCGACCGTCCGTCTCCGAGGCGCCGGCCGCCTCACGTGTCGCGGGCACCAGGGCGCTACGCCGGTGCCGAACCGGTCCGCCGACGACCGGACGGGCACCTCAGCGCCCGCCGCCCCCGGCCCGCGTGAACCGGCACGCTCCGCACCGTTTCCTTCCCGCCCCGGCGGGAGGACAGTACGGAGGGCGGCGACGCCGACCAGGGCGCGCCGGCTCCCGGGAAGGAGACGTCCCATGCACGCTCGGTCCACCACCATCGTGGGCGACCCGCAGCGCCTCGACCCGGCCATCGACTACGTGCGGGACCGGGTGCTGCCCGAGGTGGCGGGCATGGAGGGCTTCGTCGGTCTGTCCATGCTGACCGACCGCCCGTCGGCATGCTGCATCACCACCACGGCGTGGGAGGACGCGGACGCCGTGCAGCGGAGCGCTCCCCATGTGCGGGTCCTGCGCCAGCGTCTCGCGGAGATCCTCCGCGGAGTGCCCCGCGTGGAGCGGTGGGAGATCGCCGTCCTGCACCGCCTACGGCCCACCGGCGAAGGAGCGTGCAGCCGGGTGGTGTGGACCCGTGGCGATCCGGCCCACACCGACCGCAGGATTCACGCCTTCCGCACCGGCGTCCTCCCGCAGCTGGAGGAGCTCCCCGGTTTCTGCAGCGTCAGCGTGCTGATCGACCGCCCCACCGGCCGGGCGGCCACCGCCGTCACCTACGCCAGCCGCGAGGCGATGACCGGTGCGAGCGAGCGGACCACCGCGATCCAGGACCGTTTCACCGAGGAGACCGGCCTCCGCGTCCGGCAGACCAGCGAGTACGACGTCGCCGTCGCCAAGCTGCGCGTCCCCGAGACCGTCTGAGAGCGACCGCCCGGTCCGAACAGCGGCGGAACCAGCGCGTCCGGAACCGTTCCCAAGCAGCCCGCCGGCGAGGACAGTGACAGGGGCGGCGACGCCGCCCGTGGCTCGCCTGCTCGCGAGAGGAACCGTCGCATGTACGCGCGCTCCACCACCATCTCCGGCAGCCCGCCGAACATCGACCGAGGCGTCGTCTACGTCCGGGACCGGGTGCTGCCCGCCGTCATGGGCATGGACGGCTTCATCGGCCTCTCCATGCTCGCCGACCGGCACTCCGGCCGCTGCATCGTCACCACCGCCTGGGAGGACAGCACCGCCCTCCACCGCAGCGCCGGCGAGGTCAAGGCCATGCGTGCCCGCGCCGCCGACATCCTGGGCGGCCCCGCCGTCGTCGAGGAGTGGACGATCGCCGTCCTCCACCGCCTGCACCCCGCTCCGGAAGGGGCCTGCGCCCGGGTCACCTGGACCCGCGGGCACCCCGACCGCCTGGACCGGATGACCGACGCCTTCGGCGTGAGCATCGTCCCGTGCCTGGAGGACATCCCCGGCTTCTGCTCGGTCAGCATGCTGGTGAACCCGCAGGACGGCCGCGCCACCACCGCCGTCACCTACGACAGCCGCGAAGCCCTCCAGCAGTCGCTCGACCGCGCCACCGAGCTGCGCCAGGAGTTCACCCGGCAGATGGGCGCCCAGGCGCTCGAGGTCGCCACCTTCGAACTCGTCGTCGCCCAGCTCCGGGTACCCGAGACCGTCTGACCGCGCGGGGCCGGCCGGGTTCCCCCGGCCGACCCCGGCACAGAGCTCAGACCACCCGGGTGAGCGCCGGCCAGAGCCCGTCCGGCCCGTCGGCCAGCAGCCCGGAGGCCAGCACCCGCGACCACACCAGCTCGCTGCCCGCCTCGTCCCGCCACGACCACAGCCGCCGCGTCAGGTGGTGCAGCTTGTGCTCCTGGGTGAAGCCGATCGCACCGTGCACCTGGTGCGCCAGCCGGGCGACCACCTCGACGGCCGCCCCTGCCCGCACCTTCGCCGCCGCAGCGGCCAGCACGACGTCCGCCGACCCGTGCGCCAGCGCCTGCACGGCGGCGTCGGTCAGCGCCGTCACCGCCACCACCTCGCCGGCCATCTCGGCCAGCTCCATCTGGATCGCCTGGAACTTGCCGAGCGGACGGCCGAACTGGTGCCGCTCCCCCGCGTACTGCACCGTCCACGCCAGCACCTGCTCCAGCGCCGCGCCCAGCTGCACCGCCCGCGCCAACGCGAACCCGGCCCGCAGCTCCCGCGCCTGCCCCTCGGTCAGCGGCGCCACCGCGGCGGGCGTCGCTTCCAGCGTCAGCGAGCCCCGCGGCTCACCGGCGAGGTTGAACGCACCCGACACGGGCAGCCCCGACGTCGGCAGGAGCGCCAGCGCCGCGCCGTCCGGACCGGTCACCAGCAGCGCGACGTGCGCCGCCACCCCGGCCCACGAGACGTCGGCCGCGGTGCCGGTCAGGGTCCAGCCGTCCCCCGACGACGTCGCCGTCACCGGGTCGGCGATCCCGAAGGTCAGCGGCTCCTCGATCGGCGGCAGGATCAGCCCGGCCGCGATCACCGCGGGCCCGGCCACCAGCAGCTGCTCGGCCACCGGCACCGCCGCGGCACCCGAGGCCAGCGTCCGCACGATCGCCACGGCGTCGGCCAGCTCGCCCCCGGAGCCACCGGCCTCCTCCGGCAGCCCCACGCCGGTGAGCCCCGCCTCGGCCAGCGCCGACCACAGGCCCTCGTCCCACCGGCGCGCGGGCGTCAGCACGAACGGCTCGTGCCCGGACAGGATGTCCCGGACCGTCTCGACCACCAGGTCCTGATCAGCCATCAGCGCAGCCCCAGCCCTCGCGCCACGATCCCTCGCAGGATCTCGTTCGTCCCGCCCCGCAGCGTGAAGCCGGGCTGGTGCAGCTGTGCCTCGGCCAGCGCCCGCGCCAGCGGGTCCGGTGAGTCCAGCGACGGCATCACGTCGGCCACCCGCCGCACCTCCTCGATGACGTCGGCCTCGAACGTCGTCCCGACGTCCTTCACCAGCGCCGCCGGGATGTTCGGCAGCTCGCCGCGGTCCAGCGCGGCCGCGATCCGCAGCGACATCTGCCGCAGCGCCAGCACCCGCGCCGACAGCCGGCCGAGCACCGCCAGCTGCGCCGGGTCGCCGGAGTCGACGACCCGACGTCCGAACTCGGCGATCAGTGGATATGTCGACAGGAACCGCTCCGGCCCCGACCGCTCGAACGCCAGCTCCGCGGTGACCTGGTGCCAGCCGTTGCCCTCCTCACCCAGCAGCATGTCGCCGGGGACGACGACGTCGTCGAAGACCACCTCGTTGAAGTGGTGGCCGCCGTCGAGGATGCGGATCGGGTTGACCGTGATGCCCGGCAGCGACAGGTCGATGAGCAGCTGCGACATGCCGGCGTGCCGGTTCGAGGGGTCCGACGGCGAGGTGCGGACCAGCACGATCCCGTAGTGCGACTCGTGTGCGTTCGACGTCCACACCTTGGCGCCGTTGACCACCCAGTCGCCGTCGCCGTTGCGCACCGCCTTGGTGCGGATCGACGCGAGGTCGGAACCCGAGTCGGGCTCGCTCATCCCGATGACGAAGTAGCACTCGCCGCGCACGATGCGCGGCAGGATCTCCTGCCGCTGCTTCTCCGTGCCGTAGGTGAGCAGGTTCGGCCCCGACTGCCGGTCGGCGATCCAGTGCGCGGCCACCGGTGCACCGGCGGCCAGCAGCTCCTCGGTGACGGCGTAGCGCTCCATCGCCGACCGCTCGTGGCCGCCGTACTCCTTCGGCCAGGTCATCCCGAGCCAGCCGCGCTCGCCCAGCTTCCGGGAGAACGACGGGTCGACGCCGGACAGCCAGGTGTCCACGTGCGTGGTGAACGTGCCCGCCGCCAGCTCGTCGGCGAGGAACTCGCGCACCTCCGCCCGCACCCGCTCCGCGGCATCGGACCGTGGCGCGGGCGCCAGGACCAACGAGTTGCTCATGCGACTCCCCACGTCGAGATGGCCGTGCTCTCCCGCCGTTGTACACGGGCACCGCTCCGGAGCCGGCGGGCGGGCACCCGCGCCGGTCACCCCGGGCGGGCCGACGCCGTCCAGCGGGCCCGGGCCTCCCGGACGACGGCGTACAGCGCGTGGGCCCGGTTGTCGGCCTGGTTCAGCGGCGGCGCGAGCTGCTCGATGATCCCGGCCTCGACCTCCCACGGCGCCGGGTGCACCGCCCAGGTGAGCGACAGGTGCTCGCGCATCCACGCCGTCAGCCGCTGCTCGTCGGCCGGTTCCAGCACCGTCCGGCTGGTCCAGCGGGTCCGGTACCCCTGGTCGTCGGTGAGCAGCGCCGCCAGCGACCGCAGGAGGGTCGAGCTGCCGGTGTTGCCGCCCGCGTGGTTACCGAGCACCCGGCTGCGCAGCCTCGCCCGGGACGACGCCCGGCTCGGTGCGATGCCCACGTAGATCAACTCGAGCCGACCCTCGGGATGCGCCGGGCCAGTGATGCCCGGGAGCGTGCCCGGCCGCGCCCACCACGCGTAGAGACCCGGTTCCGCCGGTACCCCGCCCTGCTCGGCCGGCCCCGCGGCGCCCGGCAGGCCCATCGGCGTCCGCACCAGCAGATCGATGACGTCGTCCATCAGCCGGACCCTAGTCAGGGCGGCGCGGTCAGTCCTCCGGAGGATCCGAGGGCGAGCCGCGGGTGAGTGCGCGGAGTTCGGTGGCGACGTCGGCGGCCACGGTGCCGAGCGAGGTGAGGGCGTCGGACACCAGCCGCCGCACGCCCAGCACGTCCAGGCCGAGCGCACTGCCCACGCCGGCCCCGGAGTCCACCCCGCCCAGCTCGCCGCCGGCCGGCGCGCGCTCCGCGAGATCGGGTGACCAGCGCATCGCGTCGCCCGACATCGACCAGTCACCGGTCGCCCCGTCGATCGCCTCGGCGACCGGGTTCACACGAGCCGAAGAATCCATGACCGCCTCCCACCGGAGTCGGATCCATGGTGACCCCAAACCGCCCAGCCCGGTAGCGGGACCGCCCTCGGCTCAGGTCCGGGTCAGGGCGAGCAGCGCGATGTCGTCGGCCCGGTGCGCCCCCGCCAGCTCCGACAGCAGCCGGTCGCACAGCGCGTCCGGGTCGGCCGAGCAGGCCCGGCGGGCCACCTCCAGCAACCGGTCCATCCCCGCATCGATGTCGGCGTCCCGGCTCTCCACCAGCCCGTCGGTGAAGAGCACCAGGGTCGCCCCCATCGGTAGGACGCCCACCCACTCCTGGACCGGGCCCTCGGCCGCGGGGGCACCCAGCATCCGGGTCGGCCGCACCGGCAGGAACTCCGCCGAGCCGCCCCCGCACAGCACGGGCGGCAGGTGCCCGGCCGACGCCAGCCGCAGCTCCCCCGACGCCGGATCCAGCAGGCCGAAGAGCACCGTCGCCATCCGCTGCAGCTCGAACAGCTCCCAGTTGCTCTGCAGCCGCTCGATCAGCGCGGCGGGCGACAGCCGGTCGGCCATCTGCGCGCGGCAGACGCTGCGCAGCTGCCCCATCGTGGCGGCGGCGGTGATGTCGTGCCCGACCACGTCGCCCACCAGCAGACCGACGAGGTCCCCGGGCAGCCGGACGACGTCGTAGAAGTCCCCGCCCACGTCCACGCCCTGGGTCGCAGCCACGTAGCGCACCGACGTCCGCAGGCCCGGTACCTGCGGCGGCCGCGGCGGCAGCAGGCTCTCCTGCAGGGTGTGCGATGTCTGCTCGGCGAACTCGAACCGCCGCGCCTTGTCCACCACCTGCGACAGGTGCAGGGCCAGTTGCTCGGCCACCTCCACGTCTGCCGCGGTGAACGGCTCGCGCTCCCGGTCGGTGGCCAGGGTGATGACGCCGAGGCGCCGCCCCTCGGTCAGCATCGGCACGCTCACCACCGAGCCGATGTCCAGCTGTCGCACGATGTCCCGGTGGTCCCCGGCGAGGGTCATGGCCTCCAGCCGCGTCTCGTCCACGTCGCGCACCCACTGCGTGCGCCGCTCCCGCAGGGCGCGCACCCCCGGATGCCCCGGCGCCTGACCTGCCAGCTGCTTCTCGCGCAGCACGTCCAGGAGCGGCTGCCGGGCGGGATCGCGGTGGCGGACGGCCGGCCGGGTCAGGCCGTGCTCGGTGACCAGGTCGATGAGGCAGACGTCGGCCAGCCGGTCGACCGCCAGCGCCGCGAGCCGCTCCATCGTGTCCTCGACGCCGGCGGCCCCGGCCATCAGCCGCGCGGCCTCCAGCAGGAACGCGGACCGTTCCGCCTGCCGCATCGACTCCTCCTGCAACCGCGCCCGCTCCAGCGCCTGGCCCGCCTGCCGGCCCAGCGTGTACAGCAGGTCGACCAGCGACGTCGCCATCTGCCGGCGCTGGCCCGGCTCCTCCAGGCTGATCAGCTGCCCGGGAGCGCCCTCCCCCAGCGCCAGCACCAGCACACCCAGCCGCTTGCTGTCGGCAGCCACCGGCACGATGACCAGTTCGTTCGTCCCTCCTTCGGCCATCGCTGCGGCGAGCTCTGGCTGGCCCGCCCGCAACCGGGGGTCCAGCACGATCGACCGCACGCCCTGCGCCATCTCCAGCGCCAGCCGGCTGCCCGCCGCCTCCCGCAGCCGCCGCAGCAGGTCGCGGGACAGCCCCTCGGCCCGCACCGGCCGCAGCGCCGGCAGCTCGCGGGGGTCGTCGGCCTCCCCGTGCACCAGCACCAGCGCCGCGCCGTGCGCCTTCAGCGCCGCCCGGCTGCGCTGCACGATGACCGTCGCCACGTCCTCGACCGTGGTCGCCGCCGCCAGGTCGAACACGACCTTCTGCACCGTGCGCGAGCGCCCCTCGGACTCCTCGGCCAGCCGCTGCGCGGCCAGCAGCTCCCGCTCGTAGCGCCGGCGCGCGGTCGCCTCGAACAGGGTGGCGCGCACCAGCAGCGGCCGGCCGTCGGCGTCCCGCAGCTCGACGGCGTTGAGCAGGCAGGGCAGCAGCGACCCGTCCACCCGCTGGATGTCGATGGCGATCTCCCGCACCGCGCCCTGCATGCGCAGCAGCGGCACCATGTGGGTCTCGTGGAAGACCCGGCCGCCCACGCTCAGCAGGTCCTGGAAGCGGCTGTTCATCAGGTCGTCGGGCAGCCGGCCGGTCCAGGCGCAGAACGTCCGGTTCACCTTGACGATCCGGCCGTCGGGCAGCGTGGAGAGGTACCCCATGGGCGCGTTCTCGTAGAGATCGGCCGGGTCGTCCTCCAGCAGCCGGTCCAGGGAGGCCGAGGAGGAGGCGGCGCCCGGGTCGACCGGGCCGGCGCCGCTCATCGGCTCAGGAAGTCACGGATGGCGGCCGCCGTCTCCTCCGGTGCGGACAGCTGCGGCACGTGCCCGGTGGCCGCCAGCCGCACCAGCTCGCTGCCCCCGATGCGCGAGTGCACGTACACGCCCACGCTGTCCGGTGCGATCGCGTCGGCGCTGCACTGGAGCACCAGCGTCGGCACCGCGATGCCGTCGAGGTCGCCGCGGTTGTCCGACAGGAAGGTCACCCGCGCGAACTGCCGGGCGATGTCCGGTGCGGTGCGGCAGAAGCTGTTGGTGAGCTCCTCGGCCAGCTCCGGCCGGTCAGGGTTGCCCATGATCACCGGCGCCATCTCCGCCGACCAGCCGAGGTGGTTGCTGTCCAGCGCGTCGAGCAGGCCGACGATGTCGGTGCGGCTGAACCCGCCCACGTAGTCGCCGTCGTCGACGTACCGGGGGTTCGGGCCGATCATCACCAGCGCGCCGAACAGCTCCGGCGCCCGGTGGTAGGCCAGCACGCCGATCATCGCGCTCACCGAGTGGCCGACCAGGACGACGTCGCTCAGGCCCAGCTCCCGGCAGATCTCCACGACGTCGCAGGCATACCCGTCGAGGGAGGCGTACTTCTCGTGGTCGTAGGCCGACAGGTCCGAGCGCCCGGAGCCGACGTGGTCGAACAGCACGACCTTGTGGTCGCGCTCGAACTCCGGGGTCACCAGGCGCCACATGGTCTGGTCGCAGCCGAAGCCGTGGACGAACACGAGGGGGCGACCGGACGGCACGCCACAGACGGTCACCCGGTTGCGGAACACGACGCTCCCCATCCACCCGACCGTAGTGGACCGTCCGCCCGCTGTCGCCGCTCCCGGCGCCCGCTCCGGAACTGGTCCGCACGGCGTCCGGAGCCACGCCGGCTCACCCACGGTCACCTCGGGACGACGTCGTGACGCGGACCCGCCGGGCCGCACCGAGGCCCGCCCGCACCGACCCGGAAACCGGTGTCCGCCGCGGCGCCGCCGGTCCTACCCTCCCCGGCATCCCGCTCCACCGCGAGCACCCGGCCCGACCGCCCACGAGGTGCGCCATGACCGCTACCGCGGTCCGCTCCTTCTCCCCGACAGTCCCCCGCCCGCGGCGCCCCGTCGACGCGGCCCCCGTCAGCACCGCGGCACCGGTCCGGAGCCGCGCCGCGGCCTACCAGCGGGTGCTGCACCAGCTGGTGCGCCGCGAGCTGCGCACGCTGGCCGACCTCGCCGGCTGGGCGCCCGACGGCGAGTGCGCGCGCACCGGGACGCTGGGCTGCCACGCCGGGCTGGTCTCCCGCGTGCTGCTGCACCACCACGCGGTCGAGCGGGAGGCGCTCTGGCCGGCCCTGCTGCGCGCCGTCCCCGACGCCGAGCGCGCCGCCGCCGAGACCGCGGTCTCGGAGTGGACCCTCGCCTGCTCCCGGATCGACGCCCGGCTGCGCGATCTGGACACCACCGCCCGGCAGTGGGCCGTCGCCGGTACCGCTCCGGCCCGCCTCGCCTTCGCCCGCGCCTGCCGGGCCCTCGCCGACGACGTCGACGCGCAGACCACCGCGGAGGAGGAGACCCTGCTCCCCCTGCTCGACCGGCACCTGACCGACGCCGGGTGGACGGCGATCAGCCGGACCGTGCGGTGCGGGCTGCCGGCGCGCCAGCGGCTGCTGGTGCTCGGCCTCGCCCTCGAGGACGCCTGCGCCGGCGACCGCGCCCGGCTGCTGCACGGCGTGCCCCGCGGCACCCGGCTGGCGTGGCGCCTCTACGGCGAGGGCCGCTTCCGGGCCAGCGTCGTCCGGCTGCGCGGCGCCCCGCCGGCGGCGTGACCGGCGGTCAGTAGCGGGAGGTCCCGCAGTCCCGGCACCGCTTGCGCGCGGTCGTCACCTCGTGCCGGCAGTTGTCGCAGACCCACGTGGTCCGCTCCTTCGTCGTCGTGCTCATGGCGATCTCCCCTCGGGTCACTGGCTCATGCGGAACGCTAGGAGCCGGATGTGTCCCCGAGGTGTCCCCTCCGTGTACTTCTCGACGCCGACCCGCGGCGTCGACGTGGCCGGTGCCACCCGGGTCGCGGGTGACACGGACGGGAAGATCCGCGCAGGATGGGCAGTTGCGCCGCGGGCGCGATCCACCCGTACCCCGGTGAAAGCGATGGGCTTTGTCGACAGTGCGAGACCCCGACCCGCAGGACGCCGAGCTGGCGGCCGAGCAGGCCTACGTGGGCGGACTGCACCGCCGGCTGGACGAGCTGCGCGCCCGCACCGTCGCGCGCCTCTCCGACGCCCTGGCCCTGGTCCCCCACAACCCGCAGGCCATCGGCGAGCGCGACGCCGCGGTGGAGCTGCACGCCCAGCGCATCGTCGCCCTCGACGCCGCCGACCACGGGCTGTGCTTCGGCCGGCTGGACCGGCACGACGCCGAGGTGCCCCGCTACATCGGCCGGATCGGCCTCAACACCGAGGACGGCCGCGAGGAACCGCTGCTGGTCGACTGGCGCGCCCCCGCCGCGCAGCCCTTCTACACCGCCACCCCGTTGCACGACCTCGGCGTCCGCCGCCGCCGGCACCTGCGCACCCGCGGCCGGACCGTCGTCGGCCTGACCGACGAGACCCTCGACCTCTCCGACCCCGACCTCGCGCAGCGGTCCGGGCTCGCCGGGGAGTCGGTGCTCCTGGCCGCGCTGAACGCCACGCGCACCGGTCGGATGAGCGACATCGTCCGCACCATCCAGGCCGAGCAGGACCGGATCATCCGTGCCGACCACCGCGGCGTCCTGGTCGTGCAGGGCGGCCCGGGCACCGGCAAGACCGCCGTCGCCCTGCACCGCGCCGCCTACCTGCTCTACACCCACCGCGAGCGGCTGGCCCGCAGCGGCCTGCTGATCGTCGGCCCCTCCCCCACCTTCCTCGGCTACATCGCCGACGTGCTGCCCTCCCTCGGCGAGACCGGCGTCGTGCTCACCGACCTCGGTGGGCTGCGGCCCGGCCTGGACGCGCACGCCCAGGAGGCGCCGAAGGTCGCCGAGGTCAAGGGCCGCCCGGCGATGGTGCGGGTCGTCGCGACCGCCGTGCGCGACCGCCAGGCGGTGCTCGACAAGCCCGTCGTGCTGACCGTCGACGGCACGCCGATCCGCTTCGCCAAGGCCGATGCCGCCCAGGTGCGCAGCCGCGCGCGGGGGGCGTCCCGGCTGCACAACGAGGCCCGTCCGGCCGCCGTCCGCGCGGTCATCGACATCGTCGCGCGCAAGTACGCCGACAAGCTGGGCGAGAACGTCCTCGGCGGCGCCAACCTGATGGGCCCCGAGGACGTCGCCGCCCTGCGCCGCGAGGTCGCCACCGAGCCGGCCGTGCACGCGCTGGCCGACCGGCTCTGGCCGCGGCTGACCGCCGAGCGGCTGATCGGCGAGCTGTTCTCCTCCCGCCGGCGGCTGGAGTCGGCCACCAAGGGGTGGAGCGGGACCGACCGCGAGCTGCTGCTCCGCCCGGCCTCGGCCCCGTGGACCCCCGCCGACGTGCCGCTGCTCGAGGAGGCCGACGAGCTGCTCGGCGTCGACGACTCCGCCGAGCGCGACCGGGAGCGCCGCGAGCGGCAGCGCCGGCTGCGGCACGCGCAGGAGACCCTCGACCTGCTGCACGGTTCCCGCTCCACCGACTGGGAGACCGAGGACGAGTCCGAGGAGCTGTCGGCCGGCGACCTGCTCGACGCCGAGGGCCTGGCCGGGCGGCACGAGGAGCGCGACAGCCGGTCGACCGCCCAGCGGGCCGCGGCCGACCGCACCTGGACCTACGGGCACGTCATCGTCGACGAGGCGCAGGAGCTCTCCTCGATGGCCTGGCGGGTGCTGCTCCGCCGGATCCCCACCCGCTCGATGACCCTGGTCGGCGACGTCGCCCAGACCTCCACGCTGGCCGGCGCCACCAGCTGGCGGGAGGTGCTCGAGCCGCACCTCGGCAGCACCTGGCGCCTGGAGGAGCTCACCGTCAACTACCGGACGCCGGCCGAGATCATGGCCGTGGCCGCGGACGTGCTGGCCGCCGGCGGCGCCGCCGCATCGGCCGCGGAGTCGGTGCGCTCCACCGGCGAGCTGCCGTGGTCGCACCAGGTGACCGAGGACGGGTTCACCGGCGCCGTCGCCGCGGCGGCTGCGGAGTACGACGCCGAGGACGGCACGCTCGCCGTCATCGTCCCGTTCAGCCGGCTGGACGCCGTCACCGCCGCGGTCCGGCAGGCCCTGCCCTCGGCGTCCGGCGACGGCGACCTGACCAGCGGCCCCGTGGTCCTCACACCCGAGGGCAGCAAGGGCCTGGAGTTCGACTCGGTGCTGGTCGGCGACCCCGTCGGGATCATCGCCGACGGCGTGCGCGGGCACAACGACCTCTACGTGGCGCTCACCCGGGCCACCCAGCGGCTCGGCGTCGTGCACCCCGGCGAGCTCCCGCCGGAGCTCAAGGGCCTCGACCCGCGCTGAGCCGGTGCCCGCGGTCTTCAGACGGTGCTGTTGACCCGGAGGACGACACCACTCCTCGGCCTGGCGGGGATGCGGTGCAGCGCGATGGTCAGGTCCTGCTCCGGCGCCTCCCAGTCCAGCCGGGCCAGCCGGACCGCCAGCGCGGACAGCAGCGCGACGGTGATCTGCTCGCCCGGGCAGCGGTGGTTGGTGCGCGGGTCGCCGCCGCCCTGCGGCACCAGCTCGAACTCGCCGATCTCGCGGTCCAGGAAGCGCTCGGGCCGGAAGGCGTAGGGGCTGTCCCACAGCTCCGGGTCGTGGTTCTGCCCGTAGAGGTCCAGCAGCACCATGGCGTTCTTCGGGATCTTCTCCCCGCCGAACTCCAGCTGCTGCGGCGCCCGGCCACCGATGAACGGCGCGAACGGGTAGAACCGGCGCACCTCGTGCGCCCACGCCTCCGCGAACGCCGGGTCCCCGCCGGCCAGCCGCTCCCGGTACTGCGGCCAGCGGATCAGCGCGTGCCCGGAGAACGCCATGAACCAGGCGACCGCCGTCGTCGGCCGGATGATGTTGAGCAGCTCCACCGCGGCCACCCGCGCCGAGAGCTGCGTGCCGTCGGCGTCCCGGTGCTTCGAGACGACGTCGACCGCCGACCCCTCCGGCACACGCGTGACGCCGCTGCGCACGTCGTGCACCAGCTCGGTCAGCCACCGCTGCCGGCGGCCACGGGCCCGCCGCGCCCGGACGTGCCGCGGACCGCCGGTGGCGAAGCCGTCGACCATCGCGACCAGGTCGCGGGCCAGCGACGGCACCTCGTCGTCGCGCAGCGGGATCCCGGTCCACCGGGTCACCGCACCGGCGATCACCTGCGCCGACTCACCCATGAGCACCACGAACGGCCGGCGCGTCCACTCCGGCACCGCGTCGTCCCAGGCGCTCGTGGTGCGCTGCACCAGCGAGGCGATGCCGTCCTCGCGCATCAGCAGCGAGACGAACATGGCCTTGCGCACCCGGTGCACCTCGCCGTCGAGGGTGTGCACCGCCCCCTTGCCGAACAGCGTGCCCTGCACCGGCTCGGGGATGGCGTGCGAGCGCCGCACGTGGTCCTCGTCGTAGAGGAACCGCGCCGCCTCCGGGCCCTCGATGCCGACCGCCGGCAGCCCACCGAGCCGCACACCCACCGCACGGCGCCCGGTGCGGCGGCGAACGTCGGGCAACCAGGCGTAGCCCTTGGCCAGCAGCGTGAGGCCGTTCTCGAGACGAGGCATGGTCCGCTCGTGCCCACCCGCCCCGGTGGGCAATCCCGCGGATCAGCCCGGCCGCTGCTCCTGGGGCCGGTCGTCCCGGGAGCGGGTCGCCGCATCGACCGGCCGGTCGTCCCCCTCGCCGGCCGACCCGCCGTGCCCCAGCCGGCGGAGCAGGCCGGCCACCTCCAGGGCGGCGGTGCTGGCCGCGTCCTCCGGCAGCGCGTCGACGACGCCGCCCAGCGCCTGCGCGAGCGCCTGCTCCTCCTCGTTCAGCATCCCGCGGTAGGCCGGGTCCAGGAGGTAACCGGTCGGCGGGGTCGACAGGCAGCCGATCAGGTCCAGGAGCACCTCCAGCCGCCGGGCCGCCTCGGCCGGGGAGTCGTCCCCGGCGCCCATCGCCACCGTCTCGACATCCTGCTCCCACAGCCGCGCGCGGGCCGGGTCCTCCCGCAGCGCCAGCACCGTGCCGGTGCGCCGTGCCGTGCCCGAGCCCTGGGTCTGCAGCGCGGTGCGCACCTGGTGGGCGATCCGGATCAGGTCGTCGTCGAGCATCGAGGTGCCCACGAACAGCACGTGCCGGGTGAGCAGCAGCGAGTGCAGCACCCCGGCCAGCGCGGCCCCGGTGTTGCCGAACTGCAGGTACTCCTCGCGGGTCAGCACCACGCTCTCCGGGTGCGCGGCGTCGCCGTGCAGCTTGAGCAGCCACGGTGCCCCCGGCTCGGCCTCGTCGCAGGGCAGCACCTTCACCTGCCGGCCGATGTCCGTGGCCGCCAGCTCCACCAGCGGGTCGTAGTTGGTGGTGACGAACTCCTGCACCGGCAGGTCGGCGATCAGCGCGTGCGCCAGCGCGTACGGGCCAGGACCGAACCGCTCGGCCACGAACGCCTCGAGCTTCTCGGAGCCGAGCTCCCGCGCCAGCAGCGCCGCCGAGTCCTGCGGCGGCAGCCGGGACAGCCCCGCCCGCAGGGCGTCGTCCAGCCCGGACCTGCCGGCCAGCTCGTCGACCAGCTGCTCCCAGGTGGGCAGCCCGGCCGCCGCGCTCACCCCGGCGCCGATGAACAGGGCCAGCTGCCCGCGCCGGGCCCGCTCCCCCAGCTGCTCGGCCAGCTCGCGCAGGTGGCCGGGCAGGTCCCAGCCGCTCTCCTGGCCGCGGCGCACCCGCTGGGCCGCCGCCAGGTCGCTGGGCCCGCGCAGCACCAGCGCGACGTCGAACCCGTGCTCGTCCGCCGCCTCCCGCAGCACCGGCAGCAGCTCCCGCAGGAGCGCGCCGCGCTGACCCGCCGCACCACCGGCGCCGCGCTGACCCGCCGCACCACCCCAGCCGGTGCCCAGCGCCGGCAGCCCGACCAGCCGCCGGGCCCGCCCGTGCACCGGCTCGACGACCTCGCGGCAGGCCACCGCGGCCAGCGCCTCGCGCACGCCCTCGAGCAGCCACGGCAGCCCGCGGCCGCGGTCGTCGACGGTGTCGACCAGCCAGGCGCGGCGCAGGCCGCTGCCCGGCACCTCGAGCACCCGCTCGCCGTCGGCCCACGACAGGTCGATGCAGTCGCCCTCGGCCTGCTCGTCGACGACGAGCTCGGGCGGCAGCAGCGGCCGCCAGCCGCGCGCCACCCGCAGGGACCGGTCGGTGGGCACCAGGACGTCGTCGCACGACAGCCGGGTGAGGTCCGCCCCGACGACGAACACGTGTCCGCTCACCGCAGGCCCTTACCCAGGGCCCGCGGCTCATGCGCCCGGTCAGCGCGAGGAGGTCAGGAGCCGCAGCCTCCGGCGCCGCACGCGCAACCGCCGCAGCCCGGGCGCACCGGCGCGGGAGCGGGCGTCGCGGCGATCGTGCGCAGGTTCACCGCGCCGATGAGCAGCGGGAGCCCGAGGACGGCGATGCCGAGCGCAGCCACCACCGTGGCCAGCCCCTCGGCCCGCTCCCAGTCCTGCGCCAGGCCGGTGACGACCAGCAGCGCCGTGACCAGCAGCGACCAGACCAGCAGCGCCTGCCCACCGCGCCGGGCGGTCCCGCCACGGGCGAGCAGCCCGGCCGACACCACGAGCAGCGCCACGGGCACCCCCACCAGCAGCACCGTGGCCGACAGCGCGGCCGCCGCCACGGCCACGGCCAGGGCGGCCACCCCGGCTCCGACGGCGACGGCGCCCAGCGTTCTGGCCCGCCCGGCGAGCTCCCCGGCCACGGCGCCCGAACCCGCGCCGCGCAGCAGCAGCGCACCGCGGACGGCCAGGAACAGGCCCAGCGCACCCAGCAGCAGCCGCGCGCCGGCGGGCTCCCAGGCGACGGCGAGCACGGCGACGGCGATCATCGCGACGCCCAGCGCCAGCCAGCGGGGCCAGGTGCGCCGCGCCACGTCAGGGGTCGCCATCCCCGCGGTGGTCGCCGACAGGATTCCGGTTGCGTTCGCCACGAACCCAGTCTCCCTCACCCGCGCCACCGACCGGGGAGGCACCGCACCCCGGCCCGTGCCACGCTCATCCATCACAGGCGCTCCAACGCAGGGGCGAGGGCAGGAGGCACCGAGATGAGCGTGCGGAACAGCGCCGGATCGGCGATGGGTGCGGCCGGCCGGGCCGGCAACAGCGACGCCCTGGAGCACCTGGCCCGGGTCGGGTTGGTCGCCTACGGGCTGGTGCACCTGCTCATCGCCTGGTTGGCGCTCCAGCTCGCGTGGGGCAGGGCCGGGCAGGAGGCCGACCAGTCGGGCGCGCTCGCCACGCTCGCCCAGCAGCCGCTCGGCAAGCCGCTGCTGTGGGTGCTCGCCGTGGGTCTGCTCGCGCTGGCGCTGTGGCAGGCCGCGGAGATCCTGCGGTGGCGGCACGGCTGGTCGGCGAGCGGGGAGACACGGACCAAGGCGCTGGAGAAGACCGGCAAGTCGGCGGTCAAGACGGTGATCTACCTGGCGCTCGCGGTGCTGGCGTTCCGCTACGCCACCGGGACCGGGCAGAGCAGCGGCTCCAGCACCCCGCAGCAGACCGCGGCGGGCGTCTTCGGCTGGCCCGGCGGGCGCTGGCTGGTCGGTGCGATCGGGCTGGTCGTCGTCGGGGTCGGCGCCTACCACGTCTACAAGGGCGTCTCGAAGCGCTTCCTCAAGGAGATCGACCTGGCCGGCTGCTCGGGCCGGACCACCCGGACGGTCACCCGGCTGGGCCAGGTCGGCTTCCCCGGCAAGGGCGTCGCCCTCGGCCTGATCGGCGGGCTGCTGGTCTGGTCGGCGATCACCTTCGACGCGTCCAAGGCCGACGGCCTCGACGGCGCCCTGAACCTGGTGCTCAGCGTCCCTGCCGGGCAGGTCCTGCTCACGCTGATCGCCCTCGGGATCGCCGCGTTCGGGGCGTTCTGCTTCGTCCGCGCCCGGTACCCCGAGCGCACGTGAGCCCACCGGCGCCGACGGCCCGGTCGCTCGCGCACCGGCTGCACGACCTCGTCGACCGGGCCCGCCGGGTCACCGACTCCCCGTGGCTCAGGCACCTGGCCCGCGCCGGGCTCATCGCCTACGGGGCCATGCACCTGCTCATCGCCGTGCTGGCGCTGCGCATGGCGCTCGGTCTGCGCGGCGCCGACGCCGACCAGACCGGCGCGCTGCTCACCGTCGCGAACGGACCCGGCGGGCGGCTGCTGCTGGTCGCCATCGGGCTCGGCATGCTCTCGCTGGCCCTCTGGCAGGCGGCGGAGGTGCTGCTCTGGTGGCACGGGCTGCTCGATGCCGACCACCGGGTGCGCACCGCCGTCGTCTGCGCCAAGTGCCTGGCCAAGGGCGCGGTGTACGGCTTCCTCGGGCTGACCGCGCTGCTGTTCTCCTTCGGCCTGGAGTACGAGGCCGACGAACGGCTGCGCGACCTCACCGAGGAGACCCTGCTGATCCCCGGCGGGGCGCTGCTCATCGGCACGGTCGCCGCCGGGGTCGTGGCCGTCGGCATCTACACCTTCGTGCGGGGCTGCACCGGGGGCTTCATGCGCGACATCGACCTGCCCGCCGCCCCCGACCGCTGGGAGCCGGTGATCGAGGGCATCGGCCGCTTCGGCTACCTGGCCAAGGGCATCGCGTTCGGGCTGGTCGGCGTCCTGCTGTGGCGGGCGGCCGGCTCCGCCGACGTCTCGACCGCCACCGGGCTGGACGGCGCCATGACGGCGATCGCCGGGGTGCAGGCCGGGCCGTGGCTGCTCGCCGGTGTCGCGGCCGGGTTCGCCGCGTTCGGGGTCTACGCCCTGGCCCGCGCCCGCTACCCCGACCGCGACCCGTCGCAGTGAGGACTAGGTGCGCGGGCCGCCGGCGACGTAGATGACCTGGCCGGAGACGAAGCCGGCGCCCTCGCTCACCAGGAACGACACAGTGTGCGCGATGTCCTCGGGCACCCCGGCGCGGGCGACCGGGATCGCCGCAGCCCGCTTGGCCACGTAGGACTCCCACTCCTCGCCGATCCGCTCGGCGGTGGCCCGGGTCATCTCGGTCTGGATGAAGCCCGGAGCGATCGAGTTCGCCGTGACGCCGAACTTGCCGAGCTCGATCGCGAGGGTCTTGGTGAAGCCCTGCAGACCCGCCTTGGCCGTCGCGTAGTTGGCCTGCCCGCGGTTGCCCAGCGCCGACGTGCTGGACAGGTTCACGATCCGGCCGAACTTCGCCTCGATCATGTGCTCCTGCGCCGCGCGGGTCATCAGGAACGAGCCGCGCAGGTGCACGCGCATGACGACGTCCCAGTCCACGTCGCTCATCTTGAACAGCATGTTGTCGCGGGTGACGCCGGCGTTGTTCACCAGCACCACCGGCGGCCCCAGCTCGTCGGCGATGCGGCCGACCGCCGCCTGCACCTGCTCGGCGTCCCCGACGTCGGCCCCGACGGCCAGCGCCCGACCGCCGGCGGCCTCGATCGCCTCGACGGTGCCGCGGGCGTCGTCCTCCCGCAGGTCGATCACCGCGACGGCGAAGCCGTCCTGCGCCAATCGCAGGGCGGTCGCCGCACCGATGCCGCGCGCGGCACCGGTGACGATCGCGACGCGCGGCGAACCGTTCGGGGAGGTGGACATGCGGGGGCGCTCCTCGGCTCGGGGACGATCGGGGGGAGTCTCGCTCACACCCGCTCGAACAGCGCGGCGAGCCCCTGCCCGCCGCCGATGCACATGGTCTCCAGGCCGTAGCGGGCGTCCCGGCGGTCCATCTCGCGCAGCAGCGTGGCCAGGATGCGTCCACCGGTGGCGCCGACCGGGTGCCCCAGCGAGATGCCCGAGCCGTTGACGTTGGTGCGCTCCCAGTCGGCGTCGGTGAAGCCCCACTCCTTGGCGACGGCGAGCACCTGGCTGGCGAAGGCCTCGTTGAGCTCGATCAGGTCGACGTCGGAGAGCTTCACGTCGGCCAGCGCGAGCGCCTTCGCCGTGGCCGGCACCGGGCCGATGCCCATGGTCTTGGGCGGCACGCCGCCGATGCCGAAGGACACCAGCCGCGCCAGCGGGCGCAGCCCCAGCTCGGCGGCCTTCTCCGGGTGGGTGACGATCGCGACGGCGGCGCCGTCGTTCTGGCCGGAGGCGTTGCCCGCGGTGACCGTGGCGTCGGGGTCCTTCTTGCCCAGGATCGGGCGCAGCTTGGCGAGGGTCTCCACCGAGGAGTCGGGGCGGATGTGCTCGTCGCGGTCGACGACGGTCTCGCCCTTCCGGTGCTGCACCGTCACCGGGACGATCTCGTCGGCGAACCGGCCCTCGGCGCTGGCGGCCGCGGCCCGCTGGTGGCTGCGGACCGCGTACTCGTCCTGCTCCTCGCGGCCGATGCCGTACTCGCGGCGCAGGTTCTCGGCGGTCTCGAGCATGCCGCCGGGGACCGGGTGGTTCTGCCCGCCGGCGGTGACCCGGCCGCGGGCCAGGCCGTCCTCCAGCAGCACGCCCGGGCCGGGCTTGACGCCCCACCGCATGGCCGTCGAGTAGAACGGCGCGTTGCTCATCGACTCCGCGCCGCCGGCGAGCACGACGTCGGAGGCGCCGGACTGCACCTGCATGGCCGCGTAGACGACCGCCTGCAGGCCCGAGCCGCAGCGGCGGTCGATCTGCAGACCGGACGCCGTCACCGGCAGGCCGGCGTCGAGGGCCGCCACCCGGCCGAGCGCCGGCGCGTCCATCGTCGGATAGCAGTGGCCGAGCAGCACGTCGTCCACCGACTCCGGCGGCAGGCCGGTGCGCTCCATCAGGGCACGGATGACCGTGGCCGCGAGCTCCTGGACGGGGACGTCGCGCAGCGAGCCCCCGAACCCCCCGACCGGCGTCCGAAGGGGCTCGCAGATGACCGCATCCCGCACGGTGGTCCTCCTCGTTGCTCCGCCTCCGCCGGCCCCGGTCGGGACCGGTCGTGCTGAGCCCGAGTCTGCCCCGCCGGTGCGGGCGCCGCGCGGAGTGGCCCCCCGGCCGGCGCTCCCGCGGTCGCTCGCCGGGGCTGCGGAGGGGTGGATCAGAAGGTGGGCTGCTCCACGCGCTCGCCACCGAGCAGGTCCCACAGCCCGGTGATCTGCATCGGGCGGATGACGGAGCGGGTGGCGGCGAGGACGCGGATGCGGACCTGCCCGCCGGAGAGGCGGTGCACCGTGGCGAGCGCGCACAGGCCGGCGGAGTCCAGGAACGTGACGCCGGTCAGGTCGATGACCAGCGATCGCGCGCCGGCGTCGAGGAGCTGCTCGAGACGGCCCTGGAGGTGCGGCGCGGTGGTGCAGTCGATCTCGCCGGTGGCGACCAGGCACGGCGTCGCGGCGGAGCCGGAGACGGCCAGCGTGACCAGGCCGTGGTCGGCGAACTCGGGGGTGTACGGACGGTCGAGCGAGGATGCGGTCACGGAATTGCCTCTCGGGCGGACCCGGACCAGTGAGCCTGCGGACGCGAACGACACGACGACCAGCACTGGCAAATCACGGCTGCTGTTCAACCGACCCCTCCGACCGTAGGCACCCGTCGCCCGGCACGCAAGGGGCGGCCCATCACGACGGGGGACGGAACAGTGCCGGTGAGACCAGTGTTACGGCGCTCTCCGGCGGAGTCGTCGCGGGCGCGAGGAGATACTGGTGCCGTGACCCAGGAGAGCTCGCCGACCCGCCGCACGTCCCCCCTGCTCGCGGTGGGCGTCGTCGTCGGTCTCGCCGTCGCGGCCGGCACCTTCTGGGTCCTGGACACCATCCTCGCCGCCTTCGTCGCGATCGTTCTCGTGGTCGGGCTGGCGATGGCCGTCGCCGCGCACGACTGGGACCGGCACGCCTCCTTCGAGGAGCGCGAGCTCGCCCGCGCCCGCAAGCGCGCCGAGAAGTGGGAGCGCGACGCCCCCGCCCGGGCCCGCGACCGCGCCAAGTGGGAGGCCCACCAGGCGCGCAAGGCGGGCAAGGCCGGCACGACAGGCACGGACGGCCCTCGGTAGCACGGCCGCCGGTGGCCACGTCCCGCGTAATCCGCTCGACGCCCGGCCGCGCCCGGCCTAGCGTCCCCTGCCATGCGGTACTTCGTGCGGCTTCGCACTCTTTCGAGCTGATCGCGCCGCGGGGCGGTACCCCCACCCCGCCGTCAGCGCCCCGGTCGGATCCCGGGCGCCCGCTCCCCCACGTCCCGTCCGGGCCTCGTCGTGCCCGCGGACGCCCCGCACACGTCCTCGCCGGAGGCACCCCTTGTCACGCCCTGCCCCGCTTCCCGCCGGTCCCGCCGCCGACGCCCGCGCCACGCTCCCCGAGGCGGAGACGACGGCGTTCGACCGGCTCGCGCACGCCGTCCTCGCCTCGCCGTCGGCCCCGCTCGGGCCGGTGCTGCGCGCGCGGCTGCCCGGGACGGCCGGCGTCCGCTGGCTGCGCCAGGAGAACCTGCCCCCCACCGCGCGGCCCGCCGCGCTCACCGCCGCGCAGTGGCTGTCGCTGTTCGGCTGCTGGACGTCGGCGTCCCGCGCGCCCGGGTCCGGCGGTGCCGCGGCCCGCAGGAACGGCGGCCGGCCCTCCACCCACGGGCACGCCCCCGGCGCCGCGGCGATCCCCCGCTGGGGCCAGTAGCGCCCTCCGCCGGGGACCGCGACCACCCGGCGCAGCTGCTCCCGCCGCTGCGCCGGGTGACCCCCGCGCCCGCTCCGCGCAACTCGCCGACGGCCGTCCTCCTCCGGGTGAGACGAGGGTTCGACCGGTCCCGCAACGGGCACGGGGTTGCGCAGTGGTGTCGGCGAGCAGTGCTGGCATGGGAAGGCGGTGGCGGTGACGCTCTGGCAGCGCGCGCGTCCTGCGCACGCCTTCGGGGAGATGTGGTGCCAGGAGCTCACCGCGCTGAGCCAGCTCGCCGCGCTGCGGGCCCGGCTGCGCACGTCGATGACCGGCAGCCCCGTCGTGGAGCGTCCCGAGCGGGACCACTGGTCCGAGCGGCTGGTCCTCATCGCCGACGAGCTGACCTCCAACGCCCTGCGGCACGGGGGCGCCCCGGTCGCCGCCGTCCTGGGCCGGCGGGGCGACGCCTGGCTGATCGCGGTCCGCGACTCCGCTGCCGACGTCGCGCCGGTCCCGGCGAAGGGGCGCGACCCGGCCCGGGGCGGGTTCGGGCTCTACCTCGTCGCCGACCTGTCCTCGTCGCACGGCTGGTTCACCGAGCGCGGCACGAAGACCGCCTGGGCGGTCGTCGACGGCTCCTCCTAGGCGGCCCACCCCCGACCGGGCGACCCCTCCTCCGGTGCCTGTGACCCGCGGGTAACGTGCACCCATGTCGCTCGCCGAGCAGCTGGATTCCGTCGACGCCGGTACCGCGGGCACCGTCGACCGGCACAGCACCACCGAGACCTTCGAGTCGACCGCCCCCGCCACGGGCGCGGTGGTCGGCGTCTTCCCCGTGCACGACGCCGCCGCGGTCGCGGAGACCGTGGCGCGGGCGCGCACCGCTGCGGAGCAGTGGGCCGCCCTGGGCTGGGACGGGCGCAAGCAGCGCCTCGCCGCCTACCGCGGCTACCTCGCCCGGCGCATGCACGAGCTGTCCGACCTCGTCCACCGCGAGAACGGCAAGCCGCACGCCGACGCGATCCTCGAGATCGCCCTCACGGTCGACCACCTCGCCTGGGCCGCCGGCCACGCCCGCAAGGCCCTCGGCCCCCGCAAGGTCCCCTCGGGGATGCTCGCGGCCAACCACGCGGCGTACCTGGAGTACCAGCCGCTGGGCGTCATCGGCGTCATCGGCCCGTGGAACTACCCGGTGTTCACCCCCATGGGTTCGATCGCCTATGCGCTGGCCGCCGGCAACGCCGTCGTCTTCAAGCCGTCGGAGCACACCCCGGCGGTGGGCGCCTGGCTCGCCGCCGCGTGGCGTGCCGCCGTCCCCGACGTGCCCGACGCCTTCCAGGTGGTCACCGGCTTCGGCTCGACCGGCGCGGCGCTGTGCCGGGTACCGGTCGACAAGCTCGCCTTCACCGGCTCGGCCGCCACCGGCAAGAAGGTGATGGCCACCTGCGCCGAGACCCTCACCCCGGTGCTCATGGAGCTCGGCGGCAAGGACGCGATGATCGTCGACGACGACGCCGACGTGGCCGCTGCCGCCGACGCCGCGGTCTGGGGCGCGATGAGCAACGGCGGCCAGACGTGCATCGGCATCGAGCGCATCTACGCCACCGAGGCCGTCTACGACCGGTTCGTCGCCGAGGTCACCGCGCAGGTGAGCTCGCTGCGGCCCGGGTCGGACGGCGAGGCCACCTACGGCCCGATGACCATGGCGTCGCAGATCGACGTCGTCCGCCGGCACGTGGCCGACGCCGCCGCCGCCGGCGCCCGCGTGGTCACCGGCGGGACCGACGCCGACGCCTTCCCGGCCGAGGGCTACGTCGCCCCCACCGTGCTGCTCGACGTCCCCGACGACTCCTCCGCCATCACGGAGGAGACCTTCGGCCCGACGCTGACCATCACCCGGGTGCGCGACGCCGAGGAGGGCCTCCAGCGGGCCAACGCCACCAGCTACGGGCTGGCCGGCGCCATCTTCTCCGGCTCGAAGGACAAGGCGATGGACCTCGCCCGCCGGATGCGCAGCGGGATGACCTCGATCAACTCCGTGCTCACCTTCGCCTCGGTGCCGGCGCTGCCGTTCGGCGGCGTGGGCGACTCGGGCTTCGGCCGCATCCACGGCGAGGACGGGCTCAAGGAGTTCACCCGCGCCAAGGCGATCACCCGCCAGCGCTACGCGCTGCCGGTGAACCTCATGAGCTTCGGCCGGCCGGAGAAGGCCGCCGACGCCCTCGCCCGCGTCATGGGCATGGTCCACGGGAGCAAGCGATGAGCCGGCGGTCCGACGAGGTGCAGGTGGCCGACGAGTACGACGTCGTCGTCGTGGGTGCCGGCTCGGCCGGCAGCGCGCTGGCCGGGCGGCTGAGCGAGGACCCGTCGCTGCGGGTGCTCGTGCTGGAGGCCGGCGGCTCCGACGACGTCCTCGAGGTGAAGATCCCGGCGGGCCTCTACAAGGTCTGGCGCACCCGGCACGACTGGAACTACACGACCGAGGAGCAGCCCGGCCTCGGCGGCCGCACGCTGTTCTGGCCGCGCGGCAAGCTGCTCGGGGGGTCGTCCTCGATCAACGCGATGATCTACATCCGCGGCGCCCGGGCCGACTACGACGAGTGGGCCGAGCTCACCGGCGACCCGTCCTGGTCCTACGACCGCGTGCTCCCGCTGTTCAAGCGGATGGAGGACAACGCCCGCGGCGCCGACGAGTTCCACGGCGTCGGTGGCCCGCTGCGGGTCGAGGACCTCCGGTCGCCGCACCCGTGGACCCGCGCCGTCGTCGAGTCGGCGGTGGCCGCCGGCTACCCGCGCAACGAGGACTTCAACGGCGCCACCCAGGACGGCGTCGGCCAGTACCAGGTGACGCAGAAGCGGGGCAGGCGCTGGTCGGCCGCCGACGCCTACCTGCACCCGGCCGCGGGACGGCCGAACCTGACCGTCCGGACCGGCGCGCTGACCACCCGCGTGCTCGTCGAGGGCGGGCGCGCGACCGGCGTCGAGTACCGCTGCGGCGGCCGGCTGCGCACCGTGCGGGCCACCCGCGAGGTGGTCCTCTCCGGCGGCGCGGTGAACTCCCCGCAGCTGCTCATGCTCTCGGGCATCGGCCCGGCCGACCACCTCCGGGAGGTCGGCGTCGAGGTCGTCCACGACCTGCCGGGCGTGGGCGGCGGGCTGCAGGACCACCCGTTGGTGCCCGTGGTCTGGAACGTCCGGTCGGGCAGGTCCCTGCGGCTGGCCGAGACGCCGGTCAACCTGGCGAAGTGGAAGGCCGCCGGCCGGGGGCCGCTCACCTCCAACCTCGCCGAAGCCGGGCTCTTCACCCGGTCCCGCCCCGACCTCGTCGCGCCGGACCTGCAGATGCACTTCCTGCCGGTGAAGTTCTGGAAGCAGGCGGAGATCGACCCGGACGCCGAGGCCTTCACCTCCGCCGTCGTGCTGGTCGACGTCCACTCCCGCGGTTCGGTGCGGCTGCGCTCGGCCGACCCGACGTGGGCCCCCGCGATCGACGCCGGCTACCTCACCGACTCCCGCGACGTCGACGCGCTGGTGTGCGGCGTCGAGAAGTCGCGCGAGATCGCCTCGGCCGGGCCGCTGGCCTCGGTGCTGGCCGAGGAGTGGTCCCCCGGCGGCACGGTGCACGGCAGCGAGGCGCTGCGGCAGTCGGTGCGCGACACCCTCGAGTCGCTCTACCACCCGGTGTCGTCCTGCCGGATGGGCACCGACGACCAGTCCGTCGTCGACCCGCAGCTGCGCGTGCACGGCATCGAGGGGCTGCGGGTGGTCGACGCCTCGGTCATGCCTACGCTCGTCCGCGGCAACACCAACGCGCCGACGATCATGATCGCCGAGCGGGCCGCCGACCTGATCCTGGGTCGGGTGCCCGCTCCCGCGGGGGCCGCCGCGGGCTGATCGGGCTCAGGGAGCGCTCGGCCGGCCGGGCTCGAAGATGAACCGGCCGGCGCGCTCCTGCTCGGCGAGGTGGTCGGCGACCGCCGGGGCGACGTCGGGCTCGGCGGAGACCGCGAGCAGGTTCGGCGACCAGACGTCGAACCAGCAGCCGAAGCGCGCCAGTTCCCGCTGCAGCTCGGTCACCCGGTCGTCGCGCTCCAGGTCCGGCCAGTCGGGGAGCCACACCCGGAAGGTGGTGCGCCCGGTGTCGTGCACGCGGCGGACGGCCACCAGCGGTCCCTCCGCGGTGGCCACCACCTCCACCTCGTCGCCGAGGGCCAGGTCGTAGGCGAACACCGGGACGGCGGCGAGGACGGCGCGCCCCTCCCCCGACGGGCGGGCCCGCAGCCCTTCCCAGGCCGCTTCGCCGTCCCCGGCCGGGTAGACCGCGACCCACACGGTCTGCGTCGCGGCCGCGACGTCCGGGTGCACCTCGAGCACGCGCTCCCGGATCCGGCAGACCGTGCCCGGGTGCTCGAGGAAGCTGCTCACACCGCCCAGCCTAGGGACGGCGCCGGCCGCGCCGGTCAGCCGTGCGCCTGCGCGGCCGCCGCCGCCTGCCGGTCCGTGGGCAGGGCCTCCCCCGCGGCCGGCGGGAGGTTGCGGCGGATCGCGACGGACATGGCGGCCGCACCGAGGCACAGCCCCCCGGCGAGGAACCAGGCCAGGTCGTAGGAGCCGGTGACGTCGCGGATCACCCCGCCACCGAAGGCGGCCACCGCCGAGCCGAGCTGGTGGGCGGCGAACACCCAGCCGAACACCACCGGCGCGCGGACGCCGAAGTGCTCACGGCACAGCGCCAGCGTGGGTGGCACGGTGGCCACCCAGTCCAGGCCGTAGAACACGATGAACGCGACCATGCTGACGTGCAGCTCCGGCCCGAACAGCGGGGGCAGCAGGAACAGCGAGAACCCGCGCAGCCCGTAGTAGGCCAGCAGCAGCACCCGCGGGTCGACCCGGTCGGTGAGCCAACCCGACAGCACCGTGCCGGCGATGTCGAAGATGCCGACGACGGCGAGCAGACCCGCGGCCGTGGTCACCGGCATGCCGTGGTCGTGGGCGGCCGGGATGAAGTGCGGCTGCACCAGGCCGTTGGTCGACATGCCGCAGATGAAGAAGCCGCCGGCCAGCAGCCAGAACGGCCGTCGACGGGCCCCCTGGGCCAGGCCGCGCAGAGCCGTGCGGGCGGCGCCGGTGCGGACCGGGTCGACGTCGTCGGCCGGCGTGCCGCCGTAGGGGGTCACGCCCAGGTCCCGGGGCCGGTCGCGCAGCAGCCAGGCCACCAGCGGGACGACGGCGAGCGCCGCGACGGTCGTGCCCAGCGAGGCCGACCGCCAGCCCCAGGTCTGGTCGGCCCAGGCCACCAGGGGCAGGAACACCAGCTGCCCGGTCGCCCCGCCCGCGGTCAGGACTCCGGACACCAGCCCGCGGCGGGCGACGAACCAGCGGCCGGTCACCGTCGCCACCAGGGCCAGCGCCATGGAGCCCGTGCCCAGCCCGACGACCACGCCCCACAGCAGCACCAGCTGCCAGCTCGCCGTCATGAAGACGGTCAGGCCGCTGCCGGCCGCGGTGAGCAGGAGCGCGCCGATCACCACCCGGCGGATGCCGAAGCGCTCCATCAGCGCCGCCGCGAAGGGCGCGGTGAGCCCGTAGAGGGCCATGTTCACCGCGACGGCGGCCGAGATCGTCGTGACCGACCAGCCGAACTCCTCGCGCAGCGGGTCGATGAGCACGCCGGGGACCGCGCGAAAGGCGGCCGCCCCCACGAGGGCCAGGAAGGTCACGCCGGCCACCCACCAGGCGGGGTGGATCCGATACGTGCGCGGCGGAGCGGAGGCGGTCACGGCGCAGAGCATGACGGACCCGCCGCCGTCGGTGGGAGTCGCCGGCAGGCGGCATCCACCTACCGGCGCACGTACCGCGGGAGCGCGACACGTCACCCGATGTGACCTGTTCCTCCCCCCGGATGGGACCACACCGACCCCGGGTCTGGTTGAGTACTGCGTACCGGCGCCGCCCTCGCTCATCCGGAGCGGCAGGAATCGACGTCGGGCTGAGGCTGCGCCACCTTGGTGCGCCCGGCTGACCGACGTCTCGCCGACGATGCGAGCCCGCCCTGCCTCCGTGCAGCCGTGCCGGCGCTCGCGCTCGCCGAGGTGGTCGTGCGGCCACTCGAAGCGTCGAAGGACTCCCTTGACCTCCACCACCAGCAACTCCCCCGCCTCCGCCTCCGACGGCGGCCCCCGTCGCCGTCGCGGTGGACGCGGTCGCGGCTCCCGTCCGGCCGGTGACCAGCAGGGCCAGCAGACCCAGCAGGACCGTCCGGCGCCCGCGGCGACGGCGCCCGTCGTCGTCCCCGTCGGGGCCGACGCCACCGTCCTGCCCACCGACACGACCTTCGAGGCCCTGGGCGTCCCCGCCCCCCTCGTCGAGGTGCTGACCGCCAGCGGCATCATCGCGCCGTTCCCGATCCAGGTCGCGACGCTGCCCGACAGCCTCGGCGGCCGTGACGTCCTCGGCCGCGGCCGCACCGGCTCGGGCAAGACCCTGGCCTTCAGCATCCCGCTGGTCGCCCGCCTGGCCGCCTCCACTACCAAGCGGCAGGCCAAGCGGCCGCGCGCGCTGATCCTGGTCCCGACCCGCGAGCTGGCCAACCAGGTCGCGGCCGTCGTCGACCCGATGGCCCGGGCGCTGGGCATGAGGACGACGACGGTCTTCGGCGGCGTCGGCCAGAACCCCCAGGTGCAGGCCCTGGCCGGCGGTCTGGACGTCGTCATCGCGTGCCCCGGCCGGCTCGAGGACCTCATCCAGCAGGGCCACTGCGACCTCGGCGCCGTCGAGGTCACCATCCTCGACGAGGCCGACCACATGGCCGACCTGGGCTTCCTGCCCGGCGTCAAGCGGATCATGGACCGCACGCCCAAGGTCGGTCAGCGGATGCTGTTCTCCGCCACCCTGGACAACGGCGTCGACGTCCTGGTCAAGCGGTACCTGAGCAACCCGGTCACGCACTCGGTCGACCCGGCCGTCGCGCCGGTCTCGACGATGACCCACCACGTGTTCCGCGTCGACGCCGCCGACAAGGCCCGGATCGTCCAGGAGCTCGCCTCGGGCCTGGGCCGCAGCGTGCTGTTCACCCGGACCAAGCACCAGGCCAAGAAGCTCGCCAAGCAGCTCACCGCCGCCGGCGTGCCGGCCGTCGACCTGCACGGCAACCTGAGCCAGAACGCCCGCGAGCGCAACCTCGAGGCGTTCACCAGCGGCGAGACGCGCGTCCTGTGCGCCACCGACATCGCCGCCCGCGGCATCCACGTCGACGACGTGGCGATCGTGGTGCACGTCGACCCGCCGGCCGAGCACAAGGCCTACCTGCACCGCTCGGGTCGCACCGCCCGCGCCGGTGCCGAGGGCGCCGTCGTCACCATCGCCACGCCCGACCAGGCCGGCGAGGTCCGCACCCTGGCCCGCCAGGCGGGGATCACCCCGGAGGTGTCGGCGATCAAGCCCGGCGCCCGGGAGATCACCGCGCTGGTCGGCCACGCCGCGCCGTACGTCGAGCCGGCCCCGGTGGTCGAGCAGCCGCAGCAGGGCGGTGGCGGTGGACGCCGTCGCAGCGGTGGCGGTTCGGGCCGCGGTTCCTCCGGTGGCGGAACGCCCAAGGCCGCATCCGCCGGGAGCTCCCGCGGGGGTTCGGCCCGCGCCTCGGGCCCGGCGCGCACCCGTGCCGAGCTGGCCGCCCGCGCCGGCTCGTCGTCCGCGGCGTCCTTCAGCGCCCGCTCGCGCCGCGGCGGCCGCTGACCGCTCGTCGGACCGGCGCTCCGTCGCCATCCTGGCTCACTGTAAAGGGTCCTGGCTCACCGTCGATGGTGAGCCAGGACCCTTCGCGGTGAGGAGAGTGGTCTCCCGGCTCCCACGGTTGGGTGCACACCGACGAGGGCACAGGTCGCACACGGCTGGTTGAGCACTGGACCAGCACCGTCGACCAGAAAGGTTCCCTCATGGGGCTGCCCATCACCCTGTCCGAGATCGCACCCCGCATCTCCGCGGGGGCCTTCATCCTCAACAGCGGCCTCGGCAAGCGAGGCGCCGACGAGGAGGCCGCCGCCGGCATGCAGGGCTTCGCGACCGGCACCTACCCGTTCCTCGGGAACATGGCGCCCAAGCAGTTCGCGACCATGCTGTCCTCGGCCGAGATCGCCGTCGGCGCGGCGCTGCTGACGCCGTTCGTGCCGACAGCCGTCGCCGGGGCGGCGCTCACCGCCTTCTCCGGCGGCCTGCTCGGCCTCTACCTGAAGACGCCCGGCATGCGGAAGCCCGGCAGCCTGGCCCCGACCGAGCAGGGCCTCTCGATCGCCAAGGACAGCTGGCTGCTCGGCATCGGGATCGGCCTGCTCGTGCGCGGCACCGTCGACCGCCAGCCGCGCCAGGTGCGCAAGGCGGCGAAGGTGCTGGACAAGGCGAACAAGAAGGCCGCGAAGGCCCGCAAGCGCCTCAACGACTGAGCTCTGCCGAGGCCCCTCCCCCGGGTAGGCGCACCACGCTGACCAGCCGGCGCCGGCGTCCACCGCCGGCCCGGTCGGTCAGCGGCGCCTCGACCGGCAGATCGGAGCGGCCGCGACCCATCCGGAGAGGCCGCCGCGGACGAACACCTGACGTCCCGGCACGAGGAACTCGCGTGGGACGAGCGGGCGCCGTGTGCAACCGAGCGGGCGGCACCGTCGATCCGAGGAGGCCCCATGTCCCGTTCCCACAGCTCCCGCTCCCGCACCTCCGCGCGGTTGCGCCCGGCCGCCTCAGCACTCCTCCTCGCCGGCACGCTCGCCGTCACCGCTGCCTGCGGCATGGAGTCCGACACCGGCTCCGCCGCGCCGGCGCCGTCGTCGTCGAGCCCGTCGTCGTCGAGCCCGTCGTCGTCCACCGCCTCCGAGCCCGCGGCCCCCTCGGCCCCGGAGAGCGCCGTTCAGACCATCACCGCCACGGAGGAGGACTTCAGCATCTCCGTCGACCAGGACAGCGTCCCCGCCGGCAGCTACGAGATCGAGGCCCTCAACTCCGGCGGCGCCAGCCACAACCTGATCGTCGAGCGCGACGGCGAGGACGTCGCCGCGACGGAGATCCTCAGCCCCGGCGGCTCGGAGACCCTGACGGTCGACCTGGAGCCCGGGGAGTACGTCTTCTACTGCAGCGTCGGGGCCCACCGCTCGATGGGCATGGAAATCACCATCGAGGTCACCTGATGACCACGACGACGGCGCAGGCACGGTCCTCGTCGACGCTGACCTGGGGGCTCCGGTTCCTGGGCGCGGTCCTGCTGGCCGCGATGGGCTGGCTGCACCTGGACCTGTGGTTCGACGGCTACCGGACCATCGCGGTGATCGGGCCGGCCTTCCTGCTCAACGCCGTCGCCGGCTTCGCCCTGGCGGTCCTGCTGCTGGTCGTGCCCCGCCGGCTGCTCGCCGGGGCCGCCGCGCTGGGGGCGCTCGCCGCCGCCGGCACGCTGGCGGCCCTGGTGCTCTCCACCACCGTGGGCCTGTTCGGCTTCGTGGAGTCGACCGCCGCGCCGCTGTGGTGGGAGACGTTGTGGATCGAGGCCGGCGCCGTCGTCGTGCTCGCGGTCCTGACCGTCGTCGCCGTCCGCCGGCGGGGCTGACCCCGGCCGGGGACGACGGACGGGCGGGCACCCGGGTGTTCCCGGGCCCCGCCCGTGCTGGGCGGAACCGGTCAGCGGACGCCGAGCAGGTGCTCCATCGCGAGCTGGTCGAGCCGCTCGAACTGCAGCCCGCGCGCACCGAGGGTCTCGGGATCGTGGGCCTCGGTGCGCAGCGCGTCGAGGCTCTCCCCCTCGCCCAGGGTCGGGACGGCGAGCTCACCGACGCGCGCGGCCTCCAGCGCCTCGGCGACCTCCGGGTCGGCGCGGAACGCCTGCGCCTTCTCCTTGAGGATCAGGTAGTTGCGCATGCAGGCGCGCGCGGTCTCCCAGACGCCCTCGATGTCCTCGGTCCGCGGCGGCTTGTAGTCGAAGTGCAGGTAGCCGTCGTAGGCCTTGCCGGAGCCGGCACCCAGCAGGGTGTCCACCGTCCAGAAGGCGCCGCGCAGGTTGCCGGCGCCGAAGCGCAGGTCCTGGTCGAAGCGCGGGCCGTGCTGGCCGTTGAGGTCGACGTGGAAGAGCTTGTCGTGCCACAGCGCCTGGGCGATGCCCTGGGCGAAGTTAAGCCCGGCCATCTCCTCGTGCCCGACCTCGGGGTTGAGACCGACGCGGGCCGGCTCCTCGAGCTCGTTGATGAAGGCGATCGCGTGCCCGATCGTCGGCAGCAGGATGTCGCCGCGCGGCTCGTTGGGCTTGGGCTCCAGGGCGAAGCGCATGTCGTAGCCCTTGTCGCGCACGTAGGCGCAGAGGGCGTCCAGGCCCTCCTTGTAGCGGTCGAGCGCGGCGGCGACGTCCTTGCTGCCACCGGACTCCGCACCCTCGCGGCCGCCCCACAGCACGTAGGTCTTCGCGCCCAGCTCGGCGGCCAGGTCGATGTTGCGCAGCACCTTGGCGATCGCGTACCGGCGGACGGCGCGGTCGTTCGCGGTGAAGCCGCCGTCCTTGAACACGGGGGCGCCGAACAGGTTGGTCGTCGCCATCTCGACGTCCATGCCGGTCTCGGCCAGCGCCTTCTTGAAGCGCTCGAGGGTGGCCTCGCGGGTGGCGTCGTCGGGGACGAGGTCGTCGTCGTGGAAGGTGACGGCGGCCGCGCCCAGCTCGGCGAGCCTGTGCACGGACTCCACCGGGTCGAGCGCCGGGCGGACGGCGCCGCCGAATACGTCGACGCCCTGCCAGCCCACGGTCCAGAGACCGAAGCTGAACCTGTCGTCCTTGGAGGGGGTGTAGCGGTCGGTCATGGGAGGTGTTCTCCGTCCGGTTCGGGCGTGCACACCAGGTCGACGACCTGGTGGACGAGCGGGTGGTCAGGGGGCGGTGGCGCCGGCCGGGTCGAGCACCGGCTCGGGCACGAGGGTGGGGTCGTCGAAGACCGACTCCAGGGCGACGTGCGCGCCGCCCCGGACGGCGGCGGTGAAACCGAGCCTGGAGAGGACCACGCGGGCACCGGCCATGCCGGGGCCGAGCACGCGTGACTCGAGCTCGGCCAGCAGCGGCTCCATGAGGAAGCGCCCCAGCACGGCGAAGTAGCCGCCGAGCAGGACCACCCGCGGGTTGAAGAGGTTGATCAGCACGGCCGCGCCGGTGCCCAGCGAGGTGCCGACCTGGCGCAGCGCGCCCAGCGTGCGCTCGTCGCCGGCCTCCGCGCGGCGGGCTACCTCGGCCAGCCGGGTCTCCAGGTCGCGGCCGGGGTCGCGCACCGGGTCCCCGTGGTCGGCGGCGGCGCGCAGCAGCGCGGCCAGGCCCACGACGGTCTCCCAGCAGCCGCGCCGCCCGCAGCCGCAGACGACGTCGGGGTCGCCGAGCGAGGTGTGCCCGACCTCGCCGGAGAGCCCCCCGGCGCCGCGCAGCAGCCGGCCGGCCACGATCACGCCACCGCCGACACCGACCTCACCGGTCAGGTAGACCAGGTCGGGGGTCCGCGCCTCGCTGCCCATGGCCCACTCGGCGATCGCCAACAGGTTGGCGTCGTTCTCCACGCGGATGGGGCAGTCGACGTCCAGCCGGGAGCGGAGCCCGTCGAGCACCGCGACGTCGCGCCAGCCGATGTTGGGCGCGAGGGTGACGACGCCGTCGACGCTGCGGACCAGGCCGGCGACGGCGACGGTCACCCCGGCCGGGCGCGCGCCGACCACCGCCGCCGCGGCGACGGCCTCGGTCACCGCGCGGGCCACCGCGTCGAGGGTCTCCTCGGCGCCGAGCGAGGGGATGTCCAGGGCGTGCCGGCGCTCGAAGAGCACCTCGCCCCGCAGGTCCAGGACGAGCACGGCCACGTAGTCGACGTTGAGCTCGACACCGATCCCGCAGACGCAGCGGCCGTCCAGGTGCACGATGAGACCGGGCCGCCCCACGGAGCCGGCCCGGTCGACCTCGCCGGCGCTCACCAGCCGCCGCTCCGCGAGCTCGGCCACGAGGCTGGACACCGTGGCCTTGTTCAGGCCGGTCTCCTGGGCGATGCGGGCGCGCGACCGGGGGCCGTGGTCCCGGAGGTGGCGCAGGACCAGCCCCAGGTTGGTGCGCCGGACGGTCGCCTGGTCGGCGGGAGCACGACGCTCGGACGAGCCGTCGTAGAGCGGCGCCTCCTCGGTCATGCCACCTCCTCGCTACCCGGGCCTGCATTAGTCGGATCAACAAACAAATTAGGGGGCGCGGCTGCGGCCGGTCAAGACCAACCCCCCACCCTCGTTCGCGACAGCGCTCGCGGCGGCCTACAGTCCCGGTCCCATGACCCCCGTGTGCTCGCCGCGGCCCCGCCGGGCCCGTTCCGCCACCGTCCGCCCACCCGTGGGCCGGGGGCCGGTCCGATGACCCTCGTCGCCGGGGTCGACACCTCGACGCAGGCCTGCAAGGTCGTCGTCCGCGACGCCGCGACCGGCGAGCTCGTGCGCTCGGGGCGGGCCGCGCACCCGGCCGGCACCGAGGTCGCCCCGCAGGCGTGGGAGGACGCGTTCCGGGCCGCGGCCGACCAGGCCGGCGGGCTGGACGACGTCGCCGCGCTGGCGGTCGGCGGTCAGCAGCACGGCATGGTCTGCCTGGACGCCGACGGCGAGGTGGTCCGGGACGCGCTGCTGTGGAACGACGTCCGCTCCGCGCCCGCCGCCGCCGAGCTGATCCGCGAGCTGGGGGACGGCGACGAGGCCGCCGGGCGCCGGGCGTGGGCCGACGCCGTGGGCCTGGTGCCGGTCGCCTCCTTCACCGCGACCAAGCTGCGCTGGCTGGCCGACGCGGAGCCGGCCAACGCCGACCGCACCGCGGCCGTCTGCCTGCCCCACGACTGGCTGACCTGGCGCCTCTCGGCCGACCGCGACCTCGGCACCCTGGTCACCGACCGCGGCGACGCCAGCGGCACCGCCTACTGGTCGGCCCGCACCGGCGAGTACCGGCTGGACCTCCTCGAGCGGGCGATGCGCGGACGCCGTCCCGCCGTCCCCCGGGTGGCCGGGCCGGCCGAGCGGGTGGGCACGCTCGCCGGCGGCACCGCGCTCCTCGGCCCCGGCACCGGCGACAACGCGGCGGCCGCACTCGGCCTGGCCGCCCGCCCCGGCGACGTCGTCGTCTCCATCGGCACCTCGGGTGTGGTCTCGGCGGTGACGCCGACCGCGGTCGCCGACGTCACCGGCACCGTCGCCGGGTTCGCCGACGCCACCGGCAACCACCTGCCGCTGGTGGCCACGATGAACGCCGCCCGGGTGCTCGACGCCGCCGCCGCGCTGCTCGGGGTCGACCACGCGACCCTGTCGGACCTCGCGCTGTCGGCGCCCTCGGGGGCCGACGGGCTGGTGCTGGTGCCCTACCTGGAGGGCGAGCGCACGCCCAACCTGCCGAACGCCACCGGTTCGGTGCACGGGCTGACGTTGCGGTCCTCCACGCCCGCGCACTGGGCCCGCGCCACGATCGAGGGACTCCTCTGCGGGCTGGCCGACGGCATCGAGGCCGTCGTCGCGCAAGGCGTGACCGTCGAGCGGGTGCTGCTCGTGGGCGGGGCGGCCCGCTCCCCCGCCGTGCAGCAGCTGGCGCCGGGCATCTTCGGCCGGCCGGTCCTGGTGCCGCCGCCCGGTGAGTACGTGGCCGACGGCGCGGCGCGGCAGGCGGCCTGGGTGCTCTCCGGCGCCGGGACCGCACCGGAGTGGGCCCAGCCGGGCCTGCAGGAGTTCGACGCCGCCCCCGCGGCGCACGTGCGGGAGCGGTACGCGGAGGTGCGCGGCCGCACCGACGGCCAGTAGTCAGAACGCCCGGACGACGGCGGCGATCTCGGCCGGGTGGGTCTGCACGGTCATGTGCGCCGCGCCGGACAGCTCGACGAGCCGCCCGCGCGGCGCCGCGGCGCACACCCGCCCGCTCCAGTCGGCCGGGCACAGGGCGTCGCGGGTGCCCCGGACGACGACGACCGGCACGCCCACCCGGGCCAGGCGGCCGTCGATCCGGTCCGGTGAGGCCCTCCGCCACAGGGCGGCCATCGCGAGCGGGCCGGTGTGCAGCCACTGCCGCAGGACCAGCGGCACCTGCCACCACGGTTCGGCGAGCGCGGTCCGCAGCCACCGCCAGGCGAGCACGGGCAGCCGGCGCATCCGCGGGTCGGTGGTCGGGCCGCACAGCACGACGGCCCGGACGCGGGGGTCGACGGCGGCGGCCGCGACCACCTGGCAGCTCTGCGAGTGGCCGAGCAGGACCACCGGTCCGTCGGGCAGGGCGGCGAGCAGCCGGCGGGCCAGCTCGTCGAGCGACGGGACGGGCCGCGGCCGCCCCATCCCGGGGAGGAGCACGACCGTGCCCGGCATCTCCTCGCGCAATCGTGCCGAGGAACGTTCGTCCAGCCCGAGACCGGGCACGACGACGAGTGAGGGTCCGGAGGGCACCCGTCGGGTCTACCGCCCGGGGACCTCGCACGCGACCGGCACGGCAGTCAGCACAGTGTGTCCTGCATCTCTCGTGGGCACCCAGGGACGGCACCGCTCGAAGTGGGAGAATGATTCATCATGACGACATCACCAGCGCAGACCCCCGCCAGCAGCGACCACCGCAGCGACCGGCCGCGCGTCGTCATCGTCGGCTCCGGCTTCGGTGGCCTGTTCGCCGCCCAGGCGCTGCGCAAGGCCCCGGTCGACGTCACCCTCGTCGGCAAGACCGCCCAGCACCTCTTCCAGCCGCTGCTGTACCAGGTGGCCACCGGCATCCTGTCCGAGGGCGAGATCGCGCCGGCCACCCGCGAGATCCTGCGCCGGCAGGAGAACGCCCGCGTGGTGCTCGGCGAGGTCACGCACATCGACGTCACCGCCCGGACGGTGACCTCGGAGGTGCTGGGCCGCCAGACGGTGCACCCCTACGACGAGCTCATCGTCGCCGCGGGCGCCGGCCAGTCCTACTTCGGCAACGACCAGTTCGCCGAGTTCGCGCCCGGCATGAAGAGCATCGACGACGCGCTGGAGCTGCGCGGCCGGATCTTCGGCGCCTTCGAGCTGGCCGAGATCGCCACCGACCCGGCCGAGATCGACCGGCTGCTCACCTTCGTCGTCGTCGGGGCCGGCCCCACCGGCGTGGAGATGGCCGGCCAGATCGCCGAGCTCGCCCGCCGCACGCTGCGCCGGGACTTCCGCAACATCAACCCGACCGGCGCGCGCGTGATCCTGCTGGACGCCGCGCCCGCCGTGCTGCCCTCCTTCGGCAAGAAGCTGGGCGAGGCGGCCCGCCGCCAGCTCAACGAGATCGGCGTCGAGGTGCAGCTGGGCGCGATGGTCACCGACGTCGACGCCAACGGGCTGGAGGTCAAGGACAGCGACGGCCAGGTCCGCCGCATCCAGGCCGCCACCAAGATCTGGGCCGCCGGCGTGCAGGCCAGCGGGCTCGGCCGGATCCTCGGCGAGCAGACCGGCGCCGAGGTCGACCGCGCCGGCCGCATCTCGGTGCTGCCCGACCTGACGCTGCCCGGCCACCCCGAGATCCACGTGGTCGGCGACATGATGGCGCTGGGCAAGCTGCCCGGCGTCGCCCAGGTGGCCATCCAGGGCGGCCGGTACGCCGCGGAGTCCATCAAGCGCAAGGTCAGCGGCAAGTCGCCCCAGGAGCCGTTCACGTACTTCGACAAGGGCTCGATGGCGACCATCTCGCGGTTCTCCGCGGTGGCCGACATCGGGAAGTTCAAGTTCAGCGGCTTCACCGCCTGGGTGCTGTGGCTGGTCGTGCACCTGATGTACATCGTCGGCTTCAAGAGCCGCATCACCACGGTCCTGCACTGGATGGTGAGCTTCCTCGGCCGCGGCCGGTCGGAGCGGGTCGCGACCCAGCAGCAGGTCTACGGCCGGCTGGCGCTGGAGGAGCTCGGCAGCGGGTGGGAGGTCTCCAAGACCGGCGGTCCGAAGAACACCTCACCCGACGACGAGGACCCCACCAACCGCGAGTCCGCCTGAGCACCGGGCACCGGCCGGCCGCCGAGGCCTTCGCCGACCGCGCCGGTGAGACCCGCTCGATGTGAAGTCGCGCGATCACCCCGCGTCCAGCCACCACCCCAGCGAGGCCACGACGTCGCCGGGGCGGACGACGTGCCCGCCGTCGAACTCCTCGTAGGTGACCTCGTGGCCGGAGCCGTCGAAGGCCGCGGCGAGCCGCCGGCCGCAGCGGTCGACGGGCAGCACCCGGTCGTCGGTGCCGTGGGTGATCCGGATGCGGGGCCGACCGATCGCCGCCGGCGGGTGCGCGAAGCCCGGGGAGAAGGCCAGCACCGCGTCGAACAGGTCGCCGTTGGCCGGCCCCAGCGAGAGCGCGTAGGAGGCGCCGTCGGAGAAGCCGCCCACCGCGCACCGCGACACCGCGGCATGCCGGCCGACCTCGGCCAGCGCGGCGTCCAGCACGGCGACGTCGCGGCCCAGCCGGCCCGCGACGAGGTCCCAGGTGGCCGCCCCCGACCGCGGCGCGAGGACCAGCACGCCGCGCTCGGCCGCGGCGGCGCCCACGGCCCCGATGCTCTGCCGCGGCTCACCGCCGGCACCGTGGAAGAACACCAGCAGCGGGCGCGGCCGCGGCTCGCCGTTCGGGACGGCGAGCAGCACCTCCGCTCCCCCACCGAGGTCCAGCTCGTGCATCCCGGCCGGCCACGGCGGGCCGGCCGGTGACGCCGTGGGGCGGCTGTCGAGCCGGCCGTCGGCGTGCCGGGAACCGGGCACGGTCACTCCCCGTGGGCCGCGACGGGCACGTGCTCGTCGGCGCGCTCGAGGTGCAGCGGCTGCAGGAGTGTGCGGTGGCCGGCCTTGCCGATGGCCACCACGCGCGCGTCGCCGATCCGCTCGATCAGCGGGTCCAGGTCGCCGGCACCGCGCAGCGGGCGGGCCAGGGCCCGGATGTCCTCGGTCGTCCGGTCAGTCACGGGCGGCTCCTCCCAGCACCACGGAGGCCGCGACCTGCCGCAGGTCCGCGGTCCGCTGCCAGGCTGCGCGCTGCCGCGCGGCCGAGGTACCCCGGCCGAACAGCTGCTGCACCAGGTTCCGCACCTCGTCCTCCTCCCCCCGGTCGGCGAGGTCGTCGGCCAGTTCGGCGAGCAGCCCCTCGACCGCCGCGCGGGCGTCGACGAGCCCACCGGCCAGCGGGTCGAACAGCTGCCCGCCGAGGCCGTCCCGGGCGGCGCGCCAGCGCGCGGCGCGCAGCAGCTCCCGGCGAGGGCGCGGAACCGGTTCCTCCCGCTCGGCCCGGGCCGCGAGCACCCGCACGAGCGAGCGCACCAGGGCGGCGTGCAGGACGACGTCGTCCAGCTCGGTGCAGACGTCGGCCAGCCGGAACTCGACGGTGGGCAGGTGGGACGAGGGGCGCACGTCCCAGTACAGGTGCGACGCGTCGCCCACGACCCCCGCGGCGACCAGGCCGTCCACCACCTCGCGGTAGCCCGCCGCCGTGCCGAGCGGCTCCGGGATGCCGGTGTGCGGCCAGCGACCCCACCACAGCGTGCGGTAGCTCTCGTAGCCGGTGTCGGCGCCGTCGTGGAAGGGGGAGCTGCCGGTCATCGCCAGCAGCAGCGGCAGGTACGGGCGGGCGCGGTCGAGCACGGCGACGGCCGTCCCCACGTCCGGGACCCCCACGTGCACGTGGCAGCCGGCGATGTCCTGCCGGACGGCGAGTGCGGCCCACCGGTCGACCATCGCCTCGTACCGCGGGTCCGGGGTGATCACCTGCTCCCGCCAGCCGGCGAAGGGGTGGGTGGAGGCCGCGAGCAGTAGCACGCCGGCGCCGGTGGCCGCCGCGCGGGCCTGCGCGCGGGCGGCGGTCAGCTCGGCGCGCAGCTCGTCGAGCGACCGGCACACGCCGGTGGCCGTCTCCAGCTGCGTCGTGGTGATCTCGGGGTGCACCCGATCGCCGAGCTCGTGCCGCACGGCGGCAGCGACGAGTTCCGGGCTGGGGGTGAGCGCCAGGGTGGCCGGGTCGACGAGGTGGAACTCCTCCTCCACCCCCACGGTGGCGCCCACCTCGGCCCGTGGGCGACAGGCGGTGGGCTCCATGCGCGCTCCCGTGCAGGAGGTGCCGCCTCCGGCACTGCCAGCGGCCCCGGGGTCCGGGGGCGGCCGAGAGCCGACCGCACCGGAACGGTACGAGCCCCCGTCCGCGCACGCACCCCCATCGAGGGGCATCCGCCGGAGGGCGCCGTACCGAACGCCTCTCCGACCAGCAGGATGGGCACCCACGGGGAAGGGGAACGGGGTGCAGACGGGACATCGCACGGCCACGACGCTGCTGGCGACGCTGTACACGGTCAGCGGAGCACTCTGCTGGGCCGGCGCCGCCATGCCGATGGACCGGGGAACCCCCGTCGCGCTGCTCTGGGTCCTCGGCGCCATCGGCCTGGGCGTCGGCGCGGGGCTGTGGTGGTCCGGCCGCGACGTGCGCCCCTGGGTCCTGCACGCCGCGGTCGCCCTCGCCTCCGTCCTGGTCGGGGTGCTGGCCTGGCAGTCCGCCACCGCCGTCGGCATCGTCGGGCTGGGTCCGGCGTTGATCGCCGTCGGGCTGTACGCGGCGCACTTCCTGCCGCTGCCCGCCGCACGGGTGCACGCCGGCTTCGCCCTGCTCTCCGGCAGCGCCGGCGCGTGGGCCGCCGCCCCCTCGGACTTCCTGTCGCCGTGGATCACGCTGATCGCCACCGCCGTCGTCCTCGTCGAGGTGCAGGCCCGGCTGGCCAGGCAGCTCCGCACGGCGGCCGGCACCGATCCGCTCACCGGCCTCGCCAACCGGCGGGCGTGGGAGGAGGAGGCCTCCCGCCACCTCGCCCGGGCCGCCCGCAGCGGGGAGCCGCTGAGCTTCGCGGTCCTCGACCTCGACGACTTCAAGGAGGTCAACGACCGGGACGGCCACGGCGCCGGGGACGCCCTGCTGCGCGAGCTCACCGCCGGCTGGAGCCGGCGGCTGCGCCACGCCGACCTGCTCGGCCGCTACGGGGGCGACGAGTTCGTGCTGTGCCTGCCGGCGACCGACGAGGCTGCGGCGACCGAGCTGCTGGGCCAGCTCGCCGCGACCCATCCGTTCACCTGGACGGGCGGGGTCGCCACGGCCCGGTCCGGGGACACCCTGACGTCGGTCCTGGCTCGCGCCGACGAGCAGCTCTACCGGCGGAAGCGCAGCGGCCGGACCACCTGAGTCCGGCCAGCCGGGAACACCGGTCAGCCGGGTGCGCCGGTCAGCCCCGTCGCCACGCGTCGTCGCCCAGGTGCGAGCCGGCCATCGGCCCCATCCGGAGCATGCCGCCGTCCACCGGCCACGACGCCCCGGTGACGTACCCGGCGGCCGGCGACGCCAGGAAGGCGACGACGGTGGCCACCTCGCGGGCGTCCCCCGGACGGCGCAGCGGGACCCCGGGGCGCTCGTGACCGACCGTCGGGTCCTCGTCCTCCTGGCCGGTCATCGGGGTGGAGATCTCCCCGGGCGCGACGGCGTTGACGGTGATGCCGTGCTCGGCCAGCTCCAGCGCCGCGACCTGGGTGAGCAGCCCCAGTCCGCCCTTGGCCGCGCAGTAGCCGGCCGCACCGACGCGGGGCGCGTGCTCGTGCACGCTGGTGATGTTCACGATCCGTCCGCCGTTCCCGGCGGCGACCATCCGCCGCGCGGCGCGCTGCAGGCACAGGAACGCGCCGTCGAGGTCGGTGGCCAGCACCTCCCGCCAGGTGTCGAAGTCCAGCTCCAGCAACGGCGTCATGTGGCCGGTGCCGGCGTCGTTGACCAGCACGTCGACGCCGCCGAGCGCCTCGGCCAGCTCGTCGACGACGTCGGCGGCGCCGGGGAGCTGGGTCAGGTCGAGGTGGCGCACCTCCGCGCGCCGGCCGAGGGCCCGCACCTCCTCCGCGGTGGCTTCCCCGGCGTCCCGGTCCCGGTACCAGGTGATGCCGATGTCGCAGCCCTGCTCGGCGAGCGCGACGGCGGTCGCCCGCCCGATGCCCGACTCCGACCCCGTGACGATCGCGACCCGCACGCGCTCCTCGGCCATGGGTTGCACGCTAGGTCGCGACGTCGCAGGACGCAGCCCGGCCGTGGACCGCCGGCCTCAGCCCGTGGCGGCCCGGTCGAAGCGCTGCGCCCACTCCCCCAGCAGCTCGCGCAGCTCGGGCGGGGAGACCACGGTGCACTCGGCGCCGGTGAGGCCCGTCGCGGACGGTCAGAAGACGATGGGCTGACGGCACCGGGCGGCGATCACCCGCCGTCGCCCTGGAGCCCCGCGACTCGGGCGACGGCGGCGTCGAGGGCCGCGGCGGCGTCGGCGGCCTCCCGCTCGGCCGTCGCCCGCCGGCGCTCCTCGCGCCGAAGCGCCGCGGCCGCGTCCCCGGCCGCCCGCTCGGCCTCGGCCAGCTGGTCGGCCAGCTCCTCGGCCCGGGCCTGCAACTCGGCCCGGCGGGCGGCCAGCTCCTCGGTCGCGCGGCGGTGCTCCTCGAGGACGGCCTGCGCCTCGTCGGCGGCCCGCTGCGCCTCGTCGGCCACCTGCCGCGCGTCCGCCAGCTCCCGCCGGCGCTTCTCCTCGGCGACCCGGCGGCGCTCCTCCTGCTCGCGGCGACGGCGATCGGCCGGGGACTCCTCGCCGTCGGCCCGCTCCTTCCGCTTCGACGGCGACCGAGGAGGTGCGGCGGCCGGCGCGGTGGGCGGGACCAGGCGGAGCTTCGGCCGGCCGGTCACCTCCCCCAGGCCGCTGTAGGACATCGGCGCGGTGAGCCGGCCGGTCAGCAGCGCCTCCCCGGCGTCCGGATCGGACATGGCCGCCCGCAGCGTCTCCTCGACCTGGGTGGCGACGGCGGTGCTGACGGGGTGCCCGCGCTCGGAGGCCAGCGCCCGCGCCTGGCGGGTGAGCGCGCCCAGCAGCTGCCGCCGCTGCACGTCCAGGGCCTTCAGCTGGTCGCCGGCGAGGTTCTGCTGGGCGTCGCGCAGCAGGTCGCCGAGGTCGACCAGCCCCTCGATCTCGGCGCGGTGGGCGCGGACCAGCAGGTTGCACACCCACGCCGGCGTGGACGGCTTGGGCAGCGCGCCGATCTCCTTGGCGAGGGCCTTGTCGCCCGCCGCCCTGGCCTCGTCCTGCCGCTCCGTGCGCCGCGCGACGAACTCCTCGGGCGCCGTCTCGTAGAGCTCGTCGGCGATCTCCTCCAGCTGCACGCCGCCGACCCTGCCAGAGCCGGAGCACGCCGTCGTCGTACCGGCCGTCCGGCCGGGGAAGGGCGGGGCCCGCCCCGGCCGGACCCGGTCAGACGACCAGGCTCAGCAGCGCGGCGATGGCGAACCCGACCACGCCGATCAGGGTCTCCATCACCGTCCAGGTGCGCAGGGTCGTGGCGACGTCCATCTTGAGGAAACGGCCCACCAGCCAGAACCCCGAGTCGTTGACGTGCGACAGCACCGTGGCACCGCAGGCGATCGCGATGACGACGAGCGCCACGTCCAGCTCGGACAGGTTGCTGGCGGAGACGGCCGGCGCGATCAGGGCGGCCGTCGTGAGCAGCGCGACGGTGGCCGAGCCCTGCGCGACCCGCAGGCAGGTGGCGACGACGAACGCGGCCACGATCACCGGCAGCCCCAGCCCCTCGAGGCTGTCGGCGAGCGCGGCACCGATCCCGCTGGCCCGCAGGACGCCACCGAACATACCGCCGGCGCCGGTGATCAGGATGATGGCGCAGACGGGCCCGAGGGAGGAGTTGAGCAGCTCCTCGATCTCACCCTTCGAGAACCGTTCGCGGCTGAGGACGACGGCGGCCACCAGGACCGTGATGAGCAGGGCCACCGGCGTCTGGCCGATCAGCCGCAGGGCCGCGACCCAGGTCGCGTCGCCGTCGACGACCCCCGCGGTGCCCAGCGTGTTCAGCCCGGTGTTGAACAGGATCAGCACCAGGGGCAGCAGGAGCAGCGCGAGCACGGTGCCGAAGCGCGGTGCGGTGCGCGCCGGGCCGCGGGTCGCGACATCCACGCCCCCGCCCGCCGGGGTGGCTCCGCCGGTGCCTCCGGCGTCGCCGTGGGTGTCGTCCAGGGTGCCGCCGGGCAGGCGCTCGGCGGGGCCGCCGCCGGTCGCGAACGCGTCGGGCACCGGCAGCGGGAAGCGGTGCCCGGCCCACTTGCTGAACAGGTAGGACGCGATGTACCAGGTGGGCAGCCCGATCACGAGGCCCACGACGACCAGCAGGCCGATGTTCGCCCCGAGGATGTCCCCCGCACCGACCGGACCCGGGTGCGGTGGGACGAACGCGTGCATGACCGCGAACGCGCCGGCCGAGGGCAGCGCGTAGAGCAGCACGGAGCCGCCGAACTGGCGGGCGACGCTGAAGATGATCGGCAGGAAGACCACGAACCCGGCGTCGAAGAAGATCGGGAAGCCGAAGAGCAGGGAGGCGACGCCGAGCGCCAGCGGGGCCCGCTTCTCCCCGAAGCGGCCGATCAGGGTGTCGGCGAGCACGGTGGCGCCGCCGGTCACCTCCAGCAGCTTGCCGATCATGGCACCGAGACCGACCAGCAGCGCCACGCTGGCCAGGGTGGAGCCGAACCCCGCGAGCAGCGTGTCGATCACCTCGGCCGTCGGGATGCCGGTGGCCAGCGCCGTGAGCAGGCTGACCAGGACCAGGGCCACGAAGGCGTGCAGCTTGAACTTCATGACGAGGACGAGCAGCACGGCGACGGCGGCGACCGCGATCAGCAGCAGCGGGCCGGTTCCCAGGGTCGGGACGACTTCTTCCATGACGGGCCTCTCGGGTCGAGGGGGGTACCACTGCTCACCGCTGGGAGCGGGGCAACCCTCTCAGAGCCGGCGCCGGCCGGGCACCCTCCTCGGTACCGATCCGGAAACGATCGAGCCGGGCGCGTCTCCCCCACCGCTCAGCAGCAGCTCGCCGCGACCCGGGCATCGGCGGCCGAACCCTCGGGCCGGCAGCAGGTGCCGTCCCCGGCCACCGCGGAGAGCTCCGCGGACGTCGCGCCCTCCAGATCGGGGCGGGCGTCGCCCGTGACCGTGTAGACCTCCCACGGCTCGCCGCCGGGACCGGTCACCCACACCTTGTCCTGGACCGCGTAGCAGCAGGTGGTGCTGCCCTCGACCCGCGTGGCGAGGCCCGCGTCGGCCAGCCGGCCGGTGGCGGCGGTGACCTCGTCGGTGGACGCCACCTCGACGCCGAGGTGGTCCATGCGGGTGGGCTCCCCGGCCCCGCCCTCCAGGAGGACCAGCTTCAGCGGCGGCTCGACGACGGCGAAGTTGGCGTAGCCCGGGCGGCGCTTGGCCGGGGCGGTGTCGAAGAGCCGCGAGTAGAACGCGACGGCGGCGTCGAGGTCGGCGACGCGGAGAGCGAGCTGGACACGGGACACGGGGACCTCCTGGAACAGGACATCGACGGACGTCGATGTGTGAACCGAGAATGAACATCGGACATCGATGCTTGTCAATACGACGCCTATCGTTATTATCGGCGGCGATGTCCACGACCCAGGAGTTGACGATGAGCGAGCCCGGCCTGGCGTGCTGCACGCCGCTGTCCGGCACGGCGATGTCCGCCGAGCAGGCCGAGCAGGTCGCCCCCCTGCTCAAGGCGCTGGCCGACCCGGTGCGGTTGCGGCTGGTCAGCCTGATCGCCTCCAGCGCCAGCGGCGAGGCCTGCGTCTGCGACCTGAACGACGCCTTCGACCTCACCCAGGCCACCATCAGCCACCACCTCAAGGTGCTGCACTCGGCCGGGATCCTGGACCGGGACAAGCGCGGCGTGTGGGTCTACTACGCGGTGCGGCCGGCGGCCCTCACCGCCGTCGCCACCCTGTTCAGCACGGCCGTGCCGGCATGAGCGACGCCGTCCGCGAGACCGCGCGCACCGACGCCCCCGCCGACGCCCCCGTCCTGCAGAAGCTGTCTCCGCTCGACCGCTTCCTGCCGGTCTGGATCGTCGCGGCGATGGCGCTGGGGCTGGCGCTGGGTCGCTGGGTCCCGGGCCTGGACGACGCGTTGAGCGCCGTCGAGGTCGGCAACGTCAGCCTGCCGATCGCCGTCGGCCTGCTGCTGATGATGTACCCGGTGCTGGCCAAGGTCCGGTACTCCGAGCTGGACCGGGTGACCGGCGACCGGAAGCTGCTCGGCGCCAGCCTGGTGCTCAACTGGCTGATCGGCCCGGCGCTGATGTTCGCGCTGGCGTGGTTGCTGCTGCCGGACCTCCCCGAGTACCGGACCGGGCTGATCATCGTGGGCCTGGCCCGCTGCATCGCGATGGTGCTGATCTGGAACGACCTGTCCTGCGGCGACCGCGAGGCGGGCGCCGTCCTGGTCGCGATCAACTCGGTGTTCCAGATCCTCGCCTTCGCCCTCCTGGGCTGGTTCTACCTGCAGGTGCTCCCCGGCTGGCTCGGCCTGGCCACCACGTCGGCGGAGTTCAGCTTCTGGGCGATCGTCGTCTCGGTGCTCGTCTTCCTCGGCGTCCCGCTGGTGGCCGGCTTCCTCACCCGCACGGTCGGCGAGCGCCGCCGCGGCCGCGCCTGGTACGAGGGCACGTTCCTGCCGCGCATCGGGCCGGTCGCGCTGTACGGCCTGCTGTTCACGATCGTCATGCTCTTCGCCCTCCAGGGCGACGCGATCACCTCCCGGCCCTGGGACGTCGCCCGCATCGCGCTGCCGCTGCTGGCCTACTTCTTCCTGATGTTCGCCGGGTCCTTCCTGCTCGGCATGCGGCTGCGCCTGGGCTACGCGAAGACGGCGACCCTGGCGTTCACCGCGGCCGGCAACAACTTCGAGCTGGCCATCGCCGTCGCCATCGGCACCTTCGGTGTCACCAGCGGGCAGGCGCTCGCCGGCGTCGTCGGCCCGCTCATCGAGGTGCCGGTGCTCGTCGCCCTGGTCTACGTGTCCCTCCGGGCTGCCCGCCGCTGGTTCCCGGGCGACCCGACCGTCCCGGCACCGGCGAGGAGCACCCGATGACCGCCGACCGGTCGCTGCCCGGACTGCTCACCCCCGAGGCGTCGCTGCACCGGCTCGCCGACGACCTGGCAGCGCGCTTCACCGGCGTCTTCGCCCGCGAGACGATCGACCGCTACGTCTTCGAGTCCTACACGGCCCTGGCCCGCACGGCGAAGGTCACGACGCACCTACCGGTCCTCGCCGGGCGGTTCGCGACCGAGCGGCTCACCGCGCTGGCCCAGTCGAAGGGGGCGCTGAGCAGCGAGGCCTGCGAGGTGCTGTTCGTGTGCGTGCAGAACGCCGGCCGCTCGCAGATGGCCGCCGGCCTCCTGCAGCTGCACGGCGGCGACCGCGTGCACGTGCGCTCGGCCGGTTCCCAGCCGGCGCCCGGGATCGACGATGCCGTGGTGGCCGCCATGGCCGAGATCGGCGTCGACCTCACCGCCGAGTTCCCCAAGCCGCTCACCGACGACGTCGTCCGCGCCGCCGACGTCGTCGTGACCATGGGGTGCGGCGACGCCTGCCCCGTGTACCCCGGGAAGCGCTACCTGGACTGGCAGGTGCGCGACCCCGCCGGGCTCTCTGTCGGGGAGGTCCGCGCGATCCGCGACGACGTCGACGCCCGGGTGCGCGCCCTGCTCGCCGAGCTCCAGCCCGCTCCCGCCTGACCCCTGATCGAGAGGAAGCCCGTGTCCGAGAAGCCCAGCGTCCTGTTCGTCTGCGTGCACAACGCCGGCCGCTCCCAGATGGCCGCCGGCTGGCTGCGCCACCTCGCCGGCGACGCCGTCGAGGTGCGCTCGGCCGGCTCCGTGCCGGGCGACCAGGTCAACCCCGCCGCGGTCCAGGCGATGGCGGAGGTCGGCGTCGACATCTCCGACCAGCGACCGAAGGTGCTGACCACCGACGCGGTCGAGGCCTCCGACGTCGTCATCACCATGGGCTGCGGCGACGCCTGCCCGGTCTTCCCGGGCAAGCGCTACCTGGACTGGCAGCTGGAGGACCCGGCCGGCAAGGGCGTGGAGTCCGTGCGCCCCATCCGGGACGACATCGAGCAGCGCATCCGCGGGCTGCTGGCCGAGCTCGGGGTCAGCGCTCCCGCCTGAGCAGGAAGAAGAACGGGTCCGGCAGGCCGCGCAGGTCCATCAGGCCCAGCACGGTCGCGCCGTCGACCCGGCGGAAGACGTCGATGATCGGCAGCACGTCGTAGACCATCGCGGCGGTGACGACGCCGCGGTGCTCGACCGCCCGCAACCGTGCCCTCGGCCTGGACGTCGTGAGCAGCGGGCGGAGCGCCCGGAAGGCGACCCGCGCCACCGGCGAGTGCGCGATCCCCGGCCGGTCCCGGAGCACGCCGATCGGGATCAGCGCCGGGTCGACGGGGCGCGGACCGGACGCCGCGGAGAACAGCAGCGGGTGCACCCGCTCGGCGTCGAGGAACTCCTTGCCCCACCAGCCGTAGGCCTCCAGCAGGCCGTCCAGCGGGGACCCGGTGGGCAGCCCGCTCCCCCGCCACCGGCCGACCATCTCCTCCGGCTCCACCGGGTCGCGGGCGTCGAACCACGCCAGCGCCTCGGCCGGGGTCGCGCCGCCGGCGTGGTCGCCCAGCCGGCCGGCGTCGGTGGACCCGGCGGTCATGCCACCGGGCGCTCGAAGGTGACCAGCACGCCCTCGACCCCGCCGGGCCCGATGCGGCCCTTCACCTCCACGGAGGTGATGGCCTTGAGCTGCCAGCCCTGGCCGGCGTGCTGGTTGAGGACCTTCTCCAGCTTGCCGCCGGACATCTTGCCGCCGATCATCCCCTCGCGGATCTCCTCGACCTTGTACTCGTACCGCGCTGCCATGACCGCTCCGTCCGTCGGGGTGGAGCACCCACCCTGCCGGTTCGGCGGCCGCGTGGCGAGGGGTCAGCCCCGGGCGAGGTCCCGTGCGTCTTCGTCCTCGGAGGTCGGGCGCCGGGACGCCGGGACGAGCGGGCCGCGCACGGCCGCGGCGACCACGTCCGGGTGCAGCTCCGCCGCACGGACGCGCTGCCCGCGCTCCGGCGCGGCCCCCACGGTGGACGGCGTGACGCCGGCCGCCGCCCAGCGGGCGGCACCCGCCCCGAACGCCGTCGCCGACAGGGCCGCCAGCTCGACCCACTGCCGTCCGGTGAACTGCAGCCGGTGCACGTCGCCCTCCCGGGAGCGGACGGTCCCCCGGAGGACGACGTGGCTCGCCCGGTCGGGCACCCGGATGGCCAGCTCCACGTCGACGCCGACGGCGACGCCCACCCCCCGGATGCGCACCTGCGCACCGCCGAGGGAGACGTCGATCAGCAGGGCCGGGGCGCCGTCCACGACCGCCTGCATGGCGGCGGGGAACCGGTGGCCGTCCCGCCGCTCGGCGGAGAAGCGCGGATCGCGGATCCGGCGGATGCCGGCCAGCACGAAGCCCAGCGTGACCGCGACCCAGCAGATCGGGACGAGGGTGGTGCCGTCCAGCCCGTGTCGCGTCGGGGTCCAACCGTAGAAGCTGGCGGCCGTGTAGAGCAGGCTGCCGCCCAGGACGGCGGCCAGGAGGAGGAGCACGGCCGGTACCCGGGCACGGGTGCGCTCCTCGCCGGTGCGGCCCTTGGCGGTGACCGCGAACCGGCCGGTGCCGCGCCGCAGCAGGGTGAGGGTGGCGGCCAGGTTGGAAGGCAGCCGCACCACCTCGAACAGCAGCGAGAACCGCGCGGGGGCGAACCCCCGGGACAGCAGCGTGAGGGCTACCTGCTGCAGCACGAACGGGACGCCGGCCATCAGCGCGAACTCGGCGGGCGGTGCCGCGACGGGAAAGAGGCCGGTCAACAGGACGGCGACCGGCACGAGGGCGAAGCCCAGCGTCCGCCAGGCGTCGAACCAGGCCGACAGCGTGTAGAGGTAGCTCAGCCGCTGCCGCACGGTCAGGCCGGAGGCGGTGAGCGGGTTGTCGTGCCGCAGGACCTGCATGGCACCCCTGCCCCAGCGACGGCGCTGGGCGTAGAAGGCGTCCGGGCTGCCCGCGGCCAGGCCCCGGGCGAGCACCTCGTTGTGGTAGGCGCTCCGCCAGCCGGCGCGGTGCAGCTTCATGGTCGTGTGGAAGTCCTCGGTCAGGGACTCCGTGGCCACGCCGCCGACCTCGCGCAGCGCATCGGCGCGCAGGACCGCGTTGGTGCCGCACCAGAAGGCCGCGCCGGCGTGGTGCTTGCCGGGCTGGATCACCCGGTAGAACAGCGATTCCTCGTGCAGGTCGGCGCCCGGGCGCAGGTGCTCGAAGGACGTGGTGTTGTAGAAGTGCTGCGGGGTCTGCACGAGAGCCAGCCGGTCGTCGGCGAAGTACGGCACCGTGCGGGTGAGGAACTGCGGGTCCGGCACGTGGTCGGCGTCGAAGACGGCCACCAGCTCGGTGCTCACCAGCCCCAAGGCGTGGTTGAGGTTGCCGGCCTTGGCGTGGTCGTGCTCCGGGCGGCTGACGTAGCGGGCCCCCAGGGCGGTGACCATCTCCTCCACCTCGAGGCGGTCGCCGTCGTCGAGGACCCAGGTCTCGTGGTTCCCGGTCATCGCCAGGCAGGCGGCGACCGTCGGCAGCAGCACGTCGAGGTGCTCGTCGTAGGTGGCGACGAGGACGGTGACCGACGGCGCCGGTCCCGGACGTGGTGGGACCGGCGCCGGGGCCACGTTCCACGTCGTCATCACGAACAGCAGGAGCGCGACGCCGCCGTAGAGCTCCAGGGCGAGGAACGGCACCCCGAGCCACAGGGCCGGCCCCTCCGGGAGCGTCGTGAGCACCCGCCAGCCCAGGTAGCCGGCGGTGGCCAGGACGGCGGCCACGGCCACGGCCCGGACGACGAGCAGCCGCCGCGCGCTCTCCGGCGCGGGGACGGCGTCCCGCGCCCCGGTCGGGCGTCCCAGGCCTGCCGCGGCCGACCGCCCGGCACCGGGCAGGGCACCGCGCTGGGGGTCTGCCGCGAGAGTGCTCACCCCGCAGGCATCGGCACGCCCGGCCGCGCGGCACATCCCCCGTCGGGGTGAGGCGCGCGGGGGCGCGCGGGCTGCTCAGCCGAGCACGGGCAGCGTGCGCTTCGCGGCCAGCCGGTCCATGCCGGCCTGGATGGCGGCCTCGACCTGGTCGTAGATCTTCTGCACGTAGGCCGCGTCGTCCGCGCGCTCCGGGTCGGTGTCGACCTCGATCGGCTCCAGCAGCTCGGTGCGGATCTTCGCCGGCAGCGGCACGTGCGCGGGCAGGATCTCCACCGCGATCGGGAAGGGGAAGCCGGCGATGATCGGCAGGTTGGAGCCCCGCAGCGTCTTCTTCAGGCCGAGCAGCTTGTCCAGCCCGTTGGCCAGCCACTTGCCCTCCGACAGCACGAAGACGGTGTCGTGCCCGCCGACCGTGGCCACCGGCAGGATCGGCACGCCGGAGCGGATCGCCTGCTTCACGAACCCCGTGCGCCCGGCGAGCGTGGCCACGTCGCGCTTGAGCCAGCTGCGCATGGCGTCGATCTCGCCACCGGGCCAGATCGCGACGTCCCGCCCCTGCGCCAGCGCCGCCGAGACGCTCTTCCGGTTCGCCGCGATGACGCCGACGGCGCGGAAGTAGTCACCGAGCCCCGGCGACGCCATGAGGACGTCGTGCGCCGTTCCGTGCAGGAACCGCTTCCCCTCGAAGTGCTTCTGCCACGCGTTGACCAGCGTCCACGCGTCCATGGTCAGGGCGCCGCCGGAGTGCACGCCGACGACCAGGCAGGGCTCGTCGGGCACCCGGTCCCAGCCGGAGATCTCGAGCCGGAACCAGTACCTCTCGAGCAGGTCGACGAGCGGCTGCTGGAGCTTCCTCACCGTCTCGTTGGGCGGCTGGGGCTCCATCGCGGCGCCCACGCGCCACTGGATGACCCGCTGCAGGATGTTCGGCCGATCGGAGTCGCTCATGGTGGCTCCCTCTGCTGGGAAAGGACGGACGCCCCCCGTCGAGGGGCGTCGTGGAACACCAACGGGCCGGCCGCCCGGCGGTCACGCCGGCGACCGGACCTTCTGCTCCCCGAAACCGGACGGACGAGGCCGCCGGACAGCGCCGGCGAGCACGCCGACCGCTGATGCGACCGTGATCGTGGCGCGGATCACGCCGGGCCACCGGTCGGTCGACCTGCTCGGACGTCCCGTCAGGCGCCCGTGCGGGGTCCCTCCCACAGGTCGATGCCGCTGTCCACGGCGTGCTGGTCGATGGCGGCCAGCTCGTCGTCGGCGAAGCCGAGGTTCGCCAGCGCCCCGACGTTCTGCTCCAGCTGCCGCACGCTGCTGGCACCCACGAGCACCGTCGTCACCCGCTCGTCGCGCAGCGCCCACGCCAGCGCCATCTGGGCCAGGCTCTGCCCCCGCCCCCGGGCGATCTCGTCGAGCGCGCGCACGTGGCCGAGCGCCTCCTCGGTCAGGAAGTCCGGTGACAGCGACTTGCCCTGGCTGGCCCGCGACCCCTCGGGCACGCCGCCGAGGTACTTGTCGGTGAGCATGCCCTGCGCCAGCGGGGAGAAGGCGATGCACCCGGCGCCGACGTCGGCCAGGGTGTCCAGCAGGCCGTCGCGCTCGATCCAGCGGTTGAGCATCGAGTAGGACGGCTGGTGGATGAGCAGCGGCGTGCCGAGGTCGGCCAGGATCGCCGCTGCCCGCGCCGTGTCCTGCGGCGAGTACGAGGAGATGCCGGCGTACAGCGCCTTCCCGGACCGGACCGCGGTGTCGAGCGCGGTCATCGTCTCCTCCAGCGGCGTCGTCGGGTCCGGCCGGTGGCTGTAGAAGATGTCGACATGGTCCAGCCGCATGCGGCGCAGCGACTGGTCGAGGCTGGCGGTCAGGTACTTCCGCGACCCCCCGCCCTGGCCGTACGGGCCGGGCCACATGTCGTAACCGGCCTTGGTGCTGATCACCAGTTCGTCGCGGTAGGGCCGGAAGTCGTCGTCGAGGTGCCGGCCGAAGTTGGTCTCGGCGCTGCCGTAGGGAGGTCCGTAGTTGTTGGCCAGGTCGACGTGGGTGATGCCGAGGTCGAAGGCCCGGCGCAGGATGTCGCGCTGGCGGTCGAACGGCACGTCGTCGCCGAAGTTGTGCCACAGCCCCAGGCTGATGACCGGCAGGTCGAGGCCGCTGCGGCCGGTGCGGCGGTAGGTCATGGAGTCGTAGCGGTTCTCGGCTGCGCGGAAGGACATGCCGCCATCCTTTCCGACGGCGCCCCACGTCGCTCCGCGGCCGGTACCTGCGTCCGCGGCCGATCCCCCCGCGACCCCGGCCTAGGGTGGAAGCCCCACCACCCGCTGACGCTGGGAGGACCCCGTGCTCCGTCTGCTCGGCCTGCTGCTCGTCGTCTGGCTGGCCATCACCGTCATCGGCGCCGTCGTCGAGGGGCTGTTCTGGCTGGCCGTGGTCGGTGTGCTGTTCTTCGCCGGCACCGCGGTGCTCGGCTGGGTCCAGCGCGACCGGAAGTCGCTGCCCCGCGGGCGATGACCGCCTCCCCCGGGGAGCTCGCCGCGCAGACCGCCACCGTCCGCGCCGCCGCCGGGTACCTCCGCTCCTGGGTGGCGGCGCAGGCCGCGCACCGGCGGGTGCCCGGCGTCCAGGTGGCGGTGCGTTCCGGCGGCGAGCTGGTGCTGTCGGCCGCCGTCGGGCTGGCCGACGAGGTGGCCGGCACACCGCTGACCCGCGAGCACCTGTTCCGCATCGCCTCGCACTCCAAGACGTTCACCGCGACCGCCGTCCTGCAGCTGGTCGAGGCCGACCGCATGCGGCTGGACGACCCGATCGGGCAGCACCTGCCGGAGCTCGCCGGCTCCCCGGTCGGCCGGGTCACGGTCCGCGAGCTCCTCGGCCACCAGGCCGGCGTGCTCCGCGACGGTGCGGACGCCGACTTCTGGCAGCTGGGCACCCCGTTCCCCGACCGCGCCGCCGTGCTCGCCGAGGTGCGGCGGGCCGGCCTCGTGCACGCCCGCAACGAGCATTTCAAGTACTCGAACCTCGGGTACGCGCTCGTCGGGCTGGCGGTCGAGGCGGTCACCGGCACGTCGTTCGCCGACCACTGCCGGACGGCGATCCTGGATCCGCTGGGCCTGACGCGCACCGGCACCGACCTGGACCCGGCGCGGGCCGGCGAGTACGCATCCGGCCACACCGGGCGGCTCCTGGGCGAGGACCCCCGGGAGGTCCTCGCGCAGGTCGGCACCGGCGCGATGGCCGCGGCCACCGGCTTCTTCTCCACCGCCGAGGAGCTGTCGGCCTACGGGACGGCGCACGTCCTCGGCGACGAGCGGCTGCTGACCGACGACTCGAAGCGGCTGATGCAGCGGCTGGAGTCGGTGGTCACCGCGTACGGCACGGAGGTGGGCCGCTACGGCCTGGGCCTGGAGCTGATGACCGTCGGCGACCGGCAGCTGGTCGGCCACAGCGGCGGCTGGCCCGGGCACATCACCCTGACGCTGGTCGACCCGGTCGCGCAGCTGGTGGTCAGCGTGCTCACCAACGCCATCGACGGGCCGGCCCACGAGCTCGCCGTCGGCCTGGTGAAGCTGGTCGGCGTCGCGCTGGCTCCCCGCACCGAGGTCCCTCCCCCGCCACCGGGCGCACCGCCGGCCTCGGCGTTCACCGGCCGGTTCGCCGGCCTCTGGGGGATGGTCGACGTCGCCGAGCTGGGGGGCCGGCTGGTGCTGCTGCGGCCCACCGCGCCGGATCCGCTGCCCACGGTGGAGGAGCTGGAGGTCGTCGACGGGGAGACGCTGCGGGTCGCCCCGCAGCCGGGCTTCGGCGCCTCCGGCGAGCGCGTGCCGGTGGAGCGCGACCCGTCGGGGCGGGTGGCGTCCCTGCGCCTGGCCGGCGTCACCCACCTCCCGGTCGAGGAGTTCCGCCGCCGCTCGGCCATGACGCGGCCGGGCTGGGGTCAGTCGCCGTCGACGTCCCCGCCGCCGCCGTCCAGGTAGGGGTCGAGCCTCGTCGACCAGTCGGGGTCCGGGAGGCGGGGTTCCGTCCGCGTCTCGACCTGGTCGACCACGGGCACTCGGGTGCGGTCCAGGAACTCCTCGACCGGCAGCGCGTACGGGCTCTCGCTCATGACGGGAGGGTCCCGCAGGCCCGTCCGGCTGTCCAGTGTCAGGTGGCGGGGACGACCCGGTCCAGCCAGGCGAGCAGGTCGGCGACCACCTCGGCCCGGTTGGTCTCGTTGAAGACCTCGTGCCGGGCGCCCTCGTAGGACCGGAGGGTCACGTCCTGCAGGCCGGCCTCCTGCAGCCGCTGCACCAGGGCGTGCACCAGCGCCAGCCGGGCGTTGAGCGGATCGGCGTCCCCGACGACGACGTACACCGGCAGGTCGCGGCGCAGCTGCGCGAGCCGCTGCGGGTCGGCCAGCTGACGGGCCGAGACGAACATCTGCTGGTTGTCCGGCGCCGCGAGGCCGAAGCCGCAGCGCGGGTCCGCGACGTAGGCGTCGACCTGCGCCTCGTCGCGGGACAGCCAGTCGTAGTCGGTGCGGGCGGGCGCGAACGGGGCGTTGAACGCCGACAGGTCCGTGGGGCCGTCGAGGTCGAGCGCGGGTTCCAGCAGGTCCAGCGTCGTCGTCCCGCTGAGCACCAGCCCGGCCAGCTCCCGGCTGTGGTCGAGCACGTGCTGCTGGGCCGCGAAGGACCCCATGCTGTGGCCGAGCAGCACCACGGGCAGGTCCGGGAGGTCCGCGCGCACCCGGTCGCTGACCCGGCCGATGTCGCGCACCAGCTCGTCCCAGCCGCCTTCCCCGAGCTCTCCCTGCCGGTCGTCCGCGGCGGTGGCGCCGTGCCCCCGGTGGTCCTGTCCGACGACGACGAAGCCGGCGTCGGTGAGGTCCGCGGCCAGGGGCTCGTAGCGCAGCAGGTGCTCCCCCATCCCGTGGGCGAGCTGCACGACGCCGCGCGGGGTCCCGGCCGGGTCCCAGCGGTAGACGGTGACGGCGACGTCGTGGGCGGAACGGACCTCGAGGATGTCCGGCGGCATGGCGGCAGGCTACGACGAGCAGCGACGGCGCCGCCTCCGCGTGGGTGGCGGCGCCGTCGGGCGGTCAGTCCCCGCCGGAACCGCGCGGACCGTGCCCGCGGGCCGGCGCCTCGCTGTTCACCCGCTCCGTCACCCGCTCCTCGACGTCGGCCAGCACCTCGTCGGCCTCCTCCTGGGTGAGCCGGCCGTCCTCCACGGCCTGGGTGACGCGCTCCTCCCGGGCCTGCACCAGCGCGGCCACCAGGTCCCCCACGGGGACGCCCTCGGCCTCGGCCACCTCGGCCAGCGTGGTGCCCTCGGGCTCCAACGCGGTGCGCAGCTCGTCCTCGGTCATGTCCAGCGCGGTCGCGGCCGCCGCCAGGGAGAGGCCACCTCCCCCGTGGTGCCCGCCGCGGCCGATCCCCGCCTCGCCGAGCGTGCCGGCCACCTCCTCGGCCTGCTCCTGGGTGATCGACCCGTCGGTGACCAGGCCGGACAGCGCCTCGGTGATCCGCTCCACGGCGGCGGGGGTGCCGCTGTCGCTGCCGGGCGCCGCTACGGCCGGTACCGCCAAGGCGAGACCGGACAGGCCGAGCACCCCGGCCGTGGTGGCGATGATGATCTTCTTCTTGCGCACGTGCACTCCTCCTCCGGGGCCGGAGGAGCTCTCCGGCCGTCGACCGGAGCCTCGGCACCGTCCCTGTGACTGCGCTGTGCCGGCGCTCCTGCCCGGCTGTGGATCCTTCGCGGGCCCGGCGGCCCGTGCCGGCCGCACGCGGACAGCGGACGTCCAGGCGGCGCCCAGGGCGGCCGGAGGAAGACCGGCGACCGTGGCGGCATGGACGACGACGCGGACCACTGGCTCTCCGTCCCGCCGACCACCCGCGACCTGGTGCTCGCGCACCGGCCGGCGGGCCGGGTCCGGCGTGTGACGCGGTGACGCCGCAGCGGTCCGCGCTCGGTGCGGTCCTGATCGCGTCGCTGGCCGCGGTGGCCGCGCTGACCCTGCTGCCGGTGGGGACCGGCTGGGCCTGGGGCTCGCCGGCCACCGAGCTGCGGTGGTACGCCACCGGCCTGGGTTCCGAGGCCACGCTGCTGCAGCTGCTGGGCAACCTCGCGCTCCTGGCGGTGCCCGCGGCGTCGGCGGTGCTGCTGCGCCCGTCGCTCGCGCGCGCGTCCCGGCTGACGGCCGTGGCGCTGGCCGGTGGCGCGACCATCGAGGTGCTCCAGTGGCTGCTGCCGCTGGGCCGGGTGGTGTCCCCGCTCGACGCGGCCCTCAACGCGACCGGCGCGCTGGCCGCGGGCCTGCTGGCCGCGCACGCCGGCCGCGCCGGTCAGGCGGCGACGAGGACCGGCCGCGCGTCGGAGAGCTGCCGGCCGGCGCTCGGCTGAGGCACCACGCCCGTGGCGGCGACCCCGGGCGCACGAGGCCGGGGGGACGACCACGGGGCCGGGGCCGCGGTCGGCCGCCGGTGGCGCAGGACCGCGCAGACGACCAGCGAGCAGCCGAGGCCGACGGACGCCGACAGCCACACCGACGGCTGCCCGAGGACCCAGCCGTAGCCGGCCCACGCGGCGTTGGCGGCGGCACCCAGGACCCACCGCGCCGGGGACAACCCCGACAGGTCCTGCGTGCGGTCGCGCAGCAGGCTCACCGGCTGCGGCAGCGCGGCCGCGGCGCCGACCAGGGAGGCCGCGGACGCGACCGGCCCGGCGACGGCGGCCGGGTCGGCGCCGAGGAGCACGACGACGAGCCCGCTGCCGACCGCGAACGCGACCAGGCAGAGGGCGCCCGAGGCGGTGCGCAGCAGCACCCCGCGGGAGCGCAGGTGCGGCTGGGTGAGCAGCAGCGCGAGCAGCAGGCCGGTGTTGGCGGCGCCGACGACGGCGTTCGTGACGATCTGCGCCGGATCCCCGGTGAGCAGGCCGAAGACGAGCCAGCAGGCGTTCAGGGCGACGGCGAGCCAGGTGCCGGTCGGGGACATCCCGCGGGTGCGGCGGTGCCGGCAGGACAGCCAGACCTGGGGCCAGACGAGGGCGATGGTGAGGGTGGACGCGAGGACGCCGAGGGCGGCGGACATGGTGGAGCGACGTTCCGTTCGGGGAGGGGTGCGACGGGCGGGGCCGTCGTCGGGGAGAACCGCACGGCCGGGTCGGCACGCTCCTCGATGAGCGGCGCGGCTCGACGGCCAGAGATCTCATCGGCGTTATCCGGCCGTGACCTGAGCGGCTCCGGCTGTGACCTCGGTCGCCCCGGACCCGGGCGTGACCTCGCGGGCGGGTGCTCGTTGGTCCAGCGCCCGACGCACCCCTCCTCCAGACCGGAGCGCCGCCATGAGACGTCGTCCCCTCCCCCGCCGAGCCACGCTGTGCGCGGTGGCCACGACCGTGCTGATCGGTCTGACCACCGCCGGCCTCTCCACCCCCGCCGCCGCGGTGCCCGACGAGTTCCGGCCCCAGCTGGTCACCGTCGACACCCCGACCCGCGCGGACAAGGCACTGCTGCAGACGCTGGGCCTGGACCTCACCGAGCACGCCGGGCACGACTACGTCGAGGTGGTGCTGCACACGCCGGCCGACCTCGCCGCGCTGCTCGGCGCCGGGCTCGGCTTCGACGTCCGCATCCCGGACCTGCTGGCCCGCGAGGCCGAGAACAACCGGATCAACGCCGCGTACGCCGCGGCCACCACCACCTCGCCCCTGCCGTCGGGCCGGGACGCCTACCGCACGCTGGCCGACTACAACGCCGACATGGCGGCGCTGGAGAGCGACCGCCCCGACCTGGTCAAGCGCTTCGCGCTGCCGCACCGGTCCCTCGACGGCCGGGAGATCTTCGGCGTGGAGATCGGCAAGGACGTGCACGGACCCGACCGCGGCCTGCCCGTCTTCGTGATGCTCGGCGTGCACCACGCGCGGGAGTGGCCCTCCGGGGAGAACGCGATGGAGTTCGCGGTCGACCTGGTGCGGAACTACGGCACCGACCGCCGCATCACCGACCTGGTCGACCGCTCACGCGTGGTCGTGGTGCCGGTGGTCAACGTCGACGGCTTCGAGCTCTCCCGCACCGACGGGGAACTGGTGGACATCCGCGAGGTGGACGGCGGTGGCACCGCGACGATCCTCGGCAACCCCGGTAACGCCTACAAGCGAAAGAACTGCCGGCTCGTGGACGGGCAGGACACCCCCGACGGCACCTGCCGGGCGGGCAGCCTGACGAGCCCCGGCGGCTTCGGCACCGGCACCGACCTCAACCGCAACTACGGCGGCTACTGGGGCGGCCCGGGCGCCTCGGACCTCTTCGCCGACCCGACGTACCGGGGTGCCGCACCGTTCTCGGAGCCGGAGACGCAGAACATCCGCGAGCTGGTCAGCGGGCGGCACGTGACCACGCTGATCACGAACCACACCTTCTCCAACCTGGTGCTCCGGCCGAACGGCGCGGCACCGGACCTGGTCCCGCCGAGCGAGGGCATCCCGCTGGGTGACCCGTTCGACGAGGCGGCGCTCAAGGCGCTCGGTGACGAGATGGCCGCGCAGAACGGCTACACCAGCCAGCACGCGTGGGAGCTCTACGACACCACCGGTTCCACCGAGGACTGGTCCTACAACGCCACCGGCGGGTTCGGCTACACCTTCGAGATCGGCCCCGACGAGTTCCACCCGCCGTTCCCGGAGGTCATCGACGAGTACCTCGGGGCCGGGGAGTTCGCCGGGAAGGGCAACCGGGAGGCCTACCTGGTGGCCCTGGAGAACGCCGTCGACCCGACGACGCACTCGGTGCTCAGCGGCAAGGCGCCGGCCGGCGCCACGCTGCGGCTGAAGAAGACCTTCCCCAGCCCGACGTGGGAGGGCTCGATCCAGGACACCCTGGACACCACGATGACCGTCGGGCCCGACGGCCGCTACACCTGGCACGTCAACCCCTCGACCCGGCCCGTGGTCAAGGACCGCCAGGTGGAGACGTTGTCCGGCGACCCGGTGCAGGAGGAGTCCTGGACCGGCACGACGCTGCCGCTGCAGTCGACCGACCGGGAGTTCACCGTCGCCCGCGACGCCGACCTGCTCGAGGTGGTCCTCGACTGGCCGACCCCGGACGACATGGACCTCGAGGTCTACCGCAAGAACGCCGACGGCTCCCTCGTGCAGGTGGGCAGCTCGGGCAACTTCGTCGGGGAGAAGGAGCGCGTGCTTCTCCAGGCGCCCGAGCAGGGCACCTACGTCCTGCGGGCGATCAACTTCGCCTCGGTCACGCCGACGTGGACGCTGACCGCCTCGCTGTTCGAGGCCGAGACGTCCACCGTGCCCGGGCTGGTGGAGGCCTGGACGCTCACCTGCGAGCGGGACGGCCGGGTCGTCGAGCGGGTGCCCGTCGTGGTCGACCGCGGCCAGCAGCTGCGGGTGGACCTCAAGGCCTGCGGCCGCCGCTGAGCGACCGGGCACGAATACGCGGCGGGCCCCCAGGACGTCGTCCTGGGGGCCCGCCGCAGTCGGGGCTAGGAGTTCCGCGCGGCCGGTTCCCGGCCGTCGGGATTCCGGACGTCGGGATCCCGGACGTCGGGATCCCGGCCGTCGGGGTCCCGATCGGCCGGGCCCTGGCCGCTCCGGGCGGCGGTGGCCCCGGACCCGGGCGAGCCGGTCCCCTCGCCGCCGGCCTCCACCACCAGCACGAAGTCGTCGCCGTGCCGGGTGATGCCCTCGACGACGGCCTGCTCGACGGCCTCGGTGGCGTAGGTGCGGCGCAGGACCATCGGATCCGAGCGCAGGTCCTTGGCCAGCGAGACCGCCAGCCCCACCATGACGAGGGCGAACGGCAACGCCGCGATGATCGTCAGGTTCTGCAGGCCGGTGAGGGCCTCGTCCCCGCCGACCAGGAGCATCACCGCCGCGACGGCGCCCATCACGACGCCCCAGAAGATGACGGTCGGGCGGCTGGGCTCCAGCGTGCCCCGCTCGGACAGCGCGCCCATCACGATCGAGGCGGCGTCCGCGCCGGAGACGAAGAAGATCGCCACCAGCGCCATGACCAGCACCGTCATGACCGTGGCCAGCGGGAACTGGTCGAGAACGCCGAACAGCTGCCCCTCGGAGGTGGCCTGCCCGGCCACGTCCGCGCCGTCGCGCTGGGCGGCGATGCCGGCCCCGCCGAACACCGCGAACCACAGCAGGGTGACCACGCTGGGCACGAGCAGCACACCGCTGACGAACTGGCGGATGGTGCGGCCCCGGCTGATGCGGGCGATGAACAGCCCGACGAACGGCGTCCACGAGATCCACCAGGCCCAGTAGAAGACGGTCCACCCGCGCAGCCACTCGGCCATGGGGTCGCCTCCGCTGGCCTCGGTGCGGGCGGCCATCTGCGCCAGTTCGGAGAAGTAGCTGCCGACCGCGCCGGGCAGCAGGTTGAGGATGAACACCGTCGGGCCGACGACGAACACGAACAGGGCCAGGACGACGGCCAGCACCATGTTGATGTTGGACAGCCACTGGATGCCCTTGGCGACGCCGGACACCGCGGAGGCGACGAAGGCGGCGGTGAGGACGGCGATGATGCCGACCAGCAGGCCGTTGCCCACGCTCCCGGCCCAGCCCAGGATCTCCATGCCGCTGCCGATCTGCAGCGCCCCGAGGCCGAGCGAGGCGGCCGAGCCGAAGAGGGTCGCGAAGATGGCGAGGACGTCGATCAGCTTGCCGGCGGGTCCGGTGGTGCGGCGCGCGCCGAACAGCGGCTCGAACGCGGCGCTGATCAGCTGCTTGCGGCCCCGGCGGAAGGTGCCGTAGGCGATCGCCAGACCGACGACGGCGTAGATGGCCCACGGGTGCAGCGTCCAGTGGAACAGCGTGGTGGCCATCGCCGTCTGGACCGCCTCGGGGGTCTCCGCAGCCACCGAGCGCGGCGGCGGCGCGACGTAGTGGGTCAGCGGCTCGGCGACGCCGTAGAACATCAGGCCGATGCCCATGCCGGCGCTGAACATCATGGCGACCCAGGAGACGGTCCGGAACTCCGGCGCCTCACCGTCGCGGCCGAGCGGGATGCGGCCGTACGCGCTGGCGGCCAGCCACACGACGAAGACGACGAACGCCGAGGCCAGGGTGACGAAGAGCCAGCCGAGGTTCGTCTCGATCCAGACGAGCGCGGTGCCACTGGCCGACCCCAGACCGCTGGGCGCGAGGAAGCCCCAGGCGACGAAGGTGAGCGCGACGACGGCCGCGATGGCGAAGACGGTCCGGTCGAGCGTGGCCCGCTGGTCGGCCGGCAGGGCCGGCGGCTCGGCGATGGCCGGGTGCTCGTCGGTGCCGGGGCCCGTGCCGGCGAGGGCATCGGTGGACGACGCGGAGGTCGGCTCGCGGCCGTCCTGGGCTGAGGGCTGGGGGGAAGTGATGGTCACTGGCTGGTACGGCGTCCGTCTCGGACGCCCCTCCCGTTCGTGTGCGTGCGATGGGTCCTCGGGCAGGTGGTGCTGCGAGCGCGCGGACCGGCGGCAGCCGCCGCCGGGCCGTCGTCCGTGGACAGCCGGGTGGGGACCCGCGTGCTCGGGTCGCTCGGGAAGTGCTCCGCCCTGCGGCGGCGAAACCCCGTGTCACCTACGCGAATGACGTGAGCGGGGTCGATCAGGCCATGTGCGCCTCCCCCCTCCGGTCGCGCAGCGTGTCCAGAGCGCGGTGCATTCCGACAGTGACAGCCCCGAGGGCGAAGAAGCCCTCGTCGTCGGCGACGTCCGAGGTCCGCACGAGCGCGGTGAGGCGCTGCAACGCGTGCTCCGCGGCCGCGAGGGCCTCGGCCCGGTCGTCCGGCACGTCGTGGCCGGTCCCTGTGGCGTGCGGGGTGCGCACCACGTGGGCCAGTCCGTCGAGCGCCTCGGCCAGGACCCAGCCGGTGCCGCCCTCGATCCGGTCGATGCCCCGGCGGTGCGGCTGGAACTCCACCACCATCGTCGTCAGGTCGTCGATCAGGACCGCCACCCGGTCCAGGGCCCGGGACTGCTCCCGGATGCTGGACGCCTCACCCCTCCACCGCCGGGCGCGCGGATTGGCCCGCCGGGCGCGCTCCACGAGGTTCTCCGCGGCACGCATGCGGTCCAGCGCGCCCGCCAGAGCCTGGCCCCGGGCATCCCACTCCCCCGGCGAGGGCACCACGCCCTCCCGCAACCCGCCGGCGATGTCCTGCAGGTGCCGGGCGAGCAGCTCACGGGACGCGTCGATCCGCCGCACGGCGGTGGTGAGCTGCAGCGGCGGGAACAGCACGGTCGTGACCAGGACGCCGATGGCCGCGCCGAGCAGCGTCAGCCCGCCGTAGCTGGCCGCGTATCTGGCCGGGTCGGCGGCGCCCACGGTGAACATCAGGACGGCGGCGAAGCTGACCCAGGTGCGGTGCTCGCCCAGGACCGGCCACTGCTCGACGACGATGGCCACGGCCACGACGAGGGCGATGGTGACCGCACCGGGGATCAGCGGCGACGCCGTCAGCTCGTGCACCCCGACGGCGAGGACGAAGCCCAGCAGGATGGCCAGCACGGTGCGCCATGCCGCGGCCGCGGAGTCGGCGACCGTGGGGTGCACCGCGATGACCGCGCCGAGCGCGGCGTAGTAGGAGTACTGCGCGAGCGGCGGGGGCAGGAGCACGGCCACCTGCCAGGCGAGCGCGGCGGCCAGCGCCGCCCGCACCCCGCGCTGCACCCACGGCTCGCGCAGCAGGTCTCTGGTCGGGCTCATCCGTCCAGCATGCGCAGCCACCCGGGGCGCGCGCCGCCGGGTGGGTGCATCTCACACCCGACCGGCCGCGGAGGGGCTCGGCGCCGGCCGCCGGACCAGCTCGGGCGGCACGTCGTGGGCCCGAAGCGCGCTGCGCACCGCAGGGCGAGCGCGAGCGGCACCCGGACGGCGGCGATCACCTGCGACGGCTCCCCCTCGGCGCCGACGTGCACGTCGTAGACCCGGGACCGGGACGGTACCCGCCCCCGCCGTCCGCCGTCTGCGTGGCGTCGGCGACGTCCGGCCCGCGGACCCGCCGCCGTCCGGCCAGGTCACTGCCCCAGCGCGGTGACGAGGGTCAGCAGCCCCGCGTACAGGCCGAGCCCGGCCAGGAACCAGCCGTAGCTGGAACGACCGCTGGACGGCAGCTCCTCCTTGAAGACGTTGAGCAGGATGGAACCGCCGAGCAGCGCCGTCAGCAGCGCCACCAGCACGGTGCTGGTCGGCGCGACCAGCGCGTCGGCACCCCAGCCGAGCAGCAGCGCGGCGGCCAGCAGCACCCGGCCGCTGCGCGGGAACCGGTGGGGGTAGTGCTCCTCCAGCGACCGGTCGGTGAGCACGAAATGCAGCCCCATGGCGAGCGCGAACAGCGCGGCGAAGGCCACACCGGTCTCCAACCGGAGCGCCATCGTGTATGTGATCAGCGCGTTGTAGACCATGAACGAGCCGAGGTGCAGCCAGTAGACGCCGGCCGGCTCCGGACCGCCGTCCCGCCGACCGCCTCCTCCCCGGTCGCCGGCTCCCCTGCCGCCGGAGCCCACGCCGGCCGGGATCGGGTGCGCCCGCGACCGCGCCAGGCGGTCCAGGCCGTAGAAGGCGGCGAAGCCCGCCAGCGCCACCAGGAACACGCTCAGGTCCAGCAGCGGCGTCGGCTCCACCACGTCGCTCAGCGCCTCGCCGATCGCCTCGTTCCCCTCGGCGAGCTCGGGCAGCAGGTGCAGGAAGACGTAGGCCACCGCGAGCCCCCCGGCGAAGGAGCCGGTGACGCGCTCGGGCACCAGCGGCAGCCCGCGCAGCCGCGGGGCGGCCAGGTGCAGCGCGACCAGGAGGAGGGTGATGACGAGTGCCCCGACCAGCGCTCCGGTCGTCGTCAGCCCGCCGTCCACCGATCGTCTCCTCGCACCCGGGGGTTCCGTGGCGTGCCCTTACCCGGTGCGCGCGGACCAGTCCCGAGGCGTGTGACAGGTCCGTGACATTCCGCGCGGCGGAGCGCCGCGGCCGCGCGGGATGCGCACAGTACGGCCGTGGACGACACGGATGCCGCCGGAGTGGGCACACTGCTCCCTGTGCCGCGCTCTGTACTGGTGATCGAGGACGACGCCCGGATCCGCCGGATGGTCCACATGACGCTGCGCCGCGAGGGCTTCGAGGTGGCGGAGGCCGCCACCGGCGAGGACGGTCTGGTCCGGCTCGCCGGGCAGCCCTACGACGTCGTCCTGCTCGACCTCCGGCTGCCCGGGATGGACGGGTTCGAGGTGTGCCGGGAGATCCGCCGCACCAGCACCACCCCGGTGATCATGGTGACCGCCCGCTCGGACAGCGACGACGTCGTCGCCGGCCTGGAGGCGGGGGCGGACGACTACGTCACCAAGCCGTTCGTACCCAAGGAGCTCGTCGCCCGCGTGCGCGCACTCACCCGCCGGTCCCGCGAGGCCGAGGAGCTGCCGGTGATCACCGTCGGAGACCTGGAGATCTCGCCACTGGCCGGCAGCGTCACCCGCGACGGCCGGTCCCTGGACCTCACCAGGACCGAGTTCCGGCTGTTCACCGAGCTCGCCTCCGACCGCGGTCGCGTCCTGAGCCGGGAGGAGCTGCTGCAGCGGGTCTGGGGGTACGACTACTTCGGCGACTCCCGGCTGGTCGACGTCCACATCCGCCGGCTGCGCAAGAAGATCGAGAGCGATCCCGCCAGCCCGGAGGTGGTCACGACCGTGCGCGGCATGGGCTACCGGGTACCGGGGTGAGCGCTGCGCGCTGGACGCGCACGCTCCGGGGTCGCGTGACCCTGGCGTTCACCGCGGTGGCCGTCGTCCTCAGCCTCGTGCTGTCCGTCGGGGTGTGGCTGGCTGTCTCGCGCTACCTGCTCCTCGGCCGGGAGCGGGCCACCCTCGCGCAGACCACGGCCAACGCCGCGCAGGTGCAGCGCGCGGCGGCCGCGGAGGGGCTGTCCCCGGAGCAGCTGCTCTCCCAGCTCCCCCGCGAGAGCGGCTCCACCTCGCTGATCGCCGAGGGCGACCGGTGGATCACCAGCTCCCTGGGCTTCGGCCGCGACGACCTGCCGACCGCGCTGCGGCGGACCGTGCTGGAGGGGACGCCGGCGCGGCAGCGGTTCTCCGTCGACGGGCGGACCGTGCTGGCGATCGGGCTGCCGCTCGGGGAGTCCGGCGGGGCGTACTTCGAGGTCTTCCCGCTCGACGAGCTGGACGACACCTACCGGGTCCTGGCCGGGGTGCTGGCCGCGGCGGTGCTGGCGGTCGTGCCCGCATCGCTGCTGGTGGGCAGCTGGGCCACCCGCCCGACGCTGCGGCCGCTGGACCGGGTCGCGGCCGCTGCCGCGGCCGTCGCGGCCGGTGACCTGAGCGCGCGGATCGACCCGGAGGGGGACCCCGCGCTGGTGCCGATCGCCCGCTCGTTCAACACCACGGTGACGGCGCTGGAGGAGCGGGTCCGCAGCGACGCCCGCTTCGCCGCCGACGTCAGCCACGAGCTGCGCAGCCCGCTCACCACGATGCTCGGCGCGCTGGCCCTGCTCGTGGAGCACGAGCAGGATCTGCCCGAGGACGGCCGTGAAGGGCTGGCGCTCCTGCAGGCGGAGGTCACCCGCTTCGAGCGCCTGGTGGCCGACCTGCTGGAGATCTCGCGCGGTGACGCCGGCAGCGCGGACGCCGTCCTGGAGGAGGTCAACCTGCCCGCCCTGGTCCGTGAGTCGCTGTCCCGCCGCCGGATCGACGGTCGCGCCTCCGCCCCGCTCACCGTCGCCCCGGACGCCGCCGACGTCGTCGTGCTGGCCGACAAGCGACGCCTGGAACGGGTGATCGGCAACCTGGTGGAGAACGCCGACAAGCACGGGGGCGGCGTCACCGCCGTCCGGGTCGAGGCGGGACCCGACGAGGCCCGGCTCCTGGTGGACGACGCCGGCCCCGGCATCCCGGAGCGCGAGCGCTCCCGGGTGTTCGAGCGCTTCGCCCGGGGCCGGGACACCAACCGGGCACGCACCGACGGCGCCGGGCTCGGACTGTCGCTGGTGACGCGGCACGTGGCGGCGATGGGCGGCCGGGTCTCGGTCACCGACAGCCCCGAGGGTGGCGCCCGGTTCACCGTCCGGCTGCCGCTGCAGGACGCGCCGTGACGCGGCGGCTCGCCGCGGGGCTCCTCCTGACGGCGGTGGCCCTGGGCGGATGCGGCGTGCCCACCCAGCAGCACCCGGAGGTCCTCGGCGTCCCGGCTCCCGAGGCGCCCGCCGATCCCGCCGCGACCCTCGGCGGGCAGGAGGCCCAGATCTGGCTCGTGCGCGGGGCGCGGCTCGAGGCGGTGTCCCGGCCGGTCTCCCCGGCCGACGTGCCGACGGTGCTCCAGGCGCTCCTCGCGGGTCCCACCCCCGAGGAGGCGGCGTCCGGGCTGCGGACGGCGCTGGCGCCCCAGACCCTGCAGGACAGCGGCCCCACTCCGGAGGACCAGGTCGTGACGCTGGACGTCACGCGGGAGTTCACCGGCCTCGTCGGCGGGAACCAGCAGCTCGCCGTCGCCCAGCTGGTCTGGACGGCCACGCAGTTCCCGACGGTGGACCGCGTGCGGTTCTCCACCGAGGGCGAGCCGCTGGAGGTGCCGACCGACCGCGGGCTGACCGACCGGCCCGTCGGCCGGGCGGACCACGCCTCGGTGGCGCCGGTCCCGGCGCAGACGCCGTCGGCTCCCGCCCTGCCCGAGCCGGCCGGCTCCGTCCCGGCGACCTCCGCGCCCGCGTCGCCGACGGGGCGCCGTCCGGCCGGCCCCCGGACCGCGGGCGGACGGCGATGACCCCGGGTGCGCTGCGCCGGGTCCGCAACCGGCTGAGCAGCTCCCTGTGGCCGGTCCCCGCGCTGGCCATCGTGGTCGCCGTCGGCCTCGGCATCGCCTTCCCGGCGCTGGACGGCCTGCTGGGCGGGCCGGCCGACGACCACCCGCTGACCTTCGCGTTCGGCGGCGGCCCGTCAGCGGCACGGGACGTCCTCGCCGCCATCGCCGGGTCGCTGATCTCGGTGACCGGGCTGACGTTCTCCTTCACCGTCGTGGCCCTCCAGCTCAGCAGCAGCCAGCACTCCCCGCGGCTGCTGCAGACCTTCGTCACCGACCGGGTCGTGCAGGCCACCCTCGGCGTGCTCGTGGGCACCTTCGTCTACGCCCTCACCGTGCTGCGCACCGTGCGGACCGAGGGGTCGGACGACCCGGCCTTCGTCCCGCGGCTGTCGGTCACGGTGGCGTTCGTGCTGACCGTCGTCAGCGTCATGGCCCTGGTGCTGTTCCTCGGGCACCTGGCCCGCTCGCTGCGCGTCGAGACCATGCTGCGCGACGTCTCCGAGGAGGCGCGGCGGACCTTCTCCCGCGAGCTGCCGGACGCCGGCGGCGAACCGTCCGGGGCTGCCCTGCCGACCGGGCCCGCGCAGCCGGTCCCGGCCAGGGGCAGCGGCTTCGTCACCGACGTGGACGGACCGCGGATCGCCGCGGCGGCCGAGCGGGCCGGGGCGACGGTGCTGCTCGCGCACCGGATCGGTGACTCGGTGGTCACCGGGACGCCCATCGCGCACGCGTGGGCGTCCCCGGCCGGGTCCGCCGTCGACCTCGACCTCCTGGGCCGGGCACTGGCCGACGGCGTGCGGCTGAGCTTCGAGCGCACGCCCGACCGCGACATCGCCTACAGCCTGCGCAAGACCGTGGACATCACCGTGCGCGCGCTGTCGCCGGGCACGAACGACCCCACGACGGCGGTGCACGGCCTGTCGCACGTCTCCGCCCTGCTCGGCGAGCTCGTGAGCCGCCCGCTCGGCGCGACCCCGTTCCGCGACGAGGCGGGCAGGGTGCGGTTCGTGCTGCCGCAGTGGGACGCCACGGCACTGGTGCGGCTGGGTGTCGAGGAGCCGATCCAGTGCGCGGGCGGCCAGCCCGCCGTCCTCCGCCGGCTCGCCGGGCTGCTCCGCGAGCTCGCGTGGCGGGCGCCGGCCGGGAGCCTCGACGAGCCGCTGTGCCGGTACCTGGACCGGGTGGTCGAGCTCGCCGAGGAGACCACCAGCATCGACGGTGACGAGACGTCGACGTGGCGCGGACGGCTCGCCGGGTCCCTCGCCGGCCGCTGGCCGGCCGACCCCTGAGAGACCGCGGCGCCGATGTCACCCGTCGGCGGGCTGCTGCGCGTTGACGACGCCCTGGAGGGTCGACCCGTTGCCGAGCTTCTCCGCCGGCACGACGCTGAGCGAGCCGTCGCTCTCCAGGATCACCGCGGCGATCGACGACAGGTCACCGGAACCGCTCGCGCGGACCGCCTGGCGGATCTCGTCCATCGAGATCCGCTCGTCCCGGAGTGCCTCCTCCAGCGGTTCCCCGTCCCGGAACACCACGGTGGGCCGGGTGGTGACGACCTTCCGGAAACCGGACCAGTGCACCGTCAGCCAGGCGACGAGGGACTGCGCGGCGGCGAGCAGCGCCAGGGCCAGCGCCCCCTCGGTCCACGAGACGTCGCTGCTGAGCAGGATCGTGGCCAGCGTGGACCCCAGGGCAACGGTGACGACCAGGTCGAACGCGTTCAGCTTGGCCAGCGTCCGCTTGCCCGCCAGGCGGAGGACCAGCACGACGGTGACGTAGGCACTGAGCCCGATGGCGAGGATGCGGCCCAGGTCGGACCACGAGTCGAACCACATGTGCTGTCTCCTCAGGAGTGGAAAGGCTCGGTGACGGGTGCCTGCGCCCGCCGGTACAGCACCCGGCCCGGGGACGACGTGGTGCCGTGCACCACCGTGCTCGCGGCGACGACCAGGCTGCCGGCGGCCAGCACCACCGGGTCGACGGCCAGTCGCTCGGCCTCCAGGCTCAGGTAGAACAGCGCGGACACCCCGATGGGGCCGAACCAGCCGACGAAGGCCGCGTCGGGCCGGCCGAGCTCCAGCGGCTTGCGCAGGAGCCAGAGCACCGGCAGCCGGCGCAGGAGCAGCACCGCCAGCACCAGTGCGGGGCCACGCCAGCCGAGGTCCGCCCACGCCTCCCACGGCAGGACGATCCCGATGGCGACGAACAGCGGGAGGACGAGGAACCGGTTGACCGCCTCGTCGATCGGGGCGTCGTCGGTGCGGTCGGTGCCGGTGGCGACTCCGTTGAACGCCAATCCGGCGGCGAACACCGCCAGGATCCCGTCGACGTGCAGCAGCCCCGAGGCGCCGAGCACGGCGAAGGCGAGCACGACGGTGAACAGCAGGCGGGGCGCGGGATCGGTGGAGCCGTGCTCCTCCCCCGCGCGCAGCGCCCGGGCGCCCAGCCAGCCCGCCGGGACGCCGAGCAGCACGGCGCCGGCAACCTGCCACAGGGACTCGGCCAGCCCGGCGCCGATGCTGTCCGCCCCGGCGATCGCGAGCGCGAGCAGCACGAGCGGCAGCGCGAGACCGTCGTTGGCGCCGGACTCCAGGGACAGGATCTGGCGGTCCCGGGCGGGGAGGTCCTCCTCCGCCGGCTTCCCGGTGACGACGCTGGAGGCCAGGACGGGGTCGGTCGGGCAGAGCGCCGCGCCGAGCAGCAGGGCGGCGCCGAGCCCGACGCCGAGCGTGAGGGCGGCCAGGCCGGCGGTGACCAGCGCCATCACCGGCATGACGACGGCGAGCAGCAGGAGGACCGGGCGCAGCCGCGACCGCGCGTCCTTCAGCGGGTAGCGCAGGGCCACCGACATGACGGAGACGGCCAGCAGCAGGCGGGTGGCGGTGTGCAGCCAGCTCTGGTCCTGGGTGAACGGGGGCAGCTCCACCACCCCGAGCAGCTGGGGGCCGAGCGCGACGCCGATGAGCAGGCCGAGCACCGGCTCGGAGACCGGCCAGCGCCGGAGGCGGCTGGACGCCGCCGCGATCGCCAGACCGAGCGCTCCGGAGGCGAGGAGGACGGTGTCGATCAGCATCGGCGATCGCCCCCCGGGGGCCGTTCCACTGACGTGCCGCCGCCGAACTCGACCGTCCGGCCATGCACCCGGGAGCCGGGGACTCGCCCCGTACGGCAGCGCATCAGCTTCTCCTCATGTCACGGCCCGGCGGCTCCAGGGCGGTCAGGCCCTACCCCGGGAACCCGTCTTACCCCCCTGCATGCATGACAGATCGATGACAACGGCCCGCCACGTGCGCCTGCGGCGTGGTCACCGACCGGGAGGAGCAGCATGCGAGGCCGGACCGGCACTGCCTACTTGCCATGGCCGGCAGGTGCCGACCTCGGCGTCGGGACCGTCCGGCGCTCCGATCCGCATCGCGGAAGGCGCGCTGTTCGACCGTCGCCACGGGCCCCTGGACGTCACCGGGCGGCGCCGCCATCGGCGCTCCCGCATGACCACCGGACGCGATGAAGCCCACTCCTCAAACGACACGGTCGCTGCAACTCCCGAAGTGATCGGGTGTTGCAGCGACCGTTAGAACCCGCCGTGATCCGCACGGGGCTTCATCGTGATCAGGCGTCGACTCCTGGCAGCCGGCTCAGGTCGTGACCGATGTCAGGAGATCGGTCACGAGCGCTGAGCACACACTGCCGTCGGACCATTCGTCAGCTGCAGCCGCTGGTGGAGCCGCAGCCCTCGCAGACGTAGCAGCTGCCGGCGGGACGCATCTTCGTGCCGCAGGTCATGCACAGCGGCGCATCGGTCGCGGTTCCGGTGACCAGCTCGAGGAGCTCGGCCGAGGAGTGCGCCTCCTTCACCGACTTCGGGCCCTCAGGGGTCACCTTCTCCTCCACCTTGGCGGTCTCGATCGGCGCGGAGCCACGCAGCTGCTCCAGGTCGACCTCCTCCTCCTGCACGGTGGCGGTCGAGGCCGACGAGCCGTAGCTGCCGGCGACCTGCGCCGCCCGCTCCTCGGCGGTGAAGATGCCGAGGCCGGCCCGCTTCTCCACGGGCAGGTGGTCCAGCGCCAGGCGACGGAAGATGTAGTCCATCACCGACTGGGCGATCCGGATGTCCGGGTCGTCGGTCATGCCGGCCGGCTCGAAGCGCATGTTGGTGAACTTGGAGATGTAGGTCTCCAGCGGCACACCGTGCTGCAGCGCCAGGGAGATGCCGATCGAGAAGGCGTCCATCACACCGGCCAGGGTCGAGCCCTGCTTGCCGAGCTTCAGGAAGACCTCACCGAGGCTGCCGTCCTCGTACATCCCGGCGGTCATGTAGCCCTCGGCGCCGGCGACGCTGAAGGAGGTGGTGACGCTCGTCCGCTTCTTCGGCAGCCGCTTGCGCACCGGGTGGGACAGCTCGGGCGAGGCGCTGGCCGCGACCTTGACCTCGTCCTTGGTGCCGTCGTTCTTGCCCTTGCCGCCGGACAGCGGCTGGCCGACCTTGCAGTTGTCGCGGTAGATCGCCAGCGCCTTGAGGCCGAGCTTCCAGCCCTCGAAGTAGATCTTCTCGACGTCCTCGATGGTCGCCGACTCCGGCATGTTGACGGTCTTGCTGATCGCGCCGGAGATGAACGGCTGCACCGCGGCCATCATGCGGACGTGGCCCATCGGGGAGATGGCCCGCTCGCCCATGGCGCAGTCGAAGACCTCGTAGTGCTCCGGACGCAGGGTCGGGGCGTCCACGACGTGGCCGTGCTCGGCGATGTACTCGACGATCGCCTCGATCTGCTCCTCCTGGTAGCCCAGGCTGCGCAGCGCCCGCGGCACCGTCTGGTTGACGATCTGCATCGAGCCGCCGCCGACCAGCTTCTTGAACTTGACCAGCGAGAAGTCCGGCTCGATGCCGGTCGTGTCGCAGTCCATCATGAAACCGATGGTGCCGGTGGGGGCCAGCACCGAGGCCTGCGCGTTGCGCCAGCCGTTCTCCGCGCCGATCTCCAGGCAGTCCTGCCACTGGGCGGTGGCGGCCTTCAGCACGTCGGCGTCGTCGGCCCCGACCGGGCGGATCGCGTCGTTGGCCGCGGCGTGCTTGCGCATGACCCGGGCGTGCGCGTCGGCGTTGCGGGCGAACCCGTCGTACGGGCCCACGATGCCGGCGAGCTCGGCCGAGCGGCGGTAGGCGGTGCCGGTCATCAGCGAGGTGATGGCCGCGGCCAGGCTCTGGCCCCCGCGGGAGTCGTAGGCGTGGCCGGTCGCCATGAGCAGCGCGCCCAGGTTGGCGTAGCCGATGCCCAGCTGCCGGTAGGCGCGGGTGGTGTCACCGATGGGCTCGGTCGGGAAGTCGGCGAAGCAGATCGAGATGTCCATCGCGGTGATGACCAGCTCGACGGCCTTGACGAAGTTCTTGGAGTCGAACGTGCCGTCGTCCTTGAGGAACTTCATGAGGTTCAGCGACGCCAGGTTGCACGAGCTGTTGTCCAGGCTCATGTACTCCGAGCACGGGTTGGACGCGTTGATGCGGCCGGTCTCGGGGTTGGTGTGCCAGTCGTTGATCGTGTCGTCGTACTGGATGCCCGGGTCGGCGCACTCCCACGCGGCCTGGGTGACCTTGCGGAACAGGGCCTTGGCGTCGACGGTCTCGATGACCGAGCCGTCCAGGCGGGCGCGGAGACCGAACTCGTCGCCCTCCTCGACCGCGCGCATGAACTCGTCGGAGACGCGGACCGAGTTGTTGGCGTTCTGGTACTGGACGCTGGTGATGTCCTTGCCACCGAGGTCCATGTCGTAGCCGGCGTCGCGCAGCGCGCGGATCTTGGTCTCCTCGCGCGCCTTGGTCTCGATGAACTCCTCGATGTCGGGGTGGTCGATGTCGAGGACGACCATCTTCGCCGCGCGACGGGTGGCGCCACCGGACTTGATGGTCCCGGCGGAGGCGTCGGCGCCCCGCATGAAGCTGACCGGACCGGACGCGGTGCCACCGGAGGACAGCAGCTCCTTGGAGGAGCGGATGCGGGAGAGGTTCAGGCCGGCACCGGAGCCGCCCTTGAAGATCAGGCCCTCCTCGCGGTACCAGTTGAGGATCGAGTCCATCTCGTCGTCGACGGCGAGGATGAAGCAGGCGCTGACCTGCTGCGGCGCGCTCGTGCCGACGTTGAACCAGACGGGGCTGTTGAAGCTGAAGTACTGGTGCAGCAGCATCCAGGTCAGCTCGTGCTCGAAGATCTCGGCGTCGCCCTCGGTGGCGAAGTAGCCGTGCTCGCGGCCGGCCTCGGTGTAGGTGAGCACCACCCGGTCGATCAGCTGGCGCAGGCTGCTCTCGCGCTGCGGCTGGCCCACCGCACCGCGGAAGTACTTGGTGGTGACGATGTTGGTGGCGTTGATGCTCCACTCGGCGGGGAACTCCACGCCGCGCTGCTCGAAGTTGATCGAGCCGTCCCGCCAGTTGGTCATGACGACATCGCGGCGCTCCCAGGTCACCTCGTCGTACGGGTGCACACCGGCGGTGGTGAAGACGCGCTTGATCTTGAGGCCCTTGCGGCTGGGCGCCTTGCTCGAACGGCGGGCCCGGGTCGCCAAGCGGTCGTCGGTCTCGGTCATGGTGTGGAGCTCTCCCTGGTCGTGTGTCGCATGGTGCTTCGCGGAGCTGCGCGGTGCTGCTGCGCGGTGGTGGATCGGGGGCTGGGGAAGAGCCGCGATCGGTAACTGCTCGAACTGCTGTCTATCGGTCGGCACTGACAGTTCTCAGCCGCCGGACGGGACAGGGTCCCGCGGGGCAGGCCCGGCCGGTGGTGACGCGGACTCCCGGGCCTTGAGCTCGGCGATCTCGCGCTCGAAGTCCGCCACCGAGGTGAAGGACCGGTACACGCTGGCGAACCGGAGGTAGGCCACCTCGTCGAGCTCGCGGAGCGGGCCCAGGATGGCCAGGCCCACCTCGTTGCTCGGGACCTCGGCCGCGCCACTGGCGCGGATGGTGTCCTCCACCTGCTGGGCGAGGAGCTTGAGCTGGTCCTCGTCGACCGGGCGGCCCTGGCAGGCCCGCCGGACGCCGGCGACCACCTTGCTGCGGTTGAAGGGCTCGCTGACGCCGTTGCGCTTGACGACGGCGAGCACCGCCTCCTCGACGGTGGTGAACCGCCGTCCGCACTTCGGGCAGGACCGACGACGCCGGGTGGTGGCGCCCTCGTCGGCCTCGCGGGAGTCGATGACCCGGCTGTCGGGGTTGTGGCAGAACGGGCAGCGCACGGTGGTTCACCTCCTCTCCCGGCCGGACGCGGCGGGCGCCCCGGCCTGCCCCCCACCGGCGTCCTGTGGACCTCCCTGGGGACATCCGGTGGATGCGCCGGGGAGAACCTGAGGATGCGCCTGTGGATGGGCTTACAGCTCTGTAACTACTAGATGTAGGGGGACCCTAGGCCGGGCTCCACAAGATGTGCAAGTGATCGTTTCCTCGGCGTGTTCCCCCCGGACCCGGGCGTGCGCACGCGGAACACCCGCCCCCACCCGTCACACGACACGCCGTGCGCGACGCGCGGAAGACCCGCCCGCTCCCCTGCCGGGTGGCCGCCACCGACACGCGCCGACGACGCCGGGAGCCCCGTCAGGGCCCCGGCGCCGTCGGCGGAACGCATGGGTCGCCTCAGTGCGCCATCAGGCGTGGGCGACGCGAGTGCGGGACCTGGTCGGTCAGCCGCATGGGCCGGGTGAGCAGCTCGTCGCCGGGGTTGCCCCACGAGGCGTCGGCGAGCGCCTCCTCCGCCGGCGCGGGCCGGGCGGCGAGAACCGTCCACGCGGCCGTCGGCGGGAACTCCTCGCGTGGACGCCGCGGCGTCGGGGCCGGCTCGTCGACGACGGCCGGGAACAGGCCCGTGTCGGCCGCGCGGTGCCGCCCGGCGTCCGGATCGGTGGAGGGCGCACGGTGCCGTCCGGGTGGGACGGGCACGGCCGATGCCGCGACGACCCGGACCTCCGCGTCCTCCGGCGCGCGGCGCCGGCCACCCGGACGCACCGGGGCTGGCTCGCTCCCGCGGTCGCGCGCCAGCGGCAGGCTCGCAGTGGTCGCGGCGTCGGCCGAGTGACGGCGCACGCCGGCGCTGGACCCGCGGGGCGGCAGCTCCTGCCCGTCGCGGTGTGGGGACATCTGCCCTGCAGCCTCGGTGGAGCGCTCGGGGAGCCGGAGAGCGGCCAGGTCGGTCCAGGTCGTCTGCTCCACGCCACCGACGACGGCGCGCACCCACACCTGGCAGGCGCCGCCCTCGTCGTGGCGCCACCCCAGCAGCTCCCCGGCCCACCAGGCGCCTGCCTGGTAGACCTCGACGACCTGGGGCTGGCTGGTGAACACGGCTGCTCGGTTCTCCATGACGCTCGACACGTGAGAACGGTATGTCGCCGGCGAGCACACAGCGTGAATGCGCCCATACAGAGGGTTGACGAAGTCGCCGCGTCGCGTTGTGCACCTTCTGTCGACGCCATCCGGCACGTCCGACACGCGCCGCGGACCGCGCCAGCAGGCACCTAGGGCAGCTGCAGCACCTGGCCGGGTTCGATGTCGGCACTGTGCAGGCCGTTCAGTTCCTGGATGCGGTCGACGACCTCGCGCACGTCCCGCTCGCCGGCGACCGCACCCGCGATGGACCACAGGGTGTCACCGTGCTCGACGACGACGCTGCTCGTGCCCATGAGCTCGAGACCACCGCCGTCACCCCCCAGCACGGACTCGCCGAGGGCCACCAGCCCGACACCTGTTGCCAGGACCAGTACGGCCACCAGGCGGCGACCCCGCGCGGTCAACCGGAGCCGGGGGGCCGCCTCGGGTGCCGGACGGAGGGCTCCCGTGCCGACACCCGGCGCGGCACCGCGGCGCGCCGGTGCGACCGCGTACGCCGCCGGCACCGGCGGCAGCACCCGCAGGTGCCGCTCGGGCCGCACCGGCGCGGAGCCGCGCCCACGTCCCGCACCCGTCGCTCCTGCCGCTTGCAGTGCCGTGCTGCTCGCCATGCCACTCCGCCCCTCATCAGCCACTCCATCGACGAACCGAACACCTGTTCGATTCGAACGCCTGTCCGATGTCTACCGGATGACGCCGACAGAAGCGACGGGGCACGGGAAATTTTCGAACACCTGTTTGAACTGGGGCCCGATCGGCGCTACGGTCCCTGGGACGGAAGACGCCACGGGCTGCGCGGCGGCCGACGAGGAGGACACGTGACGGACTCGAGCGGGACCCCCGGCGACACGCGGACGACGGATGCCGCCTCGGCCTCGGTCCGCACGTTTCCCGACCGCAGCGCGGACGGCGACGGCCTGACGCAACGCCAGCGCCGGGTCCTCGAGGTCATCCGCGACTCGATCGAGCGGCGCGGCTACCCGCCGTCGGTCCGCGAGATCGGCGAGGCCGTCGGCCTGTCGTCGGCATCCTCCGTGGCGCACCAGCTGTCGGTGCTGCAGAAGAAGGGCTGGCTGCGGCGCGATCCGAACCGGCCCCGGGCGCTGGACGTCCGCCTGCCCGGCGAGACCGGCCGCAGCACCGCCCCGACCGTCGAGCGTCCGGCGACCGCCGAGGGCGAGCAGGCCGCGGCGCCGACCTACGTCCCCCTGGTCGGCCGCATCGCCGCCGGTGGTCCCGTGCTCGCGGAGCAGGCGGTGGAGGACGTGTTCCCCCTCCCCCGCGAGCTCGTCGGCGAGGGCACCGTCTTCATGCTCAAGGTCGTCGGTGACTCGATGGTCGAGGCGGCCATCTGCGACGGCGACTACGTCGTGGTCCGTCAGCAGCCGACCGCGGAGAACGGCGAGATCGTCGCCGCCATGATCGACGGCGAGGCCACGGTCAAGACCTACAAGCGCCGCGACGGGCACGTGTGGCTGCTGCCGCACAACCCGGCGTACGAGCCGATCCCGGGTGACGAGGCGACGATCCTCGGCCGCGTGGTCTCGGTGCTCCGCCGGGTCTGACCGCAACGGCCGACGGCGGCCCCGCCCCCCGCAGGGACGAGGCCGCCGTCAGCCGTCGGGTCGTGCGGCGAGTCTCAGCGACGCTGGTAGTTCCCGTCACGCTTCTCGAAGAAGGCGCTCAGCGCCTCCTGATGGTCCTCGGTCCGGAACATCTCCAGGAAGCGCCTGGTCTGCAGGGCCTGTCCCTCGCCGAAGTCCATCTCGAAGGCTTTGGTCACCGCCTCCTTGGTGACCTCCACCGACAGCGGCGCACGGGTCGCGATCCGATGCGCCTTCGCCAGGGCCGCCGGCATCAGATCCGCCGGCTCGTGGACCTCGGTCACCAGCCCCCAGTTGAGGGCCTGCTCGGCGGTGTACCGGGCCCCGGTCAGCAGGATCTCCTTGGCCGGCCCCAGCCCGATGACGCGCGGCAGGCGCCAGAAGCTGACGATGAGGCCGACGTTCACCCCCGCGGCGACGAAGAACGCGTCCGTCGAGGCGATCCGGATGTCGGCGCACAGGGCGAACTCCAGGCCACCACCCACCGTGGCCCCGTTGATCGCAGCGATGACCGGCGCACGGAAGTGCTGCACCCCGTTGAGGACACGACTGAACTCGGCGAGGTAGTCGGTGAGCTGCTCGTCGGACATGAACTGGTCCTCGCGCAGCTGGGCCCCTGCCGTGAACGCACGGCCCTCGCCGGTGATGACGAGGCACCGGACGTTCTCGTCGGCGTCGAGGATGTCCAGCGCCCGCATGAAGGATCGCCGGCTCTCCCAGCTGAACGTGTTGGCCGGCTCGGAGTCCAGGGTCAGGACGGCGATGTGCGGCGTCTCGTAGCGCAGGTGGACGCCGCTGCCGACATCTGTGGTGGTCTCAGTCATGCTGCTTCCTCCGGGGGTGTGTCGAGGACGACGGACGGGGATCGGCGGGACCGCCTGGCGGACTCGCCGGGCCTGCGATCGAGCAGCCGCATCGCGATCACGGTCACCACGATGTTGATCAGCAGGATCACCACGGAGAGCGCGCCGACCCGCTGGTAGAGCGACTCGCTGGCCAGGTTGTAGAGCACCGTGGCCACCGTGGGATTGGCGCCGGTGTAGAGGAACACCGACATCTCCAGCTCCCGGAAGAGCAGGACGAAGTTGAGCAGACCTGCGGCCAGCAGCGAGGGCCGCAGCAGCGGAACCGTGATCCGCCGCCACGTGCGCGCCCAAGACGCGCCCAGGCCGCGAGAGGCCTCCTCCACCTCGGCGCCGATCTGGCCCATGCCGGCGTGGACGTAGGCGAACGTCAGCGGCAGGGCGCTGCCTGCGTATGCGATGAGCAGGATGGTGAGCGTCCCGCCGAGTCCGAACGGCTGGGCGGCGTAGGCGATGATCAGCCCGATACCGAGGACCGCCCCCGGAAAGGCCAGCGGAGCGGCCATGGCACCGACGATCAGCGCATTGCTGCGTGCCTTGGTGCGGTGCACCAGCCACGAGGCGAGCAGCGCCACGAGCAGCGCCAGGAGGGTGCCGCCGATCGCCAGCGCGAAGCTGTTCCCCATGGCCGCGGCGATCAGCGGCCGACCGAAGACCTCCTCGTAGTTGCCGGTCAGGGTGAAGTTGTCCCACCCGAGGGGACGGCCCAGTGCCTTGCGGAAGGACGTCACCAGCAGCATGCCGAAGGGCAGGACCAGGCTCAGCCCCACGACGGCCGTGCAGAACGCCACCGCCAGGTAGCGACCGGCCCCCAGGTGCGTGACGTCCTGCCGACCCGGCTTTCCCCCGATGACGGTGAAACGCCTCCCGCCCACGAGTTTTCGCTGGATCAGCAGCAGCGCCGCGATGATGACGAGGATGGGCACGGAGATGACCGCGGCGACCTCGATCCGGGGCGGGAACTGCATGAGGCTCAGCAGCACCGTCGGGATGGTCTGGAAACCGGTGGGAGCCCCGAGGATCGCCACCGGGCCGAAGATGATCGCCGAGGAGACGAATACCAGGATCGCCCCGGCGATCAGGGCCGGCGCGATGACGGGGAACGTGACCGTACGCAGTACCCGCCAGCGGGAGGCACCGAGACTCGCCGCGGCGTGCTCCAGCGCCGGGTCGATCCCCTCCAAGGCCGCCGATACGGGCAGGAAGACCAACGGGTAGAGGAACAGCGACAGGACGAAGATGATCCCCCACGCCGTGAATATGTTGAACGGTGACTCCTCCAGGCCGAAGATCGACATCAGCGTGGTGTTCAGCACCCCGTTGCGCGGCCCGAGAAGGAGCACCCATCCCAGGGCGGCGATAAAACTGGGGGCCGCGAAGGTGAGGACGGCGCTGCCGCGAAAGAACCGCCGCATCGGCATGTCCGTGCGCACGGTGAACCACGCCAGTGGCAGCCCGATGAGGAGGCTGCCCAGCACGGTGCCGCAGGCGATCCAGAGCGAGTTGCGGATGGCCGCGAGCAACTGGGGCTCGGTGCCCAGCAACGCGTAGTTGGACAGGGTGATGCCGCCGTCCTCGGCCACGATGCTCTGCCCGAACACCTGCGCGATCGGATAACCGACCAGGGCCAGCAGCGCCAGCGTCCACACCACCCGCATGGCGCGCTCGAACCCGGTCGACCGTCGGCGGCGCGGCGCCCGGCCGGGGGTCGGCCCCCCGGCCGGGCCGGAGGCCGACCGCGCGCGCGGACCGGCCTCCGACACCGTCGAGGTCGCGGAGTGGCTCAGGGTCACGATCCGCCCCCTCCCGGCGGGCCGGCGGGAGCGCCGGCCCGTAGCGGGTCCGTGCTCATCGGTTGAACAGTTCGGCGAAGCGGGCCACCACCTGGTCTCCCCGGGTAGCGATGTCCTCGAGGTCGGAGGGAAGGAGCGTGGCCTTGGACAGGTCAGCGCCTTCTGCCGGCTGGGGAGCACCGTCGAGCACGCTGCGGCCGCCGATCTCGACCAGCGCGTTCTGGAAGTCCTCGCTCAGCTGGTACTGCATCAGCAACTTCGCGGCGTTGGGCCGCGGCGCGTCGGCGAGCAACGCCAGCTCGCTGGTGAAGGTCGGCACGCCGTCCTCCATGAAGGCGATCTCGAGCGGCTCCCCCTCCGCGGCCGCACTGAGCACCGCGGACTCGATGGCCGGAACACCGATGTCGGCCTCGCCGGTGAGCACCAGCTGCGCGAGAGCCAGGCTGCTGTCGGTCACGATCACGTTCCGCTCGGACAGCTGCTGGAGCCACTCCTCTCCGTACAGACCGGTGAGCGTCGTGTAGAACGCCAGCGCGGTGCCGGACGCGCCCGGATCGGCACTCACGATCGTGCCCTGGGCCGAGGACGCGAACTCCTCCCAGGTGGTCGGCAGGTCCGCGGGGTCGGTGGTGGCGCCGTTGTACATGATCCCGAGCGGCACGAGGCTGTAGGGCACCTGCGGGTTGTCGGGGTTGTCCAGGCCGTCGATGATCTTGTCTACGTTGGGGATGTCGGCGTCGGTGATGACCCCCTCGTCCGCCCACTGCTGGAGCGTGTCCGGATCGGTCAGGCTGACCACGTCGGCGTTGAGGGATCCGCTGGCCAGTTCCGCGGAGATGGAGTTGGCGACCGCGCCGGAGTCCTCCCGGGTGAACGTCACCTCGATGTCGAAGAGCTCCTGCATGCGCTGCTGGAGCAGCTCGACGCCTGGACGGGTGTGGCCGCCGGCGTAGATGACGACGCCACCCTCCTCCTGGGCTGCGGCGATGAGGTCCTCGCTGATGCCCTCGATGCCGGCGGCTTCGCCCCCGCTTCCGCCGCCGCCGCCGGCGGCCGGCTCGGAGCCGTCGCCGCACCCGGCGAGGAGGACGGCGGACAAGGGAACGGCGAACAGGGCGTTCCTGCGGCGGGCGGTGGGACGGATGGACACGGTGCCTCTTCTCGGACGGACGTGCGCGGAGGGTGGACGAACGGCGGAGCGACGGAACCCGGTCACGCGGCGGACCGCCCGGCCGGAGCTGGGGGAAGCGGGGCCCCCGCGGTGGCGGAGGAGCCTGGATGGTGGTCGTCCTGGCCCAGGACGGGGCTGCCCGGGCCATCACTGACGATGGCGACCGCGGTGCCGTCCACCTGGACCACGACGTCCTGACCGACGTCGAAACGCCCCAGGCTGGGCCCGGTCGTCTTCAGCGGCTCGGCGAGCCCGGGCAGGTCGACGGCGTACTGCACGTGGTCTCCGAAAAACAGCGCCTCGCTGACCCGAGCGGCACCCGCGGCACCGGGGCTTCCCGAGCTGAGGCGCAGGTCGACCGGACGGATCGACACGGCAACCACGTCCCCCGCCTGCACGGCCACGTCCGCCGGCCGCGGAGCGGTCACCGTGATCCCCCCGGGCAGCCGGAGGGGAACCCCCTCGGGGGACGACGGTCCGCACGCCGTGGCAGGCAGCAGGTTCGTCGCCCCCAGGGCGCGCGCGACGAAGCTCGTCCGTGGATGCCGGTAGACATCTTCGGGTGCTCCGACCTGCACGATCCGCCCCGAGTGCATGACGACGAGCCGGTCGGCCAGCGACAGCGCCTCGGCCTGGTCGTGGGTGACGTAGACCATCGTCACCCCCAGCGACCGGTGGATCCGCTTGATCTCCGAGCGCATCTCCTCGCGCAGCCGCGTGTCGAGGTTGGACAGCGGCTCGTCCAGCAGCAGCAGCGCGGGGTCGTTGACCAGCGCGCGGGCCAGCGCGACGCGCTGCTGCTGCCCGCCGGAGAGCTGGTGGGCGTAGCGGTCGGCGAGACCGTCGAGCTGCACCATGGCGAGCGCCTCGTCGGTGCGCCGGCGGACCTCCGTCCGGCCCACCTTGGCCGTCGTCGGCCCGTAGCCGACGTTCTCCCGCACGCTGAGGTGCGGCCACAGCGCGTAGCTCTGGAACACCACCGACATGCGGCGGCGCTCCGGCGGGACGAACGTCCGCCCGCCGACGAGCACCTGGTCGCGGAGCCGGATCTCCCCGGAGTCGGGCCGCTCGAAACCGGCGATCATGCGCAGGCACGTGGTCTTCCCGCAGCCGGACGGCCCGAGAAGAACCACGGCCTCGCCCTCCTGGATGGACAGGTCGACCCCGTCCACGACGGGGGCCGCGCCGAAGCTCTTGGTGAGTCGGGACAACACGAGGTGCGTCATGCCGAGGCCTCCGTCGGCTGGAAGGGACGTGTGGGGCTGGAGGACAACTCCCCCGGGTCCTCGCCGGTGGGGGTGCTCAGCAGCACGCCGGCGGTGATCAGCTCATCGATTTCCGCGGCGGCAAACCCGGATCCGGCCAGGACCTCGCGGCTGTGCTGCCCGAGCAGCGGCGCCGGGCGGAGGACGGCGGAGGGGGTGGCCGAGAGCTTCACCGGGGAGCCGATGTGGCGGACGGTGCCCATCCGCGGGTGCACCGTCTGCACGACCATCTCCCGCGCCTGCACGTGCGGATCGGCGTAGACCTGCTCGATGTCGTACAGCGGGCCGCTCGGCACCGCGGCCGCGCCGAGGACCTCCAGCCACTCGGCGGTGGTTCGCCGGCGCAGCGTCGTCGCCAGCTCCCCGGCCAGCTCGATGCGGTGCTTCATCCGCGCGGGATTGTCGGCGAACCGGGGATCCTCGAGCAGCGTCGAAAGCCCGAGGGTGCCGCACAGCCGCTCCCAGTTGCGCTGGTTGGCCGCGCCGATGGCGATCCAGCCGTCCGCGGTGGGGAGCGCCTCGTACGGCGCGGACAACCGGTGCGCCGAGCCCATGGGCCGGGCGACCTCTCCAGTGGCGAAGAACATGGCCGTCTCCCAGACGGTGTAGGCGATGCCCGCCTCGAGCAGCGAGGTGTCGACGAACTGACCCTCGCCGGTCTTCAGGCGGTGGATGTAGGCCGACAGCACGCCGTACGCGGCGAAGACGCCGGCGTTCAGATCGCAGATCGGGACGCCCACCTTCGCCGGCGCGCCTCCGTCCTCGCCGGTCATGCTCATCAGGCCACTCATCGCCTGGGCGACGAGGTCGTAGCCGCCCCGGCCGGCGTAAGGGCCGGTGGCGCCGAAGCCCGAGATGGAGCAGTAGATGAGCGCCGGGTTCTCAGCTCGTAGGGCCTCCTGGCCGAGTCCGAAGCGCTCCAGCAGCCCGGGGCGGAAGTTCTCGACGAGGATGTCGGCGTCCCGGGCCAGCCGGCGCACCACCTCGGCACCCCGCGGGTCCTTCAGGTCGACGGCGAGGCCGCGCTTGTTGCGGTTCATGGCGTTGAACGCCGGCGAGAGCTCCACGTCCGACCCGCGCGACATCCGGCGCGTGTCGTCACCACCCTCGGGCCGCTCGACCTTGATCACGTCGGCGCCCATGTCCGCCAGCAGCATGGAGCAGTAGGCGCCTGCCATGACCTGCGTGAGGTCGAGGACCCGCACGCCCGCGAGCGCGCTGGGCCGAACCGGATCTGACACGTGGTTCTCCCGACTTCGACTTGACGACCGTGCCACCACGTGGCACGGTTTGCCACGTGGTGGCACGGTGTGACCGGCGCCACGTTAAGGTCGGACAGGAGTGACGTCAACCACATGCGATCGGTATCTGTCGCGCTCGGCGTCCTCGAGGCCGTGTCCGAACGCCAGCCGGTCGGCGTCAGCGAGCTCTCGCGCGCCATGCAGCTGCCCAAGTCCACGGCTCAGCGGATGCTGCTCACCCTCGGCGAGCTGGGCTGGATCCGGGCGAGCCCGGAGGAGCCCACCCGGTGGTCGCTGACCACCAAGGCGCAGGCGATCGGCTCACGACACCGGGGCCAGGAGGAGATCCGGCACATCGCACTGCCCGCGATGCACGGGCTGTCGGCCACCACCGGCGAGACGGTCCACCTCTCGGTGCCCGAGGACCGCCGGATCGTGCTCCTGGACAAGATCGAGGGCGAACACCCGGTGCGCACCCACACCGAGGTCGGTCGGAGCGCGCCACTGCACACGACGGCATCCGGTAAGGCAGTGCTCGCCGCCATGCCGCCGGCACAGGCGGCGGCACTCCTGGGGGCAGCACCGCTGGAGGCGCTCACCGACCACACCGACACCGACGTCGAGGCCATCCTGCAGGAACTGGAGGGCGTGCGCCGGCACGGGTACGCGGTCGCCGTGGGCACGAGGCACCCGGACGTCGCGGCCGTCGGCGCGGCGATCCTGAGCGAGCCCGGACAGCCGGTGGCGACGCTGAGCCTGTCACTGCCGTCGCAGCGGTTCCCCCGGCGCCTGTGGCCGGTGTACGGCGAGCAGGTCGCCCGAGCCGCGGCGGAGTGCAGCCGGCAACTGGGCTGGGATCCCCTGCCCTGAGCTCAGGAGCGGCGGATGAGCCGCCCGCCGACCCAGACGACGATGGTGGCGCCCAGCGCGGCCAGCAAAGCGGCCGGCAGCGGTGAGCCCTCCCTGGTCAGGGCGGCGAAGCCGGGGACCTCGGTCTCTGCCGCGGGCGTCGCCGCACTCACCACCGTGGGCAGCGGAACCTCGGTCACATCGATCGGGAGCCCCTCGCTCGCGATCACGAGACTCCGGGCGTCGGTGCTGAAGCTGATCGCCTCCCCCTGCGGCGACTCCGGCAGGGCCAGTCGGACCGGGGTGGTCGCCAGTGCGCCGGGCACGTCCGAACCGACCAGCGGCCAGACGTAGGCATCGGTGTAGGTGCGCAAGGCCAGCGCGCTGCCGTCCGAGGCGACCGCCCCACCGGTGATCATGAGCTGCCCCGCCCGGCCGACCGGTCCGCCGGGCGTGCCGGTGAGGGTCACGTTCACCGTCGCGACCCGCTCCATGGGCACGGTCGCCCCGTCGGCCAGCGCCCCCGCCGGCCGGTAGACACCGCTGGAGCCGAGCACCTCCTTGGTCACCACGTACGGGGTGCCGTCCGGAGCGAGGAGCAACGCCTCCGCGTCGTGCGGTCCGTCCGGATAGGTGAGCCGGTACAGCGCGGGACCCTCGGGCCGCAGGACGTGCAGCGCGACGGTCGGGCGCTTGGCGTCGTTGTCGCCGATGTCGGCGACCCAGACCGCACCGTCGGGGCCCACCGCGAGGTCCTCGGGGTCGTAGGGGTCGACCGGCGCGGTCTGCACGTCGACCACCTGGCATGCGGAGTCCAGGCCGAGGACGCTGACCTGGTCGCCGCCGTCGTCGAGCGCCAGCGTCTGCTCGCCGACGACGACCAGCCCCGACAGCTCGGCCAGCCGGGCGTCGGTGATGGAGCACCGGACGGTCGAGGGGCCGGCCGACGGAGCGGTCTCCTCCGCCACTGCTGGAGCCGCCACCCCCAGGGCGCCGCCCAGCGCCGTGGCCACGACGAGCCGGCGCCCCCAGGCGCGGCTAGGTCGTGCGGGATCCCTCATGGGCATATACCCAGCGTGACAGGACCGTTGCGTCCAGTGCGTGAACCACGCCCAACAGCACGATGCCGACGGCGGCCCCCACGACGGCGTCGGTGACCCAGTGGAAGTCCAGCGAGACCATGGCGACGCCGGTGACGAGCGGTCCGGCGATGCTCAACCACCAGAAGGTGCGCTGGATCGTGGGTGACAGGCCGTACTGGACCGCCTGCCACCGGGCCACTCCCCACATGAGCACGGCGTTGGCCACATGCCCCGACGGGAACGAGGCGCCCTCGGCGTGGAAGAAGTACGAGCCCGGGAACGCCGGTGCGGTCCGGCCCGTGCCGTACTTGATCGCGTAGACGCCCGCGGTCAGGACCGCCACCGCCAGCAGGACGCGGAGCGCCGGCACCCACGTGCCCCGGCGCCAGGCCAGGTAGCCGACGAGACCGGCGAGGACCACGAGGATCGTCACCCGCCCGCCGACCTGGGTCAGCACCCAGACCAGGGGGTAGGCGGCGGAGTCCTTCAACCCCCAGTCGCTGACGATCTCCGACATGCGGAGGTCCATGCGCTCCAGGCGCCCCCGGCTCAGCAGATCGGCCGTGACCAGGACGCCCAGCAGGAGGGCGACGGCCATCAGCCACCACGGCGGGCGGCCGGCCGAGACCACGGGCGGGGATCCGGGCAGATCCACCTCCCGCAGCGCTCCCCTCGTCACCGGGCCACCGTACCGGCCCGAAACCGGATCGAGATCCGCTTCCGGGCCCGCCGCACGCTCAGGCGACCGGCGCGGCGAACTCTTCCAGCGCTGCGGCCAGGGCGCCGTCCACCCGCGCCGTCAGGCGCGTGCCCTCGCCCTCGTGCTGCTCGCTGAGCACCTCGCCGTCCCGGTGGACCCGCGCCACGAGGTCACCCCGCTCGTAGGGCACCAGCACGTCGACGTCGACGTCCGGGTGCGGCAGCCGCTCGGCGATGAGGGCACGCAGCTCGTCCATGCCGAGGCCCGTGCGGGCCGAGACCCACACGGCATCCGGCAGCGCCTGGCGAAGGGCGAGGATGTCCTCCTCCCCCATCGCGTCCACCTTGTTCACCACGATCACCTCGGGCACCGAGGAGGCGTCGATCTCCTGCAGCACGATGTGCACCGCGTTGATCTGGCCCAGCGGATCGGGGTCGGAGCCGTCGACGACGTGCAGCAGCAGGTCGGCGGCGGCCACCTCCTCCAGGGTGGAGCGGAAGGCGTCGACCAGCTGGTGCGGCAGGTGCCGCACGAAGCCCACCGTGTCGGTCAGCGTGTACTCCCGGCCGTCCGGCCCCTGAGCTCGGCGCACCGTCGGGTCCAGCGTGGCGAACAGCGCGTTCTCCACCAGGACGCCGGCGCCGGTGAGCTGGTTGAGCAGGCTGGACTTGCCGGCGTTGGTGTAGCCGGCGATGGCCACGCTGGGGGTGGCGTTGCGATCACGGCTGTTCCGCTGGGTGGCCCGGGCGGTGGCCATGCCGGCGATCTCGCGCCGCAGCTTGCTCACCCGCGACCGGATCCGCCGACGGTCGGTCTCGATCTTCGTCTCACCCGGACCACGGGTACCGATACCGCCACCACCGGCGACGCGACCACCGGCCTGCCGGGACATCGACTCACCCCAGCCGCGCAGCCGCGGCAGCATGTACTGCATCTGCGCCAGCTCGACCTGGGCCTTGCCCTCCCGGCTGGTGGCGTGCTGGGCGAAGATGTCGAGGATCAGCGCGGTGCGGTCCACCACCTTGACCTTGAGCACCTTCTCCAGCTGGTTGAGCTGGCCGGGGGTCAGCTCACCGTCGCAGATCACGGTGTCGGCGCCGGTCGCCGCGACGATGTCGCGGATCTCGTTCGCCTTGCCCGAGCCCACGTAGGTGGCGGCGTCCGGCTTGTCGCGGCGCTGGCTGACCGCCTCGAGGACCTCCGAGCCGGCGGTCTCGGCCAGTGCGGCGAGCTCGGCGAGGGAGCGGTCGGCGGCGGCCTGCGTCCCCTCGGTCCACACGCCCACCAGCACGACGCGCTCGAGCCGCAGCTGCCGGTACTCGACCTCGGTGACGTCGGCGAGCTCGGTGGAGAGGCCGGCGACGCGACGCAGCGCCCCACGGGCCTCGAGTGCGTAGGAGCCGGTGGAGTCGTCGGGCTCGTCCCACTGCCCGGCCGGGGCAGGGCGGGTCGAGGGGGTCTGCTCGTCGTCGAGCGGAGCGTCAGCAGCGGTCGTCATCGGGTCCAGCGTGGCACGGTCCCGCGCGCGGGTCACCTGAGTTGTCATCGCCGGGTACAACGCACCGGCTCCCCCGATGCATCCCGGCGGGGGCGACCGCCGGTCCGCAGGCCCCTCAGGCGGACAGCCACTCCGGGCACAGCACGCCCGCCGACACCAGGACGGCGGGCCCGGTGAGCACCGTGGTCCGCACTCCGACCTGCACCGTCAGGCGCCCGCCGGGGACGTCGACGACGACGGTGCCCTCGGTGCGGCCCTCGGCGACGAGCGCCGCGTAGGCCACCGCGCAGGCCCCGGTGCCGCACGAGCGGGTCTCGCCCACCCCGCGCTCGAACACCCGCAGCCGCACGTGCGCCGCGGGCTCGAGCACGTTGACCAGCTCGACGTTGACCCCGTCGGGGAACAGCTGCGGGTCGAAGCGCGGCGGCGTCGTCAGGTCCAGGGAGTCGAGGTCGACGTCGGTGAGCGCCGCAAGGTGCGGATTGCCCATCGAGACGGCGATCCCGGGGAACGAGCGACCGCCGAGCTGCGCGGTCCCGCGGCCGAACGCGCGCGCCGGCCCCATGTCCACCCAGTAGCCACCGTCCGGTGCCGCGCCGACCCGACGGGGGCCGCCACGGGTGCCGACCAGCAGGCCCTGCTCGCACGCGGCCCGCTCGACCAGGCCCTCGCTGATCAGGGCGTGCAGGAACAGCCGGATGCCGTTGCCGCACATCTCGGCGTGGGAGCCGTCGGCGTTGCGGTGGTCCATGAACCACTCGCAGCGGTCGAGGTCCTCCCCCAGCACCTCCGGCGCGTCGGGCACGTGCGTGCTGCGGACCAGCCGCAGCACGCCGTCGCCGCCGAGCCCCGCGCGGCGCTCGCACAGCCGTCGCACCATCGCCGCGTCCAGCCGGTCCCCCGGCCACACCGTGCCGTCGGGGTCGGGCAGCACCACGAAGTCGTTCTCGGTGCCGTGCCCGATCAGCACGCGGGGCGAGGAGGTCACGCGCCGATCGTACGGGCGGTGATCACCGCAGCGGCGGCCTCGACCAGGTCGGGCCGGGCGGCGTCGAGCCAGGTGGTGGTGGCATCCCGCCGGAACCAGGAGCGCTGCCGGCGGACGAACCGGCGGGTGGTGGTGACCGTGCGCTCGCGGGCCTCGTCAGCGGTCAGCGTGCCGTCGAACTGCGCCAGCACCTGCGCGTACCCGAGCGCGCGCGATGCCGTCGGCCCCTCGCGCAGCCCGTCGGCAGCCAGGGCCGCGACCTCGTCGACGAAACCGGCCGCCCACATCCGGTCCACCCGGAGGGCCACCCGCTCGTCCAGCTCGGCCGGTTCCCGGTCCAGGCCGATGGTGACGGCCTCGTAGTGCGGGCTCGGCTCGGGCAGCACCGCCCGGAACGGGCCGCCGGTCAGCTCGATGACCTCCAGCGCGCGGACGATCCGGCGACCGTTGCCGGGCAGCACCGCGGCCGCGGCGGCCGGGTCCAGGCCGGCCAGGCGGGCGTGCAGCTCGGCCGGGCCCACGGCGGCGAGCTCCGCCTCCAGGCGCGCGCGGACCGCCGGGTCGGTGCCCGGGAAGTCGAGCTCGTCCAGCACGGCGCGGACGTAGAGGCCCGAGCCGCCGACGAGGAACGGCGTGGTCCCGGCCGCCCGCAGCCGGTCGATCTCGGCCCGTGCCCGCAGCCGGTACTCGGCGACCGAGGCCGGCTGGCGCACGTGCCACAGGTCGAGCAGGTGGTGCGGCACCCCGCCGCGCTCGGCGACGTCGGGTTTCGCGGTGCCGATGTCCATCCCGCGGTAGAGCTGCATCGAGTCGGCGTTCACCACCTCACCGCCCAGCCGCTGGGCCAGGGCGACGGCGAGCGCCGTCTTCCCGGTCGCCGTCGGCCCGACGACGGCGACCACCGGCGGGGCGTCGGTCACGCCACCACCCAATCGGCCACGAGGTAGCCCACGCCGAAGGGGGCCGCGTCGTGGCGGAGCCGCGCCGTCACGTGCCGCCCGGAAAACGCCGCCCCGACCGCGCGCCACGTGGGCACCCCGGCGGCGAGCAGCCGCTCCCCCTCCTCCGGGTCGAGCGCGGACAGCGCCGCGGCGTCCCCGTCGGCCAGCGCGGCCGACACCCGGGCGTCGAACGGCTCCGCCGCCGGGTCCAGGTATCCGGGAGCCTTCACCGTGCGCCGCGCGGACCCGTCCCCCATGGCCAGGACGCCCACGGTCGCGGGCAGGTCGCGCAGCAGCTCGCCGAGGTCGGCCGGCCCGACGCCGACCCGCGTACCGGCGAACGATGCCTCCTCCAGCAGCCACGCGCCCACGGTGTGCGCGAGCGGCATCGTGCGCCCGCCCGGTCGCACCCAGCCGTCGAGGGGGACGTCGAGGTCGACGCCGTACCCGTGCAGGTCGCCCCCGTCGCCGACGCCGAACCGCTCCCCCGGCGCCGGGCCGTCGCCGACGACGACGACGACGTCCGGTGCCGCTTCGAGCAGCGCGGTGACCGCCTCGCTGCACGCGTTCCGCAGGGCGACGGTCTCCGGGGCTGCCCGTCCCTCCACCGCCGGGAGCAGCAGCGGCGGACTCGGGCAGAAGGCGACAGCGGCCGAGGAGCGGGCCCGGCCGTGCGGAACGGTGGTCACGGCAGCAGTGTCGCCGATGGGACGTGGGACACTTCCGGACGTGTCGAGCACGGACAACCCCGGCACCGGGGTGCAGCAGGAAGCTCCGCCGGTTGCGGAGACCCTCGAGACGACCGTCCCGGAGGCGCCGCAGGAGACAGGCAGCTCCGACGCGGTGACCCCCGCGGCCGGTACGCCGGCGGCGCCCACACCTGCGGACGCGGCCCTCGCCGACCCCACTGACGGCGCCCCGGCTGCCGAGCCGGCCCCGGTCGCCGAGCCGGCCCCGGTCGCCGAGCCGGCCGCGGTCGCCGAGCCGGCCGCGGTCGCCGAGCCGGCCGCGGTTGCCGAGCCGGCCCCGGCCCCGGGCCCGGTGCCGACCCCGCCGGTGCCTGGCCCGACGCCGTCGGCACCGGCGCACGTCCCGACCCCCGCCCCGGCACCGTCGGCCCCTCCGGCCGAGCGGGTGGTGAGCGACCCGACGAAGTGGGGCCGCGTCGACGCCGACGGCACGGTCCACGTGCGCACCGCCGACGGCGAGCGCGCCGTGGGCTCGTGGCAGGCCGGCGACGCCGAGGCCGGGCTGGCCCACTACGGCCGCCGGTACGACGACCTCGCCACCGAGGTCTCGCTGCTCGAGGCGCGCCTCAAGGCGCACACCGGCAACCCGGGCGAGATCCGGAACAAGGCGCAGGAGCTCGCCGAGTCCATCCCCACCGCCGCCGCCGTCGGTGACCTCGACGGGCTGGCCGCCCGCGCCCGGGCGATGGTGGAGACCGCCGAGTCCGCCACCGCCGAGTTCCGCGCCGAGAAGGCCGCCGCCCGCGCCGCGCAGGTCGCGCGCAAGGAGGCGCTGGCCGCCGAGGCGGAGCAGATCGCCGCGGAGTCGACGTCCTGGAAGGCCTCCGGCGACCGCCTCAAGGCGATCGTCGAGGAGTGGAAGACCATCCGCGGCATCGACCGGAAGACCGACGAGGCGCTGTGGTCGCGGTTCGCCGCCGCCCGCGACGCCTTCGGCCGCCGCCGCGGCAGCCACTTCGCCCAGCTCGACGCCCAGCGCGGCGAATCCCGCGCGGCGAAGCAGGAGCTGATCAAGGAGGCGCAGCGCCTGGCGACCTCGACCGACTGGGGCCCGACCAGCGCCGCCATGCGCTCGCTGATGGACCGCTGGAAGGCCATCCCCCGCATCGGCCGCGACGGTGACGACGACCTGTGGAAGGAGTTCCGGGCCGCCCAGGACGTCTTCTTCAACGCGCGCGCCGAGCAGGACAAGGCCCGCGACGCCGAGCAGGTCGCCAACCAGCAGGCCAAGGAGGAGCTGCTCGCCGAGGCGGAGAAGCTCGACCCGAGCAAGGACCTGCGCGGCGCCCAGAACGCGCTGCGGAAGATCCAGGAGCGCTACGACGCCATCGGTCACGTGCCGCGCGGCGCCATGCGTTCGCTGGAGGACCGCATGCAGGCCGTCGAGGAGAAGGTGCGGGGCGCCGCCGACGCCGGCCGGGTCCGCGTCGCGCCGGAGAACCCCATGGTCACGTCCATGCGGGCCGCGGTGACCAAGGCCGAGGAGCAGCTGGCCAAGGCCGAGGCGGCGGGCGACGAGCGCCGGATCGACGAGGCCCGGGCCAACCTGGCCACCCGGCAGGAGTGGCTGGCCGAGGCGGAGAAGTCCGCCCGCCGCTGAGAACCAGGACCGGCCCCGCTGCCCCACCGCCCGCGTCCGCGGAGGTTCCGGGCAGCGGGGCCGTTTCGCTACCGTCCGGCGCATGGCAGCACGGTTGGCCGCCTACCTCAGCTACCGCGACGCGCCCGCGGCGCTGGAGTGGTTGCAGGCGATCGGTTTCGACGTCGTCCGCCGCAGCGATGCGCCGGACGGCACGGTGGCGCACGCCGAGGTGCGCTGCGACGACGTCGTCCTGATGGTCGCGAGCTACGACGCCGACTACCGGCGGCCACCCCTGGTGGGAGCCTCGACCGGCGGCGGCCTGTACCTCGTGCTGGACGACGCCGCCGCGGTGGACGACCGGTTCCACCGGGGGACGGCCGCCGGCGGCACTCCGGTCATCCCGCCGGAGGACACCGGGTGGGGGACGCGTCGCCCGCGGCTGCTGGACCCCGAGGGCGGGGAGTGGAGCTTCGGCACCTACGCCCCCGGACAGGCCTGGTAGCCGCCTCCGGCATCCCGTCGCCGGGTTCAGCAGCCGGTCGTGAGGACCGGCAGCGGGTCCGGGACGCCGATCCGCGGCATGCCGAGGGAGACACCCGGCGTCGTCGGGCGGGTGCCCGCCTCGCTCGCGTCCCCGGCCCGGGTGCGGCGGTGCGACAGCAGGACGCCGTCGGCGACCAGGTGGTGCGGCGCGGCCTCGGTGATGACCGTCTCGACGACGTCGCCGGGCCGGATCCCGTCGGCGGCCGTGAAGTGCACGAGCCTGCCGTCGCGCGCGCGACCGGAGAGCCGGCCCCGCGCGGCGTCCTTGCTGCCCTCGCCCGAGGCGACGAGCAGCTCGACCTTGCCTCCGATGAGTGCGCGGTTCTCGTCCCAGCTGATCTGGTCCTGCAGCGCGGTGAGCCGCAGGTACCGCTCCTGGACGACCTCCTTGGGCAGCTGGCCGTCCATTTCCGCGGCCGGCGTGCCCGGGCGCTTGGAGTACTGGAAGGTGAAGGCGCTGGCGAAGCGGGCCTGCCGGACGACCTCGAGGGTCTGCTCGAAGTCCTCCTCGGTCTCGCCGGGGAAGCCGACGATGATGTCGGTGGTGATCGCCGCGTCGGGCATGGCGGCGCGGACCCGGTCGATGATGCCGAGGTAGCGTTCCTGCCGGTAGCCGCGGCGCATGCGGCGGAGCACGTCGTCGGAGCCGCTCTGCAGCGGCATGTGCAGCTGGTGGCACACGGCGGGCGTCTCGGCCATCGCGTCGATGACGTCGTCGGTGAACTCGCGCGGGTGCGGGCTGGTGAACCGGATCCGCTCCAGGCCGTCGATCCGGCCGGCCGAGCGCAGCAGGTCGGCGAAGGCGCCGCTGTCGCGGAACTCCACGCCGTAGGCGTTCACGTTCTGACCGAGCAGGGTCACCTCGAGCACGCCCTGGTCGACCAGGGCCTGCACCTCGGCGAGGATCTCGCCGGGACGACGGTCCTTCTCCTTGCCGCGCAGCGCCGGGACGATGCAGAACGTGCAGGTGTTGTTGCAGCCGACGCTGATCGACACCCAGCCGGAGTAGGCGGAGTCGCGCTTGGCCGGCAGCGTCGACGGGAAGACCTCGAGGGACTCCACGATCTCCACCTGCGCCTCGGCGTTGTGCCGGGCCCGGTCGAGCAGCGCCGGCAGCGAACCGACGTTGTGGGTGCCGAAGACCACGTCGACCCACGGGGCGCGGCGGACGATCTCGCCGCGGTCCTTCTGCGCCAGGCAGCCGCCGACGGCGATCTGCATACCCGGGTGGGCGTCCTTGACCGGGCGCAGGTGGCCGAGGTTGCCGTAGAGGCGGTTGTCGGCGTTCTCCCGTACTGCGCAGGTGTTGAGGACGACGACGTCGGCGTCGTCCCCCTCGGCGGCGGCGGTGTAGCCGGCATCCTCGAGCAGGCCGGACAGGCGCTCGGAGTCGTGCACGTTCATCTGGCACCCGTAGGTGCGCACCCGGTAGGTCCTCGCCGCTGACACCCCTGCATCGTACGGAGCGCGGGCACGCGCCCCGGCCGGTCGCACGGGCTTGTCCGCTCCCGCCCGCCGCGGAGGGCGCGGGCGGGAGGCGGGATCAGCGCAGGACGGTGAAGCCGTCCACGAGGACGGCGGACGTGCCGTCGGGGTTGATGACCGCGATGTCCCACGGCCGGTCCTTCCGCGGTCCGGACGTCTTGCCGATCGTGAACGTCGCCGTGAGCGACGTGCCGTCCGAGGCCACGCTCACGCCGGAGACCACGGGCTCGGTGCCCTCCCCGTTCTGCAGGTCCACCGTGGCGCCCGAGGCGAAACCGGTGCCGGTGATGACGACCTGCACCGTCGTGCCCTGCTTCCCGGAGCTGGGGGTCACCGAGCCGACGGTGACGTTGTCGACCGTCACCGACCGGGAGTCGCTGCTCTGCTGGCCGGCGGTGTCCACCACGGTCGCGGTCAGGACGTGTGCCCCTTCCGCGTCCCCGACGGTGTCCCATGACCACGTCCAGCCGTCCGCCGACGTCGTGTCGGTCACGATCACCTTGCCGTCCAGGGAGAAGTCGATGCGCGCCACCCCCTCGGTGCCGGTCGGGTCCGCGGTGACGTCGACGGACCCCGTGAGGGTGGCCCCGTCGGCCGGACCGGTCAGCTTGACGACGGGGTCGGCGACGTTGTCGACGACGACGGCGATGCTGTCCGTGGCGGTCGACGTCCCGTCGGTGGCCGATGCGGTCACCGTGTGTGCACCCTCCGCGGCAGCCGTCGTGTCCCACGAGACCGACCAGACCCCGTTCGTGAGGGTTCCGGCGACCTCCGCCCCACCGACGGAGAAGGTGACGCCGGTCGCGCCGGGCGCCTCGGCCGCCACGCTGATCGTGCCCGCGACCGTGGCGCCGTCCGCCGGGCTCGTGACCGACACCGAGAGGGTCGCCTTCTGTGCGGCGACGGCGTCCCGGATCGCGGGGAGCTGGGCGTAGAGGCGTTCGCCGGGGCACTCCGTCGACGTCCAGTCCCGGTGCCCGGAGATCATGTCGACGGTGTTGGTCGCACCGTCCACGGGGTTCACGTAGTCGACGACGGCGTGCGGGTCCAGCTGGTGGCGGGATGCGAACTCGGCGAGCAGGCGCTCCAGCGCGTCGACCGCCGGAGCGGCCGGCTCGGCGCCGTTCCTGGGATGGGTGGTGAAGTCGCCGAGCAGTGCGGCACCCATGTTGCCGGAGTTGTAGCCGCCGGTGTGCCCGGCGGTGACCAGCCCGTTCCCGCCGTCGTGGGCGAAGTCGCTGCCGTCCCCGCCGGTGGCGCACGGCTGGGAGCCCGTCTGCGGATCAGCCCCGGACCAGCGCCCCTCGTACACGAGGCCCGCCTCGTCGATGAGGTAGTGGTAGCCGATGTCGCCCCATCCCCGGTCGACGGCGTGGTAGCGGTAGATCGCCCGTACGGTGGCGGCCGGGTCCGTGTCCCCGTTCTTCGTGGCGGTGTGGTGCACCGTCATCGTCTGGACGGGGTGGAACTCCGTCGGCCAGAGCTCGTTCCCCTGGTCGTCGAACCGCAGGGTCTCGTCGGCCTTCCACTCGGCTCGGGAGACGCAGCTGTCGACGGCGGAGGCACCGCCCGCCGGGCGACGGCCCACCTCCACGAGCGGGCCGTCGGTGGTGTTGAGAGCCACGGCGCGCGGAGCACCGGCGTGCGCGGGGATGCCTCGCACCTGATAGGCCTCGGCGTCACCTGCCGGGACCAGCGCGCTGGCCCACTGCCCCTCGGCGTGCGCGCCGTCCTCGGTCAGCGGGTGCCACGCCGTCCAGGCGCCGTCGACGCGGAACCGGACCGCACCGTGCTCCTCGGCCTGATCCTCGGCATGCTCGTCGGCGCCTCGCGTGTCCCACAGGACGCCGAGGTAGTCGATGGGGAAGCCGGGCTCGACGGCTCCGACGCCGACCGGTCGACGGTCCGCCAGCGTCGCCGGGGACTCGATCGCCCGGGACACCGGCAGCACCACCAGGGTGAGACCGAGGAAGACGGCCAGAACCGTGACCAACCGCAGGACGATGCGCATGCTGAGAATCCGCTCGTGTCGGCTCGCGGGTGCGGGACGCCTCTACCGGTCCCCCGCGGCCGCGTCAGCATGCCCCACGGCCCGGACGCCGACAAGGACCCGGCTGATTCGGCCCCGCGGTGCCCCGGCCGGGGGAAGAAGACGCCTTCGTTACGCCTTCGTGATCCCACGGTGCGGGAACCGCGACCTCCTCCCCTTAGGGTCCCCAGGGTGACCAGCCGTCCGAACGGAGAGCCTCTCGTCCGCCTGTCCGGCGTCAACAAGTGGTTCGGTGAACTGCACGTCCTGCAGGACATCGACCTCGACATCGCCCGCGGCGAGGTCGTCGTCGTCATCGGCCCGTCGGGCTCGGGCAAGTCGACGCTGTGCCGCACCATCAACCGCCTCGAGCCGATCGAGAAGGGCGAGATCACCATCGACGGCGAGCGGCTGCCCGAGGAGGGCAAGCAGCTGGCCCGCCTGCGCGCCGACGTCGGCATGGTGTTCCAGAGCTTCAACCTCTTCGCGCACAAGACCATCCTCGAGAACGTCACCCTCGGGCCGATCAAGGTGCGCAAGCAGTCGAAGGCCGACGCCGAGAAGCGGGCCCGCGAGCTGCTCGAGCGCGTCGGTGTGACGGCGCAGGCCGACAAGTACCCGGCCCAGCTCTCGGGGGGTCAGCAGCAGCGCGTGGCGATCGCCCGCGCCCTGGCGATGGACCCCAAGGTCATGCTCTTCGACGAGCCGACGTCGGCGCTCGACCCCGAGATGATCAACGAGGTCCTCGACGTCATGACGTCGCTGGCCCGTGAGGGCATGACCATGGTCGTCGTCACCCACGAGATGGGCTTCGCCCGCCGGGCGGCCAACCGGGTGGTCTTCATGGACGGCGGACGCATCGTCGAGACGGCCGAGCCCGAGACGTTCTTCACCAACCCGCAGTCCCCGAGGGCCCAGGACTTCCTGTCCAAGATCCTCAACCACTGAACCGAAGGGATCGCTCCATGCGCATCACCCGTTACGCCGCCGGCTTCGCCGCCGCCGGCCTGCTGCTGGCCGGCTGTGCCAGCGAGGCCGGCAACCAGGCCGAGGAGGCACCGGAGACCACCGCCGAGGTCGAGGAGGTCGAGTTCCCCGAGGGGTCGACCATGGCCGAGATCGTCGAGGCGGGCGAGCTCCGCGTCGGCACCAAGATCGACCAGCCCGGCTTCGGCCTGGCCAACACCGCCGGCGAGCCCGAGGGCTTCGACGTCGAGATGGCCAAGCTCATCGCGGCGAAGATGGGCCTCTCCGAGGACCAGATCACCTTCACCGAGACCGTGTCGGCCAACCGCGAGCCGTTCCTCGTGGAGGACCGCGTCGACATCGTCGTCGCCACCTACACGATCAACGACAAGCGCAAGGAACTGATCGACTTCGCCGGCCCGTACTACGAGGCCGGGCAGGACATCATGGTCGCCGCGGGCAACCCCGAGAACATCGAGGGCCCTGACGACCTCGCGGGCAAGTCCGTGTGCTCGGTCGAGGGCTCCACGCCCGCCGAGAACATCCGGACCAACTACCCCGAGGCCGAGCTGGTCCTCTACGACGCCTACTCCAAGTGCGCCGACGACCTGCGCAACGGGAACGTGGACGCCGTCACCACCGACAACGTCATCCTGACCGGCTTCGTGGCCGGCGCCCCGGACGCGTTCGAGCTGGTCGGCAACCCGTTCACCGAGGAGCCCTACGGCATCGGCGTCCAGAAGGGCGAGGACGAGTTCCGCGACTTCATCAACGACGTCCTGGAGGAGGCCTACGAGAACGGCACCTGGGCCGCCGCCTGGGACAAGACCGCGGGTGCGATCACCGGCACGGAGGCTCCCGAGCCGCCGTCGGTCAACCGTTACTGATCTCCCACCGCAGGCGCACGCGGGGAGCCGGGTCCTTCCGGCTCCCCGCGTGACCGCCTGCTCCCGACGGACGAGAGAGGAGGGGCCGTGTCCTTCCTGGCGGAGAACTTCCCGCTGATCCGCGACGCCTTCCTGACCACGCTGAGCCTGGCGGTGGTCAGCGGGATCTGCGCGCTGCTGCTGGGCACGCTGCTCGCCGCGATGCGGGTCAGCCCCGTCCCCGCGCTCCGCGGGCTGGCGACGTTCTACGTCGAGCTGTTCCGCAACACCCCGCTGACCGTGGTGTTCTTCTTCCTCGCGTTCGGGATCGTCTACATCGACCTGCAGTTCCCCAGCCGCTTCCTCACCGCGGTGGCCGCCCTGGCCCTCTACACCGCCGCCTTCGTCTGCGAGGCGCTCCGGTCGGGCATCAACGCCGTCCCCGCCGGCCAGGCCGAGGCCGCCCGCGCGCTGGGGCTGGACTTCCGGCAGAGCCTGACGACCGTGGTCCTCCCGCAGGCCTTCCGGACGGTCGTTCCGCCGCTGGGCAACGTCTGGATCGCACTGGCCAAGAACACCTCGATCGCAGCCGGATTCGCCGTCGCCGATCTGACCGCCCTCCTGCAGCGCCTGTCCAACTCGGCCGCGGACGAGCTCGCCCTCGTCTTCGTCGCCGTGGTCGCGGGTTACCTGGTGATCACGCTTCCGTCGGCCTATGTGATCAGCGTGCTCGAGCGACGTCTGGCGATCGTCCGATGAGCGCCACCGTCCTCTTCGACGTCCCCGGCCCGCGCGGCCGACGGCGGCAGCGCATCGGCAGCGCCGTCGGTCTGGTGTTCGTCCTCGGGCTGGTCGGGCTCGCGCTGTGGCGGCTGGGCATCAACGGGCAACTCGACCCGGCCCGCTGGGCGATCCTCTTCGACACCCGCACCAACGTGCCGCAGCGCCTGCTCGGGGCACTGGTGGACACCCTCGAGGTGGCCGCGATCGGCATGATCGCGGCCACGGTGCTGGGCGCCTTCCTGGCCGTGGGGCGACTCTCCGACCACGCCTGGGTGCGCATCCCCGTCGCCGCGATCATCGAGTTCTTCCGCGCGGTGCCGCTCCTGGTCCTGATCCTCTTCTGCTTCCTCTTCCTGCCCCGGGTGGGCATCTCCACCAGCGCCTTCGGCGCCCTGGCGCTGGGGCTGACGCTCTACAACATGGCGGTGCTGGCCGAGATCATCCGCGCCGGCATCCTGTCGATCGATCGCGGGCAGAGCGAGTCGGCGTACGCCATCGGCATGCGCAAGTGGCAGGTCATGACGTTCATCCTCGTGCCGCAGGCGGTGCGGCGGATGCTGCCGGTGCTGATCGCCCAGCTCGTCGTGCTGCTCAAGGACAGCTCGCTCGGCTTCATCGTCGGCTACCTGGAGCTGCTCCGGACCGCCCGCAGCCTGGTGGAGACCCTGAACTTCCAGTTCGGGCCGATCTACACCTTCCAGCTGTACGTCGCGGCGGGCCTGATCTACATCGTGGTGAACCTGCTGCTGTCCTGGCTGGCCCGGATCCTCGAGCGACGGTCGCGGCGGGACACCAAGACGGCGACAGCGGAGAAGACGGAACTGCCGGCGGACGTGCAGATGGGCGGTGGCGGCGGCCCGCTCTGAGACCCCATGGCCTCGGGCCGCCTCGAACGGTGGAAGTCGCCGACTTCCCTCACAGCCCTCGCCGGCCCCCGCCGGCCACCCGCTCCACCCCGTCCGACTCAGTCGTCCCACCCGGGCGCGCCGGGCGGTTGACCAGCCCGGACGTGGCGAGACTGTTCGTCACGATGATGGAGACCATGCACGCGGCGGGGCGCCGCAACCTGCCCCCGGTCCCCCGGGCCGCTGTCGAGACGGCGCTCATCGCCCCCACCACCCCGGCGGCCGTGGCGACGCCGACCACCGCCGTCACGTCGACAGCGCCGGCGCCGGACGTCACTGCCCGCATCGACGCCGGGCAGGCCTTCGTCGCCCGGCTGCGCGCGGCCGCTCCCGCGTTCGCCGAGGCCGCGGGTGCGGCCAGCGCCGTCGTCCGCGAGGTGGTGCCTCCCGCGCGTCACCGCCGCTCGCGCTGCCGGATCGTGCTGCGCCAGGCCGACGGCACCGAGGCCGACCTGACCTTCGTCGGGGAGCACCGCCGGCCGGGTGCGGCCGATCAGGACCCGTTCGAGACGCAGATCAGCGACTGGCTGAGCGCCGGCCGGCCGCACGACCCGGCATGGCTGGTGGACGACGCCGAGGCCCGCGACGGCCTGGCCGTGGACGTCACCGCCTGGGCCGCCCGCCCCTGACAGACGCTCGAGACCCCGCTCCGGACTTCCGGTGCGGGGCTCTCGTGCTGTGCGGGCGCCGTTCAGGGCAGCGCGCTCTCCTGGTCGTACTCGACGACGAGCTCGTCGGCCTCCTCGGCGGCGCCCACCTCGTCGAGCACCTCGCGGACGACGGCCGCGGCCAGCCCGCCGTTGTAGCCCTTGCGGGCCAGCATGCCCATGAGACGGCGCGTGGCCGTGGCGCGGTCGAGCCGGCGCATCGAACCGGCACGCCGCTCGACCAGCCGGCGGGCCGCCACCCGCTCGTCCTCGTCGTCGACCATCTCGACGGCTTCGGCGGCCACCTCGGAGTCGACCCCCTTCGCCCGCAGCTCCGCGGACAGGGCCCGGCGCGCCAGGCCCCGGCCGGCCTGCCGGCTGTTCACCCAAGCTCGGGCGAAGGCCGCGTCGTCGATCAGCCCGACCTCGGTGAAACGGTCGAGCACGGTCGTCGCCGCGTCCTCGGGGATGTCCCGCTGGGCGAGCAGGTCGGCCAGCTGCTGGCGGGTCTTCGGGGCGCCGGTCAGCGCTCGCAGGCAGAGCGCGCGGGCCACCGCCTCCGGATCGCCGGGGGCGTCGTCCGGCGGGCCGGACGCGACATCCGGGGTCAAGGGATCGTCGTCACCCGACCGGCTCGTCCGCCGGGAACCCCGGGGTCCCCCCAGGGTTCGCCGGCGGCTCGACGACCTGCCGTCCATGGCCAGGTCAGAAGTCCGGGGCGTCGACCGCGACCGGGGCATCCAGCTGCGGGCCGATGCCCAGCTTCTCCTTGATCTTCTTCTCCAGCTCGTCGGCGAGGTCCGGGTTGTCCTTCAGGAAGTTCCGGGAGTTCTCCTTGCCCTGGCCGAGCTGGTCGCCGTCGTAGGTGTACCAAGCGCCGGACTTCTTCACGAAGCCCTGCTCGACCCCGACGTCGATGAGCCCGCCCTCGCGGCTGAAACCCTGACCCCAGAGGATGTCGAGCTCGGCCTGCTTGAAGGGGGCCGCCACCTTGTTCTTGACCACCTTGACGCGGGTGCGGCTGCCGACCGCGTCGGTGCCCTGCTTGAGCGTCTCGATGCGACGGACGTCGAGGCGGACCGAGGAGTAGAACTTCAGCGCGCGACCACCGGTGGTGACCTCGGGCGAGCCGTAGACCACACCCACCTTCTCGCGCAGCTGGTTGATGAAGATCGCCGTCGTGCCGGAGTTGCTCAGCGCACCGGTGATCTTCCGCAGCGCCTGGCTCATCAGGCGGGCCTGCAGACCGACGTGGCTGTCACCCATCTCGCCCTCGATCTCGGCGCGGGGCACCAGGGCCGCCACGGAGTCGATGACGATGATGTCGAGCGCGCCGGAGCGGATCAGCATGTCGGCGATCTCGAGCGCCTGCTCACCGGTGTCGGGCTGGCTCACCAGCAGGGCGTCGGTGTCGACCCCGATGGCCCGGGCGTACTCCGGGTCGAGCGCGTGCTCGGCGTCGATGAAGGCGGCGATGCCACCGGCGGCCTGGGCGTTGGCCACCGCGTGCAGGGCGACCGTGGTCTTACCGGAGGACTCCGGGCCGTAGACCTCGACGACCCGGCCGCGCGGCAGGCCGCCGATGCCCAGGGCGATGTCCAGGGCGATCGACCCGGTCGGGATGACCTTGATGGCCACCTCGGGGCTGTCGCCCAGCCGCATGACCGAGCCCTTGCCGAACTGCTTGTCGATCTGGGCGAGGGCCATGTCGAGGGCCTTGTCGCGGTCGAGCGTTGCTGCCATGGTGCGTCACCTTCGGTTCGCGAGTTGCGGGTCGGGACCGACGCTAGGGCGAGGCACCGACAGTTTTCGGATTCGGGGACGGGGTGTGGAGAAGACGCCGCCCTGTGGATGCCACAGTAGGACGAACACATGTTCGATCGCCATGCCGACACGCCGGACATCTGCGGCCTGGCCGCGATCGGGCGCTCAGCGCTCCTTGACCGGGACGTCGAACTCCTCGCAGACGGCAAGCCACACCTTGCGGACGGGGACGCCGGCGTCGATCGCCTCCACCGCGCTGCGGCCGCCCAGCACCGAGAAGACGTGGTCGCGCGCGACGCTCTGCGCACGCATGGTCCCGAACTGGGCGTCGAGCCGGCGCCAGAACTCCTGGAGTCGCACGCCACGACGCTAACCCGCGCGCGCGGGATGGGTCCTAGGCTCGCGGCATGATCCCGAGCACCGGTTCCGGGACGCTGGACGGCGTCCTGCAGATCGGCATCGCCCTGGCCGCGCTCACCAGCATCCTGCTGCTGTGGCGCAACTACCGCGGCCGCTGAGCCCGCGCCGTCCGCACCCAGACGAGGGCGAGCGGCACCACCAGCAGGGCCGAGACCGCTGACACCAGTCCGAAGCCGCCCCACGCCAGCAGCGGGCCGCCGACCACCCCGGCCAGGGCCGCGCCGAGCCCCATGAGCAGGTCGGTCCCGCCCTGGGCCGTCGCCCGCAGGTCCGGGCCGACGGAGGCGGTGACCAGCGCCGACCCGGCGATCAGCCCGCAGGACCAGCCCAGGCCCAGCAGGAGGAGCCCCAGCGAGAGCTGGACCGAGGACGTGGGCGCCGCCGTGCCGGCCACCGCGGCGGCCAGGAGCAGGAGCAGCCCACCGCCCGCGGCGACGGCCGGGGCACCGGCACGGTCGACGACCATCCCGACCAGCGGGGAGAACAGGTACATGCCGGCCACGTGGATGCTGATGACGAGCCCGACCAGCCGCAGGACGGCGTCCGCGGAGCCCCCGCCGTGCCCGATGTGCAGCGGCGTCATGACCATCACCCCGACCATGACCGAGTGGGCGACCACCACCGACACCAGCCCCAGCGGACCGTGCGGGGTGGCCCACACCGCGCGCAGGGCCGCACCGGTCGCCCGCCGTGGCCGGGGGCCGGTCGGCTGCCCGCCGACCCGCCGCGACAGCAGCAGGGGGTCGGGCCGCAGCAGCACGAGGAAGCCGATCGCGACGACGGCGAACACGGCGGCGGAGAGGGCGAAGACACCGCCCAGCGCCGGCAGCCCCAGGGCCTCCCCGAGGCCGGCCCCGGGCAGCGCGAGGTTGGGGCCGACCACCGACCCGAGCGTGGTGGCCCACACGACGAGGGACAGGTCGCGCCCCCGCCGCTCCGGGGTCGCCAGGTCGGCGGCCGCGTACCGCGACTGCAGGCCGCACGCGGTGGAGGCACCGAACAGGAAGAGCCCGAGGAGGAGCAGCGGCAGGGACGACGCCGCGGCGGCGACGACGGTGACGACGGCGCCGGCCACGCTGATGCCGTAGCCGACGGCGAGCCCCGCCCGGCGGCCGGCCGAGTCGCTGATCCTGGCCAGCGGGACGGCGAGGACGGCGGCGCCGAGGACACCGGCCGTCGTGCCGAGCCCCGACGCCGCCTCCGTGCCCGCGACGTCGCGGGCGAGCAGCCCACCCGCGGTGATGCCGACGGTCACGCCCAGCCCCGCGAGCGCGACTCCCCCGCCGAGGACGCCGACGGTGCGGCGCTGGACGCGGGCGACGTCCACCCCGTCCAGCCCTTGCTGCAGCGACACCGGGTGCGCTCCTGTCTCCCGAACGGGGCTTTCGCGACGAGGCAGCCCTCGCCGGCCAGCGAAGTGTCGTACACCCCGGGGACACTCATCACGTGTCCGCCCGCGCGTCCGTCGGCAGCTCCCGGGGCGAGGGAGCGCTGGCCCGCTTCTCCGAGCCCACCCGGGCCTGGTTCACCGGTGCGTTCGAGCGCCCGACCGCGGCCCAGGACGGTGCCTGGGAGGCGATCAGCAGCGGCCGGCACGCCCTCGTCGTCGCTCCCACCGGCTCGGGCAAGACCCTCGCGGCGTTCCTGTGGTCGCTCGACCGGCTGGCCGCCACCCCGCCGGCCGACGAGGGCAGCCGCTGCCGGGTGCTCTACGTCTCGCCGCTCAAGGCGCTGGCCGTCGACGTCGAGCGCAACCTGCGCGCCCCGCTCGCCGGCATCGGGCAGGCAGCGGCCCGGCTGGGGCTGCCCCGGCCGGAGATCCGGGTCGGCATCCGCTCCGGTGACACCCCAGCCGACGAGCGGCGCACCTTCACCCGCAAGCCGCCGGACATCCTGATCACCACGCCGGAGTCGCTGTTCCTGCTGCTCACCAGTGCCGCGCGGGAGGCGCTGCGCAGCGTGGAGACGGTGATCGTCGACGAGGTCCACGCGGTCACCGACTCCAAGCGCGGGGCGCACCTGGCCGTCTCCCTCGACCGCCTCGACGAGCTGCTGGAGCGGCCGGCCCAGCGGATCGGCCTGTCGGCCACCGTCCGCCCGATCGAGGAGGTCGCGACCTACCTCGCCGGCGGGCGTCCCGTCGAGATCGTCTCCCCCGGCTCGACGAAGCAGTGGGACCTCTCGGTCGTCGTCCCGGTCGAGGACATGAGCGAACTGGGTCAGCCGACCGGCGAGCTGGAGGGTTCGGCCGCCGGTAACCAGCCGCGGAACTCGATCTGGCCCGCGGTCGAGGAACGGGTGCTGGACCTGGTCCAGGCCCACCGCAGCACGATCGTCTTCGCCAACTCCCGGCGCCTGGCCGAACGGCTGACCAGCCGGCTCAACGAGCTCGCCTACGAGCGCGCCACCGGCGAGCCGGTGCCACCCGGCACCAACGCCGCCGCGCTCATGGCGCAGGCCGGCTCGGGCGGTGGGGTGCCCGAGGGCGTGCAGCCGGTCGCCGCCGCCCACCACGGCTCGGTCTCCCGCGAGCAGCGGGCCATCGTCGAGGAGGCCCTCAAATCCGGGCGGTTGCCGGCCGTCGTCGCCACCTCCAGCCTCGAGCTCGGCATCGACATGGGCGCGGTCGACCTGGTCGTCCAGGTCGAGGCACCGCCCACCGTGGCCAGCGGTCTGCAGCGGGTCGGTCGCGCCGGTCACCAGGTGGGCGCGGTGAGCCGCGGGGTGCTCTTCCCGAAGTACCGCGGCGACCTGGTCCAGTGCGCGCTGGTCGCCGAGCGCATGAAGGCCGGGGCCATCGAGTCGATCCGCTACCTGCGCAACCCGCTCGACGTGCTCGCGCAGCAGGTCGTCGCCATGGTCTCCGAGCGCCCCCGCACCGTGGACGAGGTCGGGGAGCTGGTGCGGCGGTCGGCGGCGTTCGCCTCGTTGCCGGAGTCCGCGCTGCACGCCGTCCTCGACATGCTGGCCGGGCGGTATCCCTCCGACGCGTTCGCCGAGCTGCGCCCGCGGCTGACCTGGGACCGCGTCACCGACACGCTCACCGCGCGGGCCGGAGCCCAGCGGCTGGCCGTCACCAGCGGCGGCACCATCCCCGACCGCGGGCTGTTCGGCGTCTTCCTCGTCGGCGCCGAGGGCACCGGCGGCCGCCGCGTCGGGGAGCTGGACGAGGAGATGGTCTACGAATCCCGGGTGGGCGACGTGTTCCTCCTCGGTTCGTCGTCCTGGCGGATCCAGGACATCACCCACGACCGGGTGCTGGTCACCCCCGCACCGGGGCAGCCGGGGAAGATGCCGTTCTGGCACGGCGACGCACCCGGCCGCCCGCTGGAGCTCGGCCGCGCGCTGGGCGCGTTCCTCCGCGAGGTCGGCTCCGCGACGCCGGAGGCCGGGCTGGAGCGCGCCCGCGCCGCCGGCCTGGACGAGTGGGGAGCGGCCAACCTCGCCGCCTACCTGACCGAGCAGAAGGCGGCCACCGGCCACCTCCCCGACGACCGCACGCTGCTGGTGGAGCGGTTCCGCGACGAGCTGGGCGACTGGCGGCTGGTGGTCCACTCGCCGTTCGGCGCGCAGGTGAACGCCCCCTGGGCGCTCGTTCTGGCTGCCCGGCTGCGCGAGCGCTACGGCGTCGACGTGTCGTCCATGCACTCCGACGACGGCATCGTGCTGCGCCTGCCCGACACCACCGGCGAGCCGCCCGAGGGCGAGCTGGCCGTCCTCGACCCCGACGACGTCGAGCGCGAGGTGACCGCCGAGGTGGGCACCTCGGCGCTGTTCGCCAGCCGGTTCCGGGAGTGCGCCGCGCGGGCCCTGCTCCTCCCCCGGCGCGACCCACGGCGGCGCACCCCGCTGTGGCAGCAGCGCCAGCGCGCGGCGCAGCTGCTCTCGGTCGCCAGCGAGTTCTCCTCCTTCCCGATCACCCTCGAGGCGGCCCGCGAGGTGCTGCAGGACGTGTACGACGTCCCGGGCCTGGTCGAGCTGATGCGTGACGTCCGCGCCCGCCGGGTGCGGGTGGTCGACGTCCAGACCGAGTCGGCCTCACCCTTCGCCCAGTCGCTGCTGTTCGGCTACGTCGGCCAGTTCCTCTACGAGGGCGACGCCCCGCTGGCCGAGCGCCGCGCGCAGGCCCTCGCCCTGGACACCGGCCTGCTCGCCGAACTGCTCGGCCGCTCCGAGCTGCGCGAGCTCCTCGACGCGCAGGCGTTGGCCGAGATCGAGTCGGAGCTGCAGCGGCTGCCGGAGCAGCGGCACCCGCGCGACGTCGACGGCGGCGGCGACCTGCTGCGCGTCGTCGGTGACCTGACCGCCGCCGAGGCCGCGCGACGCGGGGTGCCCCAGGCGTGGCTGGACGAGCTGGTCGCCGCCCGCCGGGCACTGCTGGTCCGCATCGCCGGCGAGGTGCGCTACGTCGCCATCGAGGACGCCGGGCGGCTGCGCGACGCCCTGGGCACGGCCCTGCCGGTCGGGGTGCCGGAGGTGTTCACCGAACCCGTCGCCGACCCGCTGGGCGACCTCGTCGGGCGCTACGCCCGCACCCACGGCCCGTTCCAGCCGGCCGAGGTGGCGACCCGTCTCGGGCTGGGCGTCGCGGTGGTCACCGCCACGGTGCAGCGGCTGACCGGCACCGGCCGGCTGGTCAGCGGAGAGTTCCGCCCCGGCGGCAGCGGCCAGGAGTGGTGCGACGCCGACGTGCTGCGCTCGATCCGCCGGCGCAGCCTCGCCAAGCTGCGCCAGGAGGTCGAGCCGGTCCCGATCGGGACGCTGGCCCGGTTCACGCCCTCCTGGCAGTCGGTGGGCAGCCGGCTGCGCGGTGCCGACGGCGTGCTCGCCGTCGTCGAACAGCTGGCCGGCGCACTGGTGCCGGCCAGCGCGCTGGAGTCGCTCGTGCTCCCGACCCGGGTGCGCGACTACTCCCCCGCCATGCTCGACGAGCTGACCAGCGCCGGCGAGGTGCTGTGGGCCGGCGCCGGCGGGCTGCCCGGCAGCGACGGCTGGATCAGCCTCGTGCCGGCCGACCTCGCGTCCTTGCTGCTGCCGGAGCAGCTCGAGGTCGCCGGCGAGGGTCAGCCGCTGCTCGACCTGCTGGCCGGCGGCCAGGCCATGTTCTTCCGCGGGCTGTCCGACGCCCTCGGCGCCACCGACGACGCCGCGCTGGCCGACCTGGTCTGGGACCTCGTCTGGGCCGGAGCGCTGACCAACGACACGCTCGCGCCGCTGCGCACCCGGCTCGGCGGCGGCGGCACCCACAAGCGCGCCACGGCCGCGCCCCGCGTTCCCCGCAGCCGGTACGGGCGTCCGCGCGTCGGCCGAGCGGCGATGCCCAGCCGCACCGGCCCGCCCACGGTCGCGGGGCGCTGGTCGAGGCTGCCCGACCGGGAGGCCAACAGCACCCGGCGCACGACCGCCCGCGCCGAGGCGCTGCTGGAGCGGCACGGCGTGCTCACCCGCGGTGCGGTGATGGCGGAGCAGGTCGCCGGTGGGTTCTCCGCCGTCTACCCGGTGCTCCGGGCGTTCGAGGAGAACGGCCGCGCCCGGCGCGGGTACTTCGTCGAGACCCTCGGCGCAGCCCAGTTCGGCACCCCCGGATCGGTCGACCGGCTGCGCAGCTTCGCCGCCCCCGACCGCGTCCCGGCCGGCGCGGTGGTGCTCGCCGCCACCGATCCGGCCAACGTCTACGGCGCGGCGTTGCCCTGGCCCGAGCGGACGGTGGCGGCCGACGGCGAGGCGGTCGACCTCGGCGAGGGCACGGGAGCCCGCAAGGCCGCCGGCCACCGTGCGGGGCGCAAGGCCGGGGCGCTGGTCGTGCTCGTCGACGGCGAGCTGGTCCTCTACGTGGAGCGGGGCGGCAAGACGCTGCTGTCGTGGACCGAGGACGAGCAGGTGCTCAAGGAGGCCGCGACGGCGCTGTCCGGCGCGGTCGCCGCCGGTGCACTCGGCCGCATGGTCGTGCAGAAGGCCGACGGTGCCTCGGTGCACGAGTCGACGCCGCTGTCGGCGGCCCTGCAGGCGGCCGGGTTCAGCGCCACGCCCCGGGGCCTGCGGCTGCGCGGCTGACCGGAGCCGCCGGCTCACGGATCGGCGTCCCCGAGCACCGATCGTCCCGCCGATGCGCACAGGCGGTCCCGCGCCATCGGCCGGTGGCGGCCGGGCTGCCGTCACCCCGCCGTCACGAGATGACGGTTGCGTGGAGAGTCGCCGCGCAGGGTGCTCCACCAGCCGCCGGAGGCGGACCCTGGAGGTGTCAGCGCACCCAAGGGGGACCACCTCATGCGCACTCTCCTCACCTTGCTGTTCCTCGTCGGCGTCATGCTGCTGGTCGTCGGAGCCGTCGTCCCGCAGCTGTTCGTCCTCTCGCTCCTCGGACTGGTGGTGCTCACCGGTACCGCGAGCGTGACGCTGGCCGCCATGGGTCCGCCGGGCCAGCCGCGCCTCCACCACTGACCGGCAGCGCCGCTGCCCCGCTCGGACCGCACGCGCCGCGGGGCCGGCAGGGACACTGGGCGGGTGCCCGAAGGAGACACCGTCTGGCTGGCGGCCAAGCGCATGAACCAGGCGCTGGCCGGTGCGACCCTGCGCCGCGGCGAGTTCCGCCTGCCGCAGCTGGCCGCGCTCGACCTCGCCGGCGTCACCGTCCGCGAGGTCGTCCCGCGCGGCAAGCACATGCTCATCCGGCTGGCCGACGAGCGCACGCTCCGGACGCACTACCGCATGGACGGCAGCTGGCACATCTACCGGCCGGGTGCGCGGTGGCGCGGGGGGCCGGGCTACGACGTCCGCGTCGTGCTGGCCACCGACGAGTGGGAGTGCGTCGGCTACCGGTTGCACGACGTCGAGATCGTCCCCACCACCGACGAAGATCGGCTGGTCGGCCACCTCGGGCCCGACGTCCTCGGGCCCGACTGGGACCTGGCCGAGGCGCTGCGCCGGCTCCGGTCGCACCCCGACGAGCAGGTCGGCGTGGCCATCCTCGACCAGCGCAACCTCTGCGGCCCCGGCAATCTCTACAAGGTCGAGTCGCTCTTTCTCTGCGGGGTGCACCCCTGGGCACGGGTCGCGGACGTGGACGCGAAGCTCGAACCTCTGGTCACGCGCGCGCGGACCCTCATGCTGGCCAACCGCGACCGCCCGGAGCAGAGCACCACCGGGGACCTGCGCCGCGGCCAGGACCACTGGGTCTACGGGCGCAAGGGCAAGCCCTGCCGCCGCTGCCGGACCCCCGTCCTCATGGGCGACCAGGGGCCGCACACGCAGGAGCGGGTGACCTACTGGTGCCCTCGTTGCCAGGCCACGGATGCCCCTGTCGACCCGCTCGCCCGCACCGGCGAGCCGGGCCGGCCGCAGCCTCTGGCCACGCCCGGCTGACCCTGCCCCGACGCGTCGTGGGCGGCCTCCGGAGCACCGGAGACCGCCCACGACGACGGGAGGGATGCCCGGGACCGGGCACCGGTGATCAGGCCGGGTCGGGCCGCTCGGCCGGCTGCGCCTGGCGCTGCTCGGCCGGCTGCGCCGACGGCGCGCCCTGCTCGATCGCCGCGGCGGGCGCGCTGCCCTCGACGGCCTGCGTCCCGCCGCCCATGGAGGCGCGGATCTGGTCCAGCCGCGAGGCGCCGGCGACGTCCAGCGTCGCCTTCTGCACCTCGAGCATCCGCCCCTCCACCGAACTCTGGGCGAGCTCCGCCTGACCCAGCGCGTTGGCGTACCGGGCCTCGATCTTGTCGCGCACCTCGGCGAGGCTCGGGGTGTTCCCCGGCGCGGACAGCTCGTTGACCTGCTTCATCGAGGCGGCGACGTGCTCCTGCATCTTCGCCTGCTCGAGCTGGCTCATCAGCTTGGTGCGCTCGGCCAGCGTGGTCTGCAGCCGCATCCGCGACTGCTCCACGGCACCCCGGGCCTGCTCGGCGGCCTGCAGCGCCTCGTCGTGGCTGCGCTTGAGGTCCTCCATGGACTGCTCGGCGGCCACCAGCTGGGTGGCGAACGCCTGGGCCGCCTGCTCGTACTCGGCGGCCTTGGCGGCGTCGCCCTTGGCGCGCGTCTGGTCGGCCAGCACGAGAGCCTGGCGGGCGGAGGACTGCAGCTTCTCCACCTCACCGAGCTGGCGGTTGAGCCGCATCTCCAGCTGGCGCTGGTTGCCCAGCACCGCGGCGGCCTGGTTGGCCAGCGACTGGTGCCGGGTCTGCTCGGCCTCGATCGCCTGGGCGATCTGGATCTTGGGGTCGGCGCGCTGGTCGATCTGCGCGTTGGCCGACGCGGTCAGGTACTTCCACAGCTTCACGAACGGGTTGGGCATGGAACTGGGTCCTCCTGCTCCGGCATGCTGGCCGGCCCGGCGATGCTCGTCCTCATCATCGTCCCAGGTGATCACCCTCGGCAGCCAACGCAGGCGCTCCGGGCCGCGGATAGGGTGCGCACGTGCCGTCCGCCAGCCCCGTCCTGTGCGTCCTCGGGGAGCTCGTCGTCGACCTGCTGCCCGTTCCGGAGGCCGGTGCCGGGCCGGAGGGCACCGCACCGCAGTACGTCGCCCGCCCCGGCGGCAACGCGCTCAACGTGGCCGTGGCGGCCGGCCGGCTGGAGGCCCCGGTACGCCTGCTGGCCCGCCTCGGCACCGGCCCGCTGGCGGCCAACCTGCGTCGGCACGCCGAGCTCGCCGGGGTCGACACCGCGGGCTTCGTCGACGCGGCGGAACCGGTGAGCCTGGCCGTGGTCGGCGTCGGGCCCGACGGCTCCCCCGCCTACGGCTTCCACGTGCTCGGTGCCGCCGACTGGCAGTGGACCGACGACGAGCTCGCCCGCGCGCTGCCCGAGGACGTCGGCGCGCTGCACGTCGGCTCGATCTCCAGCTGGACGGAGCCCGGCAGCACCGCCATCGCCGGGCTGGTCGAGCGCCTCGCCGGCCGCGCGCTGGTGAGCGTCGACCCGAACATCCGCCCGATGCTGGCCGACGGACCGGTCGGGGCCACCCTCGGCAACGACCGGGCGTCGGTGACCCGCCGTCTCGACGCGCTGGTCTCCCGCGCCGACCTGGTGAAGGTCAGCGCCGAGGACCTCGCCTGGCTGGAGCCCGGGGCGGGCGACCTGGACGAGGCTGCGCAGCGCTGGGCCGGGCGCGGTCCGGCCCTGGTCGTCCTGACCGACGGCGGCGAGCCCCTGCGGATCGCCCGGCCGGGCGGCGCGGTGCTGCGCCGTCCCATCCCCTCCGTCCGCGTCGTGGACACGGTGGGCGCGGGCGACTCGCTCGCGGCGGGGCTGCTGGCCGGTCTCCTCGCGGCGGGGATCATCGGGCGCGCCGCCCTCGACGCGGCCTCCGACGAGCAGCTGCTGGCCCTGGTCGACGACGCCGCGCTGGTGGCGGCGCTGAACTGCACCCGGGTCGGCGCCGACCCGCCCACCCGGGCGGAGCTGACCGCCGCGCGGGAGGCACGGTGAACGCGGCCGGGGACGTGCGGATCGTCGGGCTCTCGGAACTGTCCGCGACGCCGGTGCGGGCGCGCCTGCTCGCCGAGCACGACCGCTTCTGGGACACCGACACCCGCTCGCTCCACCACCCGGTCTGGTTCCACCAGTTCGGCGGGTTCGGCGCCCTCGCCCTGGACGCCGGCGGCGAGGACGTGGGCTACGTCCTCGGCGTCGTCACCGCTGACCGGCTGGCCTACCTGCACCTCCTGGCGGTGCGGGACGACCACCGACGGTCGTCCCTCGGCCGGCGACTGTGCCGCTGGTTCGACGAGCTGGCCGTGAGCACCGGCGCGCGCGTCGTCCAGGCGGTGACCCGCCCGGACAACGAGGTGGCGCTCGCCTTCCACACGTCGCTGGGGGCCGGCACCCACCTGTCGGGGGACCACGCCGGCCCCGGCGCCGACCGTGTCGTGCTCACTCGGTCGCTGCCGCCGGCCTGACCCGCGCGTCTGCCGAAGCGGGTCGCGGGCGGAATTCAGGCGCCGGCGGGCGCGACCGCGGCCAGCACCGCCGCCTGACGCCGTCGTCCGGTGGTGCGCCCGGGCTGCACGACGACGCCGACGAGCCACCGGCCGGCCAGCTCGGCCGCGTCGGCGTCGACGTGCAGCATCCCGCCCAGCCACGCCGTCAGCTGCGCCCAGTGCTCCCCGTCGGCGCCCAGCAGCACGGCCAGCTGCTCCGGCTCCGCATCGGCCAGCCGGCGCAGCACGGGGTGGGTGGCGAGCTCGTCGGCGAGGACGGCCGGGGCCGACGAGGCCAGGGTCCTCAGCCGGTCCAGCTCCGCGGCCAGCAGCGCCCGGACGACGTCGTCCAACGTGGGGAAGTAGTCGTAGAGCGTGGCCTTGGCGACGCCGGCCTCGGCGGCCACCGACTGCATGGTGCTGCGCCGCAACCCGTGCGCGGCGAAGGCGCGGGCGCGCCGGCCAGCAGTTCGGCGCGGGTGCGGTTCAGGCGGCGAGGGAGACCGCGTCGCCCTGACGACGCGCGGCACGACCCTGCGCGCCCGCACCGACCAGCGCGAGCGCAGGCTCGGCGGCCGGGGCGCCCTGCTCGGCGGCAGCGGCGGGCTCGGCCTCGCGGTTCTCGCCAGGGGCGGCGAGCGGCCGGACGTCGGCTCCGGCGGCGGCGACCCGCAGTTCCAGGCTCACCTCGGCCAGCAGGTCGGCCAGCTCCAGCTCGAGGGCGTCGCAGATGGAGGCGAGCAGCTCCGAGGAGGCCTCCTTCTGGCCGCGCTCCACCTCGGAGAGGTAGCCGAGGCTGACCCGGGCGGCCCCGGAGACGTCGCGCAACGTGCGGTGCTGACGCAGCCGGTGGCCGCGCAGCGTGTATCCGAGCTGGGTGCGCAGCAGCGTCATGGCCGTCTCCTGTCCTGCCTGCGGGGAAGCGGCGGTGCCGTCAGGCACCGTGCGCTCACGGTACGCGGCGCGCGCACCGTCAGCCCACCGACGGGCCCGAGTCCGCTCATGGCGTAACGCCGATGCGGGCCGTCGCCTTCCACGGGGCACGGCCGGGACGCTCCTATGCCGCGTCAAGGGTTGTGTGTGGGCTTTCGAGTCGTCGGTAGAGCTCGCGGGCCACGTAGCGCTTGAGGCAGCGCTTGATCTCGCGGTCGGTCTTGCCTTGTGCTCGCCGGCGGTCGGCGTAGGCGCGGGTGCGCTCGTCTCGTTGCAGCCGGCAAAGGACGACGGTGTGCAGCCCTGTTGAGTTGGCGGTCACCGGAGCGGTTGAGCCGGTAGCGCACGGTCTTGCCCGAGGACGCCGGGATGGGGGCGGTGCCGGCGAGCATCGCGAACGCGGCGTCGTTGCGGCAGCGGCCCGGGTGGGACCAGGCGGTGAGCACGGTGGCCGCGATGATGGGGCCGACCCCGGTGAGCTCGAGCAAATCGGGCCGCCAGGACCGCACGATGGTGCGGATGGACTTCTCGTGGTCGAGCGCCTCGGTTTCGAGGAAGCGGATGCGGCGGGCCAGGTCGTGGAGCACGGTCAGCGCGGTGACGGTTTCGATGTCTCCGTTGCTGGCGCCCGGCCGCAGTTTGACGGCGGTGGTGATCATCGCGCGGGTGGTCTGGCCGCGGAACCGGGCGCGCACCGGCTCCGGGCTGGTGATGATCATGGCCAGCAGTTGCCGCTGAGCGGCGGTGGCGGCCTCCACCGCGGCTCGGCGGGCGGTCAGGAGCATCTGCAGTGCCGCCCGCTCGGGCCCGGTCTTGGGCTGGGCCAGCCGAGTGCGGGCAAGCGCGTCGCGGGCGGCGCGTTCGGCGTCGATCGGGTCGGACTTCGCTCCGGCCCGTCGAGCGGGGCGCTTGGGCCGGTCGAGTTCGACGACCAGCTCCTCGGCGTCGCCCAGGTGGCGGGCCAGGCCGGCGCCGTAGCCGCCGGTGCCCTCCATCGCCCACGCCCGCAGCCCGGAGTGCTGCTCGGCCAGTGCGACCAGCTCGGCGTAGCCGTCAGGATCGGCGGCGACCGTCGTTCGGGCCAGCACCGCACCGGTCCGGGCATCAACCACCGCGGCGGTGTGTGTCTGGCTGTGGGTGTCGACGCCGATGACGACCTCGACCAGCTCTGCCAGCATGGACATGCGTTCTCTCCTCACCAGATGGGACGCAGCAGGCCCCGGTCCGGTGCGGAGATGGCAGGACTGTGATGAGACACGTCAGCGGCAACTGGCGGTCAAGCTCCTGATCAGGCCAACGTCTCCGGCCGGGCCGGTGCCGGCAGCAGCAGGCGGACAAGTCCCGGCAAAGGCACGAGGCCAGTCAGAGCAAGGGTCACGCCCGCTGCCGCCAGCTGTCAGCCCATCACCGATGAACCGACCCGGCCAGCCTCACAGTCAGCGCAGCCGGGCCAGCAGCGCCTCGATGGCGGCGACGACCGACGAGGCGCGGACCGTGTTCCGGTCGCCGAGAAGGGCCAGCTCGACGACGTCGGTGCGCGTCCCGTCGGAGACGCCCAGGTAGACGCGTCCCGGCGGGTGGCCGTCGACCGGGTCGGGGCCGGCCACGCCGGTGAGCCCGACCCCCCAGGTCGCCCCGCAGCGCACCCGGACGCCTTCGGCCAGGGCTTGCGCGGTCTCCGCTGCGACCGGTCCGTGGGCGGCGAGGAGGTCCTCCGGCACGCCGGCGAGCGCCGCCTTGAGATCAGTGGCGTACACGACCACGCCGCCCCGCAGCGTGGCGCTGGCGCCGGGGACCGAGGCCAGGGTCGCGCATAACAGCCCGGCGGTCAGCGACTCGGCGGCGGCCACCGTCTGCCCGCGGTCCAGCAGGGCGCGGTGCAGCCGGACGGCCGGTCCGGACGGCGGGGAGGGGGCGGTCACCGGAGCATCCTCGCCGCTCCCGCGCACCGGCGCCTTCCTCGCAGCACTCCGGAACACTAGAGTCCGCTCCCGTCATCCCCGTGGGGGAAACGAGCTCCCAGCCCCGGGAGGCGCGGGATGCACGCGTTCGTCGACGATGCCCGCCGTGCCGGTCCGTCCCCGCGCGCGCCGGTCGTGCGCGTGCTCGGCGGCCTGTCCCTCACCGTCGCGGACCGCACGATCGCCGTCCCGCCCGGGAGCCGGCGCCTGCTGGCCTACCTCGCGCTGCACCCGGCCGGGGTGGACCGCCGCTCCACCGCGGGCGTGCTGTGGCCCTCGGTGACCGACGGCCGCGCGGGCGGCAACCTGCGCTCGGCGCTGTGGCGGCTGCAGCAGGTCGGCTGCCCGCTGGTGCGCTGCGAACGCTTCACGCTCAGCCTGGACGACGCGGTGCGGGTGGACCTGCGCGAGCTCGAGGCGTGGGGCGACCGGGTCCTCGACGGCTCCGCGACCGCGGCCGACCTGGCCGTGCCGCCCGGTCCGGTCGCCGATCTGGCGCTGCTGCCGGGGTGGTACGACGACTGGGTCCTGGTCCTGCGCGAGCGGCTCGCCCTGCGGGTTCTGCACGCCCTCGAGGCGCTGGGCCGGCTGCTGCAGGCCGCCGGTCGGGCCGAGGCCGCCGTCGAGGCCGTCCAGGTCGCCGTGCTCGTCGACCCGCTGCGGGAAAGCGGCCAGCGGGCCCTCATCGAGGCCCACCAGGCGGCCGGCGACTGGGCGGCGGCCCGCCGGCAGTACGACAGCTTCCGCGGGATGCTGCGCCGCGAGATCGGGGTGGAGCCCAGCGCCGAGCTGACCGCGGTGGCCACCGGGCGGAGGCCGGTTCCTGCGACGCGGCTGTGACGCCTCGGTGACGGGATGGCTGCCACCGTGCCCGCGCACCCGTCGTCGGGGACCAGCAGGCGGGTGAGACCACCGCTCGAGGAGCTGATCGCAATGACCGTTGTCGAACCCAACGCCGCACCGATGACCGCAGACGGGGACGGGACCATGCCGGCGCTCCCCGGCGACGCCGCCATGGTGGAAGACGACGCGATGACGAGGAGCGGCGCCGATACCGTCGCGGACCCCGGGGCCGCGGCGGGGAACGGCGGCGGGGGCGTCGGCACCGCGGTGGAGGACTGGCTGGCCGGCCAGACGCCGACGGGCGCACGGATCCCGATCACCCCGATCCCCATCCCGGACCGCCCGGTCCTCCCCGTGCGGATGCGTCAGGTCAGCGGCTGCTACCGCTCCCCGGCCGGGGGTTTCCAGCTCGAGCTACGGGTGGACGTCGACGGTCGCCGTCCGCTGAAGAAGCTCAGCGGTGACTACTTCAGCGCCTCGGGGGCGACGCTCGGTTACTTCGGCTCGTGGACCGTCGACGGGGTCACCACGTCGGTCTCCAACGGCGCGCTGGTGGCCGTGGGCACGGCCCGGTGCACCTGGCCCACCACCTACACGGTCGCCCGGGTGACCATCCCGCGGCGCACCGTGTTCCAGGCGCCCGCGCCGGCCACCATCCAGTGGTGCACGCCGAGCGGCGCGGTCGGCGCCACGTACGTGTGCGCGCCCGCGGGGACGGCGATGCGCGTCGTGGAGCTCGAGCAGGACGTCGAGGCCGGCGTCACCCCGTTCGCCTCCTACGACACCGGCTCGCTGACCAGCGGCGGCCCGGCCCGCACCCTCACCGCGGCCACCGCCTACGGGGAGGCGGGCATCCAGGTGCTCGACACCGGCGGCACCACCACCCTCGCGACCGCCGCCGGGCACGTGTGGAACAACGCCAGCCTGCACGGCGCCATGACCGCGCACTTCTCCCGGTGGCAGGAACGGGCGCAGTTCAAGGTCTGGCTGCTGCACGCCCAGCGGCACGAGCTGGGCACCGGGCTGCGCGGCATCATGTTCGACCAGCAGGGCCTCCAGCGGCAGGGCTGCGCGAGCTTCTACCAGGTCATCCAGGCCGGGACACCGCAGAACCTGCGCGAGCAGCTCTACGTCGCGGTGCACGAGCTGGGGCACTGCTTCAACCTGTTCCACTCGTTCCACAAGTCGTTCATGACCCCGCCGCTGCCGAACCGGCCCGGCTCCCTGTCGTGGATGAACTACCCGCAGAACTACAACCCCGGAGGCGGGGCGCCCAGCGGCGCAGCCGCCTTCTGGGGCGCCTTCCCGTTCCAGTTCGACGACCTCGAGCTGGCGCACCTGCGGCACGGGTTCCGGGACAACGTGATCATGGGCGGGACGCCGTTCGGCAGCGGAGCCGCGCTCGAGATGCCCGCGCAGCCGCCCGACCCGGTGTCCGACACCAGCGGCCTGCGACTGCGGCTGCGCACCTCGCCCGCTCGCCCGGTCCTCGGCACCCCGGTCGTCCTGGAGCTGGAGCTGACCGTCGACCGTGGCCAGCTGGTGCACCCGGCCGAGCTCCTGCACCCGAAGTACGGGATCGTGCAGGTGACGATCAGCCGGCCCAAGGGCGACACGGTCGTCCACCGCCCGCCGGTGCTGCACTGCGCGGAGCCGGAGCTGGTGGCCGCCCGGCCGGGACAGGTCCTCCCGGCCAGCGCGTACATCGGCTACGACGCCGCTGTCGGGCAGGTCTTCGAGGACCCGGGCACCTACCGGATCCGGGCCACCTACACCGCTCCGGACGGCTCCGTCGTCGTCTCCGACAGCGCCATGGTCCGGGTCTGGGGAGCCGGCGGCGCCGAGGACGGCGCCGTGGCCGAGCTGCTGCTCGGCGACGAGGTGGGCATGGCCATGACCCTGCTCGGCAGTGACGCACCGTCGCTGGCGACCGGCATGGAGTCGCTCCAGGAGATCGCCGAGGAGCACGGCGACCACCCGGACGCCGTCTACGCCCGGCTGGCGCTCGGCATCAACGCCGCCCGCCCGTACACCGCGGTCGCGCCCGACGGGTCGGTCGCGGTGCGGGACCGTGATCTGGACCGGGCCGACGCCCTGCTCCAACCGGCGATCGACGCCTCCCGCGGCAGGGACGGCCTGGACGACCTCACGCTGCTCCAGGTCATGGGATACCTCGCCCGCAGCCACGCGGCCGAGGGCGACCGTCACGGGGCGCGCGAGCTGCGCAGGGACGCCGGCCGGCTGGCCGCGGACAAGCAGCTGCCCGACGCCGCGCTGACCGTGCTGGACGAGGGCGAGGACGGCTGAGGGGTGGCCGACGGGGCCGGGAGCGAGCATCCCGCTCCCGGCCCCGGAGGCGGCACCATTACCACCATGACGGAGCCGGCGGTGCTGGAGCTCGGGACGGGCTTCCGGGACGATGAGGTGACCGTGCTGCTCGACGGCCGCGAGGTGTGGTCGGGCGGCGGGATCACGACCGACTACTCCATCGGCCTGGCCGCGGTCGTCCCGCTGCCCGGACCGGTCGACGGGCAGCCGCTGCTGGAGGTGCGGGTGGGCAGCCGTGCCCGCGGCGCGGAGCGCCTGCCCGGGCCCGCCGCGGCCGGCCCGGTTCGGCTGCGCTGTGACCTGGACCCGGCCGGTGCCATGGCGCTCGGCACGGCACCCGAGGGGCCGATGTTCTGAGGACCCGCCGGTCGCGGACCCCGTACCCGACCGGCGGGGTGGCGGCTCAGGCGGCGGTGTCGGTGCGGGTGCCGGTGCTCGGCCCTGCGGCGCGGCGGGCGGTCGCGGCACGCATCGCGCGGGCGCTGGTCTGGCGCAGCGTGACGGCGCGGTAGACGTAGTCGAGGCCGGACAGCACCGTGAGCACCACGGCCACGGCCATGACCCACCAGCGGGCCGAGGCCATCAGGCCGCTCAGCGGCAGGATGTAGAGGGCGATGGCCAGCGCCTGGACGACGGTCTTCGCCTTGCCGCCCCGGCTGGCCGCGATCACCCCGTGGCGGATGACCCAGAAGCGCAGCAGGGTGACCCCTACCTCGCGGACCAGGATCACCGCCGTGACCCACCAGGGCAGGAACGCGAGCACGGAGAGCCCGATGAGCGCCGTGCCGGTGAGCGCCTTGTCGGCGATCGGGTCGGCCAGCTTGCCGAACTCGGTCACCTGGCCGGTGCGCCGCGCGATCTGCCCGTCGTACCGGTCGGTGATGATGGCCAGCCCGAAGACCAGCGTCGCCCAGTAGCGGCCGGCGTCGTCCAGCCCGTCGTCCTTGAGCAGGAGCACGGCGAACACCGGGACGACGGCCAGCCGAAGCACGGTCAGGGCGTTGGGGAGGTTGACCAGCTTGGCCGACTGCGGCGGGGTCGCTGCAGGGTCGGGGGCGACGTCGGTCACCGCGCTCACCGCCCGGCCGGCGTGACGGCGGGCACGAGCACGCGCGCCACCAGGTCGATGCCGTCGGTGCCCACGACCTCGGCGGTGACCAGCCGGCCGGCGACCGCGCCGTCGGGGACGCCGGTGACCGTGGTGGTGCCGTCGGAGTCGGGGTCCTGGTGGGCGGCGTGGCCGAGCCAGGTGCCGGGGCCCTCGTCGTCGGCGAGGTCCTCGGTGAGCAGGACCTCGACCCGGTCGCCGATCCGGTCCTCCGCCCGCTGGGCGGTCAGCTCCTCGACGAGGTCGGTGACCCGCCGGACGCGCGCGTCGATCTCGGCCTGGTCGAGCTTTCCGGGCAGCCGCATGGCCTCGGTGCCCTCCTCGTCGGAGTAGCCGAAGACACCGACCGCGTCCAGGCGGCCCTCGGTGAGGAAGCGCTCCAGCTCCGCGACGTCCTCCTCGGTCTCCCCCGGGAAGCCGAGGATGACGTTGGTGCGGAACCCGGCGTCGGGGGCCAGGCTACGGGCGCGCTCGATGGTGCGCAGGAAGTCCTCGGTGCCGCCGAACCGGCGCATGCGGCGCAGCAGCGTGGGCGAGGAGTGCTGGAAGGACAGGTCGAAGTACGGGGCGATGCCCCCGCCGCCGCCGGCGATGAGCTCCAGCAGCCCGGGGCGCAGCTCCGCCGGCTGCAGGTACGCGACGCGCACGCGGACGACGCCCTCGACCGCGGCCAGCTCGGGGAGCAGCTTCTCCAGGGAGCGGAGGTCGCCCAGGTCCTTGCCGTAGGACGTGGAGTTCTCGCTGACCAGCACCAGCTCGGTGACGCCCTGGGAGGCCAGCCACTGCGCCTCGCCGAGCACCTCGGCCGGCGGCCGGGACACGAATGCGCCGCGGAAGGTGGGGATGGCGCAGAAGGAGCAGCGCCGGTCGCAGCCGGAGGCCAGCTTCAGCGCTGCCGTCGGGCCGGAGGCCAGCCGCTTGCGGCGCAGCCAGTCGTGCCCGGGGATGGCCGGCGAGTCCGACGCCGCGACGGCGGCGGTGCGCTGGACGGGGCTGATCGGCAGGAGCGTGCGGCGGTCGCGCGGGGTGTGCGGCACCAGGGGACGACCGGACAGGACGTCGTCGAGCCGGCCGCCGATGTCGGCGTAGTCGTCGAAGCCCAGGACGGTGGCCTCGGGCAGCGCCCCGGCCAGTTCCGAGCCGTACCGCTCGGCCATGCAGCCGACCGCGACGACGGAGGCACCGGAGTCGGTGGCGGCCAGGATCGCGTCGACCGAGTCCTTCTTGGCCGTCTCGATGAAGCCGCAGGTGTTGACCAGGACGGCGTCGGCGCCGTCGGCGTCGTCGACGAGCTGGTAGCCCTCGGCGGCCAGGCGGCCGGCCAGCTCTTCGGAGTCGACCTCGTTGCGGGCACATCCGAGCGTCACCACCGCCACGGTCCGGGCATGGTCGGGCGCGGCTGTCACCCGGCCATCGTAGTCGCCGGATGCGATGTCCCCACCGCTCGGCGGGGTGATCCGGGTGAGGTCTCCCCCACTGCCCGCTCGCCCCTCTGCGCGGCCGCCGACGTGATCAGGCCGCGCCGCCGCGGAGGGTGAGCCGGGCGACGACCTCGCCCCTCTGCGCGGCCGCCGACGTGATCAGGCCGCGCCGCCGCGGAGTGTGAACAGCACGGACTCCAGCTCGTCGGGCTTGATGAGGACGTCGCGGGCCTTGGAACCCTCGGAGGGGCCGACGATGCCGCGGCTCTCCATGAGGTCCATGAGCCGGCCGGCCTTGGCGAAGCCGACCCGCAGCTTGCGCTGCAGCATCGACGTCGAGCCGAACTGGCTGGTGACGATGAGCTCCACGGCCTGCACGAGCAGGTCGAGGTCGCCGCCGATGTCCTCGTCGATCTCCTTCTGCTCGCCGGCCGCGCTGCCGGCGGAGAAGACCTCCTCGCGGTACTCGGGCTCGGCCTGGCGCTTGCTGAACTCGACGACCGCCTCGATCTCGGCGTCGGAGACGAAGGCACCCTGGACGCGCATCGGCTTGCCGGCGCCGATCGGCATGAAGAGCGCGTCGCCCATGCCGATGAGCTTCTCCGCACCCGGCTGGTCGAGGATGACCCGGCTGTCGGTGAGGCTGGAGGTCGAGAAGGCCAGGCGCGAGGGCACGTTGGCCTTGATCAGGCCGGTGACGACGTCGACCGACGGGCGCTGCGTGGCCAGGATCAGGTGGATGCCCGCGGCACGGGCCTTCTGGGTGATCCGGACGATGTGCTCCTCGACGTCCCGCGGGGCGACCATCATCAGGTCGGCGAGCTCGTCGACGATCGCCAGGATGTAGGGGTAGCGGCGGTAGACCCGCTCGCTGCCCGGCGGGACGGTGATCTCGCCCTTGTCCACCTTGCGGTTGAAGTCGTCGATGTGGCGCACACCGGTGGACTTCATGTCCTGGTAGCGCTGCTCCATCTCCTCGACCAGCCAGGCCAGCGCGGTGGCGGCCTTCTTGGGGTCGGTGATGATCGGCGTGATCAGGTGCGGGATGCCGTCGTAGGGCGTGAGCTCGACCATCTTGGGGTCGACCAGGATCATCCGCAGCTGGTCGGGGGTCGCGCGCAGCAGCAGCGAGGTCAGGATCGAGTTGACGCAGCTGGACTTACCGGCACCGGTGGCACCGGCCACCAGCAGGTGCGGCATCTTCGCCAGGTTGGCGCAGACGAAGCCGCCCTCGATGTCCTTGCCGAGGCCGACCAGCATCGGGTGCGGGTCCTGCTTGGCGGCCTGCGAGCGCAGCACGTCGCCGAGGCTGACCTTCTCGCGGTCGGTGTTGGGCACCTCGATGCCGACGGCGGACTTGCCGGGGATCGGGGCCAGGATCCGGATGTTGTCGTTGGCCACCGCGTAGGCCATGTTGCGGGTCAGCGCGGTGATCTTCTCGACCTTGACGCCCTGGCCGAGCTCCACCTCGTAGCGGGTGACCGTCGGGCCGCGGGTGAAGCCGGTGACGGCGGCGTCGATGTTGAACTGGTCGAGCACGCCGCTGATCGCCTCGATGGCGACGTCGTTGGCCTTGGACCGGGCCCGCGGCGGGTCGCCGGGCCGCAGCATGGACAGCGCCGGGAGGACGTAGTCGCCCTCGACCGGCTGGATGGAGAGCTGCTCCGGCTCGGTGATCGGCGGCAGCTCCTCGGGCGGGGAGGTGCGGTCCACGATCGGCGGTCGGGCGGCCGGTACCGGCGGCGGGGACGCCAGCACGGTGTGCTCGGGGTCGGTCGTGCGGGTGGCCTCGGGAGCCTCCGCGTAGGCGCCGTGGTCGATCGGGCCGGTGGTGAGCAGGTCCTCCGACAGGGAGCGACGGCGACGGCCCTCGGGTGCGGGCTCCTCGTCCTCCTCGTCGTCGTACTCGTCGTAGTCCTCGTCGTAGTCCTCCCGGCCCAGCAGCCGGTCGGTGAACTCGCGCAGCCGCTCGGGGATCTGGTGGACCGGCGTGGCGGTGATGACGAGAAGGCCGAAGAAGGCCAGCAGGAACAGCAGGACGACGGTGACGACGGCGCCGAGCCCGGCGACCAGGGGCGTGCCGACGGCCCAGCCGACCAGCCCGCCAGAGCCCGGACGGCCTTCCTGCGGGTTGGCCGGCGAACCGAGCACCTGGGCGACGCCGAGGATCGAGGCGATCGCGCAGAGCCAGCCGATGGCCAGGCGACCGCGCGCCTCCGGGCGCGGTCCGCGGCGTAGCAGCCGAAGTGCGGCGAAGAACAGGACGACGGGCAGCGCCATCACGAGCGAGCCGATGACCCAGCGGACCCCACCGGTCAGGGCGGCCCCGACCGGGCCGATGCCGTCGCTCCACGCGGCCGCCCCGAGCACGATCGCCAGGCCGAGGACGGCCAGGCCGACCCCGTCACGGCGGTGCTCCGGGGCGAGCGGCTCGGCCTCCTCCGGCCGGGCGACCGACCGGGCCAGCCCGCCGGCCCCCCGGGCGAGCAGGTTCCACCCCCCGCTGGCGATCCGCCAGAAACCGGGACCGGACGGCTGCTTCTTCTTGGCGGCCGGACGGCGATTGGGAGCGCGCTTGGCGGGCGGCCGCTTCTTGCTCGCCGCCGTCGATCCGGACCGGCTGCGGGTGGCGGCCGGCCGGCGCGTCGACGTGGTGCGGGCAGGCATGCGTCAGACGGTAATCCCGACAAGGGCCCGGGACGGCCAGGCCGGGTGTCGTGTCCCGCACGCGGCGTCCGTCTTCCGACCCGACTGCCGCCGGACCGGCCCGTCGGACGTGCCCGGGGAGCGGCGCATCCGGTCGGCACCCCCGTCGATCACAACTCGATCGGCATCCCGTGCGGCGTGCGGGCGGCGGCCTCGTGCCAGGCTCTCGTCGCCCGCTCCATGTCCTCCTGGGTCGCGATGCCCCGGTTGCGGAGCATCTCTGCCAGCGCGTCGGCCCAGCGCTCGTAGTAGTCGCTGCCGTCGGGCCGGCCACCGGAGACATGCCGCCCCAGGGTGCGTGCCCACTCCGACCACGAGAACGCACCCGCCTCGTGCAGGGTCACGGTCATCGCGAAGACCTGCGCCTGCCAGGGAGCGGCGAAGACCTGCTCGCTGGGCGGCGGCAGCGGCAGCTCGGCACCCGCAGCCGCGGAGATGCGCGCCAGCGTCCCCGCGGCGGTCGTGTCCATCAGGCGGCCTCCAGATAGGGCTCCCAGGCGTCGATCGACACGGTGACGGTCGGGTCGGCGCCCTCGCCCCAGAGCTCACCCGCGCTGAAATCGACGGTGTAGAGCCATTCGGGGGCGGGGTCCGGCTCCTGGCCGAGCGGCACTGCATTGCGATCGGGGAAGACGTGCGCACCACGGACCGCGAGCACGGTGCCGACACGGCCGCGCGCATAGCGGGGAAGACGCGTGTGCCCGCTCGGGTTGATGGTGCGGGTCCGCACCCGCTGCCCCGCCCGGAAGACCGGCCCGGTCCCGATGGGGCGCTCGTAGCTGGACCGTGACGAGAACAGCCCGGTGAGTTCCTCGGCGGTGCGTGCCCTCAGGCCCTCCCGGTCCAGGAGCTCGAGCTCGCGGACCGCGCGCTCCACCGCGAGGAACCAGATGCGGTAGTAGCTGCTGGTCAGGTACTCGGCCGGGGACAGGGACTCGCGCTCGTGCCGCATCTGGTCGATGTTCCAGAGCCCGAGTGCACCCAGTGCCAGCGTGATGGCGAAGGCGCGCCTCTCCCACTCGTCGTGGAACGGGGGTTCGCCGGGCTCCGCGGTGACCGGTCCGAACCCCTGCATGCCCCCCGTGTCGTGCACGCCGTTCACCGCGCGGCTCCCGACGGGGCGTGGACGAGCCCGGTGCCGATCATGCTGTCCCGGGTCACGAGCTCGGCCAGTTGCCCCTCGCTCATGCCGTCCGTCCCCTCAGGGCGCACCGGGATGACCAGGTAGCGCATCTCCGCCGTCGAGTCCCAGACCTTGATCTGGGTTCCCTCGGGCAACGAGACGCCGAAGTCCGCCAGCACCCCGCGCGGGTCGATCACCACCTTCGAACGGTAGGCCGGCGACTTGTACCAGACCGGCGGGAGCCCGAGCACGGGCCACGGGTAGCACGAGCAGAGGGTGCACACCACCATGTTGTGCCGCTCCGGGGTGTTCTCCAGGGCGACCATGTGCTCCCCCTGGCGCCCCACGTGCCCGAGCGAGGCGATGGCGGCGTCCGCGTCCTCGAGCAGCCACCGCCGGTACTCCGCGTCCGTCCAGGCCTTGGCGACGACCTGGGCACCGTTGTGCGGACCGACCTCCTTCTCGTAGCGCTCCACCACGGCGTCCAGGGCGGCCCGGTCCACCAGACCCTTCTCGGTCAGCAGGGTCTCGAGCGCGCGGACCCTCGCGTCCATCTCGGACAGCTCGCTGTACTGCGGGTGGTCGTGGTCGTGGTCGTCCATAGGTGGTCCGGGGCCCGGGACCGCTCGGCGGCCCCATCGCCCCATCCCCCTTTCCGCTCGGAGGTGCGCCCGGCCCCGGTCGACCGTCCATCCTGGTCGGGAGACCGTGGCCTGCCACGGGCACTGCGGCTCCGGCCGTCGCGGGGCATCCACCTGCCTGCCTGGAACGGCGCCCGGACGCCACCGTGGATCCACGCTAGTGGCCGGTTCCCGGTCCGGCCACAGGTCCGGACCCGGTCCCGGCAAGCGCCGACCACCAGGATGGCCCCGGCTACCGTCACGGCCATGAGCGCCCCGCGCCCCCACGGCAGCTGGCCCACGCCCCTCACCTCGGAGCTCGTCGTCCGGTCGGCCGCCCGCCTCGAGGAGGTGGTCGTCGACGGCGACGAGGTCTGGTGGGCCGAGTCGCGCCCCGCCGAGGGCGGCCGCACGGTGCTCGTGCGGCGCACCCCGGACGGCGTGGTGACCGACGCCCTCCCGGCGCCGTTCGACGCCCGCACCCGGGTCCACGAGTACGGCGGCGGCGCGTGGACGGTGTCTCGCGGCGTCCTGTGGTTCACGAACCACTCGGACCAGCGGCTGTACCGAATCGGCACCGACGGCGGATCCCCCGTCGCCGTGACCGCGGAGCCGGCGATCCCAGCGGGTGCCCGTCACGCCGACCTGCGGGTCACCCCCGACGGCGTGCTGGCGGTGCGCGAGACGCATACCGCCTCCGGTGCCGCCGCGGAGGTGGTCGACGAGATCGTGCGGGTGTCGGCCGACGGCTGCTCCGAGGTGCTGGTGAGCGGCCCGGACTTCGTCTCCGACCCGCGGCTCTCCCCCGACGGCTCCTCGCTGGCCTGGCTGCAATGGAACCACCCCAGGATGCCCTGGGACGCCGCGCAGCTGGTCGTCCGGTCGGGTGACGGTAACGAGATGGTCGTGTCCGGCGGCCCCGGGGAATCGGTGGTGCAGCCGACGTGGGGGCCGGACGGCTCGCTGTGGTTCCTCTGCGACCGCACCGATGTCTGGTCCCTCTACCGGCGACGCCCCGACGGCGGGACGGAGCTGGTCCTGGACGTCGGCAGCGACATCGCCGGTCCGCAGTGGCGGTTCGACCTGAGCCGGTACGCGCTGCTGGACGACGGCCGGATCGCGCTGGCCTACGGCCGCGACGGCGCCGACCGGCTCGCGGTCCTCTCTCCCGGCGGCGAGCTCCGCGAGTTCGACCTGCCGTACACCTCGTTCGGCTTCGTACGCGCGCAGGGGACCCGGATCGTCTGCGCGGCCGGCGGCCCGGCGGCCGAGCGGGTGGTGCTGTCGGTCGACGCCGACAGCGGAGCCGTCGAGGTGCTGCGCCCGGCGCGCGACCTCGGGCTGGACCCGGCGTGGTTCGCGCGGCCGGAGTTCGTCACCTTCCCGACGCCGGACGACGGCACCGGCATCGCTGCGGCGCACGCCGTCGTCTACCCGCCGACCAACCCGGACGTGACCCCGGACGGCGGGTTGCCACCGCTGATCGTCATGGTCCACGGCGGCCCCACGTCCAGCCACGACCGCGTGCTCAACCTCGAGATCCAGTACTTCACGTCCCGCGGCTTCTGCGTCGCCCACGTCGACTACCGCGGCTCCACCGGCTACGGCCGCCGCTACCGCGACGCGCTGCAGGGGCGGTGGGGCGTCGTGGACCTCGACGACGTGGTCGCCTGCGCCCGGCACCTGGCCGACCGCGGCCGGGTGGCCCCGTCGCGGATGGCCATCCGCGGCGGCTCGGCCGGCGGCTACACGGTGCTCGCGGCGCTCAGCATGCGCCCGGGGGTGTTCACCGCCGGGGCCAGCCACTTCGGCGTGGCCGACCTCGCGGCGCTGGCCGCCGAGACGCACAAGTTCGAGTCGCGCTACCTCGACGGGCTGGTCGCGCCCTGGCCCGAAGGCGCGGACGTCTACGCCGAGCGGTCACCCGTCAACCACGTCGGCACCCTGGACACCCCGCTCGCCGTCTTCCAGGGCGAGGAGGACGCCGTCGTCCCGCCGTCGCAGGCCGAGGCGATCGTCGCCGCGCTGCGGGACAGGGGCGTGCCGCACGCCTACCTGCTCTTCCCCGGCGAGCAGCACGGCTTCCGGAAGGCGGAGAACATCCGCGCCGCCCTGGACGGCGAGCTGTCGTTCTACGCCCAGGTCTGGGGCTTCGCGTTGCCCGCCGACGAGGGCATCGCGCCGATCATGATCAGGTGACCTGATCGCGCAGCGTCCTGCCTCACCGCCGACGCTGAGGGAGGACGCTCGCTGATCTCAGGTCACCTGATCCCCGCGCACCGACGATGAGGGCCGGAAGGTGACCGCACGGCCCCCTCCACGGGCGTGGGCTCGAGGGTCCGGCCCGACCCCTCGGCGGAGGTCGGGACCGTCAGACCTCGAGGACGGTCGGGATGATCATCGGGCGGCGGCGGTGCTTGTCCGACACCCACTTGCCCACCGTGCGTCGGATGATCTGCGACATCCGGTGCGCGTCGACGTCGTCGTCCTGCAGCGCCCGGCGCAGGTTGTCCTCCACCAGGCGGAGCACCTCGTCGAACGCCGACGGGTCGTCGGAGAAGCCCTTCGTCGACAGGTGCACCGGTCGCACGATCGTGCGGGTGGACGGCTCGACCACCACGGTCAGCGCGACGAAGCCCTCGTCGCCGAGGATGCGACGGGCCTGCAGCGACTCCTCGCCGACGTCACCGACGTTCAGCCCGTCGACGTACACGTTGCCGATCGGCACCGAGCCGACGATGGTCGCCTTGCCGTCGACGAGGTCGACGACGACGCCGTCCTCGGCCAGCAGGATGCGGTCGGTGGCCATGCCCGTCTCCTCGGCGAGCTTGGCGTGCGCCCGCAGGTGCCGCCACTCGCCGTGCACGGGCATCAGGTAGCGCGGCTTGGCGACGTTCAGCAGCGTGCGCAGCTCACCGGCCGGCGCGTGCCCGGAGACGTGCACCCGCGCCGTCTCCTTGTGCACCACGGTCGCGCCGAGGCGGGCCAGCCCGTTGATGACCTTGTAGACCGCGGTCTCGTTGCCCGGCACCAGCGACGAGGCGAGGACGACGGTGTCGCCGGCCTCGATGGTGACCTGGTGGTGGTCGCCGCGAGCCATGCGTCCCAGCGCGGACAGCGGCTCGCCCTGCGACCCGGTGCTGACCAGCACGACCTGCTCCGCCGGCATCTTCGCGGCGTCGTCCAGGGAGACCATCAGGCCGGGCGCCACACGCAGCAGCCCCAGGTCGCGGGCCACACCCATGTTGCGGACCATCGAGCGGCCCACCAGCGCCACCTTGCGGCCGTGCTTGTCGGCGCAGTCGAGCACCTGTTGGATGCGGTGCACGTGGCTGGCGAAGCTGGAGACGATCAGCCGCTGCGAGGCGCGGGCGAAGACGTCGTCGAGCACCGGGCCGATGGACCGCTCCGGGGTGACGAAGCCGGGCACCTCGGCGTTGGTGGAGTCGGCCAGCAGCAGGTCGATGCCCTCGACGCCGAGCCGCGCGAAGGCGCCCAGGTCGGTGAGGACGCCGTCGAGCGGCAGCTGGTCCATCTTGAAGTCGCCGGTGTGCACCAGCACGCCCGCCGGGGTGTGCACCGCGACGGCCAGCGCGTCGGGGATCGAGTGGTTCACCGAGATGAACTCGCAGTGGAACGGCCCGGCCAGGTGGTCGTCGCCGGCGGCGACCTCCACCAGCGTCGCGTCCAGCCGGTGCTCGCGCAGCTTGGCCGCGACGAGCGCGAGGGTGAACCGCGAGCCGACCAGCGGGATGTCCTCGCGCATGCGCAGCAGGTACGGGATGGCCCCGATGTGGTCCTCGTGCCCGTGGGTCAGCACGACGGCGACGACGTCGTCGAGGCGGTGCTCGATGACGCCGAAGTCCGGCAGGATCAGGTCGACGCCCGGCTGGTCGGCCTCGGGGAACAGGACGCCGCAGTCGATGACCAGCAGCTTTCCGTCGAACTCGAGCACGGCCATGTTGCGGCCGATCTCGCCGAGGCCGCCGAGGGCCATGACGCGCAGGCCACCCTCGGGCAGCGGCGGCGGCGCCTTGAGGTCCAGATGGGGCTGGGTGACCTGACCACTCACGACGTCGTCGCCTCTCAGAGGTGGACCCCGCCGGCGGCGAGGTCTGCGCGCAGCTGCGCGATCTGTTCGGGCGTGGCATCGACCAGCGGGGGCCGCACGGGACCGGCCGGGAGGCCGAGTTCGCGCAGCGCTGCCTTGGTCAGGATCACGCCCTGGGTCCGGAAGATGCCGGTGTAGACCGGCAGCAGGCTCTCGTTGATCGAGCGCGCGGTGGCCAGGTCGCCCGCCTCGACGGCGGCGACCAGCTCGGCCAGGCGCGGACCGACGAGGTGGCTGACGACGCTGACGACGCCGACGCCGCCCAGCGCCAGGATCGGGAGATTCAGCATGTCCTCGCCGCTGTAGTAGGCGAGGTCGGTGCGGGCCAGCGTCCAGGCGAGGTCGCCGAGGTTTCCCTTGGCGTCCTTGACCGCCACGATCCGCGGGTGCTCGGCGGCGCGCACGAGGGTCTCCACCTCGATCGGCAGGCCGGTGCGCACCGGGATGTCGTAGAGCATCACCGGCAGGTCGGTGCTGTCGGCGATCGAGGTGAAGTGCCGCAGCAGCCCGGCCTGCGGCGGCCGGTTGTAGTACGGGGTGACGACCAGCAGACCGTGGGCGCCGAGCCGCTCGGCCGACCGCGCCTTGTCGATGGAGTGGGCCGTGTCGTTGGTGCCCACGCCGGCGACCACGGTGGCGCGGTCGCCCACCGCGTCCAGCACGACCTCGAGGACGGCGTGCTGCTCGGCGTCGCTCATGGTGGGCGACTCACCCGTCGTCCCGAAGACGACCAGCCCGTCGTTGCCGCCGCGGTCGACCAGGTGGGCCGCGAGCTGCTGGGCCCCGGACAGGTCGATCGAACCGTCCTCGGCGAGCGGGGTGACCATCGCCGTCAGGACGCGCCCGAACGGACGGGCGGGGTCGGTGGTCATGACGAGGAATCTACCGAGCCGCGCGCCGACGTCTCGCCGAGCCCACGGCGCACGTACTCCGAGACCGCGTAGCGCAGGCCGGCCGCCGATGTCGACCACCCGCTGTCCGGCGTCCGAGACGACCGCGTCCAGCTCCCGTCCAGCGCCGGAGCCCAGGTGTCGCCCTCGACCGCGACGTCGACGTCGGTCACGACCAGCCGGTCGGCGTGCGGCAGGAAGGCCGCGTAGACCGCTCCCCCACCGATCACCCAGCACGAGGGGTGCTCGTCGAGCGCCTGCTGCACCGACGTCGCCGGGCGGGCGCCGTCGGCGGACCACCCGCGGCGGGAGGTGAGCACTACGTTGAGCCGGCCGGGCAGCGGCCGGAACCGCTCGGGCAGCGACTCCCAGGTGCGCCGGCCCATCACGACCGTCGAACCGGTGGTCAGCCGGCGGAACAGCGCCAGATCCTCGGGCAGGTGCCAGGGCAGCCCGCCGTCGGCGCCGATCACGCCGCCGCGGCCCTGGGCCCAGACCATCCCGATGCCGTGCTGCCCCTGCGGGCCTCCGGACCCGGTCACACCGCCACGGCTGCCCGGATCGCCGGGTGGTGCCGGTAGTCGGCGACCGCGAAATGCTCGAAGGTGTAGTCGAACAGGCTCGGCGCGGGCGCCAGCTCCAGCGTCGGGAAGGGCAGCACCTCGCGGGAGAGCTGCTCGCGCACCTGGTCGACGTGGTTGCTGTAGATGTGGCAGTCCCCGCCGACCCACACGAAGTCACCCGGCTGGAGCCCGACCTGGTCGGCGAGCATGCGGGTCAGCAGCGCGTAGCTGGCGATGTTGAAGGGGACGCCGAGGAACATGTCGGCGCTGCGCTGGTAGAGCTGGCAGGAGAGCTTGCCGTCGGCGACGTAGAACTGGAAGAACGCGTGGCAGGGGGCCAGCGCCATGTCCGGCAGCGCGGCGACGTTCCACGCGGAGACGATCATGCGCCGGGAGTCGGGGTCGGTGCGCAGCGTCTGGAGCAGGTCGGCGATCTGGTCGACCTGCCGCCCGTCCGGCGTCGGCCAGGACCGCCACTGGACCCCGTAGACCGGGCCCAGCTCGCCCTCGGGTGAGGCCCACTCGTCCCAGATGGTGACGCCGTTGTCCCGCAGCCAGCCGACGTTGCTCTCGCCGCGCAGGAACCACAGCAGCTCCACGGCGACCGAGCGGAAGTGCACCTTCTTGGTCGTCACCAGCGGGAAGGTCTCCGACAGGTCGTACCGCAGCCGCTCGCCGAACAGGCTCACCGTGCCGGTGCCGGTGCGGTCCTGCTTCGGCGTCCCCTGCTCCAGGATCCGCCGCAGGAGGTCTTCGTACTGGGTGTCGATCGCGGCTGCCACGGTCCGAGCCTACGACCGCCTGCCGACAGCGCCGGAAGGGCAGCGACGGAGGTGCCGGGAGGTGCCGACGAGGCGTCAGCCCTCGGTGACGAACGGGCTCGCAGCCACCTGGGTGCCGTCGGCCAGCACGCTGACCCGGAAGTCGCCGAACACGTTGCCCGCGACCCGCTGCAGCTCGCGCAGGCAGGCGACCGCCAGCTCCCGCATCTCCACGTCGGCGTGCTCGCTGGCGCGCATGGCGATGAAGTGCCGCCAGGCCCGGTAGTTGCCCGTGACGACGATGCGCGTCTCGGTCGCGTTGGGCAGCACCGCGCGGGCCGCCTGGCGGGCCTGCTTGCGGCGCAGCCCCGCGTTGGGTACGTCGGCGAGGCGCCGTTCCAGCCCCTCGAGCAGCGCGGCGTAGGCGGCGGCGGCGGCCTCGGTGGCGGCGAGGAACCGCGCGTGCAGCTCCGGGTCCTCGGCGATCACGGCCGGCTCGACGACGGCGGCGTCGTCCTCGGGGACGTAGCGCTGGGAGAGCTGGCTGTAGGAGAAGTGCCGGTGCCGCACCAACTCGTGGGTCAGCGACCGCGAGATGCCGGTCAGGTACATGGTGACGCTGCCGTGCTCGAGCACCGAGAGGTGCCCGACCTCGAGGATGTGCCGCAGGTAGCCGGCGTTGGTGGCCGTGGCGGGCACGGGCTTGTCCCAGGACTGGTAGCAGGCCCGGCCGGCGAACTCGGCGAGCGCCTGGCCGCCGTCGACGTCGGTCTCCCACGGCACGTCCACCGGCGGGGTGAACTGCGTCTGCGCGATGACCTGGACCCGGAGCGGCGCGACCTCTGGCACGCACCGAGCCTACGGCCGGGGGTCTCCGCTCCCGGCACACTGACGGGCGTGGACGGGGGCCGGGTGCTGCTCGCGGTCGCCGGTGGACTGCTGCTGGTCTGGCTGGCGCTGCTCGCCGCCCTCTGGCGGACCCGCCCGGACGGGCTGACCGTCCGCGACGGCCTGCGCCTGCTCCCCGACGTCGTGCGGCTCGTCCGACGGCTCGCCGCCGACCGTGGCCTCCCCCGGCGCCTGCGGGTCCGGCTGTGGCTGCTGCTGGGCTACCTGCTGTCGCCGATCGACCTCGTCCCCGACGTCGTGCCGGTCCTGGGGTACGCCGACGACGTGGTGGTCGTCGCGTGGGCGCTGCGCTCGGTGGTCCGCTGCGCCGGCGACGACGCCACGGCGCGGCACTGGCCGGGCGAGCCGGCCGGGCTGGCGGTGGTGCGCCGGCTTGCCGGGTTCAGCCCGGGGACGACGGACTCCGCAGCGCGCCGCTGAGCCCGGGCCACAGATCGCCCCGCTCGGCGACGGCGACGTCGCCGAGGTCCATCCAGGCCGCCATCAGCCGCAGCTCCCCGGCCAGCGCGGCGGCGACCGCGGATCGCTCGACCCCCTCCTCGGCGTGCGCGGCCTGCACCCGCAGGACACCGGCCTGCCGGTCGGCCTTGAGGTCGACCCGGGCGACGAGCCGGTCGCCCAGGAGGAAGGGCAGCACGTAGTAGCCGTGCACCCGCTTGGCCGCCGGCGTGTAGATCTCCAGCCGGTAGCGGAAGCCGAAGATGCGCTCCACGCGCGGTCGCTCCCACACCAGCGAGTCGAACGGGCTCAGCAGGGCCTGCGCCCGGATCCACCGGGGACGGCGGGCCGCCGGGTCCAGGTAGGCCGGGCGCCCCCAGCCGGCGACCTCGACCGGCTGGAGCTCCCCGGCGTCGGTCAGTTCGGCGATCGCCGTCCTCGCGTCGGCAGGGCTGAGGCGGAAGTAGTCGCGCAGGTCGGTCTCGGTGGCCACGCCCAGGGCTCGCGCGGCGGTGCGGACCAGCTCCCGGACGGCGTCGGCCCGCGGTGGGGTGGACGCCTCCAGGGCGTGGCGGGGCAGGACACGCTCGGGCAGGTCGTAGACCCGCTCGAAGCCGGCGGTCCGCGCGGTGGCGGTGAGCGCGCCGGTGAAGAACAGGTACTCCAGCGCGGCCTTGCCCGCGTGCCAGTTCCACATGCTCCCGGGGCGGTTGGGGCGCTCCTCCTGCAGCTGGCTGGCCTTGAGCGGGCCGTCGGCGCGGACCCGGTCCAGCAGCGCGGCGACGTACTCGGGCCGTTCGCGCTGCACCCGGGTCATCGAGCCCCACGCCTCCTGGTCGGCGGCGGCCATGCGCCAGCGGAGGAACGGGTGCAGGCGCGCCGGGAGGAACGACGCCTCGTGCGCCCAGTACTCGAACAGCTCGTGCCGCTGGTTGGAGAGCGCATCCAGCGACGGTCGCGGGTAGGGGCCGAGCCGGCTGAAGGCGGGCAGGTAGTGCGAGCGGGACAGCACGTTCACCGAGTCGATCTGCACCACCGCCAGCCGATCGGTGAGCCGGCGCAACTGGCGTGTGCCGATCGCGGTGGCCGGTCGTGGCTCGGCGAACCCCTGCGCCGCGAGAGCGATGCGCCTGGCCAGCGCGGCGGGCAGCCGTTCGACAGCGGTCACGTCGTCGCATCCTGCCTGCCGGGTACGACGTCGGCGGCCCGGAGCTGGGCACATACGCTGCTGGGGTGACCTCGCTGCCGCCCTTCCCCCGCCTCACGGGGTCGGCCGACGTCTCCGTCCGCCCCGCCCGTCCCGCCGACGCCGCGGCGATCGCCCGGGTGCAGGGCACCACCTGGCGGACGGCGTACCGCGCGGTCCTCCCGGCGGCCGTCCTCGACGACTGGGACGCCGACGGGGTCACCGCCTCGTGGGCCGCCGCGATCGCCGCACCGCCCACCCCGCGGTACCGCGTGCTGGTCGCGCTCGAGCGGGACGAGGTGGTGGGGTTCGCGGCCGTCGCGCCGGTCGAGGACGATCCGGCGGCCGCCGAGCTGGGCCCGTTGCTGGTGGAGCCGCGATGGGGGCGGCGCGGCCACGGCAGCCGGCTGCTGGCCGCGGTCGCCGATCACGCCTCCGCGGACGGCGTGGTGGAGCTGCAGGCGTGGTTGCTCGAGACCGATCGCGTCTCGGCGGACTTCTTCGAGTCCGCGGGCTGGGCAGCCGACGGCTGGGCGCGGACGCTGGAGACCGGAGACGAACCGCTGCGGGAAGTGCGCTGGCACGCCGCGCTGGAGCAGGAGGACGAGGGCCGATGAGCTTCGGCGGCTTCCCCGACGAGGGGCTGGTCTTCTACGAGGGCCTGGAGGCCGACAACAGCAAGACCTACTGGACGGCGCACCGCGCGGCGTACGAGGCCTCCGTGCGCGCCCCCATGACTGCGCTGGTCGAGGAGCTGGCGCCGGAGTTCGGCGCGGCCAAGGTGTTCCGGCCCTACCGGGACGTGCGCTTCAGCCACGACAAGACCCCGTACAAGACGCACCAGGGTGCGGTCGTCACGCCCGAGGGCCGCGGCGCGGGTTCCTGGTACGTGCAGATCTCCGCCGAAGGACTGGTCGCTTCCGGCGGGTGCTGGCGTCTGGAGTCCGACCAGGTCGCGCGGTACCGCCGTGCGGTTGCCGACGACGTGCAGGGGCCGCGGCTGGCATCGGAGGTGGACCGCCTGCAGGCCGGCGGGTGGGAGATCGAGGGGGACCGCCTGGTCCGCGTCCCGGCCGGCTTCTCCGCCGACGACGACAGCATCGACCTGCTGAAGCACCGGTCCCTGTACGCCACGCGCCACTGGACGCCCGAGGAGTGGCTGCACACGCCGGCTGCCCTCGACCGCGTCCGCGAGTCGTGGCGGGATCTCGTGACGCTCAATGCGTGGTTCGCCGACAACGTCGGCGCGACGACGAAGGAGGCGCGTCCTCGCCGCTGACGAGGACCCGCGGGCCGCAGGACGCTCCGGCGCTTCGTGCACTTTCCGCCCGGCAGCTCGTGCGCTTTCTGCCCGACAGTTCGTGCGCCTTCCGCCCGGCGGCTCGTGTGCTTTCCGCCGGGGGGCGTCCGGGAATGGCGAAGGGGCCCCAGCACGGATGCTGGGGCCCCTTCGGTGAAAGTATGTCCGGCGGTGTCCTACTCTCCCACCCCGTCTCCAGGGCAGTACCATCGGCGCTGAGAGGCTTAGCTTCCGGGTTCGGAATGTGACCGGGCGTTTCCCTCTCGCCATGACCGC